>CAVQZU010000132.1:0-363315 GCA_963718485.1 uncultured Acidobacteriota bacterium
GATGCTGGTGAACATTCTGATGCAAAGTGACTTACCAATCGCTCGAAAGCCACGCATTTCCATGGTGTTGGAGCGCGGCCTCAATCAGCGTATTGGCCCATCCTTGAAGCTCTCCGCGGAGCCATTCGCGCTGCGGGGTTTGCACCGGGCGCTTGGGAGCCTCCACCACCGACGCGGTCACCAGGCGGCGTGCGACCTCGCGCAGGAGCTTCTTGCGCGTGCCGTTCTCGATCTTGCGTTCGCGAGGCTGGCCAAAGGCCAACTCGAACAGGCGATGATCCAGGAATGGTTCTCTCAGCTCGATCGATGAACGCATGGAGATGCGGTCGTTGAAACGCAGCGCTTTGGGCATTTTGGTGTAGCGCGTGTCAGCGTACTGGCGGTTGCGCAGGGCATCGGGAAAGGGCTGCGGAGCAATAAACGGCTTGGCGAGTGCCCGGAATTCCGGCACCAAGCATTCCGGGCGAGTGGTGCGCTGCTTGGTGCCCTGAATCGGAGATGCCGGTGATCCATTCGTGCGGTCGATTGTGGCGTAGTAGTCGTATCCGGCCCACTGCTCGTCCATGCCTTGGCCGTCCATCACGACGGTGACCCCGTCGGCCCGGGCGCGATCAAAGAGCCGAGCATAGGCCAGCGTGGGTATGCCGCCGAAGGGTTCGCTTTGATGACGGTGCACCGATGCAGCCAGGGCGGGAACTTCCGCGGGCTGGAGCTGGTAGACGATGCATGGATGCCGCGTGCCGGCGAGCATCATTTTCACCCAAGGCAGCTCGTCGTACTCGGGATGCCCGGTTACGTATGTGAAAGCCTCGATGTTGCTCTCCGGACCGTGCACGGCCTGAACCAAGCCGACCAGCACCGAGGAATCAAGGCCGCCGCTGACGTTGATGCCCACCGGGACATCCGAGCGGAAGCGGAGCTTTACGCTGTCCTTCATCAACGAGAAATATTCTTCTTCGACGACAGCGTCGGGGCGCGAATCGTAATCGGGACCGACCCGCGCAGCCAGGTCGTACCAGCATTTCACTGAAACTTTATCGTTGTCCCAGGTCAGCAAGTGCCCGGGTGGCAGCGAATAGATGTCGTCCCAGAACGTTTCGCAGGAATGATCGTGCAGCCCGTCCACAAGATAGGTGGCCCAGGTCGAAGCCTTCATGCGTTGGGGCGCGCCGCCCGCAAAGAGCGTCTGGATTTCGCTGGCGAACAGCATGGGCGCGCCGCTGCGGCGGTAATAGTGCAGCGGCTTCACGCCAAAGCGGTCCCGGGCAGCGAACAGGCGCTGCTGCCGCTCGTCCCAGATAAGAAAGGCGAACATGCCGATGAATCGGTCCAGGCAGGCCTGGCCCCATTTTTTGTAGGCAGCGAGCACGACCTCGGTGTCGGTCTGGCTGTGATAGGGGTAATCGGCCAGTTCCTGGCGCAGTTCGAGGAAGTTATAAATTTCGCCATTCAGTACGATCGTCAGACCACTTTCTGCGTCGGTCATGGGCTGGCGGCTGGCCGGGGAGAGATCGAGGATGCTCAGACGATTGAGGGCCAAGGCGGCCAAACCGCTCGGATCGAAGTAGCTGCCCTCCATGTCAGGGCCGCGGTGGTGCTGGCTTGCGATCATGGCCGCGAGTTGCTCGCGTTTCCAGCCCTGGCCTACAATTCCAGAGAGCCCGCACATTAGCTGCGATCCTTTCGGGTACCGGCTGCGGTGGCGGTCTGTTCGCAACGGCCCTGCAAAAACTCGGCGATCTTTTCGGCTATGAAGTTCTCGGTCTTCTCGGTTGACTCGATCGTGCATCCGGCGATGTGCGGAGTGATCAACAGATGGTCGTGACTTCGCGCGTACTGAGTGAGGGCATGCGCCGCCATGCCGGAGGACTGTTCGCCACCTAACACATCGACGGCGGCGCCGCTGAGCCGACCGGTCTGTAGCGCCTGCAGCAGGGCAGATTCATCGATCAACTCGCCGCGGGAAGTGTTAATGAACCAGGACTGTGGTTTCATTAGCGCGAATTCAGGCGCACCGAAGAAACCGCGAGTTTGCTGGTTCAAAGCAACGTGAAGGCTGACGACATCGGAGGTCTTCAACAACCGATCAAGCGAGGCGATTTCCACGCCGGGATCCAGGACCTGTTGTTCGATGAGCGGATCGGCGACCTGCACACGCATCCCGAAGGCTCCCAGGTGGCCGGCAACCATGCGTCCGACGCGGCCATAGCCGACAATCCCCGCTGTCTTGCCATGTAGTTCCCGGCCGACAAACAGATCTCGATTCCATCCGCCGTTCAGCACGTGCTCAGCGGCTGCCGGCAAGCGGCGGATCAGAGAAAGCAGCAAGGCGAGCGTGTGCTCAGCGGTCGCATAGATGTGGCGTAAAAAATCCGTTTGCCCGCACAGGGAAATGACCCGGATACCACGGCGCTGCGCTTGCTCAAGATCGATGTGGTTGAGGCCGGTGGTCGCGGTCGCAATAGCCCGCAGATGAGGGGCTGCTGCCATGACCTCTGCGTCGATGCGGTGACGCAAGCGCACCCACAAAATCTCAGCCGAGAAAACTTGCGACAGCAGGTCGTCGCGCTCGCGCACCTCGGCCAAGTGAACCTCTCCGACCGAGCGCAGGCAAGCTAGCGCCGCCTGGGAAAACCGGGAAGCTTTCAGAGACGAAGATGGCGGGACGATTCACGGCAGCCTCTGCCAGACTACTCGAGCGGGGCCGGAACGCATGGCTCGGCCTTCGCCTGGCGGAGGAGAATTTGCTCGACGATCAGCAGATCAAGGGGAGTGTCGATATTGCGGGCGCGCTCTTCGGGGATGATCCAGGCGCGGCAATCAGCGCCCTTGAGGGAATTTTTCGCCATCAGCACGGAGCGGCGGGTCAGGTAAATGGAACCGTCGCGGAGGTAGAGCCTGCTGAGCTGCTGGCGGGGCTTGCCTTCGAATTCTTCGCTAAACGGCGGGTCGGTTACGCGGCCTTGCGCGTCGATGAACTTCATGCGCGCGGGGTGGCGCTCGCCCACTTCCGAGAAAGAAATTACCGAATCGGCGCCGGTGCGTTCGAGCAGATGGATGGCGCCGTCGATATCCTCGACGCGGCGCAGCGGGTTTGTGGGCTGCAGGGTTAGAATGGCGTCGTAGCACTCACCCATATACTCAAGTCTCCGCACCACGTCCTGAAGGACTGGGATCGTAGGCGTATCGTCCCGCGCGAGCTCCGGGGGACGGAAAAAAGGCACATCCATTCCCCATGCCTTGGCCATGCTAGCAATTTCAGCATCGTCGGTGGAAACGACGGTGCGCGTAAGTTTCTTGCTCGCCAATGCGGCCTCGGCCGTGTAGGCGAGCAGCGGCTTACCGAGCAACAACGCGAGGTTCTTGCGCGGGATGCCCTTCGACCCTCCGCGTGCGGTTATGATTCCTAGTACGCGCATGGCCATGCCGGTTCCATACTCCTCGTCGTAGATGTAATGCAGCCGTTTCTGGACGTAGGGTTCGAGGCTCAACAAGACCGTCCGCGATGCGGCCGGAGACGAAGCCGTCACCATAGAGAGTGCTCGGCTCATAAGACCCATGCCGTAGCTGCTTGCGAATCGCCCGAAGTACTTGGGCAGCGACCGGCGCGACACTGGTGACGTGCTCGTCGGTTTCTCGCGCCTTCCTGGCGGTCGCCCACGAAAACCACCGGCGTCCCAAAATAGCCGGCGTCGCGGACGAAGCTGCTCGAATTCCCGACCGCGCAGGATACGTGTGCCAGCAGATTCAAATATTGTTCGGGCGTGAGATTGGTGATCGTGCGCAGCCAGTTCGGTGCTTCGCGGTCGCGGAACAGTCGGATAGCCTTGCTGATGTGATCCGCCCCCGCGTCAATGTTGGGCCAGAGCATAATCGTTTGCGTTCGCACCCTGGACAGTGCGTCTAGAATCTCCTCTACCTGCTTGCGCTCGCCGCCATAGGTGGTGGTCGTCGGGTGAAAAACCACGAGAAGGAACGGCTGATCCAGATCGATGGTCGCTCCGCTGCCGGTGTTGTTGATCAGCTCGGAGCTGATCGAAGGCACCAGAACCCTGGCGATATCGCTGCTCGGGCAACCGATTCCGAGAACCGAATCGGGCGACTTCGCCCATGCGAACCAAATATTGTGCCGATCGTTTCGTGCTGGGGAAATGATAGTGTGCGAGCTTGGTGATCGCGTGGCGGGCGCTTTCGTCAATCGAGCCGGACACTTCTCCGCCCTGGATATGCACGATGCAGATGTTCATGTATGCTGCGGCCAGCGCTGCGGCAAGAGCTTCGTAGCGATCGCCGATCAGCACCACGACGTCGGGCTTGAGGCGGTGAAATTCGCTGGAGAACTCGACGACGGCAAATCCAAGCGATTTGGCCATGGTCGCGGGCGTCGATCCTTCCAGCTCAATGTAGATTTCCCCGTCTACGGTGAACCCGTCGTTTTTGACGTTCTGGACCGGATGCCCGAAGCGCTCAAGAACCATGGTTCCCGCTGCGACCAGCTGAAGCTGCAGTTCGGGCCGTTTGGTAATTTCGTGCAGCACCGGTTTGAGCCGTCCATAATTGGCGCGGTCCACAAGCACTACACACACCTTTCTCTTGTGAGTGGCATTCTTATTATCAAGCGTCACATCAGCCGGTTGATTCATGGTTGTCCTAGGCGCAACGCGCTCGGTATCTAGACGATATCTGCGAAGCGATTTTCCATCCTACGGAAATACAGGGCTCCGCCCAACGCACCAAGAAGCGTGGTCAGTGCGGAAACCGCAATTACAGGCCCCGGAGCAGTATGGGTTCCAAGCAAAGACCAGCGCATGCCATCGATAACACCCACCATGGGATTCAGTGCGTACAGAGTCCTCCAGCGAGCGGGCAACATGCTGGTCGGATAAACGATGGGGGAAGCGAACATCCAAAATTGAAGCAAAAAAGGAACCACGTAACGGATGTCTCGGTATTTCACGTTCAAAGCCGACAGCCACAGCCCCAGTCCCAACGAGGCGAAAAACGCAAGCAAGACAAACAGAGGAACGAAGAGAATGTGAAGCGTCGGAGCGCGATGATAATAGAGCAGCATCGCTAGAAGCACCACGCCGGAAATTGCGAAATCCACCAGCGCTGCCATGACGGTCGCCACCGGAATTGCCAATCGTGGAAAGTAGACTTTGCTAATCAGGTTCGAACTTCCTACCACGCTGTTCGATGATTGCTGCACCGCGGTTAGAAAGAACGTCCATGGCACAAGGCCCGCGAAACTGAACAGCGGATAGGGAATACCATCGGATGGAACTTTCGCAAGGCGGCCAAAAAACAGGGTGAAAATCAGCATGGTGAGCAAGGGCTGAAGAATCGCCCAGGAGGCACCTAAGGCTGCTTCCTTGTACCGGACTTTGATATCGCGCCAAGCGAGGAAATACAGTAATTCACGGTATTCCCACAGCTCGCCGAGCTTTAGACTCGTCCATCCCTGCTTCGGTTCGATGACCAGTTCTGAAAGATCGCCCGCATCTGCGGGTTTCAACTGCTCGGTAACCACCTGACTAACGGCCATCAACACCTCCGACCTGGCTCCGGCTACACCCATCAATTTCGAGCCCGCCTATCAGCACTGGATTGGCAGGGCTGCAAACAGGCGCCGCCCAGATCGTGCAAGTCTGAATTCTTGTTCCGAGTAATCTCTTTGCAATCGACCCGCCGAACTGCGAACCGGTCAATGCCCGGTAAGTTGTTTCCCGGCTCGGTGCAGAGCGCAAACTGGTAGCCCAACTGCCGAAGAATTTCCACTGTATTCCGGTTGAAAGAATCTGCTTTCCCATAGGGATAGCTGAAGGGCCAGATGTCCTGGGGCGCTAAGTGCTTTTGAATCAGGTCCCAGTTTTTGGTCAGATCCCTGTACAAATCTGGGTACCGGAGGGTCGCCAGTGGCCGGTGCTCGTGGGAATGGCCGCCGATCACCATGCCGGCGCGCTGCATTTCGCGGGCTTCGCTCCAATTCAGATACAGCTCGGCGCCGAATTCGGTTTGGTTGCCGAGATGTTTTTCAAACAGCGTTTTGACCGCGAAGTCGCGCGTCTTGGGCGGCAGCAGGAAATTGAAAAGATATTTGAACTGCGCCACTTCCTGGGTATCGAGCGGGTAGGTTCTCTGACAGACGCTCGGGTCGGTCGGCACCTCGGTCTGCTCAGCAAAGCCCATTTCCTGCACGGTCTGAAGGAACGCCGAACGATAGGTCTCGAATCCCAGATGGGCCATCAGAAAATGGTTCATGTGCACCGGGGCGACCACGCCGTCTTCCATGCAGGCGCTGATCAGAAAGAAAAGACCCTGCAGGTGATGTTCGGCAAGGATCGGCGTGACCTCGGCGTAGTGCTCGCGCAGCCCGTCATCGAAGGTCATCAGGCAAAGGTCGCGGCTAGGCGCGTATTTGCCGGTGAGGAAGGCCACCGCCGACTCCAGGGTCGCCATTTCATAGTCATCCGACAGCGCCTTGACCTGGTTGCGAAAATCGTCCAGAAGCATTCCCTTGATTTTCGGGAACCGCGTGCGGGGAAGATCGCGAACGTAATGATAGGTGGCGACGTGGAGTAAAGGCTGGTTCATCGAGGACTCGGCTCCGGTTGATTTTCTGGGTTGCTGTGGCGAATTAATTGGGGCGATCCTGGTCGGAGTCCGATTTGGTCCAATACCAAGGGCACTCGCAATCGTCCCGGGTGGGCGTTTTCGCGTCGCGCAGGAAGATCGCACTCATGATGCCGCCGCCTTTGCCGTCAAGGGGCTGGAAGCGCGAAGGCAGCGCGCCGCCATCGCTATGGATCGAGGCGTCGTTGAATCCGATTTCCTGCAGCTGCTTCCGCGTTTCGCCGTGGTAGCCATAGAAATCCGCGGCCATGGCCCCGGCTCGATCCAGTTCCCCAACGAAAGCGCCGAACAGCGCCTGAGCATTCGCGGGCGATGCGGGCAAGAAATTCCACCAGGCGGCCGATGCGGTCAACATCCTTCCGGCCGTGCGGCGTTTCGGTGCGAATGGTTTCCAGGCGCCAAACCGCCAAGCCCGTTCTCTTCCCTTCCGCCACCGTCAGAAACTTGTATTCGAAGTCAGGATGATCTTTGTAGCGCCAAGTGAGGAAATCGGCGTCGCGCGCCGCGCCGATCGTGCGCACAGCGTGGGTTGGCCAGTCCAGCTCATCCCAGGTCGGCGGCAGTTGGTTTCCGATCTGTAGCGGCGCCACCGGCAATTCCCTCAGTTCGAAGGTCGAAATCAGGCTTGCGGCGCGCTCGTCGGACCAATCTGGATAGGCAAGCTTCAGAGCGCAGGCCATCCGCTCGCCCTGCTGTGGCAGCACCAAAAAGTGCCGCGGAATCTCGGGTAGAACTTGGCCTCGTAGCACTTGATAAATCGCCACCGTCGCGGGATTGATTCCAAACGCCACCACCGCCGAAAACTCCGGCTTGCGGAACGAGCTCAAAAGCTGCAGCGCCATTGCGCCTTTGCGATAGTCGGGGCGAATCACGTAGTTCACAATCCACACCGCCTTCGACGCCTCCCCAAAGCGATTGAGGGTGAAAGGAATTCCGCCGAGAATCCCCACCAGTTGGGGACCATCCACGGCCAATGAAAAGCTGTAGGTATGGGGATCCCAGTGTCCGGAGCGATGAAAGCTCCAGTCAAACAGCGCGCGATCCCGCGTATAGATATGGTTCTTGGCCCAGTGCTCGTGCAGAAAACTGCTGATGCGCGGATACTCGTCAAGCTGTGCGTATCTAAATTCCACTGCCATTGGATGATCCGTTTCCTTTCACTTTTTCCTCCACCAGCGCGGCGGTGAGCTCGATGGAAAGAAGCTGTTCGATTTCTTCGGGCGAAAACTGCACGCCAAACTCCTGCTCAAGGGCCACGACGAAACTCAAATGATGCAGCGAGTCCCAGGTTTCGATCGTGTCCGGAGAAGAACCGGGGCCCAGCCGTTCTTTGGGTACCTCAAATACGTCGGTGGCCACTGCCAGCACTTTACTAAGCACGAGATTCTTCGACTCGATGGGTACGGGAATCGTTTGTGATATTCAGTCCGGATCCACTCTGGAAATGGAATGCTTGCTTCTTCGAGATTCAAGCTCCACAGCGTGGCTTCGTTTTTGGACTCGACCGGTCGGAACTTATGCGATGGCATACAAATCCTTCACCGGCGCATTCTTCTTGGTGGGGATAAACCATCCCTGCAGAACGCTGGCGCCGCTGGCCTTGCTGGCGTCGGTGAGGAAGCCGAGCATGGCCGTTTCGATGGTGCGGCCGATGACGCGGCAGCTCAGCAAAAAGGTGTCGATCTCGCAGACATCCTCTCCGGTACGCGTGATCAGCACGCCCACGATGCCGTTGTCTCCGAAGCGGTCTTTGACTCGAACCGAGTACACGCCGCAGTCGGGACGCAGGGCGAACTCCTGGATTTGCTGCTCGGTGTAACGCCGCGTGGTGACGTTGTATTGATTGGTTTTCTGCGTAAGCTGCGCGACGCGGCCAATCGATTCCGGCGTCACTTTGGCGATCACCACTTCCTGCTCCAGGGAGCGGAAGAAATCTTCGAGCGAGCCGGTACTGTGCGCGAGCTCGGAGCGCTGGCGTTGCTCCTGGTACTGCTTGGTTTTTTCCTGGTCTTCAGCGGAAAGCGTCAGCCGCTCAAAGAACGGGCAATCCCGAAGCGCCAGCGCGTATCCCTGCACCTGGTCGGGAACCGCGATTACCTTCACTTCTGGAACTTCGGAGCGGATCAGTTCCCTTTCGACCGGATTGTCGTCGAAAAACGCGAGCGAATCGATCCCCAGGTTCAGCTCGTCCGCGATTTCGCGCAGGTTTTGTGCCTTGTTCTGCCAGTTGATGCGGAAGGCTGCGAAATGCTCCGGTCGCAACAGCATCCCCGGATGCTTCTCGAGCGCCGCCATGGCTTCCGGTTGATTGTTCTTGCTGCACACGGCCAGCAAAACGCCGCGTTGATAAAGGTCCAGGATGGCCCGCTGGAAGGAACGATAGAGCGCTCCGGGATATTCGACGCCGAGCTTGATCCCGTCCAGGCCGTCTTCGCCAAGGACGCCGCCCCACAGCGTATTGTCAAGGTCGAGAACCAGCACTTTGCAAATCACGCCCGTTAGCGGATGGATGAACTTCAGCCACGCGCCGACCATGGGCAGCATGCTGTCGGGAGCAAACGGCATGCGCATCATCAGCCACTTGCCTTCATCGTGCCAGCGCGCGCGGCCATGCTGCGCCACCAGCCCGTCATAGTCGAGCAGGTGTACTCCGTGATGTTCGCTGCCCATCGCGCGCAATCCCATGTTGATCTGTTCGATGGCGGTGAGCTGCCCGGATTTCCGCTGTGTTTCCAGCGTGCCCAGACTGGCCAGGGGCTTTTCCAGATTGTGAATCACCAGCGACGCATTACTGTGCGCACGGAATTTCTTGACCCACGAGGAGAAAGATTGCAGCACGCGATCGACCGCCGCTTGCACGTCGGCCTCGGAAAGATCCGCGTAGCCATCCCAGATTTCCGGAGCGATGTCCCGCGTCTGAATCGCCAGCACCACGATGTCGGGTTTGAACGAATAGAGCTCACTGGTCGGATCAAGAATTTCCTGCGCGTAGGAATTGAACTGACCCAGGTGAACGATGGCCTCAATCCCTTCGACCAGCGCCGCGCTGCGCAGAATCGGCACCAGCGGCTCGACCGTCATCGAGCGCAGAAGCGCAATGCGCGTCTGCACCAGCGGCACCTGCCCTTTCATCTTCTCGTAGCAGGCGAGCACGTAGCTGGCGGCCGCGGCGCGCCCTTCCTTGCGCCAGAAATCGCCCAGGCGCGCGTGCGCCTGCTCCCAGCGGCCCTCCGCCAGATAGCTCTCGACTTGTTCGCGTAACTCTTTGGAGTGTGCCATGGTTTGGGAAAACCCCGGTTACATCTGCAAGCCGCCGGAGACGGGTATCTCGGCTCCGGTTACGAAATCGCCCGCGCTGCTGCAAAGCGCGGCCACCACGGCCGCGATTTCCGCGGGCGATGCCAGGCGGCGCAGCGGCGTCTGCATGGCTTGCACCTTGCGAAGCCGCTCAGACAATCCGGCAATCGATTCGGTTTCGACCAAACCTGGCGAGACCATGTTGACACGAATCCCTTGCGGCCCAAGTTCGGCCGCGAGACAGCGCGTCAGCGCTTGCATGGCGGATTTTGCGACCAGAAAATTGCTCCAGTTGGCGGGCGGTGTATTCAGCGAGAACGCGGAGCCGATGTTGATGATGCGCCCGGATTTTTGCTCGATCATTCCGGGGATCGCGGCCTGGCTGCAGTGAAATGCCCCGCGCAGGTGCACATCGAGCGTGGCCTGCATTTCCTCCCAAGTCGTCTGCAGGAAGGGGCGCGGTTCGGGCAAGCTGCCCGCGTTGTTGACCAGGATGCTGACCGGCCGGCGGTATTCCTGGAGCGCTTTTTGCATGGCCGTGCTGACCGAAGACGCCCTGGTGACGTCGGCCTGCACCGGAATCGCGCGGCCTCCACTCGACTGGATCAAAGAGCAGAGGTCTTCGGCCGCCGCACCGCTCTTGCAGTAGTTGACGATGACCATGGCGCCTGCCTGGGCAAGTGCGGTAGCGATGGCCGCTCCCAGCCCGCGAGCGCCCCCGCTCACAAAGGCTACACGTTCGGTAACTGGCGGCTCTTTAGGTTGCTGGCGCTCTTCGAGAGCCGTCACGGTTCCTTCGCCTTCCATAACCACCTTCCCCTCTTGGTTCAGGGCTTTTACCTCGAGCGTCAAGCTGCGCGAGCCTTCCGATTTGTGCGTCACCTTCATGAGGAGGCTGATTTCGTCACCGATGAACACGGGCGCAAGCCACTTGAAATTCTGCTGGCTCCAAAGAGCGCCCGGCCCCGGGCATTGCATGCCGATCATGGTTGAAACGTAATTAGCGACCAGCATGCCGTGCACCACGCGGCGCTGAAAATGAGTGCGCACCGCGAACTTGTCGTCCATGTGCAGCGGGTTGCGATCCCCGCTCAACTTGGCAAACGCTTCGACGTCCTCCGCCGTGATGCTCTTCGCAAACTTGAATTCAGCACCCGGCTTGATCTTGCTGAAGTCGGCGAACGCGGTTGGCACGGGCTGGGCGCTCGGGTCTGTGGCGAAAACCTTCGCGCCGGGAACGACGAAAATGTTTGCTTGGCTCATGGACAATCGTTATGAACGCGAGGTCTGCGAAACAACTTCTTCGCTGAGATGCTCCTCACTCAGCATCTCGCCTGCCGCGAGCGGCCGCCGCAGCTTGCGCCCGACCATCAGAGGCAACTTCTCGGCCGGAATTCCCGTTCCGGGCTTCTTGGCCGCCAAATTTTCGGCCTTGAGCACTGCGCCGCTGGGCAGATCCACTTCAGCAACAATGCTCTTGGTAAACAGCTTTCGCAGCGGCGCCATTTCGTCCGCCATCTGGTTCTTGTCGACCGCGCTGCTTCTCATGCGTTCGATGAACCGCACGCCTTCGACCAGCGTCTTCAGTTCGCTCGTCGTGACCGAGGCGGCCACATCCGGACCAAAGCATTCCTTGCCAAACGTGACGTGCAACTCGACGATCTCCGCTCCGAGCGTTGCTGCCGCAAGCCCCGGAAAAATCGTTCCCGAATGGTCGGAAAGCCCCACCGCGCAGCCATAGCGCCCGCGAAAGGTCTCCAGCATGTTCAACCCAACTTTTTCCGGCGGGCAGGGATACGCCGAAGTGCACTGCATCACGGCCAGCAGGATTCCGGCGCCCTGCACGCGGGCCACCGCCGCGTCAATTTCATCCAGAGAACTCATCCCCGAAGAAACCATCATCGGAAGCCGGGTCTCAATCAGGTAATCAAACAGCGGCGCATTGGCCACTTCGCCGGAAGCCACTTTCCATGCGTTGATAGCGATCCGCTGCAGCATCCGCGCAGCTTCGATCGAGAACGGCGAACTCAGAAATTCAATCCCCCGCTCTTCCGCGTGGCGCTTCAGGCCGGCCCATTGCTCCTCGGTAAACTCCATCCGCTTCCAGTATTCGTAGCGCGAGGCATCCTGATAACTGAAGCGCACCCGCCAGGGCTCCTGCGGCGTGCTCTCGGCCGAGGCGATATGCGTCTGGAATTTCACCGCATCCGCTCCGGCATTGGCGACGGCGTCAATATAGGCGTGCGCCGTGCCCAGGCTGCCGTCGTGCGCCTGCGCCACTTCGCCAATTACGAAACACCGTTTGCGATCGAAATGCATACCTTTTAGTCGCCGGCAGCGGCCTTCAGGGTACGACGCTGCAAGGCCACCTGCCATTTGCCGCTGGGCTGATACTCCGGAACGATATCGGCTAAGTGAGACGAGACGGAAACATGGTCTCTCTTAGCGACCAGCGAGTGAAGTTCGCCTACCCACTGCTCGACGAAATCGCGCCGCAGCGTCGGGCCGCAGAAAACCATGATTTTCTCATGACAGGTGGGCTGCGTCTCGTCGCTGTCGGTGCAGAGTTCCTCAAAAAGCTTCTCTCCCGGGCGGAGGCCCACGAATTGTATCGGGACGTCCACATCAGGCTCGTGTCCAGAGAGCCGGATCATGTTGCGCGCCAAATCCACAATGCGGACCGGCTCCCCCATGTCCAGCACGAAAATCTCTGACCCTTTGCCCATCACCGAGGCCTGTAGCACCAATTGTACGGCTTCTGGAATGGTCATGAAATAACGGCGCATATCGGGATGTGTAACCGTTACCGGGCCGCCGCGGGCAATCTGTTGTTTAAAGATTGGAACCACGCTGCCATTGCTGCCGAGGACGTTCCCAAAACGCACGGACACAAATTTGGTCCCGCGGTCTTCTCCGGAGCTGGGCATCGAAGAGACAATCAATTCCGTGACGCGCTTGGTAAGCCCCATCACGTTTGTGGGATTGACCGCCTTGTCAGATGAGATCATCACAAAGGAGTCGACCCCGTTGCGGTAGGCTGCTTTCACCATGTTGTCGAGGCCAATCACGTTGTTGGTTACGGCCTCAATCACATTGTTCTCCATCATCGGCACGTGCTTGTAAGCAGCCGCATGGTAAATAGAGGTAACGCCGTATTCACGGATCACTTCTTCCACCCGGTCATAGTCGCGAATATCGGCAATAACCGAGTAGATTTTGGCCTTTCGAGAGGTCCCCAATAGTTCCGATTCTATCCTGAACAGATCACTCTCCGCCTGGTCCAAAGCAATCAGACATTTGGGCGCAAACTGAACCAGCTGCCGGCACAATTCGGATCCGATCGAACCCGCCGCCCCGGTCACGATCACAGGCGACCGGCGATAGACTCTCGAATTCTCTGGTGCTCCAAGTGCACCGGCTTACGCCCCAGCAGGTCTTCTACGGAGATTTCGCGGAAATTGCTGACGCGCACCCGTCCGGCCAGCAATTCGCCCAGGCTGGGGATGGTCTTGCAAAGAACCCCTGCCTGCTGGCAATTCAAGACCGCTTGCGCGATTTCCTTGCCCGAGGCCGAGGGCATAGCAACGATAATCTGATCGATGCTGGTCGAGCGTTTTCGGGAGCGCTCGACGATGCGGATAAGATCGCCCCCGGTTCCCAAGACTCTAACACCCGCCAAAGTGACATTTCGCTTTTCAGGGTTATCGTCGATAAATCCGACAATTCGATAACCTAGGGCGGGTTTGCGCGGATTTCTCTCACGACATTGACCCCGGCAACCCCAGCTCCATAGATCAGAATTCCGGTGGCTTCTTTTTCGTGCATCTCTTGGAGTACAAGCTCATGGTAAAGACGCACGGCGAATCGTCCACCTGCGATCGCAAAGAAGCACAGTAAGAAATCTACGAGGTACACCGAGCGCGGGAATTCGGGACCTATAAATACAAACGCCATGACTGTAAACAGCACCGAGGCCGTTATATTGGCGTTGAAAATCTTGACCAGGTCTGAGAGTCCGACAAATCGCCACCAGCCGTGCTCGACATCGAATCCATAGAAAACGATCATCTTCAGAACCAAGGCAATGAACAGCCCTTCGAGCAGCAGGCGCTCTTCACTCTTGGGAAAAACAAAATCGAATCGTACGAGAAAGCCCGCCGCGAGAGCCGTTGCGATGACCAGCCCCTGCCACAGGCGAATTAGAAATAGCCTGTGTGACAAGAACGATTTGCGCAACCCCAGTGGCGCAAAGGCCCTCATATGAATGCCTTTGATGCGTCTTCGCAGCCATTTCGACAAACGATCAGTATAGGTAGGCACGGTTGGGAGTTAGCTCGGAATGGAAAGATCAGTTCAATTTGAAGTCAAACACTGCGCTTGCATCGGTCTCGGTAGGCACCCCGCCAACGCGCGCGGGCCTGTAACGGCGTTCTCGAACGGCCTCCACGGCGGCCTCGGCCAGGATCATGGGGCCTCGAACCACCGTAATATCGTGCACGTCTCCGTTCGGGCTGATCTTGAAATGTAACTCCACCGATCCAGAAATCCCGGAATCCTTGGCCCCCCGGGGTAACTAGGATTCACATTGGTAAGCAACTGCGCCGGCTGGACAGCTCCGCCTCCACGGGCGGCAGGAACCGTCAAACGAGAAGATGGCGAAGTTACAATTACCGGCACAGATTCGACTGGGATTTTACCAAATCGAGGGTGAAACAGGACGAGCCGGGTGTGAGGGGACCGCGGTGCCAACGCTTTTGGCAAGCTCGACAGGTTGTTTGGCAGAGGGCCTGACCGCAGTCTTGCCCGGCGATCGTGGGAGCTCTTTTGATCTCACCGAAATCTCGTCGGAAAACATCGGCTTTGACGTTCGGCCCCGACCATTCTTCGCGGCGCTTCCAGCTACTGCGTCGTAGTCGGTCGATATCGCCCCGGGGCGTCCGACCACAGGTGTGGCAGTGGCGGTAGATGGCTGGCGACATTTTGCAACGGACCAGATGGCGAAGAGGCAGCAGTGGGAAACGCATCCGCGGGCAGGCCGGCGGGCGCAAACGCGGTAGTCGGCAGGCCCCCGACGATTCTGACCGCTTCGCTCAGCGGCTCGGCCGAGCCATCGGCATCAACCTGAAGACGCAGGACGACGTCGCTGGTAAGGGGAGAATACACAATCGTTCCCCCACGAAGGTCGCGACGTCGGATCCAAGGTCTTCTGCAGGACACCATCAGTGATGAACAGCTGACCCCTGGTTGCCTTCACAGCCGCCATAGCGCCTGTGTTCCAGCTCAATTTCCAATCCGCCCCCAGGCGATCGAGCTTAAGCCCAAGGTTCGCATCCACGAATTGTTCAGTCCGCGACTCCGAAGAAGTGGAGGAAGATTGCCCGCAGCCGGTAGAAACCGACGATCAGGGCCAGTAAGAGCACCACGGCGAAAGCGACCCATTGCCAGCGGCCTGGCAGCCACACCTCGCTCCGTTGGGGCTCTTCATTTTCAAGGACTACACTCTCCTCGAGCGCTTCTTTCGGCAAACGGGCGTTTTCGACTGCAGATTTCTGCGGTGCAGGCTCCTTGACTGCCGAAGGACGTTCCCTATCGGAGATATGTAAACGGCTAAACGGGACTAGATTCCACTCCCAATTCGCCGTCCCATTCTTGGCCATGAACAAACGGCCCTTGCTGGGCCGGCCAGAGCTGGTTTCAATGAACAGAAAAAGCGCTTCGGACTCCGCCGGGCTCACATTCAGAACCGACAAATCGTCTTCGTTCAGGCTCGCTTCACCCTCTGGACAACTGCGATAGAAACCGAGGACCATCATGCGTTTGCTCGGCCGGGCACGCCATCGATCGATCAGCGCGCTCAACTGGCGCCGGTCGCCGAAAGGCGAATCGCTCGTTTGCCATGTCGGGACGGGAACAGGCTCGTAGTTCTCGACCACGAATGCGGGACGACCCGCATCATCCCTTCTCTTCCCCAGCAAAATGCCGGCGGTGGTTTTGGCTCCCGCACGGATAGCATCCCGCTCTAACAACTCAATAGCATTGACATGAAAATGAACAGCGACGGGTTCGCCAGGTTCTTCCCAACGAACAAACCCGGCGGTTTGACGTCTTTGCAAATCAGCGCTGATGTGTGAGCTCAAGGCGAAAAGGTGACGCAGCGAAGTAAGAACAGCGGTTACTTTCTTGCTTAAAAACGCGCAAGAAGCAGAGACCCGGTGGTGAGCAAAGAAGCGCTCGCTGTCTGAGTGTAGGACTTAAGGGTACTCGAGGGCACGAAGAGGATGTCGCCGGGACTCAACAACCTATCTTCTATTTGCCCGTCATCAAAGCCTTCAAATCGACCTTGCCCTGCATCTTGTACACACCCGTGCGGTCCTGGCGCATAATCTCGGCGTTGCGCGGAGCCGATAGTTTTGTCAATCCACCGGCCGTCGCCAAGGTCTGTATCAGAGATAAAGTGTTCTGAGTTACCAACTCAATGGCCCCAGGTCGATTAACTTCACCGACAACATAAATCATATGGCGCTGGCTCAGGACCGAAATGACATCGTGGGGCTGCATCTGCAGGTTCGAAGCCGGATTGCTTGGGTCGGTAACATCCTGGATGAGCAATTCGACGCTGGTATGCTGGCCGTCTGCATCCCTGGCGGTTCCCGGAAGAGGTAGCGGGCCATATTTTAGTTCGCGGGTGACGATGAGATTTGGTCCAGGAGCATCCAGGCCGGCGGCCATTTGGATGACTGCCAGAAGCGTTGTTCCGCTGTCCGCCTGATATGTTCCAGGATGGTGGACGGCCCCGGCGATCACCACCGGGCGGCTTCGCGACTCGGAAATGAAAACGACGACGTGCGGGTTGCGAACGTACTGTCTAAGTCTTTCGGTCAGGTTTTCGGCCAGTTGTTCGGTGCTGAGGCCGGCGGCATGCACTCTGCCCACCAGCGGCAAATCCAAGTCGCCGGTACTACTGACGCGCCAGCTCTTGCTGATTTCTTCGGAGTTGATTTCAGTAATCGTTACGCTGTCATCCGGGCCAATTACCTCGCCCGCGTCGGCCTGAGAATCGGGTTTCCCCTGACTACCGGCTTGCCGTGCCAAACAAGGGTGACCCGCAACCAACAAAACCAGGATGAAAGCCAGAATTTTGGAATTCATCGCGTCACTTCTCGGGCAGTTTGCGCGTGCTCCGGCGTGCGGGACCGCGCGATTGCCGTATTCGTTCTGCGATTTTCGTTAACGATCTCGCGAACCGTGCGAGCTACGTAGAGAACTTCTTGTTCCGTCATTGCCGGATACAAGGGCAATGAAACGAGTCGAGGGTAAAGATTCAGAGCGCGTGGACATTGATTTTCAGGCAGATCCGACCATTTCTTGAAGAACGGATGAAGCGGCACGGGAATGAAATGCACGCTCGCACCGATATTTCGACGATGCAATTCCGCTATGAAGCGGGAGCGGTCTATCGCGAGCGATTCCAGCCTCAGGCGAAGCGCGTAGAGATGCCAAGCATGTCGGCCCCGCGGCGCAGCTTCAGGCAACTCCAGCTCATCCATCTGACTGAATGCCTGGTTGTACATCGCGGCGTACTGCGTGCGGCGTTCCGTGAAATTTTCAAGCTTGCGGAGTTGGTGAATTCCCAAGGCGGACTGTAGATCGCTCAGGTTGTATTTGAATCCGCACTCCATCACCTCGTAATACCAGCTGCCATCTTCCCGGTAGCGATTCCAGGCGTCCTTATTGATCCCATGCAGGGTGAGCATCTTGACCCGATCGGCGAGAGCCTTCGTGTTCATGGTAATCATTCCGCCTTCGCCGGTGGTCAGATTCTTGGTCGCGTAAAAACTGAAACAGACAGCGTCGCTTGGAAATTCAGACGAACCGATTTTGTGTCCGTGGTATTCGGTTCCAGCTGCATGTGCCGCATCTTCAATTACAAAGAGGCTGTGTTTCTTGGCGAGCTTCCAGATCGCATCCATATCGCATGGCGCGCCCGCGAGATGAACCGGGATGATCGCCTTGGTGCGCGGCGTAATTCGTTCCGCAATGGATGCCGGATCGATGTTGCCGTTCGGAAGAACGTCTGCCAGCACGGGCGTCGCGCCGACGTGGATGATGACGCTGACCGTGGCGCAAAACGTCAGCGGTGTCGTAATGACCTCGTCGCCAGGCCCGATATTCAGCGCCGCCAGAGCGAGATGCAAAGCGGCCGTACAGGAACTCACAGCCTGAGCGTAATTGGCGCCCGCGTAAGCCTGGAAATCCTTTTCGAATTGCGCCGTCCGCACGCCGGTCGTCAGCCATCCAGACTTGAGCGTACTCACCACTTCGGCGATTTCTGCATCATCGATTTCAGGTCGATTGAATGGTATGAACGGTTGTGTCATTGGAGAGTCCCGAGGCCACCTTTACTTGCTGCCATCTGGAAAGACTGCACAGCGAATTGTCTGCAAGATCATCTGCACATCCGACCACACGGTTTGCTTCTCCAAATACGCGACATTAAGGGCCAGCTTGGTAGGCAGAAGAACCCGCTCGTAAAAGTCGATCGGGTTCTCGGCTTTCGCCAGCACCGACTCTTCATCCCGATACTTGATCGAGGCCGGATCCGTAATGCCGGGCCGGGCCTTCAATACCGCCCGCCACAAGGGGTTATTGATGTCAACGTATTGCGGTACTTCAGGCCGGGGGCCCACCAAGCTCATCTCCCCGCGAACCACATTCCACAGCTGCGGAATTTCATCGCATTTGAACTTCCGCAAAATCCTGCCAACTGGCGTGATCCGCGAATCGCCACCCACCGTGATCGAAGGGCCATGATTCACCCCGCGCATGGTCCGGAATTTCAAGATATTGAATAGGGTGCCGTTCTGTCCGACTCGGGGTTGACTAAAAAAGATTGGGAACCCGGTGTTGAAAACAATTGCGAGTGCGATTACCAGTAACAACGGTGAAAGCAACAGCAGGGCAACCACCGCGATAGCAGCCTCGAATACCGGCTTGAGAACGCTGCGCTTGGTCCGCACCCGGAGCTCCCTCTCAAGATCAGGCTGGCCGGCGTGAAGACCTACGTCACTTCTCTGACTGATAGTATTCATAATCGTAGGAATAGCGGCTCGAGCCCTTGACGTCCCAGCCGTTCAATATTGTTCCCAGAACTGGAATGCCGTCCCGGGTCAGACGCTGCTTCGCGGTAAAGGCAGAATCTCGGTGTGTCTTTCCAGCACGGCAAACCAAAATAACCCCATCGACTAACCGCCCCAATATTCGCGCGTCGGCAATCAACAGCATCGGGGGACTGTCAATGAGAATGTGGTCAAAATCACAGCGAAGGCGCTGCAGTAGTTCAACCATACGGCTCGAATACAGCAGGTTCGTAGCCCCGGCGGAGTTGCGCCCACTGGTTAGTATGCTCAAATTGGGAATGTAGGTCGGGCGCACCAGGGCCTCTACGGGCGAATCCCGAAGGGAACTTTTCTCCCGCAGCAAATCGCCAAGACCCCAATCATTCTCGATATTAAAGACCTCGCCAAGGCGCGGCTTGCGCATGTCGCCGTCCACCAGCAAAACGCGTTGGTTGATTTCTGCCAGTGCAATGCCCAAATTACTTACCACGGTTGTCTTGCCTTCGCCTCGGCTGGCACTGCTTACTAGCATCACCCGAGGTGCGACGCAATTATCGGAGGACTGCAGAATGGAGGCCAGCGTCCCGCGGAATGACTCGGCGATATTGGAGGACTTGTTCCTCCAAGAAATGAGCTCCACGTCGCGGGAAACGGCAGTCGCCGTGGCGTTCGCCCTGGGCAATCGCATGGCCGCAGAGAAGCCGTCCAAATTCTTGGCAGCTTCCAGTTTCCCGCTGGGTATCACTCCAAGCTCAGGCAATTTCAGATGGATTGATGAATCTCCAGGACCCTTGAAGGTGCGATCAAGACCTTCCTGGACCATTATCAAAACCATCCCCAGTCCGAGACCCGATAGCGATCCCGAGAGGGTATACCAACCGACGTTCGGCTTATAGGGCAGGGGTGGGGCTTGAGCCATATCCACGATGCGCACGTTGCTTCCCCGCATAGCGGTCGCCACGTCGGCCTCTTTCGATTTCTGCAACAGGGAATCATATAACTGGCGATTGGTCTCCACATCCCGCTCGAGGATATTGTAAGTAATCGATTTTTGGCTCTGTTCGGAAACCAGCGCGGACTGTTGACGAAACGAGCCGTTCAAAAGGTTCTCTCTCATCAGCGCCGCTTGGTACTCACTACGAATGCGAGTCAAGATATTCTGCCGTTCGGCCCCAAAGCTGGTCTCTAACTGGTTGATTTGTGCTTGCACCTTCTGCACCTTAGGGTGTTCCGGCGTGTACTGGGAGCTTAGCTCTGCGAGTTCACGGCGCAAATCAGCGATTTGCGCCTGATATTGATTGAGTCTGACATTGTCTTGGACCTGGGGTACTGCGTCGGCAGGAGTAGCGGCCGCGATTTGGTACACCGACTGTTTTTCAATTCGTATGGCTTGAGCATCCGATAAGGCCGCTTGTATTTCCTTCAGCTTGTCTTGCGCGGCGCTTTCCTTGTCGCCGATGAACATTAGGTCGGAAGCACGGCCATACTCCGAGAGCTTATTCTCGGAATCGTCCAGCTTGCCCCTCGCTTCGTCCAACTGCTGGGCGAGCCATTGTCGCGCGCGATTGATCGCATCCCAGCGGGCCTGCAGGTTGGAATCAATGTAAACATCGGCAAGTGTGTTTGCGTAACTGGCCGCCATCCGCGGATCCGGTGAGTCGCAAACCACGTTCACGATTCTCGTATTGTTCTCGATATCGACCTTCACCTCGATAGGTGGCAATCCATTGGTCCTCGCCGAGCTTGTCTTGCTCCGCAAAAGGTGCGCGAGCAAACCCTGTCGAGCGGGAATACCGCTCTCAAATTTTCCGGACGACAACTTAGCCAGCGCCTTTTCGTGCAGCGTTCGACTTTGAAGAATCATGCTCTGCGTAGGCAGGTATGACTCTGGCGACGATTCGGCCTGAAGATCCGCCATCGGTAAATTGATAGGAGCGTCGTTGGGATTCTGTATTTCGAGCGAAACCTTGGATTGGTACAGGGGAGTTTCACAAACGCTTATGGCAAAACCAACTATGGTTCCTACCACCAGCATAGCCACGATCACCGGCAGTCTCTTGAGGATAATTCCCCAGGCGTCGAAAGACGCGGATTGCTCGGTTTGCTCCCAGGAATTCTCGTTGTTAAGCGGTTCAAGATACAGCACTCGAGGAACAGCGGTTGCGGACCGCGGCTGCTTCGGGTAGGTGATGATTTCAGTCCGTGGGCTGCCTCCGTATTCTGGCACTGGGGTCTTGGGTCCTTTCTGCGCTATCTCGACTTGCTCTTGGTTCTACCGATAGGTTCGTAGCGGACAGTCTAAAGCGGGATTAAGCTGCTCTTCGCAATTCCCAAATCCGGTGACGGTTTTACACTGGGGCTGACCCAGTTCTCGGGAATTTCAACTGCGACAGCGCGCTGGAGTAGTTGAACGCTCAGGATCAGCTGGTTGGTTCCCTTGAATCTTAAAAGAACACCTTCCAGGCCGCGCAACGAACCCTCTTCGATCTTCACCGCACGCCCAATTTCCAGCCGTGGCCAAGGAACAACCTTCTGCCCGGAATTGACGGCTTTGCGGATGGCTTCGACTTCTTGCGCCTCGATGGGAAGAGGAATCTTTCCAGAGCCCACGACGAGAACGACGCCAGGAATCGACACGATGGACACGCGATCGGCAAGCGAAAACCGGCAAAAGAGATAACCTGAGAAAAGAGGCAATTGGAGAAGCTTGATGCGATCTGACCAGCGCCGGCGCGACCAGTACAAGGGAAGGAACTCTTCATAGCCCTTTTGGCGGAGCGCCTCTGAAACAGCCCATTCGCACCGGGACTTGACCCGGATGGCAAACCAAGGGAGGTTTGAGCTAGACATAAGTTTGCTGGCCTAAGCAATGGACGGACAAGCTTCCGCCCCTTGAGTCCCAATTCGCCGCCGCCGGGCACACTTCGACACCGCGTGCTCAGCCGCCTAAGTGCTTAATCGCATTGGTAGATATGCATCCCGCGTGCCATGTGTAAGTTGTTTCCATTCAGTCCAGGCATTCGCGAGTCTGCGCAAAAGATTTCCCTTGAAGGATGAATCGTTTCCATTCACTTTGTGGATGAGGCGGGGTAACAGTGGGAAAAAGGAGGACTTAGGCGGCTATAGCCCCTGGAAACGGGCTAGACGCACTAGCCGATCGGACCGAGGGAAGCCGCCTATAACGCTCACCATGGGCGACTGCTTAGGCAAATCCGCAGGCGCCGGCCTGGTCAGAAGAAGAATTTCCCTGAAATTTGCAACTGCCGCGCCCCGACCAAGTTATTGCTGGTGGCCGAAGGAGTCAGGAAGGTCGGAACCGGGCTCAAGCACGGGTTTGCGAAGGCGCAGCCCGAAGCCCCGGCTCCTATGTAGGTGTATGCCGCAGTGTTCACCGTGGTGTTGATTCGGTGATTGAACAGGTTGAAAGCCTCGATGAAAAACTGCAGTTTGTAGCGCTCTCTAAACAGCGGAATATCCCGCCCGATGCGGAAATCCACGGTACGAATTTGCGTCGCGCCGCGGAAGGTGTTTTTCGGGAACACTGGAATCCGCCCGGCGGCGTTGCTCGCGTTCTGCTCAACGCCTCCAGTAACTCCCCCATCGACGCCGCCGAAGCCGGCCGGGCAGGCTGTTCCCACAAGCGCGACCGCACAAGGAGTGAAGGTTGTGCTCATGAGCGCATTTTGCGGAAGCGGCGAAGCGATCGTGATGATCGATGAAAACGTAAATCCGTTGAGCGCGTCGCGAACGGCTCGGTTATCCGATTTGACCGTCGGCGCCCAGAGTAAGCTAGCAACAAACCGCTGCCGCTGGTCGTAGTCGGAATTGCCCCATTCATTTTCAAGGTTATAGGGGTTCAGCGGCGCATCGGAACTGCCGTTGAATGTACCCGTATCGCCTAGCACCTGCCCGTCATCCTGCGTTTTGGCCACGGTGTAGTTGGCCAGAAATTCAAATCCGCGGCTGAACTGCTTCTTGCCGCTCAGAATGAACGCGTTATACAAGCTGTGCACGACGCTCTGGCATGTGCTGATAATCGGGTTGGCAGTCGTCAGTCGCGAGGTAAACAGAGGCTCTGTCAACGTGGTGGCGGAGCTCAAAGGGCCCGCCAGCACGTTGTAGGTAATCGTCTTGGTGGGCGCAGCCAGATTCAAGTCGACGCAAACCGGCAAGTGCTGGCCTCGCGTGAAAGCATAGGTTCCCGAGATGCTGGTGTTGCCGGGCAACTGCTGTTCGATGGCTACGTTGGCCTCGTGCACCATGGGGTTCAGGTAATCAGGAGCTTGGCCACGGAAACTGATCGTCGCGGCAGTGGCCGCCGAGCTGCCCACAACTTGCGGAGCCACTGCCCCAGCAAAGGGCGCGGCAAGGGCCGGTCCCGGCGCGGGGAACAAAACATTCGGGAACACCGGAGCGCACGCCGCAGCCGCAGGTGCCGGGCCGCCGGTCGAAGGATAGTTGGCATTGCAGTTGAAGGTTTGCTGGTACACGCCATTCTCCACACGGGTGTCATAGAACGAGCTATTGGTCGTCTTGCCGTAGAAGATGCCGTAGCCGCTCCGGATCACGGTGTTCTTGGCAAGCTGCCAGGCGACTCCCACACGCGGGCCGATATCCGCTTTGTCGATATTGAGAGTGGAGGTGGCGTACTGCGCCAGTGGCGAGCTCGTATTTGGCTTGGGGGGCTGCGGAACCCGCTGAATGTCGTACCGCAAGCCGAGGTTGAGGGTCAGGTTCGAGCGCACCTTCCAGGTGTCCTCGCCATAGAACCCGTAGTCCACATCGTAGAAGTCGTCCTTGCCGGCACCGGTAATGGGATCGAATGCTTGCGCAAACGTGCTGTAGTGCTGACCGATACGCCCGCCACCGTCTCCGGTAAGAGGCAGACGGTAGAGATCGGCTGTCCAGCTTTCAAAGGTGAGAGCCGGATTGGTGGCGTTGAACGCATAGTTGTAAATCCCCCCACCCTGGAACAAGTTGATCAGCACTTCGTGAATGGGGCTGATATCCACACCGACTTTGAACGCGTGCCGGCCATGAACGATCGAGAGCGAATCGGCAAATTCCAGCCGATGCTCGTCAGGGAAGGCCGGGCGAGGCAGGGCGTTCGGCATGCCGTAGGAAAAGATTCCTCCGCTGCTCGAAGATCCCAGCGCCACGCTCGGTCCGGAAGCATTCGCCGAATAGAACTCGAAGTCGCGCGAGTATTGGAACCGCAAGTCATTCACCATCGTTGGGGAAAGCACGCTGTTCCAGTGCCCCACGAGAAAGCGCTCATGCGTTCCATAGGAGCCGTTTTGACCAACCGAGCTGGCAAAGTAGGTGGGGTTGGTCTGATAGTCATCGGGCGCCTTCCAGTTCATATAATTGAACGACACGCTCAGGTGATTGTTCGTGCTCACCTGGTAGTCGAGCTTGCCTAGATAGATGTCCTGGTCGCCGAACCGCGGCTGGGGCCCAATGTTGCCGTTGATGTAATTGACGGCCGCGGCGCACTGCGCGGTAGTAATGCCGGGAATGATAGCGCTGGTGCAATTGGCTGTGGAAACGGCCGACCTGTTGAGCGCATTCGACGGCCCCGTGTAAATGATGGGGAAGGACCGGCGCTGCCCGTCATAGTTTACAAAGAAGAAAAGTTTGTCCTTGACGATTGGTCCTCCTACGCTCGCGCCAAACTGCTGCCGCTGATGTTCGGATTGCGTGAGAATACCTTGGGACTTGCTGGTCGGATCCAGGGCATTCAGGCTGGGATAGCGAAGATAATAGAAGACATCCCCGTGAAAATCATTCGTGCCAGACTTGGTAACCGCGTTCACCACGCCGCCGGCCGCCTGCCCAAATTCAGCGCTGAAGCTGTTCGAAGTCACCTGAAATTCTTGAATCGCGTCCAGGCTGTAGGTATACGCAACGCCGGTTCGTCCGCGATCTTCTGAAAAGAATGCTTGCTGGTTGCTGGTTCCATCCACGGCGCTGTTGTTCATCAAACCAGAGATTCCATGGTAGCTCACCAATCCGTGCGATCCATCGGTAGTCACGCCGGGCGTAAGCAATACGAAGTTCTCCCAGCGCCGGCCATTGAGAGGCAAGTTCCCACTGAGGGTCTGGCTAACCGTCTGCGACAGATCCGTCTTGTCCGGCTCGATCAGCGGCGCCTGGCCCGTCACGGTCACCGTTTCAGCCGTCGTTTTGAGCGGCAGGGAAAGATCCACTCCCAGTTTGCTTCCGACTTGCACCAACAAATCCTTGCGTTCCACGCGTCCGAATCCTTCCTTGGTCGCGCCTACTTCATAGTGTCCTGGTTGCAAGAATGGCGCGTAGTAAAGGCCGGAATCGTCGGTCTGCACCGAGCGCACGATGCCCGTGTCCACGTTGCGCACATCGACGGTGCTGCCCGCAATGGCCGCGCTGGAAGGATCGGTAACCGTCCCGGAAATTGTTCCCGTTCCAGCGGTTTGGGCGCCGGCGAATGGGGCACTGAAAAGGCTTACGAGGATGAAACCGCATGCGGCCAGAAAAACGACCTCCCTCTTGGCATACACTTCGACGGCACTGTGCATCGTTTTTATTTCTCCTATCTGGAAAAAGCCACGCCCCCACCCAGGGACCGTGTGCTTTTTTTAGGGAGCTATACTTCTATCCCAATCGGCGAAACATTTCAAATTAGGATTTTGGATTCACATGATCAGTGGAGAGCCCGCTATCCTGCTGCTGAAAAGTGCCCTTCCATCTGGAATCAGGCTACGCATTGAAGGCTGAACCATCCGAATCTACGGGCGCGCCATTTGCTTGCCTTAGGCAATAACTTCGCAACGATATAAATTCGGCAATTGACCACTATCGGATTTCCATGATACTCACCGCCACACAGCTGGTGCGCGGTTGCTAGAGGCCGGGGCGGGATTCCGTTATTCAAAAAGGAAAGAGGTGGGGTCATGAGTAGAAATGCCTGTGCGTCGCGCGTCTTCTCGAGGATTTCTGAGGTCGGATGGGTCGCCCTGGTCGCTCTTCTGATGGCCATGCCGGCACGCCCGCAGTCCAACGCTGGCCGCATTCTCGGCAATGTCTCCGATCAGTCAGGAGCGGCAGTCGCGAGCGCTACCGTCGACGTCACCAACGCCCAGACAGGCGTCGTGCGAAATTTGACTACCGATCAAAGCGGCCAATATGTCGCGCCGGACCTGCTTCCAGGGACCTATACGGTCCACGTTGCCGTCATGGGCTTCAAGACCGTCGATCGCCGCGACATTCTGCTAGAAACCGGCAGGGACCTCCGCGTCGATATTCAACTCTCCCCTGGCGAAGTCACCCAGACGGTGGAAGTCACGGGCGCCGTTCCGCTGGTCGACGCGACCGGCGTAACCCTGGGCGGCACCCTTAGCAACGACACGATAAACGAGCTCCCCCTCAACGGCCGCAATTATCAGAATCTGCTCTCGCTTCGCCCCGGAGTGGAGATTTATCCCGGTGGCGGCGCATGGACCCAGAGCACCAACGGCATTCGCCCCGAGGACCAAAACTACATGGTCGACGGCCTGGACAACAACGAAGCATTTTCGGGTCAGAGCATCATTAATTCTCCGCGCATCGCCGGAGACGCGGCAACGATCCTCCCCATTGACGCCATCCAGGAGTTCAACGTCGAGGAAAATCCCAAGGCCGAATTCGGTTGGAAGCCGGGGTCGGTCGTAAACGTGAGCATCAAGTCCGGCACGAACGCCATTCACGGCACCGCCTACGCTTTTGGCCGAACCGATTCCTGGGACGCCAAGAATTACTTCATCCAACCCGGCCAGCCGAACCAGCCCTTGAGCCTGGAGCAGTGGGGCGGCACCTTCGGCGGCCACATCGTAAAGGACAAGCTGTTCTACTTCGGCGGATTTGAAAACCAGCGCTACACCGTAGGAAACGCGGTGACCTTGAACATCCCCACATCTGCTGCTGGCGTCGGCGCAAAAGTCAGCATTCCCGATGCGGAGGCGGCGCTAGCGAACCAGGGTATCGCGTTGAGTCCCCTGAGCCTGAAGCTGTTACCGCTCTATGGCCCCAACAGCTCGTCGTCATCCTCGGTAGAGGCCGGGTTCCCGAACACGAACAACACCAGCAACGCAGTCGGAAAAGTCGATTACAACATTAATGCCCGCCACAGCCTCGGAGGCTCCTATTTCTTCGGAAATGGTACGGGATTGGCGGAAGACAATTTCGTCACCCAATCCGCATTTTTGGCCCAGCAGCACGTTCGGGCACAGGCCGTCGCGGCGCGCTGGGCATGGACTCCGAATTCTCGTTGGGTGAATGAGTTGCGGTTTGGCTTCAATCGCTATTACGCGCCGGTTCAGTCGAACGACCACACTGTGCCGGCCACGAGCTACGGCATTAACACCGGGGTTACGGTTCCCCTCCTGGGTGGTCTTCCCAAGATTACCGTTTCCGGGCTCAGTCAACTCGGCGCGAACAACCAATGGCCGAACCTCCGCGGTCCGAGCATGAATTACGATTTAGTTGATCAGCTTTCGTATTCACTCGGCAAGCATGCGTTTAAGTTCGGAGGAGAAATTCGTGACGGGCGGGTAACACAGGTGGGCTATGGAACAGGCAAGGGAGTATTCACGTTTTCCGGTAAGCAGGCATTCAAGGGTTCTACAGCGCTAGAAGACTTCCTGGCGGGCGACCCCACAAAAGCACAGATTGTCGTCGGCTATCCAGGGCGCACCTTGAGCCAATGGGGCTATGCGGCGTTTGTTCAGGATGACTGGCGAATTAAGCCGCGAGTCACCTTGAACCTTGGCCTGCGTTGGGAATACGACGCGCCACCGACGGAAGCAAACAACCTGCTCGGAAACTGGGAACCAACCGTGGGACTCGAGCAGGTCGGAATGCAAATCGGTTCGGTCTATCGCCCCGACCGCAAGGATTTTGGCCCGCGGGCTGGTGTGGCCTGGGACGTAACCGGAAAGGGCACAACGATTATCCGGGTGGGCGGTGGATTGATGTACGACGTTCTCCCCATGAATGCATTCATTAACGCGGGGCCCGGAAACGCCAGCACCAAAGGCGTGACGGTGATTCCGACTGGTGCGCTCATCAATGGAACCCCAGGCAGCGGAACAATCGCCACCACCACTCTCACCTTGAAGCCTGCGCAACTTAACTGGACAGTTGCCGGTCCGGTGTTGCCTGCCGCTGCTGGCCCGGTCAGTTGCTCAAACGCGAGTCCCTGCAGCATCATGGCTATGGACCGCAATTTCAAAGCCCCCTACGTGGCGACGTGGACCTTATCCTTGCAGCATGCCTTCTCCAACACACTCTCGTTGGAAACAGCTTACGTGGGTGATCATGGCGACCGCCTGATGGGCATCATCGACGTTAACCAAGCCGACCCGGCAACGGGGATCCGCCCATACGCTACCGCGTTCCCTTACTTGCAATACATCAACTTTCTCACGAACCTGGACCGCTCCAACTACCACGGTCTCCAGGCGACTCTCACTGCGAGGAACTACCATAACCTGTCCGTTGTGGCCGGTTACACCTACGCGCACGCGCTCGACGATGTCTCCCACAATTTCGGAGCGGTGGTTCCACAGAACAGTCTCGATCCGAATGGCCAATACGGGCCGAGCGACTTCGACATCCGGCACCGGTTCACTGTTTCGGTGACCTACAACCTGCCCGGTAAAAAATCGCCCGCACAACTCCTCGAGGGATGGCAGATCAATTCGATTGTGACTTTGCAGACCGCCCAACCTTGGGATGCTGTAGACACCGGGGATGACATCAGCACCACAGGTGAGTTCGAGGACCGCTGGGATTTCTTCGGCAACCCAGGCGACTTCCAGTCGAACAACTCGTCAATCCCCTATTGCACCGGTCCTGGAAGCGGCGGATGCACGGAGAGCACTCCTCACGGTACTGTCTTACTCCCCGCTTCTCAATCCAGCGCCTTCTGGACCGCCTGCCAGGCGGCAGCCGCTATGGTCGCAAACGGACCGGGTGGCACAACTGGAACGGCCTCGCTCATCAGCCTTGGATGCTATGCGCGAGGCAAATCGGTCATGATTGCGCCCGCGGCCGGCAATTTCGGTACTCTTGGCCGCAATGCCTTTCGAGATTCGGGCTTCCGCAACATGGACCTGTCTTTGGTCAAGAGCTGGAAATTCAATGAGCGGCTTTCTACCCAGTTCCGCGCCGAGTTCTTCAATGTTCTCAATCACCCCAATTTCATGAATCCAACTCTCCCGTTGGGGCAGGGCTTGTTCTCTGACCCATCTGTCACCACGCAGTTTGGTTGCGGCTGTCAAACACCGGATGTTGCGGCAGTGAATCCCGTTCTGGGATCCGGAGGCAATCGCGCCGTTCAACTCGGCCTCAAGTTCATCTTCTGACGACGTAGAGAGCGGGGGGAGCCGGGGGAACCCATCGACGCGTTCCTTTTTTACCCGTCTGGTTGCCGTAGCAACTTCAAATGTCTACAGGCGCTTTATGGTCCTCATCGCGCATCTGGCTCCCACCCGCGCGGCGTTGCCGCGCCCCGCTCGCGGCGAACACCTCCGGCTATCACCTGCTCAAGAAAATCCCGCTTCCCGGAGAACAGTTTGAAACCCGCCCGTGTGAGGGACTACCTCGAATTCGATCCGCTCCCGCGGCGTTTGTTCATTTCACGCAGTACCAGAGTGCACGTCTCAAATGCGGATTGAGGGAAAGTGGTCGGTGAAATTCCAAATACGGAAGGTGTCCATGGAATCGCCCTAGCCCCCGACACTGCGGACCGCCACTCGCTGGCCGCCCTGACGGCGGAGAATCCTCGCCCGCGGCCCGAGCCCATCTCCGGCACACCTGTATTGGTTTTCGGCCCCTACGCAAGGCGGCCAGAACCGAACCAGTCGGCCAATCGCCGAACGCCCGCGCCATGAACTAGAAGTTCGTGGTAAGCCTCAAAGAATAGCTTCGCGATGGTCCGATCGCATTACCAGAGAACAACCCTCCAAAGTCGACTACGTCGAGCAAGTTCGTAAGGTTCTGACCATCAACTTGAAATTTCACGTTGAGCTTCTCCGATTTATAAATATCCGCTCCCGCCGATGCATTCACTTGGAACGCAGGATCGGTACGTCCGCGGTTGAAATTGATGCGATCAAGAATCAGCTGCCCATATTCGGCGAGCACCGTGGATGGGTCGCCATCAAATTGGAACGGAAGACCGGAGTCATATTGAAATCCGCCGGCAATCCAGAACCGGGGCGCGACTTGATAAAGAAGTCTTTCTCGAACGCTGTGGCGCTGATCCTGTGAAAGCGGGAAGTGTCCGGCGAGCCGCGTTTCGGCCGTTGCGGTATCTCCAAGAAACAGGCCCCCGGTGGCGGGTAGCCATGCGTTCCCTACTTCATACGAATAGTTGAGATAGCCCGAAAATCGGTGCCAGGTCAGCAGATCGATTTTCGCCTCAGCACCATACACGAGCGCCTTGCGGAACGCGATCGGGAAACTGATGGTGGTATTCTGAATCTGATCATCGTCCGCGAAGTTGTTCACGCTCCGCCGGAAATAGTTGGCATCCCACTTCAGCTTTCCAAAGAAAGCCTTCGTCAAGCCCACCTCGTAGTAATTCCCTTCCGAGGGCTCAAGCGCCAGCCGGCGAAAGCCGGTTGGATCGAGGCTTTCGACAGCCGTGGAGCTGGAGAGCAGAATATTCTCAAACGATGGCGTCTGGAACACCCGGTCGTAAGAAAAATGCAGAACGATATCGGCCGCGGGGAAGTACCGCGAAATTGAGAACCGCGGGTCCACCGCCTGGCGGTTCAGCAGAAGCTGGTAATGGTCCCAGCGAAGCCCGGCGCTGATCGTCCACTTCCCCAGGCGGATCAGATCCTGCGCGAATGCCGACTGCTCGAGATCGGGACGCTTTCCCAGAAACGCAAAACTGGCGGGCGTGCTGGCATCAAATTGCGTTGGGTCGGTAATGAAGTAGTTGAAATTCTCCTGCAAGAAGGTGTTATCCGACTCGACGCCAAACTTCCATTCGTGCCGCCCGCGGTCGACGGTGACCGTGCTTTTAAAATATCCTTCGCGAAAGCGGTTGTGCTGAAACACCTCGATCGGCGTCGAATCGACGTTGGAATTGAAGTGGTTCGCATTGTCGCGAACCATCCCCCGAAACTCCGCGATCACCTGCGAAGAAAATGTGTGCTGGTAGGAAACGATCCCCATGGTCTCGAGATTATTGGCCGTTTGCCGCTGCCCCGCGCGTTGCTGCACCAACTCATTGGGAACGTCGTAACGCGAGACTGCATGCCGCAGGCTGAAGCTAAGCCGGTCGTTCGGCGTTTGATCGCGCTGGTAATGAGCCGAGAAATCGCCGAGTGTCCCGCTATTGGAATAATTCTGTGGCACCACGGGATTCAAATAGTGTTCCGTCATGCTGCCACTGGCGCTGCCGCCGAGCGTATTCTTGCCCCAGACGTCCTGCCCCTCTATGAAAGCGCCGGCGGAATCAAAACTGCCCCCGGAGAGCACGACTTGCCCGCGAAAACCTGGCTGCGAATCCTGAAGGGTGTTGACCTCGATCACCCCTCCCATCTTCCGCCCATACTCTGCGGGAATGCCTCCAGTATAGATGGTCATCGATTGCACATCGTCTGCCTCGATCTCCGGACCAAAGCTCGGCGAGCGATTATCGGTCAGCGGAATGCCGTCCACGACAAACTGCGTTTGATACTCGGAGCCGCGCGGATGCAGCACGGCATTGCCTTCATACAGCCAGCCCGGTTGCGAATTCACCAAATCCTGCACCGATCGGCCCGGAATCGAGCTGATGCGGGTCTGGATGAGCTGCGAACCGATCTGGCTGACATATCCCGGCCGGTCCGGATCGATCAACGTTTCGCCGGCATTGACGCTCACCGACTCGTTTACCGATGGCAACTTGAGCTCTAGCACGGTTTCAACAGGAATCGCAGACCGCACCTCCACCGATTCAGACGCTGTTGCAAATCCCACCTGCCCCACATCAATCGTATAAATCCCGTAGGGTAGACGCTGAACGTCCAGATTTCCCTGGTCATCGGTGGAAAGCGTGTTTCGATACTGATTAGCCTCGCTGACGATCTGAACACTCGTTTTCACGCCCAGACCAGACGGATCGGTAACCTTCAGACGCAATTCCCCTCGATTGCTCTGTGAAAATAGCGGCCAGATGCCAAGAAGAAAAAGAGCTGTGAATCGCTTCATGACGCCCCTTCCGTTTAACCATCATCTCAGGAATCGGCTCAGTAACCCACGCGCTGGAGCTGTCGGCAGACAGATTACAATGAGAGACCCGGAGGGTTTCGGAACCCCTCGGCCCTCTGCTTCGAAGGTGCGCCGTACAACGCTCTAAGTACCGCTGCTGGTGTCGCTCACGAAGCAGCGCGTCGATTATCTCGCTCTTGAACTGAACCGAAGTTGCACTTGACACAGTCGGATCCACCCCGTCAATGAGACAGAAAATTGGGCACGCATGCAGCTTTTTGAGCTGCCTGTATTTTAAAGACAGCAGCGAGGTGGAACCGGGAACCCTGCATGGGCCTCGGGCCGATGGTTCGGGTCTTCTGCGGTCTAAAATAACTCACTTGCGCCTCTCAACACAAACGGCCTCTCGTGTGTCATTTTTTCGTAGACAGACTCATTGCCAATCAGAATCACGGAAACCATAAGCATCGTCGGGTCAACCGTCGACGTCTTTAAAGTCGGCGTGCTGATCAGAAATTCTGCCGCATTTGCTGCCGCAACCAGCTTACCGGCAGAATGGCGTGTGCCGCGAGCTTTGATCAAAACGCTGGAAAAACAATGCTCTGATGAGCCGCACACCGACCAGTACGGTGAGACACCGTTACCAAAACCGCGCTTATTGATCGGTATCGGCGCGGACACAACAAGCCCGAGAGTGTCGCCACCACTCCATGCCTGATTGCTTTTGGCGACCGTCAAGGGTAGGCCGCTGGCGACCGCGAGAATACGAGATATTCAACGATTGGCGCGAAACGGATGTCACGTGGGTTATCGCCGAATCAGCTAGGAGCTGCCGAACCAGAAACGAGCCCGTAAGGTCCGTGCTGCCGTTGGGGGCTGCAATCAGGAGCTGGGCCTATCAAGACTTTCCGTGATCGATTCGCAGGCGTTCGAGCCATCCGCAGGGCCGTCAAGGCTTCCCCCCCAAGTCCGACCAGGCCAACTCTTTGATTCGAGCAAACTCTGAAGGTATTTTCGGTAATCAGCGTGAGCTTGTTGTGCGTCGCCTGTCCGGCAATCAGAAGGTCGTAAGCACCGATTGGTTTCCCCATGGCCTCGAGGTCAGCCCGAATTGCGCCGGTGATTTCTGCCTCTAGGCGCTTCCAATTGAATTCTCGACGCGCGCTCTTTGCCACACCGTACCAGAGCTCAAACAGGGTGATGGAAGACACGAAGAACTTAGCTCCGGCTTCTGTAGCCGTTTGAAATTTGGCACGGACCAAAGGAGGCCTCCCGTTGATGAGCGCGATGCACACATGGGTATCGAGCAAGCAGTTCACTTAAGGATTCTCAGCGCGGCCTGATTGGTTGGTTGCGACGTCTAGCTATGAATGGTTCCGGATTGAACCGATCCAGTTCACCAAACCAATCAGGTACTAGACCGACATCCTGGGCGCGCATCAATTGCGCCCTCCGCGTCGCGACAAGTCGGCGAATAGGAAGGAATATCCTTCCCCCGCTTTATGTTTTAAGATTACATCGGTATACGATATATTTATGAAAACGCCTACAATGGCAATCGGGATTGACTACAGAGCTTTGGCTGATTTTCGATATGAGATCCGCCGCTTTCTTAATTTCAGCGAGCGGGTAGTGCGCGCCGCGAAGATTGAGCCTCAGCAGCATCAGGCACTGCTAGCCATCAAGGGATTACCACGCCAGGCTAAGATAACCGTAGGACTATTGGCCGAGCGACTGCAGATCCAACATCACAGCGCAGTCGAGCTGACTAACCGACTGCAAGCGCACGGCTTCGTACGACGCTCGCGAAGCCGATCGGACCGCCGAGAAGTCTTGCTACGGCTCACAGTCCGGGGAGAGAAACTATTGAATCATCTTTCGTTGGCTCATCGCGCCGAGCTGCGAACAGCTGGACCACGGTTGATCAAAGCACTCGAGGCGGCCATTCACCACGAGGAGGGAGCACGGTCCTTGGTAAATTCGATGCCCCGCGCGGGGGTCCGCGACCGCGGACTGAAGCGGCGTCGCGCGCAGTTAAGTATCGCATTCGTCGAGCAGAAAACTGGAAGGAGGAACGCTTTGGTGTCGCTCGCATCCGCGAACACAATTCCCGAACCCCAGCAATCCGCCGGGTTTCGGCTTGGGCTGATGTGCCTACTCGCGGCCCTAATCGGTGTCCTGGCCGGGATTGTCGCTTACGCCCTTTACGATCTGATCGGCCTGTTTACGAACCTCGTTTATTACCACGAATGGTCTTTTCACTTCCGTAGCCCGGAGGGCACGAGAATCGGCCCATGGATTATTCTGATGCCTGTGATAGGCGGCATCATCATCGGTTTCATGGCCAAGTATGGAAGCTCCAAGATTAAGGGCCACGGAATTCCGGAAGCGATGGAGGCCGTTCTCACTTCGCGGAGCCGCATTGAAGCCAAGGTTGCCATCCTCAAGCCCTTGTCGGCCGCGATCGCGATTGGCACGGGTGGTCCATTCGGGGCAGAAGGTCCCATCATTCAGACCGGTGGAGCACTCGGCTCGCTGGTCGGCCAAATTCTTTCCACCACCGCATCGGAACGGAAAGTACTACTTGCTTGCGGGGCCGGGGCCGGAATGGCAGCTACTTTCAATACACCGATTGCGGGTGTAATTCTGGCAATCGAACTCCTGCTCTTCGAATTTCGAGCACGCTCGTTCATCCCTCTGGTCATCGCGAGCACGCTGGCGACGAGCGTTCGCGCGTTGCTGCTCGGTCAGCGGTCGATGTTCACCATGAGCAATGCGAACTTCGATCCAGTGCGCGGCCTGCCTTTCTATGTGCTACTCGGTATCTTCTCCGGGATTGTGGCCATCGGATTTACGAAGCTTCTCTACTGGGTGGAAGACCAGTTTGACCGATTACCAATCGATGATCTCTGGCATCCGGCGATTGGAGCCCTCGGCCTTGGCATTATCGGGTTCTTCGTTCCGCGAGTCCTAGGAGTAGGCTATGACACGATTTCTGACATCCTCAACAACACTCTCGCCCTGAAAATCCTTATTCTGATAGCGGTTTTCAAGGCGCTTGCGCTGGTGATCTCGCTGGGTTCGGGAACCTCGGGCGGATTGCTCGCCCCCATGTTCATGTCCAGCGCAGCTCTCGGCGGGGTTTTTGCAATCATAGTAAATCTAATATTCCCGGGCGCGCACCTTTCGCCTGGTGCCTTCGCATTGGTCGCGATGGCTGGGGTTTTCGGAGCCGCCTCACGCGCCACATTTACGTTCATCGTTTTTGCGTTTGAAATCACGCGCGACTACAACTCAATTCTACCGCTGATGCTGGGCTGTGTAATTGCAGACATCATTGCTATCCATTATTTACCGAGCTCCATAATGACGGAAAAGCTCAGCAGACGCGGCCTGCGCGTTCCCGAAGAGTATGAAGCAGGGGCTCTGAAAATGGCTCGCGTCGGCGAGGTAATGAGAACGGACGTACATCCGATTGCACACGATATGACCGTTGGTGAACTCGCCGAGCGTATCAGCGGCAGGCCGCCTGAAGGGAGCGCAGGCCACGGGAAAAAAGCCTTCAATCTTACCGAAGGACTTCCGATTGTGGGCAGTAAGGGCGAGTTGGTTGGGATCGTAACGCAAAGTGATTTGCTGCGCTCGCTTGAGGACGATCCATTGGGTGGAATGACGGTCATCCAAGCAGGGACGAAGGAACCTATTATCGCGTACCCCGATGAACTCGCGCACGACGCTATGTATCGGATGTTGCAGAACAACATAGGAAGAATGCCTGTAGTCAGCCGCGAAGATCCGCATAAAATGGTGGGCTATTTCAATCGATCGAGCATATTGGGTGCTTGGTCTCGGCAGATAGAAGAGGAAGGCCTTCGAGAACACGGATGGATTCAGCGTTGGCGAAAAGGCGCCCCGACGAACGAGCCATTAGGCATTAAGCCCCAACGTCATGTATGAATTCCGTGGCTCATTGTTCGAAATCGGCCACCGGGACTGCCTCTCGAGCACAGAAGTATTGGCACGACGAGCGCGTGACTGCGTGATAGTTGAAGTAGCCCTGAACTACGCTCCTCAACCACTTCCCGACTTCTGCCAGCGGCTGATGCATTCGCTTCCGAAGTTCGTCCTTTACCCGTTTCAGCTTGGTGAGGAGTCGCTTTCGGATGGTCTTGCGTAGCACGAGGAACTTGCCGTTCTTCCTGGATTGTCCACAGATATGAGTGAAACCCAGAAAGTTGAACGTCGCGGCGATGGAAGAGCCGGAATTGCTCGCTGAGGATATCCGCACATGGTTCCGGACGTTTCGCGACGAACGCGGCACCGAAGAACATTCCCTCGATGCCAGTCGCGAGTTTCCTTCGACCGTCGCCACCCGATAAGCGGACACTGTCGCACGAACAAAAGAGAAAACGCTCTTACGGCAGCTGTCACCAGAAATCACCTTTGAACTTAAATCCCTCCTACTGTCCCAAATGGGACAGAGTTCCATCCCTGCGGGGCCTATTCTTTTGAGCGTCCTCCCGAAGGAACGTTTGCTAACGGTCGTAGAAGGCAGACATAGAACAGAGTCAGCAGCGCCAATCTCTACTCATCAGGTTGGATGGCAACGAGCCGTATCAAAAGAGAGCTCAAAGATGACAACAAGCACAATCCCACATCCTCCGATCGTTTCGCAGGAGCACTGGCTCAACGAGCGGAAGAAACTTCTGGCGGATGAAAAGGAACTGACCAAGCACTACGACCGCGTGAATGCCGAACGACGACGCCTGTCGATGGTGAAGATCGAAAAAGACTATGTCTTCGACGGTCCGAAAGGCAAACAAAGTCTCAAAGCCCTCTTCGATGGTCGCCGTCAGCTCGTTATCTATCACTTCATGTTTGACCCGTCGTGGGACAAAGGATGCCCAGGCTGCACGGCTTATGCAGACGCTCTGGGTGATCTATCGACGCTGAAGGATCGCGACACGACTTTTGCGCTCATTTCTCGCGCCCCTCTGGCCAAACTCGACGCCTATAAGGCGGAAAAGGGATGGAGCGTTCCGTGGTTTTCCTCGTTTGGCAGCGATTTCAATTACGACTTCCACGTGACCCTGGACGAGAAGGTCACTCCGATCGAACACAACTATCTCGCCAAACCCGAGCTCGAACAAAAGAAGGACGAGCCTTACTTTATGAAGGGCGAACAGCACGGCCTAAGCGTCTTCTTCCAAGTCGGCGAAGACGTGTTTCACACCTACTCGACTTATGCCCGCGGCACGGAAAGTCTCACCAATACGTACGCTCTTCTCGACACGACGCCCTATGGCAGGCAACAGGAATTTGAGGACTCGCCCCTCGGTTGGCCTCAGAAACCAACGTATGGGTCACGCTAATCAGTTGATTTTTTAACAAATCAGATAGTTAACCGAGACGTTGACTCGACGAAACGCATGAAAATTCAATTCAACCCGTCGATAGTGCTGGCTGTCTTTGTCGTAATCACAACCGTCAGCGTGTCTGCCCAGCCAGCGCCGAAGCTGCAAAGCGATCCGGCTATGGCGGAACTTGGGAGTGGTTTTGTGTCTAGCACCGCGAATGTAAATGGGACCACGCTTCACTATGTTCGCGGGGGAACGGGACCACCCATCATCCTGATCCACGGGTTTCCGGAGGATTGGTATGAGTTTCACAAAGTCATGCCGCGTTTGGCTAAGAAATTCACTGTCATTGCCCTTGATTTGCGCGGCATAGGCGGTTCGACGGCACCTCCGGCCGGTTATGATGCTGCGAATATGGCCGACGACATTCATCAGCTTGCGCAGCAACTCAAGCTGGAGCGTGTCTACATCGTCGGCCACGACATCGGCGGGATCGTGGCCTATGCGTTCGCTCGTCGCTATCCGCAGGTCACCCGCGGCGCTATGATCCTCGACGCGCCAATTCCTGGCATCGAGGGGTGGGACGAGATTCAAGGCGATCCCGGCGTCTGGCACATTCGGTTTATGCAGGTGCCGGGCCTCCCCGAGAAACTTGTCGCAGAACGTCAGGCCGACTACTTCGGTTACTTCTTCAGCTTCGGCAAATTCACGCCGAGCGACGAGGCCCATTATGTGAAGGCCTACGCCACGTCTCCGCACCTTCACGCAGCGTTTGAAATTTACCGCGCGTTTCCTGCCGATGCGCAATTCAACGCGGCGCAAGTTGGGTCCAATGAGGTGCCGTTCTTCCTGGCTGCCGGAGACGGGTCACCTTTTGCAAAGCTGGTTCCAAAGATGGCAGAAGGTCTCCGTGCGGACGGGTGCACTCAGGTTGAGACCGGAGTGATCCAAGGCAGCGTGCACTACGTGGTTGAGGATCAACCGCAGGCGGTGGCCGATCTCATAGAGCAAAATGCATCACTGCATTCGAAATGAGGGCCTGAACAGAGCACGCGCCTATCTCGAAGCGCTGTATGGCGAGCGATATAACCGCCAAACCAAAAAGGAAATCATTTATGAACACAAAAAAGATGGCCTCGTCGCCCAGTCGAAAGCCTGACCGCAAGCGCTTGGAACGAAGAAGGACGACTGTAGCTGCAACCGTGATCCGAATCAGCCAAGTTGGGACCGTATTCATCCCGGTTGGCGACCAAGACCGAGCGCTGGAGTTCTACCTCGACAAACTCGGGTTCGAGAAGCGAGCAGACTTCCCTTACGGCGAAGGCAGTCGCTGGATCGAGGTTGCCCCACCCGGCGCAATAAACACGATATCGCTGGTCCCCCCGAGCGAAGGCAAGTCGACTGGCGGCGACCATGCCCATTGCGCGTTCGTGACAGAGGACATCGAGGCTGACCACGCAACCCTTCTTGCCAGAGGCGTTAAAGTGGATGCCGAGATTGCGCGTACGGGGAAGCGCCGAGCGGGCCTTGTTTCAGTTGAAGCCACCGTGCCGGATCCCGTGCCATCACAGTTCTTCTTCCGCGACCCCGACGGTAACCGCTTCCTAATCGTCCAGCCCGACTGACCCCAGTTGGCCAAACAAGCCGACGCATGGATATTTTTGGAGCGCACAAGTAATGTCTCGAATCTTGTTCTCAGGCATTTTGCTGCCTATGAATCAAAAGATCGAAATGTTATGTAGGGCACTTCTAAATTTCCTCAAGCTCCAATGAGCCTCGGACTGATTGATGAATATCGGATTAATGTTCATCCTGTTGTTTTGAGCAGCTGGAAGCCTCTGTCTACAAACATTAAGGCCGGGATTCCCTTTACAGTTCTGAAATTCCAAGACCTTTAATTCCGGGGCCGTTGGCTTTTGTTACCAACCGATCCAGTAGAGTGTCATATGCTCTGACGAGTCCACAGAACGTTAGCGTTCCTGCTCCTGGCGACTTCTTTCCGCATATCACAAACCTTCAGGTTATTTGAGTATTGTGAAAAACCTCGATCCCAACAAGGCCATCAATTGCACGAGATCCCCCCACTGCCCTGAGCGCTCGCATTCCGGAATACTTTACTCTCCGTGAAACAGGGCTAACTGGCTAGCTTGTCTTGCAGACCTGTCGGAGATGCAATACAGTTCCCTTATGAAGACTCTGACAGTGCGATTGCCTGAGCCCCTCATTGCAGACATTGAGGCCGAGTCACGGGGGCGGAAGATCTCAAAATCAGATGTGGTTCGCGAACGGCTCGAGCGTGCGCGGCGCCACCGGCGTCGCAGTGCCTCGTTGGGCTCCATCGCCGATCTCATCGGGTCGGTAAACGGCTTGGCCGACCGACCTGAGTGCCTTTAGGAAGAAATATTTGCGCGCGACCGGTTATAGCCAGAAACATCCTCGTTGATGCTGGTTTTGTAGTGGCGCCCCTCAGCAGTCGTGGCACGCACCACCAATGGGCCGTGACGCAGGTCGATGGCGAAGCCATCTAGGTCTGCAGCATTGCGCACGGCGATGTCCAGTAGTTGGAGGCGAGCCACTTGCTCACGAAGCAGGCGTTTCGGGGGCGTGCCCAGCAAGGCTGTCTCAAAATAGTTCACTCCATGTGAAACGAAAGGTTACGAATGGATGGTCGCAAAGGCGGGAAATCTTTTAGAATCAATCAACGCGCCCGTAGCTCAGCTGGATAAGCGTCTGCCTCAAATTCAATCCAAGTCGTTGCTTCGGTTGCGCTTATAGTCGGCATGACCCAGTGGTGAAGGTAAGACTGGAGTCCTTATCTAAAGCTCACTGTTTGCGCCGGGTGTAGCGCGGACCATCTCGCAGACGCTCCACCAGCGCGTAACCGATCAGGCCGGCGACAACGGCGACAAGGAAGTTTTTCCCTGTAAAGATGTCGTGCAGTTCCCACAAAAGGCCTTTGTCGCGCCCGGTGGCGGTGCGCTCCATCTCGCCCATCAGAAGATTGGAATAAAACAGAAAAATGATGAAGCCGACTTCGACGACGGCTCTCCAGAGATTGTTCTTCATGTCGCAGTAGCTCTTCGGCCCCAATACGCAAAAGGCGACAACTCTTTCGTCGTGGGAAAGTCATCTGGCCGTCGCCTTCGCAATCGGACCGTCAGGTCTGAACTTTAGCTTCCCTGGCAAAGCCTGGCAAGGAAAACCGGCTGATTCGGTAGCTACGGACGCGCGTGTCCACACATCGCGCGATGCCTTCGGCAAAGAAAGTGGCTTCTCCTTGGGCCCCTCCGATTGCTGAGGAAAGCAGGCACCATGCTATTTTGAGACAGTTTTTGGTGGCCACGCTCTCGGAAGCACCTGCCTGGTGAGCATGTACCGCTAGAGGAAAGAACTCATGAAAAATGTATCGAACAGTTTTGTCTCAACGAGGGGTTCACTTCACGCGATCCGCGTCATCGTGCCGCCGAAACTTTGCCACGAGACTCGGAGAGCACCTGCCTCGCGAGCATGGGCCCTGCCCCATTCGAGATCGTCAGTCCAAATGAAGCCATCGCAACTGCGAGTTTCTGCGCCCACTCCGATTCAATTACCAGCGTGCCTTCGCTCTTCTCCCTCAGCGTGTTCTATATGTTCGCCGCGTCTACTCGGTGGGAGAAGCCGACGACGAAAACATTAAAAACCGAAAGCAAAGGATGGAGCGGTTGGAGTGACGGAGCGCGCTTACAAAGCAGGTGTCCTCCCAGCTGAGCTACACTCATCCAGAAGCCTTGCCGGGCCATCACGCGCCGGTTCGTGATGGTGAGCGCGGAGGAGCGGCGTCGGACAACCCCGGACAGTAAACATAGGGCAGCGATCCCCAGATAGAAAGTCGCCATCACCCCACAGCAGTGGGCCGAACCGTAGTACCGCGAAATGGGACTCCGCGAAGCCAGAGAGTCGGCAAAGCCCAACAAGCTAAAGGGGGAGACTCGCAATCACAGGAAATACGAAGACAATCCAGTGCGGGCGCGCCGTGTGGACGGCTTTTTCGCCCGGCAGCAACGAATTCTCGAGATAGCCCAAGGAAGTCTTACCCGAATCGATTACGGCCACTTCCGGCCACGGTTCTAGCGCACTTTACGCCTCGCGATACTGCCCTAGCAATTCACGCATCCGCTCACCGAGCACTGACCGGCGCCTCTTCTCTCCTCTCCTGTGAATACCCGCTCTCCGTAGTGCGAACGATCAGGGCGAATTTCGCCACATAGACCATAAAAACAGTGACGAGTGGTCAGTAGCGAGTGGCTAGAAAAAGGCAGGGGAGCCGACGAAGCAATGTGCCTATCGGCGTCGGCCCAAGGCCGCAAGACTTGGCTGTAGGTCATGTATCACTTCTTCAGGCTTTCTACAGACCATGAAGTGAGAACGCCCAAACGTCGGCCTATTCGAGCGCCCCTCGCCGGAGCGACATCAGTTCCGATTTACGTGAGGAAATAAGAGTGACAAGCGACGGCAGAAACACCTCACTTCACTGGACTTCACCTAACGCGTCGGAGGCGATTACTCTCCGACTGTCCAGGGATTGAGTAGCAATACACCGGTAGGCTCAAAGTGCTCCGTGTTCCGGGTCATCACGTGGAGACCGTGGCGTCGCGCTGTAGCGGCAATCAAACCATCACTTGCGGGAACGATCTTACCGGCTTTCTGCGCAACAGCCGTAAGTTCTCCCCAAGTGTGGCTGGTTTCAAGATCGACCGGGAGCAGTCGATCCGCGTAGTAGCGTTCGAGCGCCTGCAGCCATCCCTGAAGTTCCCGTCTGTTCTTGCCTTCTCGAAGAAGCGCAATCCCTTTGGCGATCTCTCCGATTGAAACGACGCTGACAAAGAGACTATCGCTTTCGAGCGCCTCCACCGCACGGCGAATGGCAGGATGTCCTTTCGGGCGCCGCAATTCGGAAAGCACGCAGGTATCGAGAAGAACTCTCACAACTTCACATCGCGCATGGGAGAATCGTCACGGGAAAGATTCAATCCTTCGAAGCTCGGCCCTTCTGCCATAAGAAATTCCTTGAAGTCGGGGCGCTTACCGGTGAGCTTTTCATAGTCACGTTCGGCCACGACGACGACGGCATCGTCGTGACGGCGAACCCGTTGTGGTCCTTCGGCAAGCGCGCGGGTAACGAGCTCACTAAAGCGGTTCTTGGCATCTGCGAGTCGCCATTCCATCGTGGGCCCCCATAAGCTAGATTATCTAGCTATTCTATAGCCCTCGGGCACTTTCGTCAACAGGACGGCCACCGCACTATCTCTCCGCACATGGCACATATCGCGCCACGTTGATCCCGTGGCACTCATTCGTGCGGCTCGCTTCGACCTCACCGGACCGCCTTCTCCGTTTGTCGCTCCTGTTTCGCGTCCCTGCTCCCTTGTGCCGGTTGAAGGGAGCAGGGAGGAAAAACAGAGGGAAGTACAACATGCAAGTCGAGCAAGCCAAACAGATCGCAAGCAAAGCCATCGAGGAACTCGTCGCCGCGCTAGAAGCCTCGCCGCTGTTCCTCCACCGATCGCCCGGGCGAATAGACGGGTGTCGCGCAAGATCGCCAATGCCCTTCGATTGCGCTGAGAACCTTTTTGCCGCGGCATCCATCTTCGAACTCGTGCGACCTGCCACTCTCGGCGTTTTTGCCCTGCCCTGCCCTTCCTCCTCTCGTCGGCCCCACGAGCGCGTCGCTCGCCCCGTCCGTTGCTCATCGCAAGCCAGCTTCTCGACCGCGATACCACTCGCTCGTGCGTTGTCTTCGTCCAGCAGCGGGCAGGTTGAAGGTTCGGCGTCCGACTCGGATATTCGCTTTCGAAGTTTCCCTAACGCCGGTTCAGACTCTTTCGTTCACGATCTCCATCCGCCCTCTCTGGGCACCCGCTTCGGGCTCATTCCTGCGCGCCTGCAGCGTCGCGGCCTCTGCTTTCCCGGTTCCTCCCGGACGGCACAGTTCCCTCCCAGAAAGCGGCCGCTCACTTTGGGAGCAGAAGCCTCTCGCTCCGTTGGGTGCCCCCATTACGAGGGCAGAAAATGGAGATCAAAGAAATGTACGTATATGTTAAGTGGAATAGGTCTTGGCTGCGGATCAGTGGCCGACGCTTCGGCCATTAAAGCATGTTTAGGGTTTTGTCGGCTACTCCCGGAACGAAGGCATGCGACGCCGTAGGCGGCGCGCTTAGGCCGTAGTGGAGGGAGTAACCGACGGCGAGATCGGCTGGGGCCAACGCGACCCCATACCTGACCAGCGAATTTCGGTGAGGCCTCGAACCGCTTACGAAGAAACGCAAAGAGTGGTTCGAGCTGGCCAAGTAGCGAGCAAGGGGGAGTTCCACCTTCAGCATGGACTTCGTTCGTCACTCTTTGCTGGCAAGAACAATGCTGAGAATAGCTTGCTATATCAAATTGTTGTATAATACAACTACGTTAGATGAACACAGCGTACAAACAGGCCTCGTCACGTCCCTCTTCCGGCTCCGTCCTTGCAGGCATATTCGAACAGGTGATGCAGCAGCTTACTCTCCTCGGCCACACGCTGCCCGAGTCAGCGGGCGCGCTAACCCCGTCGCAGCTGAAAATCCTATTCACATTGGATTTCCTTGGCGTCCCCACGCCGATGTCGCGACTTTCCACAAAATTGGGCGTGACCCCCGGTACGCTGACCAGAGTAGCGTCCGGTCTGCGCCGGAAAGGCTACCTCGAACGGCAGCGATCCGCGAAGACGATCGAGTGGTGAATCTTTCGTTGACAAAACGAGGCCGAAGAGCCGTCGGCAGGATTAAGCAGTACCGGCAAGAGTTCTTCGCCGATCTGTGTGACACGCTGTCGCATGCCGATTGCCAGCGGCTCATCGACAGCCACCGCTATATCCTTGAGACATACCGCCGGATTCATCAAGAGAAGAAAGGAGAAAGGTAAACATGACTCTATATTCGCTTGTTCTGTTTGTTCACGTCGTATCGGCAATAGGATTATTCGTCGGCCTCGCTCTAGAGGGCTTCGTTTCCCTACGCATTCGTTGGGCACAAGACGCCCAGCAAATGCAGTTCTTCCTTCGAGCATTCGACCGCCTGCGCTGGATTTTCATTCCCGCATTTGCCGGCATTTTGATCGGCGGCTTGTATCTGGCCTCGTACTACGGCCGAGGAACATATTGGATTCCAGCCGCCCTTATCGCCACTCTTGCGATCATGCTCGTCGGCGGGCTTATCACCGGGCGCAAGCTGAATCAATTAAAGAAAGCTCTTAGCAAGGCTGACGAAACATTCCAGACACTTTCCGTTCGAGCGAAGGGAAGGCTTCTGATTGTGTCTTATGGGCTGCGCGTGGGAATCGCTCTCGGAATCGTATTTCTGATGACAGCAAAACCAGGTTTATGGCCATCCGTATATGCCCTCATCGCCGGCTGCAGCACAGGATTCTTTGTCGCGACAGCCATACAGAAAGTTTCGCGCGTCGACCGCAAAGGTTGCGGGCCATGGAGTCGTCATCCGTTAGAGGACGCGTCGGCGGCATCCGCCCGCTGAATCGTATTTCCGTTCGATGGAGGAACCCATGAATTCGCTATCCGGAAAAGTCGCGCTTGTCACTGGCTCAAGCCGAGGAATCGGTGCAGCAATTGCTCTCCTGTTCGCCCGGCAAGGTGCAAAGGTGGCCCTACACGGTAGAGATACGGCTGCCCTCTCGGGGGTGGCGGTCGAGATCGAGGGCAGCGGTGGCGCGGCAATACAGGTGATTGCGGATGTCACGAAGTTTGCCGATATTGAAGCGATGCGGCGCCAGGTCGAGCAGGACTTCGGGCCAATCGATATCCTCGTCGCGAATGCAGGCGGGAGCTTCACCATGCCTGGTCCGCTCGAAGAAACAAGCGAGGAGGGATGGCACGCATCGGTGGAAGGCAATCTCACAGCGACATTCCTCACCCTCAAGAGCGTTCTGCCAGGTATGAAACAGAGAAAATCTGGCAACATCATCACGATTTCCTCGGCTGCCGGCCGCAGGCCGCATTCCCAAGCGCCGATTGCATATTCCGCCGCGAAAGCGGGAATTCAAATTCTCACGCAAGATGTTGCGGCGCAAGCGGGGCCTTTCGGCATCCGGGCGAATTGCATAGCGCCCGAGACAATCCTCACGGAGCGGAATCGGCAGCGCATGCCGGATGCCCAGCAGAAGTCCTTAGTGGAGATGCATCCGATACGGAGACTGGGCACGCCCGAGGACGTGGCACGCGCTGCCCTTTATCTTGCCTCCGAGGAGGCGGCCTGGGTCACCGGCGTCGTCTTAGACATCGCTGGCGGAGCAGTCATGGTCTAAGTAGGTGTTCAGGAGAGAACTGCCTTAACTGCGCCAACTCTTGTTGGACACTTCAGCTTGGCCGTACGTCATTCCTTTTCTTCGCTCAACCGCACTCAATCGTTGCTGCCTGCTTCTGGTGGTTCTTCGGAAGACAGACCCACTCTGGATCGTTGTTGGCGCTGCGCTCTCGACCCTTGTGTCCGCTGCCGTTCATATCCGCAGCTTGTGATCGTCCTTTAAGCCAGATCCAAACTACTACGCTCGCCACATGGTTGCGAAGGCAATTGAGGATCTGGGGCAGAAGCGGTCCGGCGGCGAGCTGCCCCCAGATGCGCCCTCGCCGAACCATTGATGGACGGACCTATGGATACGAATCAACTCGTCGAACCTCTTCTCGATTGTACCCGAGCCGCAGAAGTGTTAGGCGGTGTGCATCCAAAGACGGTTGAACGCTCGGCGCTCTTCGACTACTGCGCCATGTTCTGACCGCCATTTGTACAGTAGCCTGCGATGAATGCCCAGCTCTCGTGATAGTCTCAGGATGTTCTCGCATGCGTTCATGCGCTCAACGGTCTGACCGCGGAATTTCTGGCTGTACCGCTCTCCTCTTTTTCTCTCCACTTTGCAGCTCCTTTCCTGCAAAGTGTGCCTTATGGAAGTGTCTCAATCTAGGCATACTGAAGCGCGTGGCCAAGTTCGGATCAAGCGATTGCACATTGCCTTTTGGCGAGTGGGAAACGAACCTCTGCGAGGGATCTCAGTCACTTGGGACCGACTATGTTCGTTGATTGAAAATGGGTAATTGTAATCCGCTCATTTTCCTTCGACAGGATTGCCAGCTGCCTGGCGTACGTTTTGATTTCTACGCCATCTCTAACCGCGGCGCTCCGGACGGCAGCCGTAAAAATGCCGACAGATCCTTTGGTCCGAATAAGGACGTCGTTCACTTCGAATGAAGTGAACCTCATGGAGTGACGGCGCAAATCCGCGAGGATCTCTTTCTTTCCGAAAGTGGCGCCGTTCGGGCGTACTAGCAGATAGTCATCTGCGTAGATTCTCTCAAGTGACGCTACGTCCCCGGACTTTAGAGCCCGCAGAAACTCTTCATAGGAGGCCTGGACTTCCTCTTTGCTTATTGCGGCAATCGAGTAGTACGGACTACTCACTCGGGCCTCCCACAAGGGGCGGAACGAAAATTCCTGCAGAGAATCATTCTTCGAATCATTCGATCATTCGGTTTTACTCCTGCTCCCGAAACACCTGCCCGTAGGTCTTACCCTAGGGATAAAACCGCTCATGTTCACCGCGTTCCCAAGCGGCTTTCAGTTCGGGCCTCGTGATGTCCCAGTCCGGACGGCATTTCTTCAGCGCGGCACGCAAGTCTTGCGGAAGCTCTTCGATGGTCGGTCGGCCAAAAAACCAGTTGCCGTTGTAGATCTTGAATATAACGAGACCAGGCTCGAGGACAATGACATGCGGGATCATTGGATTGTGCTCGGGGTCTGTATACTCAGCGATATTGAGATCCTTCTGAATCTTTCGTCCCGGATCGGATAGAAAGGTCCAGTGAGCACCGACGCCGGTGCGGTACTCATTCGTCGGAAGCATGTTGTCGGTACTGATGGTGACGAGCCGGGAATAACCGACTTCCATTTCGTGGTGAAGTTGGACCAGACCCTCGGCCTGGCGCCGATCCTTTGGGCAGTATCCTCCCCGGCTGAGCACCAGGATCATCGGATCTGGCCCCTGTAGGTCTGAAAGCTTGCGGTGTTTGCCAGTATTATCAGTCAGCTCATAATCGGGGAATACTGCGCCGGGTACAATGTCCGCTCTCATGCGGTTCAACCTCCTCTAAAACAATGCGAAGGATCTGCTTTCTTGTTGGTCACTCGACTTAGGTCGCGAGCTGGTGGCCCTCGTGAGCGGAAGACGGAGTTACTTAGCGGCCGCCTTCTCCAAGTGACCGCCGAACCCGTATCGCATCGCGGAAAGAACTTTGTTCTGGTAGTCGGCTTCGCCACGTGACGCGAAACGCTGATACAGCGAAGCGGAGAGGACCGGCGCCGGAACTGCTTCGTCAATTGCCGCCTTGATTGTCCAGCGGCCCTCGCCCGAGTCCGAAACCCGGCCCTCAAACTGTGCAAGCGCTGGGTCTTTCACCAAGGCAACCGCGGTCAAATCAAGTAGCCACGAAGCAATCACACTGCCGCGGCGCCACACTTCGGCGACATCACGCATATCGAAATCGTATTGATAATGCTCGAGGGTCGCGCAGCGGCGTAGTTTCCGCATCGATGGAACTCGATACCTTGCCCACACTGGCGCCGCGAGAATGTTAAGCCCCTCGGCGTACGCCGACATAAGGCCGTATTCGATGCCGTTGTGGACCATCTTGACAAAGTGACCGGCGCCATCGGGGCCACAATGCAGATAGCCTTCTTCGGCGGTGCCGCTCGACCTTTTCGCGGCCCGGCGTTCGGGGTGCGCGGCCAAGGCCGGGCGCGAGTGTCTTGAAGATCGGATCCAGATGCTCCACCACTTCGCGTGGACCTCCGATCATTTGGCAGTAGCCGCGCTCCAAACCCAATACGCCGCCGCTGGTGCCGACATCCACATAATGAATCTCTTTGGTGCGAGTTCCTTGGCGCGACGGATATCGTCGACGTAGTAAGAGTTGCCGCCGTCAATGAGAATGTCGTCGGCATCGAGATGCGGCAGGAGGTCGGCGATATTTTGATCCACAGCGGCTGCCGGCACCATTAACCAAATCGTTCGGGGCTTGGCGAGCTGTTTTGCAAAATCCGCCAGCGAATCGGATCCCGTTGCTCCCTCTTGTACTAACTCCTTCACTGGTGTTGGCGATCTGTTGAAGACCACACATTGGTGCTTTCCTCTTAACAGACGCCGCACCATGTTCGCTCCCATTCTTCCGAGGCCGATCATTCCGAGCTGCATGAATCACCCCCTGCATATCATGGTTACTATCAATTCCCATCGCTGAATGAAATATATCTGATATCGATGGCCACCAGCACCGGATCCGGAATCTTTTGCTTGTTGGCGTCGGGTGTATAGACCCTCCGTTTCGTTGGCACAACAATTCCATCGACGTTGCGATAGTCCGAGGCGAAGTTCAAACCAGGCGCGCCGCCCATGACGTCCACTGTGTAATCGTGCCTTCGTAACAGGCCGTCCGGACCAAAGCCCCACTCGCTCCCACGGCTATACAGTTGCAGCCAAGGCGCGAACCGCCGTTTCCTGAGGTTCTTCTGCACGAAGCCTGGTCTTCATGCCCGCTTCGCACTCATGCGGGAACACATATCGTTCCGAGCATTTTCCGCAGAGCCAAAAATGCTCTATGCTGGGTCGTTCTGCGGGAGACTTTGCGTCTGCCGAAGAGACTCGAATCAGTCGGCCTTCGCGGTAGTCAAACGGCAAACCGCAGTCGGGATTGAAGCATCTCTCGAACATACTTTCTGCTTTAACTTCGTGAGAGTTGACGTTTGTCGCAGTCGACCAGCCTTCCCGCAGCCGCGATGGTTACCTTGCGCCAATCCATTCGTTGCTCATAACAGCCCTCGCTGGTTACGGTTAGACCCGTCACACGGCAGTTTCGATCGGCCATCGATCACTCTCGTCCCCTAGCGTTCGCTTCAGCATTGTTCACTTCGTGAACACATCGCCGAACATCGGGAGGCCGCTCCTTGACTGTTCCTGCGTTGCCTCGTCCTGGATCACGTCCCAGTGCTCGACCAGAATTCCGTCCTTGATTCGCACGATGTCTGCTGAAATCCAGTTCACCGGTTCGCCAAAGTCGGAGAATCGGCCATGCACGATCACGAACTCCCCTTCGGCCACGATCGTTCCCGGCTCGTACTTAAATTTCGGCGGCATGGTCTTGATGAGATTGAAAAGGCCTTTGCGACCAGGTTCGATGTGGGCACTATGCTGAATGTAGTTGGGTGACCAATAGCGCTCGGCCGCAGCGTAGTCTCGCTTGTTGAACAGTGTGTCGAAGGCCTTAAGGACAAGGTCTTTGTTCTTCTCTTCAATCGTCTGATTCATTTTTATCCTCCGTCCCGAACGGGTGTGCTACGCACGCGAGAGTTATCGCGCCGACTTGCCGCCGTCGACAAGGTAGGAAGCTCCCGTGATGAAGGAGGCTTTGTCGGAGGAAACAAAAAGGATAGCCTGAGCGATCTCTTCTGGTTTTCCCGCGCGCTTGAGTGGCACGTTCGAGACCATACCAGCCTTTCTTTCGTCGGTTTTCGCGAAGCGATTTAGCATTGGCGTTTCGATTGGTCCGGGGGCAATGGCATTCACCCGCACGCCGGTCCCGGCCGCTTCCAGCGCCGCCGATTTCGTGAGTCCCTCGACCGCGTGTTTGCTGGCAGAATAGACAGAGGCGCCAGGCGCACCGGTATGCCCGAATGTGGAGGATATATTCACAATGCTGCCGTGTTTCTGTGGCAGCATCACGCGAAGTTCGTGCTTCATGCTCAACAACGTACCGAGCACGTTGGTATCAAACGTTGCCGCGTAACTGTCGGCAGTTTGCTCGGTTACAGGGCCTGGCACACCTTCCGTACCAGCAGTGTTCACAGCCACATCCAGGTGACCAAATCGTTCCACGGCCTTATCGATCAAGTTACGTACGTCTTCTTCGCGGCGTACATCGGTGCGGATAAACTCCGCTTTCGCACCTGTGTAGCGAATTTCACTGACGAGCTTTTGGCCTTCTTCGTCGCGCCGACCGGAAACAACCACCTGAGCACCCTCCTTGGCAAACGCGAGTGCTGTCGCCCGCCCGATGCCTGTCAGTCCTCCTGTAATCAGAACAACTTGGGTATTCATTGAATTTCTCCTTGATCCGTTTTGTGCCGGAGCTCAACCCTTCAGGAACTGCGTGACGTGCTCGACAAACAGCTCTGGGTATTGGTACTGCGCACCATGATTGCTGTCGGGGTACAGAATGAGCTGCGCCTTCGGCAGGTTTTGTTGGAGGATGAAAGAGTTCACCGTATAGACGAGCACGTCGTTGCTGCCGTTTACCACGAGCGTCGGCTGAGTGATCTTCTTTAGGTAAGCATAGGGATCTTTCGCCGGCGCGCCCCATTTTTGTAATGCAGCTAGCTGTGCCGTAGCGACCTTTTCGTTTGGCAAACGATCGCGGTTCTCCTTGCGCGCCCTCTGCCGCTCAAGATACTTCCTTCCCGCCGCCTGACTCCTCTCCGATGGAGTAAAGAAGGCCCGAAGCCAGAGCTCATCGGCAGGATCGTACTTGGCTCCGAAGATCTCCTGTCCCTCTGGGGTTAGCGATGCCATACCTTCGCCACCTCTTGGGCCAGTGCCAACGAGAATGAGTTTTCGGACAAGGTCTGGCCGGTCCATGGTGAATTGCTGTGCGACGAAGCCACCGATCGAAAATCCGAGAGCGTAGAGCTTCTTAACGCCGAGCGCGTCGATGAAGGCGGCTGCGTGCTGCGCCATCTCTTCAATCGAAGTCGGAACTTCACCATTAGAGCTGGAGACGCCGGCGTTGTTGAACAAGATCACTTCGCGGTTCTGGGCAAATCCGTCGGTCACCGCGGGATCCCAGTGATCCATGGTCCCGGTAAAATGCATGAAGAAGAGCAGCGGGATGTCGATCGTTACACCGGCGCGGCGGTTGGCGAAGCGACGGTACGCGAAGCGAATCCCGGCCGCCTCAACAAATTGGGTCGGCGCGGTCTTGTGCGTGTAGTTACCCATAAAAAGTCGCCTCCAAGGCGGTTCCTTCCAGCCGCGGACCCGCCGACTTCGGTTACCGATTCAGTCCACTAGGCACTGCATCAGACACGAGCGCAAGGGCTGCTCCCGCGCAATCGATGTCGTTCTGCACTGCGGGCGCCCCACTCACCCCAATTGCCCCAACAATTTCTCCATCCACCTTGATCGGAAACCCTCCTCCCCACGCCGCCACACGCGAAAGCGTGGGGATGCCGGCCAAAAGCGACGGGTCCCGTTGAATAAAGTTGAAAAAGTCCTGCGTGGAGACGCCGAAAAGAGCGGTATAGGCCTTATTCAGCACAATCTCGATTGTAGGGATTGGGGCCCCATCCATCCGGCTGAATGCCTTGAGATTGCCGCCGTCGTCGAGAATCGCTACGTTCTCCCTAACGCCAAGTTCTCTAGCTTTCGCCATCGCTTCATCCACCATTTTCTGTGCTAGCTCATAAGAGATGCTGTGTTTCTTCACCACGTTCGCCATTGGACCAATGCCTCCATTCGCAACGTGACTTCGCGGGCGTTACTTCAGGCATTCATTCCGCCATCCACGGTAAGATTCGCGCCGGTAATGTACGAGGACTCCGGACCGGCGACAAACACCACCATCGCGGCGATCTCATCCACACGCCCGTAACGATCGAGCGCTGTGGCGGCCTTCTGCGGCACGGCCCAATCACCCGAGGCGGGATTCAATTCCGTGTCGATCGGACCCGGCTGCACGTTGTTGACCGTGATGCCCCGGCTCCCTACCTCTCTGGAAAGCGCCTGAGTGAACATCTTGACGGCTCCTTTCGTGGCCGCGTAGGGCACAAGCCCGGGCGCAACGGCACGCTCGCCCACTGCCGAACCGATCATGATGATGCGACCACCCTCATTCATGTGTTTCAGCGCCGCCTGCGTCGCAACGAAGACGCCGCGGACGTTGATGGCAATCACGCGATCCATCTCTTCCAGCGTCGCCTCCTCGAACGGTTTCGGGATGGCGGTGCCGGCGTTGTTCACCAGTACGTCCAGTCGGCCGAAGGTTGCAAACGTCTTTTCGACCGCTGCTTTAACCGCGTCGGCGTCGGCGGCGTCCGCCTGAATCGCAATCGCCTTTCCGCCAGCGCGTTCAATCTCTTTGACGACCGATGCGGCCGCATCGGCACCTTTCGTGTAGGTAATGGCCACCTTAGCTCCATCCGCGGCCAGACGTTTCGCGATTGCGGCGCCAATGCCGCGCGAGCCACCCGTAACGAGTGCAATCTTTCCTTCCAGTTTATTGGACATTGTTGTTCTCCTATTCCTCTAATCTCGCTCTTTGCCGATCCACTCGCGTATGTAAGGCGAGCAATTGTGCAGCGTGGTGCCGCGTGTCTCACACGTGCCGAGGAAGCGAACAACCTCCACATCGACTAGGGTCACTTCCTCCAGGTCCAATGTGATTGCCGGTCCGCTCTCACGAATCTGCTTCCCTAACTCCTCCAAATGCTCCGCCTGCATCCGGCCTATCAGTCGAATAGTCGTGCTGTTCCCATCGGAGTACTTTTCGATCTTCAACGTCATATTCGACCCGTCGGACGACTCACGAGTACAGAGATGGCAATCCCAGTGCCACTCGTAATCAATTGAGTTGTTGGTCTTTAGCTTTTCAAGTCAGGCCGCAATTTCAGCATGCGCTGAAAATTCAGCATCGTGCCGGATGTCAGTTGTGTAGAATCCTGGGGGTTCGGGCTCATCGAAAGAATTGCCTAAGTTGGATGGGAGACAAAAATCCGGGAGCCGGCTTCTATTTGAGGAAGGCCGGAAAGCCAAATCTGCCCGAGCATGCAGCAGGGAAATACCACCAGGTTCAATCGAACGTGGCGCTTGACAATGGCCCGTGCTCGCGGAATTAGCGAAAGCGGCATCGCCAGCACAGCGGTCGCGGGTTGCCAATGCGGTCTTCCACTCCACCGAGAAGCGGGTTCGCGACCCTAGCCGATAATTCTCGACAAGCTGCTTTGAGGAGTCATCTACGCGTCGGGTGGGTTTGCCTCAGCGAGAGCGCCCTGTTGGGCCGGGGCCGGACATAGACATAGGCGACACGTTTCTCCACAGATTGCAAAGTTGAAGTTCGTTCCACTTCGTCGTGAGGACGGCACCGGCGAATGAGTCTCGGGGATTTTTCAATTCGCTGACGACAGTTCCCTTGGCGTCCCCAATCCAAACGCGGCTGGGAGTAAAGTGCCCCGCCGTTCCGGACTTCGGGAACGGAGTGATGGTAAGATCGGGCTCCTTCGTGTTTAATCTCATCACCACGCCAGACAGTCCGTCAGGCCGGCCTTTGATTCGCCAAAGAGTACCGTTCAACGTGACCTTCGCTTGCATATTTCGGACTTGCTTCCAACGTTCGAGGCCGCCGTGCGCTTTCATCGCGAGGTTCAATAGGCCGCTCATCGTGATTTCTCCGGTTCAGTCGATACCCGTTACACAGTGCGATTTGCGCTGGTAGCAATTCACCTGAGTCATTGCGGAAACTTGTCGCCGAACATGGGCAAGCCGCTCTTTGACTGTTCCTGCGTGGCCTCATCCTGAATCACGTCCCAGTGCTCGATGAGCAGCCCGTCTTGGAGACGAACGATATCGGCGGCGATCCAGTTCACGGGCGCGCCAAAGCCAGAGAAACGGCCATGGACCATCACGAAATCTCCCCCGGCGACGATGACGCCTGCCTCATACTTCAGCGTGGGCGGAAGGCTCTTGATGAGATTGAACAGGCCCCCTCGGCCAGGCTCAATATGATTGCTGTGCTGAGTGTAGTAGGTGACCAATAACGTTCGGCCGCCGCATAGTCACGCTTATTGAACAGCGTGTCGAACGCTTCCAAGACAAGCTTCTTGTTGTTCTCCCCTGCAGTCTCCATCGAACGCCCCTTTTGCAAAGTAGATTCCATAAATCTTAGAGTTTCGACCCACCGTCGACTGGGATGCTCGCTCCCGTGATCCAGCGCGCCGCATCTGACGCAAGAAACGCGACTACGTCCGCAACATCTTCTGGTTTGCCGATTCGTTTCAACGCCTGCATTCCAAGCGTCATCCCACGACCTGTCTCGGTCTTCGTAAGATTCGACATCTCAGTATTGATTGCGCCTGGTGCGATTGCATTTACGCGGATGCCTCGCGGCCCGAGAATGGCGGCCCAGTATTTGACGAGCGTCTCAAATGCTCCTTTGGTCGAGGCATAGGCAAGGACCGAAGGGTTGTCCAGACCGGGGTTCCCAACTACGGCGTGCGCCCCAAGCGACGAGATCGCAATGATGTTCGAGCCCTCACCGAGGACGGGCAGGAGTTGCTGCACCAGAAAAAACGGACTGCGCACGTTCGTTGCAAAGAGATTGTCAAAGTCTTCGACCGTATGATCCTTGATGGTTGCAGCCTTGGAAATGCCAGCGTTGGACACGAGCACATCCAATCGCTCGGCGACAATTGAGCGCACCTCCTTCGCGAGTAGTGTCGCGCCGTCTGGCGTTCCCAAGTCTGCTTGGATGGCATCTGCGCGTCCCTCTTTTGAACGGATGTCGGCTACGAGAGATTCCCGTCCCGCGCGGAACGGCCATAGTGAACTAGTACGTGGGCACCGGCCGCAGCAACCGCCGACGCCGTAGCCCGCCCAATTCCCCGTGAGGCTCCAGTCACCAAAGCAGTTTTGTTAAGAAGGGCAGCCATTTTCTCTCACCTCCGATTCACGTCCCCACGGATAACTTTCTTCCGGCCCATGAGTGTGTGCGTCGGCTCAGGCGTTTCCGCCATCGACCGTAAGCTTGTGTTTCGCTCGTTCTCCGATTGAACGGTCATGTTTATTCCCTTTGGGTCGCTGTTACAGCGGTCTCCGTCGTCGTCACGGGATTCAAAAAGAGAGTCGCGTGTTCGACGAAGAGCTCCGGGTACTGGTGGTGCGCGCCGTGATTGGAGTCGGGGTAGATGATCAACTGCGCATTCGGCATGTTCTGCTGCATGATGAAAGAGTTCACCGTGGGAATGTTCACGTCGTTACTGCCGTTAGCGATGAGGGTTGGCTGCATGATCGTCCTCAGATAGTCGTCGGACCCCTTTTGCCGGACGCCCCACTTGCCAATCGCTTCGACCTGGGCGGGCGACACCTTGTCGTTCACTTCAGGATCGCGCCCAACCTGACGAAGATGCGTGCGCTTCAGGAACTCCCGTCCCGCCGCCTGGCCTGCCGCGGACGGACTGAATTTGACCGCGAGCCAGACATTCTCGGGCGGATCGTAGGTGGCACCAAAGAGCCGCCCTGTAGCCTGGGCTATCAACTCCATTCCCTGACCGCCGCGCGGACCTGTGCCATCGACGATCAACCTGCGAACGACGTCGGGCGCCTGCAACGTGATTTCCTGCACGACCATGCCGCCGATCGAGAAGCCAAATAGGTCAACTTGCTTCAGGCCCAGCGCCTTGATGAAGGCGATGGCGTCGGCGGCCATCTGCTCGAACGTCGTCGGGACCTCGCCGGAGCTGCTGGATACGCCGGCGTTGTTGAACAGGATCACCTCACGGTCGCGAGCGAGGCCATCCGTCACCGTCGGGTCCCAATAATCCATCGTGCCGATGTAGTGCTGGCTAAAGACGAGCGGCACTCCTCCGGTCTTGCCGAAGCGGCGATAGGCGAAGCGGATGCTGTTGGCCTCAACGAACTGTGTCGGTGCGGTCTGGTGAGTATGAATCATTATGGTCGCTCCCTTTATCATTTAGTCGGCACCGCATCGGATACGAGCGCTAGAGCTGCTTTCGCGCAGTCGATGTCGTTCTGCACTGTGGGCGCACCGCTCAGCCCGATCGACCCGACAACTTCTCCGTTCACCTTAATGGGAAACCCTCCACCCCACGCCGCCATACGCGCAAGTGTGGGGATGCCGGCCAAAAGCGACGGGTCGCTCTGGATAAACTTGAAAAACTCCTGCGTGGAGACGCCGAACAGAGCTGTGTATGCCTTGTTCTGGGCCATCTCAGTGGTAGGGATCGGGGCGCCATCCATCCGGCCAAAGGCCTTGAGATTGCCGCCGTCGTCGAGAATCGCTACATTCTCGCTAACGCCAAGTTCTCTGGCTTTCACCACCGCTGCATCCACCATTTTCTGTGCTAGCTCATAAGAGATGCTGTATTTCTTCACCACGTTAGCCATTGAACATCTTCCTCCACTTGATCTGCTTCTCTAACTCCTCCAAATACCGCCTGCATTCGCCCAATCAGGCGAATCTTTGTACCGGACCCATCGAAATATGTTTCGATCTTCAGTGTCATATTCGACCTGTCGGGCGTTTCACGTCTGAATGGATTGCAATACCAGCGCCATTTGTAATTACTTGAACCGTTGATCTTTAGGTTTTGAAGTCACGCCGTAATTTCGGCGCGACGCTGAAAATTCAGCATCACGCCGTTGGGATCGCGGTCATAAGCGTGGTGCCCTTTCGCGCGGATTGGGGAAGTTGTCTACGCTTGGTAAAATCAGACAGGAATCGACGAATGTGCTGCTATTGAAGCAATGTTCGCAAAACTGATTGGGAAACTACGGGGTCTTGAGACGATGCCGGTCGATTCCCAGTTTCCTAATCTTTGATTCGAGCGTCTGTCTCGGCAGCCTCAGTTTTGCAGCGGCACCTGTCGGGCCAGAAATCAGGCCGCCCGACTCACGCAGCGCGCTTTCGATCATCACTTTCTCGCGCTCGGCAAGATCTTCGACCAATGGCGACACTCGACACAGCCGGCCTAGGAACTCCCGGCGTAAGCCAGCTCGGGTCAACACAGAATGTTTCCCCGTCGCATAGGATCACTGCCCGCTCGACCACATTCTGCAATTCGCGAATATTACCGGGCCAGTTATAGTCCCGGAATAAACTCAGCGTGTCCTTGCTTATGCTTCGAATTCTCTTGCCAGCCTTCTTGGCGTAGCGGTCGACCAAGTACTCCACTAGCAATGGGATGTCATCCATTCGATCACGAAGCACCGGCAATTGAATCGGGAAAACGTTCAGGCGATAGAACAAATCCCGACGAAAAGTGCCATCAGCGACGGATGCACCTAGGTCCCGATTTGTCGCCGCTAGTACTCGCACGTCAACGCGAACTGTTTGGTTCCCGCCCACTCGCTCGAACTCCCTCTCCTGGAGAACTCTTAGCAAAGCAACTTGCGTCTCTGGTGGGACTTCACCGACCTCATCCAAGAAAATCGTACCACCGTCGGCTGATTCGAAGCGTCCCAGGCGTCTCTGCAGTGCTCCGGTGAAAGAACCTTTTTCGTGTCCGAATAGTTCGGAAGCAATCAGAGAAGGCGGAATCGCAGCGCAGTTGACGCGAATGAACGCGCGGTTCACCCGCTTGGACCGATTATGAATCGCACGGGCAATCAACTCCTTGCCGGTTCCGGTCTCACCCTGGATCAGAACCGTCGAATCAGTAGGAGCCACTCTGGAAACTTGCTCCAACACCTTGCGGAGGGCCTCGGAGGAACCGACGATTTCCTCGAACATCGAAGAGCGCACGATCTCTTCGCGCAGCGCGACGGTTTCATTCCGCATGCGATCTTCGGCACGTTTACGATCATCGATATCTGTCGCGGTCGCATACCATCGAATGACGTTTCCGTTTTCGTCCACTAGTGGGTTATAGCGGATCAGAAACCAACGGTACTTGCCGTCTTTCCCCAGAGTTCGATACTCGTTTTCGAACGGAACTGGAGTGGAAAGAGTTCTGCGCCGTTGTTCAAGAAGTCTTTGAAGATCCTCGGGATGGAAAACACGCGAGCGAAAGTCGTCGGCTCGTACTTCGTCCAGAGACAACCCAGTGTACTCAATTGTTGCGCGATTCGCGTAAATGGCTTTTCCATCTGGAGTCATGACGACAATCGCTTGCGGAATAACGTCGACAATTTGTCTTAGTTCCGCTTCAGACTTCTTGATCTTCTCTAACGCGAACGTCAGCGCGGATTTGGATCGATCGCGCTCGATAGCAATTCCGGCAATCCGGCCGGCATAATCGATGAGCTGCATCTCGGCCGGGCTTGGGAGTCGAACTGCGCGGTTGTACATTCCGAACGTGCCTAGCACTTTGCCGTCGTGAGAAATAATGGGGGATGACCATACGGCGCGTAGTCCGGCTTGCACAAGTAAATCCCTGAAGCCAGCGAAATGCGGGTGCGTCATGACGTCAGCCACGAAGACTGGCTTGCGCAAGTAGGCCGCCGCGCCGCAGGAACCGACCTCGGGGCCAATATGTACGCCGTCGGTCGCGACTCGATAGGCATCAGGTAGCTTTGGGCCCGCAGCGAATCGAAGCCGCAAGCCGTCCTCATCGAGTAGGTAAATCGTGCACAACATTCCTTCCGAGTGAGCGTCGATAAGGAGAGCGACGCTGTGGAGAACGTCGTTGAGCGGCGCATCGGTGAGAATCATTTTGAGGGCATCGAGCACCCCCTCGCTGGAAAGAGTTTGCGTTGGTGCTGGGGATGGTGCAGATACCTGATCCAGGACAACGATGGACGATTTGGCGCTGGTCATGGCGAATGCCGCCTGTTGAGGTCAGAAGTAAGGTACAAATACGTGCATTACAAACGTGCCGAGCTTTCGGTCAACTCAACTGACCATTTCTCTAAGGGCCCCCTCGGTTCTGGGAACATCCCTAAGATACTCTTCGAAACAGCCAGATGCCACCTCCAGTCGCAATCTTCCGGTTTAGACGGCTCTGGAGTGATGGATCGCTGTTGCGCAGTAACGGCCCCGGGCCGCCGTGCAATTCCAACATCTGCTCTGACCCGGGAAACCTCTGCTCGCGTAGCGGTCGGTTCCTTTCGGGCGCTAGGAGGAGTTGGACGCCGTAAGCGGGATATCCATCATCAAGGAGCGAAGGGAACATATGATGACCTTCTCCGTAATCATTGGCAGCACTCGCCAGGGCCGGTTCGCTGAAAAGCCGGCTCAGTTTTCGCCGAACGAGGCGCAAGGGTAATTGCGACAGACCTCAAGCGGTCTAGCTGGTCAGATTTGGGTCATGCCGCCGTCGACGAAGAGCTCAATGCCAGTGACGTAGCTACTTTCGTCGGAAGCAAGAAAAGAGACCACTTTAGCGACTTCGTCCAAGGTCCCCGTACGACCGAGAGGTATCTTGTCCACGGCGCTGTCTGTGTATTGTTTGATTTGTTCGTCAGTTAGGCCGAGGGAATTGCGGTAGCCCGGCGAAGGAATCACGCCAGGACTCACGGCGTTCACACGGATTTTGCGGTCTTTTAGATCCGAGGTGAAGGTGCGCGCGAAAGAGCGCACGGCGGCTTTGGATGCGCTGTATACGCTGAGCGCGGGCGATCCGGTACTCGAAACGATGGACGCATTCAGAATGATGGAGCTTCCATCCTTTAGGAGCGGAAGCGCCTTTTGCACGCTGAACAGAAGACCCTTGACGTTGGCGTTGAATGTCTTGTCGAAGTGCTCTTCAGTGATTGCGCCGAGCGGGCCAAATTCCCCAGTGCCTGCATTGGCGAAGAGAATGTCGATGTGCCCCTTCTCCTGCTTTACGGTTGCGTATAACCGATCAAGATCAGCGAGATTGGAGACGTCGCCCTGCACCGCGGTAACGTTCTTGCCGATCTGTTTGACTGCCGCGTCGAGTTCGCTTTGACGACGGCCGGTGATAAAGACGTACGCGCCTTCGGCAACGAAGCGTTGCGCCGTGGCGAGACCGATTCCGCTGTTGCCACCCGTAATGACGGCTACCTTTCCTTCCAGTTTGGTCATCGTCATTCTCCTCTTTGATTTCATTTGCGTGCTACTTCTGTATCATACGGTATAGATGTCTTGGCGGGTGAATGGTTGCAACAATTGTGTATCGATCGGTACGGATGGAGCATCGAAGATAGGCATGAAACATAACAAACTCTCAGGACGGATGGGACGTCCCCGCTCCTTCGATCTCGACGAAGCCCTGGACCGTGCGTTACAGGTGTTTTGGCGGAAAGGATATGAGGGCGCGTCTCTGTCGGACCTGACCAAAGCTGTGGGCGTAAACCGCCCGAGCCTGTATGCCGCGTTCGGCGACAAGAAAGCGCTGTTTCGCAAGGCACTCGATCGTTACTTGACTGGGCCGGCGGCCTATACTCAAGAAGCATTGAAGGAGCCGACCGCCCGCGCGGTCGTTGAACGATTGTTGCAGGGCGCCGCCGATTTGAACGCGGCGCCGCGCAATCCAGGGGGCTGCCTTATGGTGCAAGGTGCGCTTGCCAGCGGCGACACGGGCGATTCCATCCGACAGGAACTGGTTGCGTGCCGCGCGGCGGGTGAGGCTGCATTACGCCGGCGCTTCCAGCGCGCGAAATCAGAACGTGACCTTCCGGCCGATACAGATCCAGCAGATCTTGCTCGCTACTTGGCAACGATCATCTACGGAATGGCAGTCCAGGCAGCGGGCGGAGCTAGCCGCGACAAATTGCAACACGTAGTCGAGATGACGTTGCGAACTCTACCGCTGTGAGACAGCGCATGTTCACTTGTGCTGGAAATAGCAATCACTTCGGCACATGTCGCCAATCGAGACGGGGCTCGGCCAGGAGACACGATTCTATAGCCCGGGATATGACTGCGGGAGGCACAGGATTGTCCGGGGGCAGGTCAGAGCCGTAATGTGTGCATCGTGAAACTGTCTCACTTTAGCAAAGGGCCACCCCTTCGGGGTGGTTTCGCGAACCAGAAACTCGGCCAGAGAGCTCGGTGCTTGTGGAGCGCTTCGGTCAAGTTAAAATCTGAGCCACAACCTAGCTCGGCAGTTAAGGCCGTTTACCCACTGGAGCATTCTTGCCCGAACTTTAGCATGGCCCCGGTATTGGCGATTGCGTAGATGGTGGCGGCTTTTGTCCTGGAGAAGGACAAGGACCTGACCCCGCTGGAGAGATTGTGTGAGTTTCGTCACCCGGGCCGAGCTACGTTGAATCCAACGTTCGACAGGATAGCGATGAAGCCCCACAAACAGGAGCAACAGGAGAAAGCATCAGGCCGCCCGGCGCCGGGTGGCTGGCAACAGATGAACCGAAAGCAGCGACGGGAATGGACGCGAAAAATGCAGGCCGAAGAGGTCAGCTTGCAGGTAATCCATCCCGACGCTGCGGGGATTGACATTGGCAACGAAGCACACTACGTGGCGGTGCCCCCAGTCCGGGACAGTCAACCCGTGCGGCGCTTCGGGTGCACCACGGCGGAGCTGAAGGACATGGCGGTTTGGCTGAAGCAGTGCAGAATTCGCACCGTAGCCATGCAATCTACGGGAGTGTACTGGATCGCTGTCTACGATCTTCTGGAAGAGGCCGGCTTCGAAGTGTATTTGGTGAATGCGCGGGAGACGAAGAATCTGCCGGGGCGCAAGAGCGACGTGCAGGAGAGTCAATGGCTGATGAAGCTGCACACCTACGGGCTGCTGCGGAACTCATTTCGGCCGTCGCAGGAGATTCGAACGATGAGGACATACTGGCGGCAGCGGAATGACGTGGTCCGTTCGGCGGGCCGGCACATCCAGCGGATACAGAAGGCACTGACGCAGATGAATCTCCAGTTGGCAAACGTGTTGAGCGATGTGAGTGGAGTAACCGGGCAGGCGATCATCAAGGCGATTCTGGCAGGAGAGCGAAATCCGCGGAAGCTGGCCGGATTTCGGGATAACCGGGTGAAGGCGAGCGCAGAAGAGATCGCGCGTAGTCTGGAGGGACACTGGCAAGAAGATCTGCTGTTCCAGCTGAAGCAGGAACAGGATGGCTATGAGTTTTGCCTCAAACAGATGGCCGAATGCGATGAACAGCTGCAGCAGTATCTCAAACAGAGGGAAGATCGGAGCGCAGGAGCCAGTCTGCCGGAAGAGAAGCGCAAGGAACGGCTCCGGAAGAAGAAGGAGAACAAGCCGCAGTTCGACCTGCGGGCGGAACTATTTCGCATGACGGGGACGGACCTGACGCGGATCGACGGGATCGATGTCAGGACCGCGGCGACGGTGATCAGCGAAGCGGGATGGGACATGAGCAAGTGGCGGACCGAGGACCATTTTGTTTCCTGGTTGCGCCTGTGTCCGGACAACAGAATTAGCGGGGACAAGGTTATCGGGAAAGGGCGGTTGCCGACGAATAACCGGTTAACCGTAGCACTCAAGATGGCCGCCAGCTGCTTACGCCAAAGCGATAGCTATCTTGGCGCACAGTTCCGGCGATTGAGGACAAGGCTAGGAGCTCCAGTCGCAATCAAGGCCATGGCGGCAAAGCTTGCGCGGCTCGTCTATCGAATGCTCCGTTATGGAATGCAGTTCGTCGATCAGGGCGCGGAGTTCTACCAGGCGCGACATCGCCAGCGGGAGATCAACTCCCTCAAGCGCAAAGCCGCCTACCTAGGCTTCCAAATCACCCAGGCCACCGCCGCTTGAGAGAGAGTTTCTGGAGAGGGGTTCACTCCATTTGATAGCAAAGGTAACAAATGGATGGTCGCGAGGACGCGAAATCTTTTAGAATCAATCAAGCGCCCGTAGCTCAGTTGGAAAGAGCGTCTGCCTTCTAAGCAGAGGGTCGGGGGTTCGAGTCCCTCCGGGCGCGCCACTTACTTCATGGTCCAGCCCGGACACATGGGTAACACAACGTACCTAAGACACGTTCTGCGACTTCGCGGCGGAAGACCGCGTCTTCGCGGATTTTATCGTAGTGGTTGCTCATGTCTTTATCGCTCCACCCGAGCCAGAAATTGCGGAGTCCATTCGGGCATTAGCTGTAATTCCGCAAATATGTGTTTCGGAATCGGCGGAAGGCATGAAAGCCACATCGTTTTATTCCAAGCGTTGCCAAGGCGGGATGCAAGCTGCGGCGCAAGATATTGCTCTGCCCGAGTGGATTCCCGTTGCTCGTGCTGAAGATGTATCTGCTCCTGCCGCCGATGAACTCGGAAAGCAGCTTCGTCACATCCGGGTGGAGATCAACGATGCGATAAGCGTTCTTTAGTCTTTGGCGCTTGAGCATCGCTTCGCCAAACGGACTGTTCGATCTTGAGGCTACCGCCGTCGAAATGACCGACTTCAAGACCAAGTAGTTCGCTGGCGCGAAGCCCCGTCGCTGCTGCGAGGATGAAAAGCGTTCTCATTTCAGCCTCGATTGCCGCGAGAAGCTTGGTGACCTGTTCCCCACTCAGGGATGGAGTGCGCTGCTTGCGAGCATCAACAACTGGTGCATCGATGAACTGCGCATTCCACTTTATCGGGTAGAGCTCATCTCCGTTTTCATCCACGGCACTTGCCTTAACGAGCTTGACCACCAAGCAGATGTTCTTTATGGACTGTGGAGCCAAACCCTTCCCGACCAAGACCTCGACCAGCTTCTTCATCGAAGCGTTATTGACTTCGGCGATTGGCTCGCTTCCGATAACGGCCAGGATGTGGTTGTCGAGATAGCTCTGCCAGTTAACCAGAGTCACAGGCTTTATGGGCTTGCGCTTCCGGCGTTTGCAGATCGACATCCACAGAACGGACTGCGCCTTAAAGGTAGTACCGGTCTCCTCCGCCACAACCTTTTTCAGGTAGCCCTGCGAGTTGTACAGCGCCACAATTTCCATCCGCTTTCTTTTCCGCTCCGCCTTGTTCAAGCTGCAGGGCCCGGAAACGGGGCAAATCGGAAATGACTTCTGGATTCGCCCTCCGCCGGGCACATCAACTCGAACTCCATATGGCTCGGACCTTGTCGCAACTGGGCCGACCTTCGCGACGAGGTCTAGTTCTTCCTGCCACTGCCCGTTTGGCTCGCTCGCCTCTTGAGCAACCCGAGGGGGTCAGCCTCGATTCGGAATCAAACGTGTCCGCATGTGGCTCTCCAAATCCGTCATCGAATACATGACCATTCGCCAGACACGAATGAAGGGAGGTCCGTTGCTGAACTAGCCGACGCTGCCTTGACAGGAAGCGACCTGAAGGACAAGTTTGTTGTTCTTTTCGGCAACGGATTGCGTACAATTCCCGCCATGCTCCTCCACCTATTCCAGGCGGCCCAAGCCACGATGAGCGCACCACACGCCCAGCCGAATGTAATCTATGTGCAGCAGGCGCCGGGCGAAACGCCTGAATGGGTTAAGACTCTCATCAGTGCGGCGGTTGGTGGGTTTGTGGCCATCGCGACCAATACCGCGATGGAGCTTATAAAAACCAAAATGACCAAGTCCGACGCACTAAAAGAGCTCAAGGGCCTGCTCATTCCAGAATTGAAGGAAAACCTCAATCAGGTTGAGACCTTGCGACGGATGACGGATCGCGCAAGTGAGGGCGGAAAAGACGACCGGGCAATGACGATAAGCTTTGCGAGAGATATTCTGCGGAACGTGTCAAATGATCGCTTCACGGACAATTTCGACGGAAAAAAGGCCCTGGTCTATAAAGTTGACCCGCAGAAAACGCTCGCGGGCTTCTATACATCGATGCTGAGCGCACGCCGCGCTGCAGACAATTTAGATTACGGATCTTTATTGCACAACATCCGAAGAGCCTCCGAACAAGGAAGAGGATACCTGTCCGAACATCGGGTTGAATATGCGCCGATACCCGATTCCTTCTATGATCCCCTCGTCCAACCTCCGGCGGTCAAAGACAACCCTGAGTCTTGGCTCCATGAGATTACAAAAACAGGCGCATTTGCACCGAAGGTTTCCGGTTAAGAGGAATCTCGCTTCCCTAATCGGTCCACTGTTGGTGGCCGGCTCTGCAGTCTCGACACCCCAAGACGCGCAAGTAAGAAACACTACCGCAATTCCCTTTATGCCGGCGTCGTGCCGGATTCAGCGACGCTGTCCCATTTGATCGAACTGATCAAGTTCAGGATTTTTGGCAAGTCGTCATCGACGAATTGCTTCCATTCTGACTTCATCCGTTCTTCGAGGCCCGCGGCGCTCGAATCTTCCAAGGAAGACTCAGATAAAAATGGGGCGACTGTAGATTCCATTCCAATTGGCATTCAATGTTTCTGTCTATCGCCCGGAGCACATCATTTTCTGCAAGAGCCAGGTTCAATAGCTTTTGGCGAACCGTGCTGGGGCCTGGGCCAGCTATCAGCCGCAATTTCAGAGAGCTAACTTGCTTGTCAAATTGAAACCACAATATCCGGCTATCCCAATTCGCCTCGCCTCGGTTTAAGATCTCAACCGAATCCCATTCTTTCACCCCGAAACGCACATGTTCTTTATCGCTGCGGCCCAGGGCGAACTTTTCGGGTTCCGACGCTATCAGGCTTTTGAGGTATTCCCGGCCTCCATTGATGTACCCTATGGTTTGGTGCACGTACCGTCGCTGTATTTCCAACAACTAACACCGCCATGGTGAGAACAGGCACCCCTGCCTGTTGCCGTGCTGCTCGTGTCATCTTTACATATCGCGCCGATCCTGTGACGAGTAGTCTGTGCTGTGTTGCCACCAAACGCCATTGTGCCCGCAAGTACGGCTGTGAACAGCAACTTCAAGGCGGCCCTTTTCATACGGCTGGTCCTCCGCGTAACAGAGTCGACCTGGTCGTCCCCTAGGTGCGGCTCTTCGTCCTCCGAGAACTTATTACCTCATTTGGGGTAGCACTTCGGTTTCAGTCTCGCTTGCCACCACATTTTTTTCCTCTGTCTTTTTAAAAATCTTGAAGATAACTGGAGAACCTAAAGTACTGCCCAAAATGAGGCTTTAGTTCCCGATCTTCAAACGGTCCTTGATGGTAGATTGTGGGGCGAGGCAATCATGAGCTTAACTATCAAGGTGATAATCGTAGCCATCGTGAAGATGACCATTAGTATGACATATCTAGGTGTACTGGCACGCAGTTGTTCATAATCACTTTACTTCTCGCGGTGGTCGCATCTGTCATTTACATTTTCGATGGCTTGCTATTGGGTGTGATACTAATTGCGATGGCGATAACCTCGGTATTGGCGATATCAATATGCTCACCAAGTAATCGCAGTGACCAGTTGAATCCACGTATTTGATCAAAAAGGGAGAAACTATGGGTTGGGCTTAACCATCATTGCGCAGGAGAACTGCAAAAAAGAGATGGAAGCCTCCGCCGACAGCCGTAACCCCGCGCCTCAGGATCGCCTACCCACGAAGACTTACGACAAGACAGATAAATTAACGATCGATGGCGTTCATATTCGTCTTTACCACTGGGCCCCTGGGCACACTAGCGGTGACACGGTTGTATATCTCCCAGACCAGAAAGTCGTGTTCGGCGCCGATCTGCTGGTCGCGAACCGCCCCGATACTGTGATTCACATGGAAAAGAACGGCTCAGCTGCCGGCTGGATAGAAAACGCCAAGGGCATGATCGGCCTCGATGTCGACACCTACCTGACCGGACAAGGCGATCTGATGACCAAGGCCGATGTGCAGAAGAAGCTCGATCTTATTCAGGACAAGTACAAAAAGATCAAGGCTATGGTCGCCCAGGGCAAAACTCTGGACGACGTCAAGCAAGCCCTAGCCGAAACTGATTCGCCGACGGGCAACGGTCCGCGGTTCCCAAGCTTCACCGAAGTCGTGTACCAGGAATTAACCAAGAAGAGCTAGCTTCCCGATTGGTTCTTCAGATTAGCGTTAGACCCTTCCAGATCAGCGTAAAACCCGTCGATGAGCGTTCGGGCCACGTTGATCAGCTTCAGCTGTGGGTTTGACCGCCCGCTGAGTTGTTTCTCGTTCCGGAGGGCGCATGGGTGCTGAACGCCGGACGGATAAAGCGAGATCTTTTGACGGCAAGGATGGGAGACGCTAGCAGCGTCCAGCAGGGCGGCGAAGAGCACATATTACCTGCCGCGAATGTTCGACCGAGGTATCCCTGAAATTCGATCTTTGAGAATTGAACCGTGCTGTTATCTCCCAAATTCCGCTGAAATGGAAACTGCTAGAATAGGCAAATGTTGGATACTCGCCCCGACCCCTCATATCTGTCTGGATTCACGAAGTACGCGTCCTTCGTTGATGAGGCCGGACACGGCCGGGACCCGAAGCAGCATTATCTGTGTCTCGCTGGATTGCTGACGACGGAGGCTGCATAGGAGCATATCTTGGACACGCGAGTCTTACTTCGACCGAAGCTTATTTGGCAGTGACACCGGAACGCTTCTCAATGCAGTTGTCGCGCCTAAATTCAGGGCGCTCCCGTTGAATGCGCTGGCTCGCGATGAATTTCCTTGAGTTGTTGCGTGTGGCCAGTTGGGTCGCATTGTGCAGAGCCAAGCTCGCAACACGGTTTCCCTTCCGTCTCAATCTGATCGAAGACGTTTACCAGCGCTGGGGGGCTTGGTTGGGATTTCTCCCGAGCACTCGGAAGTAATTCTGCTTCAATAATGTGTTGATCAGAAGCTACGCGGAAATCACTTAAGACTCGTTCTCATCCACAGCCAGGACGCGCGGCACGCGGCCGAGGCCATGTTAACGCTTGCGTTAAGTTACTTTGTAGGTTTATTGGCAGCCGGTTCCCTGATTCTCTTGGTAAAGGCGTTCTCTTCCGACCATACACAGACGAGTTCTTCAATCTCCGCGTTCGGCCGCAGCTTCATGGTTCTCTGCGGCCCGACAATGGCCTTGGCATACGCCTTGGGGTCATCGACCGTAATATTGTACAAGATGGTGTCGTGGTCCACGCGCCGGTAGCGCTCGGTAACGCGCATATCCTCGCTATGGGGATAACCCGCCGCGCCCAGCCAGGTCTTGGCATTGAAACCGGCTGATTCAACCACCAGCGTGGAGTCTCCCTCCCAATGGCCAATCGCGTACCCGTACCAGGTCGGATCCGGATCATTGGGAAGCGATCGCCCATCGGTCCAGATCGAACGCCATTCGTGTTCGCGTTCGAAGAACTGCACCACCCGGCCATGAGCCTGAATGAATTCAAATGGTGTGGGCATGAACATGATGCGCGGGAAACCAATCGGATCACACTGTAAAATGGGGTCGTTTCCGCCCGGAGCAGCTCTGCTTCCGTATCCGGGTCTCTCGGCATCGTACCTTGTCTGCGCCCATGGCGTCATCGGAGGCATATCCTTCTCCGCGGCGATGCTCTCAGCACCGCCGCTGCCTTGATATTGCCAAACTCCAGACAGGTCACGTTTAGGGCTAGCTGCCGCCGGGGACTTCGCCGTCGCTTGCTGCTGACCAGCCTGATCGAGCGCAGCGGGCGAGAAAGTCGCTACTGCCGCCAGAGCCACGATCAAACACGCCAAGCGATTTCCCATCTTGAGCCTCCTGCCGCCGTCGCTATCTCTCGTTCATCTTTAATACCCGGCCGTCGGGAAACACGATCTTTCCCTTATTCCCGCCGGAAAACCCGACAGGCGCGCCGTTCTTAGCGGGAGCGAGAGTTATCGCAATTTGGTCCCCAGGCTTGATGGAGCTCTTCGTCCAGCCATTTCTGTGCAGAATGCCTGGACTTTGAGATTCGACAGCCCAACCAACGACTTTGCCCTTGTCGTCCTTCACGTCGAGATAAATTTGGCAATGCGGATTAGACCACACAAGCTCCGTCACGGTTCCCATGACGGTGATCGGATGGTCCTCGTCGTAAGCGGCATTCCCGTGGTGAGCCAGCAGCGAGCCCCAAACCGCCAGAAGACTCACAACCAAGGTAACGGATCTCACCAGGTTAGGCTTCATTTGGCACCTTGCAAATTGAATTTACCATTCGCACTGAGATCTCCAACCCCGCCCTCTCCTCTGCACGCCATTTCTCTTATCCGGTTAAAATAAGAGCCCCGGTCTTCGTGGTCGGAATGGTACGCTCGGATCTAGCAACCTTCAAGTAACAACCGCAATGCCAAGACTGCGGACGGTTTGGTTGTAAGGAGCGCCAGTCTATGCAAGGCACACTGATGACGGTTTCTCTATCGGACTAGACGTCAACAAGCTCAATTATTCATCTGCTACTACCACCGGAATATGCCCGCTAACCATAAAACAAGCAGACAACGGTTGGCCGCGCGACGCCCCCTGTGTTACCCTGCGGTCGCTTTTGGAGCGATGAGCGATCGATGACTAAAATTAAATCTTCAGCTCTGATGTTATCTTGCACGCTTTTGCTGGCGTCCTGCCTATTACTGGCGCAGGGCCCTAAGCCCGGCGAATATCCGCCGGGCGTGAAGCCGTCGCCGATGATGAATTTTTTCGTGACTAGTGAGACCATCGGCGACGGCGGCAATCTCGGCGGACTGGCCGGCGCTGACGCACATTGCCAAACACTCGCAACGGCTATTGCCGCTGGAAATCGCACCTGGCACGCTTACTTGAGCACGCAGGCGCGGCCCGGCCAGCCGGCAGTGAACGCGCGCGACCGCATCGGCAAAGGTCCCTGGTACAACTTCAAAGGCGAAATGATCGCGCAGGATCTCGCGCACCTGCACGGCGATACGATGGAACTGGCGCATCAGGGAAATAATCTGAATAAGCTCACCGGGTTGACGGAAAAAGGCCAGATCGTGCCGGGTTTGTATGACTATTCTGACCCACGCGACAACGACTGGAATTACGCCAAATCCACCCGATTTTCGACTCGCCACGAAATGCTCACCGGTACTCAGACCGATGGCACCGCGTTCACCGATTCTCAAGATCACACTTGCGATAACTGGACCAGCAACAAGAGCCCAGCTCCTGGAGCGTCGAACGGAAACCTGAATGCTGCCGATGGCAGACCCAACGCTCAGATCGGTTTTCCCGACCGCAATGGCGGCGGCAGCGGTTCCTGGAACTCCGCTCACGGAACGCGCGGCTGTGCCCAGGCGGATTTGCCGAACACTCACGGCCAAGGCCTGTTTTACTGTTTCGCGATTAACTAGAATGGCAGAGAAGCCCATGACCAGGCCACATGCTTACGTTCTCGTGTTGTGTACCTTGTTGCTGGCCTCCAGCCTTATGCTGGCTCAACAGAACGCGCCAAATACTCAGGGCATCGCGCCGCCCCCTGGTGGCCCGCCGCCGACTCCGGCTCGAATGACCTTTTTCGTCACCAGCGTCGGTCTAGGTAAAGGCGGGGACCTTGGCGGACTTGCGGGGGCCGATGCGCACTGCCAGGCGCTTGCGGCGGCTGTCGGCGCGGGCGGTCACACCTGGCACGCCTATCTCAGCACTCAGGCTCGTCCCGGAAAACCTGCCGTCAACGCGCGTGACCGTATCGGCACCGGGCCTTGGTTCAACTGGTCGTTCGCGCAACTGGGGCAACCGCAAAACGCCATAATCTCGGCGGACCTGGGCGAGTTGCACGGCGATACTCTGGTTCAGGCGCAACGCGGCAGCAATCTGTTCAAGCAGTCCGCACGCAACGAGCATGGACAGGTCATTCACGGCATGGGCGATGCACCACCGATTCAGCACGAGATTCTCACCGGATCCAAGTGGGACGGCCGCGCTTACACGGATGACGCCGACCACACGTGCAACAACTGGACCAGCAGCACGACTGGTTCCGCACAGGTGGGCCATTCAGACCGCATCGGCAATGGCTCATCCTGGAATTCATCGAACGCCACAAAAGGATGCAGCCAGTCGGGTCTGGAAAGCAGCGGCGGCGCAGGCCTTTTCTACTGCTTTGCAATTAACTGACAATCATCGGCTGGCCCATGCGCTTTGCGGCCGGATTGTTTCGGGTCTTTGTAGCTCATCCTTATTGCTCCCAACTTCCAATCCCGCTCGGCCTGAATTTCCCAACTCCCGAAATACGGGCAGCTCGGAAGTTATCCTCTTTGTTGGGGACACGTGGGTTCGCGCTACAGATATGCCATTCGGTCCCGAAGTCTTAGTGCTTTACCGGAAGCGCGCTTCCTCGAAGGGTATGTCAGGAGCAGGGTGGTCTGGCGCGCTTTCGGTAAAGCGACTTGGAGGAGGCCGCTCGCGCGGCGGACGCGGGCTCTATGCAAATTGAATGTAGGGAGGGGTTGGCGTGGGGATGCGCCGGAACTGTGCGGCGGAGCACATTAGATAAGACGGCGCGTCCGGGAGCTGGCTTGTGGGAGAAAATGTCGCGAAGCGAGCCACCGAGGAAGCCAGAAGAACAGATTTGTTCGGCGATAAGGCGAACAACGACGAACCGTGGCGAAGCACGCAGATTTTTCTTGATGTGAAGAGTTGTATCATGCGGCAGCAGTGACCAGAGGTGGAGAACGGAGTTGGATCTCGGCAGCCGTGAGTCTCTCTACGACCATCATCGGTCCAGCACACTTGGGGCAGAGCCAAAGATCACTGGAGTCCTTGGTGCCTGGTGTGTCTTGCTCTATGTGCGGTGCCAAGCCGAGCAACTGAAAGCAAAGAGGCAGGAACGTGGCACGCCGCCGGTTGGCCAGGAAGCCGAAGTTTCGGATGCGCACGAAGCGATCCGGAAGCAGGTGCAACAGGAAGCGACGTAGAAATTCATCGAGCAAGAGCGTCATCAGTCGTTGTTCGTTTTTGTGGGCGGAGTCACGCCAGCGAAAGGTGACTTTCTGGTCGGCGAAGGAAACCAGTCGGTGGTTAGATACGGCTACGCGATGGGTGTAACGGCCCAGATAGCGGAGCACATACTCTGGGCCTCCGAAGGGTCGTTTCGCGTAAACCACCCAGTCCTTTCTAAACAATGGCCTGGGCCATGCGTCAAAGGTTTTCGGCTGAGCGAGAGGTCGCAAGTCTCCGTGGAAGCTGAGTTGACCGTCCTGAAAGGAGCGCTTGAGTGCCGCGACGAACTTGCCGCGGAAGACACGACTGAGCACCTTGACGGGAAGAAAGAAGTCGCAGCGGGATTTGATCCAGCACGTGCGATCGGCAGAGAGTCCACCAGCCAGCACCACGCAATGCACATGTGGATGAAGTTCGAGTTTCTGACTCCAGGTGTGCAGCACGCTAAAGAAGCCGATCTCTGCGCCGAGATGTTTCCGGTCGCGGGCGACTTCGAGAAGCGTTTCGGCACTGGTGCGAAACAAGAGATCGTAGACGACCTTCTTGTTCTGCAATGGTCGACAAGGGCAGAACAATCTTGAAAGTCGACTCGCGGGCACGAAATCGCCGTCGATCGGACCACGTTCTCAAGGTCGGAATAAAGTCTCACTGCGTGCCCGCACGTTGAACGGCGAAAAACTAAAAGTCAACGACAAGCGCGGAAACCCGATCGAAATTGCAGCTGTCGTCGTTTGGCGCATCGAAGACACAGCCCGCGCCTTTTTCGATGTGGATGATTACGAGAACTACGTTCCGATTCAGAGCGAATCCGCATTGCGCCATCTTGCCAACATGTACGCCTATGACGATGGAGAAGGGACTGAGACCACGCTCCGGAACAATGCCGGCGAAGTCTCGCTTGCACTCAGACGAGAATTGGAAGAGAGACTCTCAAAAGCCGGGGTCGCCGTGGATGAGGCTCGTTTGACGCATCTTGCTTATGCCCCGGAAATCGCCCAAGTAATGCTTCGGCGCCAGCAGGCAGAAGCCGTCATCGCAGCGCGGCAAAAAATCGTTCAAGGTGCAGTGAGCATGGTCGATATGGCACTGAAGGAATTGGCAGACAAGGACGTAGTTCAACTTGATGGCGAACGGCGAGCCGCAATGGTCAGCAACCTCATGGTCGTGCTCTGCAGCGAATCCGAGGTTCATCCAGTTGTGAACACTGGAACTCTTTATACCTAAAGGACGACAGAATGGGGGAGCGCAAGGCTTTTCTAATGCGCATCGATCCTGTGCTTTGGGCTGAACTTGAATCTTGGGCACAGGCGGAGCTGCGCAGCGTTAATGGTCAAATTGAAATGATTTTGCGGCAGGCGATACAGAAGCGAAAGGGATCGAACCCACAGCAGCAGCCAAAACCAATGAAGCGAAAGGCAAGTGCCTGAGTAACGCTAGTGATTTATCCGACGCGTGCAGAGCGCCTTGCCTAATTTCGCTCCTTGGCGAAAACGCGCGTCCGATACATCGCTAGCGTTATTACTCAGGACTTGGGAATCAACTTCAAAGCAAATCAGACACTACGGGAATTCACGGCGTCGCTGCCGCTGAACAGGGATAAATTCTTCTGGGGTAGTGGATCTCAAAGTCTCGAATGTTTCGTTGCGAGGCATCTGACAAATAGACGGTCAGGTCAGCCGGTGTTTTCACGTCCGTACTCTCGACCCTCAAGCGGTATGGACCAGCGATCCATCCGTACAGGTCCCGCATATAATTTTCCATCAGGACGATTTGCCCCGGTTGGTTTAGCGACAGCGCGTCGTGGTAGCCGATAAAGTAGCCGGTGTCCCTGGTGACAGCGTCCAGTCGCGGAGATTTTCCTAAGGTCGCGGTCGAGAAACTCAACACAATGAACCGCATCCGATTCTTCAAGATAAGACCCTGAAGTCTGTCAGAGTTTGTGGAACTTCCTGTGTCTTCGGCGTGGTCGAACAACATCAGCGTATCGCCGAAGTGCGGAGGTTGCATTGAGGCGGCTGTAGCGAGAAGTGCGTCGTAATTTCGCTCCGTCGAATCCGAGGCTGACGGATGGGAAAACATCAATCTTCTCAATCGCTCTGCGGTGGTCGAAGGCGAGGCCACCTTCTCGGGTGCAACATCCACGCTCGCCAGAAACACGGACAGCGAGTCTTGCGGACGGGCGTGCTCGATGAAATTCGCTGCTACTTGTATTTGACGTTCCCATTCGTCATCAGGAATGGCGCGGCTGGCATCGATGACAATTCCAATCTGCTTCGGTCCAGCGTCGATGCCGGCTGACCAGATGTTCACATAGGCAGCATCAAGCCGCGCCGAGAAATCAGAAGCAGGTATATCCGGAACGACGGTTTGCGACTGGTAGGTTCCGCTGTAGTGAGTTGCCACAAACGAAAGATCGCAGACGCTTGGCGCGTCAGCTAAAGGTTGACCGTGAGGTACTGCCGGTGAACTGGGAGCCGAAGGTGCTCTAAACGCGGTGGTATCGACTGCCTGCGCCTTCGATGCTGCTTCGTTGTCGACCGTAACCGTGGATGGCGGCCCAAGGGCGTATTTCAGCCCCACCATGGTGTCCATCTCGATAGCGATGCCGTTCAGCTGAGCGGTCTGATACTGCCAACGCTTGACGGTCTCGATTGCCGATTGAGATAGGATGTCCGAACCGGACACGGGGCTGATGTCCTTGACCGTTCCATCGCCTGCGATAAGTATGTGCAGGATGACATCGCCCTCAATCCGTTGGACGAGGGCGCCTTCTGGATACGCTGGCATGGGCTGAAGTGCGGCTCGCGGCACGTTTGGCCCCACGCGCATTCGTAGCGGCCTTGTCGTGCTTGGCGGAGGTGCGCTCAAAGGGCCAGTGACCTGGGCGATGCTGCGACTGCCCGACAGCCCAAGAAATAGAATCCAAATAGTTGCAGCGCAGATTCTTTTCATGTTCTATCCAAATTATTGGATACAAAGTCGATAATTATAAACTGTTCAGTGCTCTTCACAATCAAACAATGCCCGGTTATTGCCGGGCCGATCAACGATGCAATCAGATCGTAAGTCGGAAAACCGTCCATTTGAAGCAACGGTTCACTTTTTCCGGTAAGCGTGTTAACCAGGACCTACGGTGCAAGCCTTTAAAAGGCTGGCTTTTTCAAATGACAATGGCTGAAAAAGTTCTTTGCTATTTCCGTGGTCTCGTCTACAAAATCGGAAAATTCCTCTGGCTTGACGGTATATCCCGCCTGATACATCAGTGGGGTATGTCCCGATGCCTCAATTCGCCATTCAGGCTCGATACGAGTCATAAATTCTCGCATGTCTGGCGTAAACAGTTCGCGAACCCCGTCCTCGTCGGATCCAACTAAGTGGAAACGTTCTGAAAAGGCCGGGTCCGAAGGGAAATCGATTTGCCGATGACGAACTAGCTCGCCAATCTTTTTGAGGACGTCCTGCTGAGCTAGCGCGAACTCTGGCAGGAAAATGCCCTGTGTGAAGCTTGCGATGGTGTCCGTATGGTGCAGTGAAGCTAGTCGATGGTCTAGCGGGTGAAGGTCCCGCCAGTGCAGATTGCCCAGTTGGCACTGTAGTGATATCCGGCGACGGAGCGGGCGACCAAACCGTCGAAAGCCCGGAAGTAAACGTCCTCGTTGGCTGGATGCGAATCTGGTCTGCTCCGACAGGAGGGCAAGCAAAGCAACAGGTCGTAGCAAAGCGAACCATGGTTAAGCCTCGAAAACCCACCCCTCACTAGAATCGGAGTGTGAGGATCTTGGGAATGCCGAAACTTTCATACAGAGTTGAAGGCCAGCGCCTTCGGTGAAGTACTGGGTATGGACAGCCGGAGGGTCCCCCGTGGTCGAAGAGGGCGACATGTTGTGAAAGAACATCGATGAAAGCTCAGAACCAGTCGTGGGTCGCCTAGGCATATGAGAATATGCACAGCGAAGGCATCGAGTATAAGCCGCCATGCGGTGAAGTCGGGATGTGCCCGCGAGTGGGGCGGATGGGGCCGATTAAGCGTTGATGGACCGGGACAGCATAACCCGGACCGGAGCGAGGGCCCCTGGGGTAAAGCGGGAAACCACTTGCACGGAAGCGCTCATCAGTGCAATGCCCCTGACACAGAGCAGGGAGACACGTCGCACGTAGTGAGCACGCAGGGCGATGGCAAACCAGGGTACTGGAAAGGCTACGCCTGAAATTCCGGCCTTGAGGCCGTACCGGGGAAAACCCGCCGTACGGAATTTTAGGAGGACGATGGAAACGTCGGCATCATTCGAAGCCCGCTCCGCGCCATCGTCCTACCCGACCGTAAAAGCGCTCGTACGGATCTGTGCGGGGGGCGATCAGTGATGATCGTCCCTACCGCGTCAGTTCAAGCGCAATACACCCGTCTACCTACCCAATCGGCTGCCAAGATTCTATATCTCTAAGGCCCGGATGAGCGTAAGCTGACCAACAAAGTTAACGCTCGCGCGTGAGGTGTTTCATGAAGCCAGTGCGCACCCATTACTGCATCGTTGGATTGCTCTCTTTATTTTTTGCTTTCCCTTTGTCGGCTCAGAACGGAGGATCGTCGGGATCGCAAGGGGCTACGTCATCTCAGTCTGGAGGGTCCGGGGCGTCAGGACGACCGACGGGAACTGGCCAACCATCCCCATCACAGACACCGCAAATACAGGGCCCCGCTTATGTTCGGGGACGAGTCGTCATGAATATGGGCCAGCCCGTCCCGGAACCGGTCTCTGTGGGACTCAATTGCGGCACGCAGCCTGGCCAAGCGATCTACACCGACGCGAAGGGATACTTCGAATTCGCCTTAGGCGCGGGCCCTCAGGGCAACAACATGGATATGAGCGCCAGCAACTCCGCGCCGAGACTCGGTCGCGGCGACGCGAGCCTTCCCGGTGGATTTGGCGGAAGAGGCGGGACCGGCTTTCCCGGCAGCGGTTTGATGGGTTGTGAGCTCCGGGTGTCGGTTGCGGGCTACGAACCGCTTACCAAGGACATAACGGATCCGGGCGACATCGGGGGCATCAATGTTGGGACTCTGCAACTCCATCGCTTGGCTGGTGTTGAAGGCTCGTCGATCAGCGTTACATCGCTTTCAGTTCCCAACAACGCTCGCAGCGAGTTTGATAAAGCCGCGAATGACCTCCGCAGCAATCGCCGGGCTTCGGCAACACAACACTTGGAAAAAGCAGTTTCGGAATACGACAAATACTCTGCTGCCTGGAACGTGTTAGGAGGTATTTATTCGTCCTCCGGCGAGAAGGACAAGGCCAACAAAGCATATGCGAAGGCGATCGCCAGCGATCCGCAATACATTCCTCCTTACGTCGGGCTGGCCGGCATGCAACTAGAAAACCAGGAATATGAGAATGCTTTAGAGACGGCGGGTAAGGCTCTGGCTCTAGACCCACGAATCGCAGCCGCTAGCTTTGTCCAAGCTGCGGCAAATCTTCAACTGAACCGACCGGACGAGGCTGAAAAGAGCGCGCGGAACGCTGAACAGCAGCCCCACCAAAACATTCCGCAAGTGCACGCGGTACTCGCACAAATCTTCGTCGAGAAACAAGATTATGCCAGTGCGGCGGCCGAGATGCGCGCTTACCTTAAGGAAGCGCCGCAAGGAACATTCGCGACCGAAATCAAGAAAAGCCTCGACGAGATCGACAAGTCAACCGCCAACGCCGACTCATCCGCTGTCCCACCGGAACTGCGTCCGATCGCACCATAACCCGATTGTTTTTGGTCCATCGTGTCCCAGCTCCTACCTGAGAAGGTTTCCAGGAGGGAAAGCGTCGGTGAGTGCACGCGGATTGTGCCTCCATATAAGCCGCCGAGCGAGATAGGTATCACATCCAACCTTGGCTCTGGTATGAAAACCCTTGAGCAGCTCTGGTCTAGTCAGGCTTCTTCGGTGTCTGGATTTGTTGATTCGAATCAACTTCAAACATCTTGAAATTACTGAAGGAGTGATGCCTGTAGAAGCGGCGTTTGTTTCTTTCCCAATAAATCTTCGCGTCAATCGGTAGCCAAAGCTGCTGTCCTCGGTTCTGAAACGTCACTGGACCGTAGTCAATGGCTATGTGTTCGACGGAAAGTCTAATTTCAGGCATTGGCTTCATCAGGTCTGATTCAAGATGCCAGACCTGATACGACTTCGGATCAATCCACGCGCGGCCTCTCAAGGATAATGGGTGATAAAGCCGACCAACAGCGTAAGCTCGGAGTCGGTTGGGTCGGTCTGGGCGTTGCGCAAATTCAAGCTGCCAAGCCGGGTGACCGCCCCATTGACCGAGTCCTTCGCAGGTAAGTTGAAAATCGGAAACCAGCGTGGGATGAAACATCAGAGCCATAGCTGCAAGGCCAGTCGTAGCTATGTTGGCCGGAAACTGAGAGGGATCAACTCTACCGTTGCGATATTCATCAAGTTCGAATCGTCCGGGTTCCGACAGGGTGATGATTGCGACGTAGTCGAATACGCGAGTTTTGGGCTTACCGCGCAAGGTAGCGCCGGTCACATTGTAGTGTTCCAAACTTTCTGTGGCGTCAAATTTCTGTAGGTTATCTACAAGTTCTTCGATTCGCGCACCCGTGCCTGTGACCACTTCTGACAGCGGGCATTCTATGCCGGCGTCCACGTCGCCCATCCCTTTACTCACCGGCGGATTCCAGGGCGAAAAGCTGGGACGGGCTGCGGGTCCAGCTTTCGTATTCTGCTGTGCGGATACAGAATTGATTATGAGTGTGCTCAACAACAGCAGCGCAAGGGCCAGAGGAATCAGGACTCGTCGCACTAGGACCCCGTCGGCGTATCCAAAAGTAGCCGCACTCTATCGCTGATCGCCTCAAAGGGCAAGGATATAGCTCTGTGAGGTTGCTGCGAAGATGATCGCGAAGGTAAAACAGAGCGGGTCCTTTGGCTACACCTCTGTGTTGCCGGAAAACGCGGCGGCCCAAAATCCGACATTGAAGATTACGCTTTAACTGCGCAAGTCCTCGTATCGAGCCGTCTAGAATGTAACCGAAGGTTGAAACGTCGCGCCATTTAGAATGTAACCCAACCAAAAAGAGCATTTGAGGAGGAACGGTTGGGGATTAAAGGAGAAGGGACGGTTGGAGTATCTGCGAGCGATCTATGAACGTTATCGGACAGCAGGACGAAAGAGCAAGAAAGTGATTTTGAGCGAGTTTTGCGCGAACACCGGGTACAACCGGAAGTATGCGATCCGTTTGCTGAACGGGCCGCGACCGGAGAATCGACGGAGACCTCCCCGGCGACGCGGGTTGAGCTATGGCCAGGAAACCCTAGCCGTACTGACGGCGGTATGGGAGGCAGCTGGCTATCCCTGGTCGGTGCGGTTGAAGGCGCTGTTGCCTTTGTGGATGCCGCGGATCCGTAAACGCTTTCGTCTGCGGCCGGAAGTCGAGAAGCAACTGTTGAAAATCAGCGCGCGACAAATCGACCGACGGCTGAAAGCGGCCAAGACGCAGCAGCGGCGGCGAATCTACGGACGCACCAAGCCAGGCTATCTGCTCAAGCATCACATCCCGGTGAAGACCGATCGCTGGGACGTGCAAAGCCCCGGATTCACGGAAGTCGATTTAGTCTCGCATTCTGGCAATTCGGCTAGCGGAGAGTTTGGGCACACGCTGAATGTGACCGACATTCATACCACCTGGACCGAATCCAGAGCGGTGCTGGGACGGGGCGAAGAGGCCGTACAGCGGGCTCTAAACGACATTGCCGGGAGGTTGCCTTTCCGGCTGTTGGGAGTGGACTCGGACAACGGATCGGAGTTCATCAACTGGCACCTGAAGCGCTGGTGCGAACAGAAGGAGATTCAACTCACTCGCGGGCGGCCCTACAAGAAGGACGACAACGCGCACATCGAGCAGAAGAACTGGACGCATGTGCGCAAGTTGCTGGGTTGGGAACGCTACGACAGGCCCGAGGCGGTCGAGGCGATCAACGATCTCTACAGCCAGGAACTGCGGTTGTGGCTGAACCTGTTTCTTCCTTCGGTGAAGTTGCTCAAGAAAGTGCGCGTGGGTTCGAAAGTGCGGCGGGTGTATGACGGACCGCGAACGCCGTTCGAGCGGGTGCGGGCTTGCCCACAAGCGGATCGGGCGGAAGTGGCTCGGCTCGACCAGCTGAGGAAGCGTCTGGACCCATTTCAGTTGGCCAGGACCATCGAGAGCAAGCTGGAACGGATCTATCGACTGGCGAATCGCCGCCTGAGTCCGAAAGAGGTGCGGGAAACAAGCACGCGGCGGGGAGATGACTGTGCAATCGACATAGGTAAACGGTTGCCCGTTTTCCCTGTCACACCACCGTACATGCGGGTCCGCATACGGCGGTTCGGCGGGTTGAGCTATCGAGTTCTGAACAGTTGAGGAATCCCGAGCGAGGTGAAGTAGGCATTGGGCAGGGCGAACGCCAGTCCCGGCGATGCAGCGAGGTGCCACGGGCCGCGAGGACTCTTAACCGTGCGAACGGCAAGATCCTTCCTCACGCCCCGTCGGGTCAGCTCTGTGTACCGCACCGGACCGCGTTTCCACTGCTTCCATAAGAACGACCGCAGTCGCCGCCTGATCCACTGGTCCAGTTCCTTCAACACCGACGGGGTTTGGCACGCACCAAAATAGCCGTGCCATCCCCGGAGATAGCGTCCCAGTTGGCGAGCCATCTCCTCGATGCTGATCCCGCGAGTCCGTTTCGTCAGCTCTCGTACTCGCTTTTTGAAACGGATCAGCGCCTTTGGTGCAATCCGCCGTCTCGGCTCTGGCCCGCTCGTAAAGCTGAATCCCAAGAACTTCCGCTCCCAATGTCGCGCCACCGCACTCTTCTGTTGGTTCACTTTGAGTTTGAGCTTGGAAGTGATGAATGCGGTGAGACGCGCCATCACCCGCTCTCCTGCTCGCCGACTTCGGACATAGATGTTGCAGTCATCCGCGTATCGGGCGTATCGGAGTTTGCGTCGCTCCAACTCTTGATCCAACTCGTCGAGCACGATGTTCGATAACAAAGGAGATAGAGGACCACCTTGCGGTGTTCCTTCATCTACGGAACTCACCAACCCGTTCTCCATCACCCCGGCTTGCAGAAATGTCCGGATCAGTTTCAGCATTCGTTTATCGCTAATCCGTTCCGCAAGTTTTGCCATCAGTCGGTCGTGATTTACTCGATCGAAAAACTTTTCTAAATCGAGGTCGATCACCCAGCGGTAGCCCGCAGCGATGTACTGTTGCGCCGCTGCCACTCCCTGATGAGCCGAGCGCCCGGGACGAAACCCGTAGCTGTGCTTGGAAAACGTCCGATCCCACGTGCGTTGCAGAACCTGCATCACCGCTTGTTGGATGAATCGGTCCAGTACAGTTGGGACGCCAAGCTTCCGCACCCCACCCTCTGGTTTGGGAATTTCCACCCGTTTCACCGGTTGCGGCTTGTAGTTTCCGTTCAGCAAATGTGCCCGGATTGTTGGCCAATGTTGTCTCAGGTATCCCGGCAGTTGGTGCACGGTCATCCCGTCTACCCCAGGACTTCCCTTGTTGGCTTTGACTCGTCGTAATGCCTGCTTGCAGTTTTCCCGCTCGCAGACTTCTTCCATCAACCGTTCGGTAATAGCCGAGCTTTCAGTCGTGCGCTTCGCCGTGAACGATTCGGTCCCTTCCCCAGCAGCCCTCAGAGCTTCACTCCTACTCTCTGCCGGAAAGGCCAACACTAGTTGGTTCTTCTGCCGCGTGTCGTTCATGAGTCGCGTCGCCTACTCACCGCTCCCATTACCCTCCTTGCGGAGGACCGTTCAGGCCTTCCCCACTTTCGTGGGTACTTCGCCCTCTGCTGACTTCTCTCGCCCGGTCAGGATGGATCGCTCCATCCTTAGTCGTGATTACTCGACAAGCGAGAGATCTCCCGAGGTAAGTTCGACAGCTTTCGGTGCACAACCGCCGAATTTACATGCAACGCACTTTGATGGATTGGACTTTGCCGTCCTTTGCCAGCTCGTCCAGCGCCGCATGCCTCCGATCCGGTTCTTGTTCATCGGCTCGCACCTTTGCTCCGCGCTTCTTTCAGACCTCGCCTCGCGGCGACGCCCTTGCGCTTTGCTAACCCTTCACCTCCATCAGGTCGGGTAGAGGACTTTCACCTCCCAGCTATCGGACATGCTCGGCACACAAAGACGCTCGCTCCGCGAGCTTGGAAATCACAAATCGATTTCCACTTTCGCACAGCCACGGCTTGACAGGGTCCTGACGGCACCAAGGGGGACCGCGAGTCTATCAGACTTATCAAGGAAATCGGATAATCGGGCAGATGCCCGTTGAGTACTCCACACTTGTCCGGTAACCGCGTTAGGACGTAGCCGTCCGGCGGCAGACGCTACGCGTGAGGTGGTGGGCGATGGTTGCCTGACGATTGAGATAAGTTTTGGGTCACCATGAGGTCCCACTGACCCATCTACGCAAAATGAGGCTGGAGGAACTCCAGCGTCTTAATTACTCGCAACACACCACACGCTACTACATCCGCACAGTCGAAGATTTTGCGCGACGATTCAGCCAGCCGCCAGACCGCCTGCGTCCGCGGCACATTCGGGAATATCAAGCCCAGCTGTTTCGGAAGCGGAAGTTGTCACCGGGCACCGTTGCGATACGTCTGGCGGCTCTGCGATTCTTCTACGTCAAAACTCTCAAGAAGTCCTCGAGACTCCCTATCCAAGAAAGACCCGTCGCCTGCCGACGATTCTCAGCCAGGAAGAAGTCGCGCAACTCATCGACGCCGCTCCTACGGCTGGCTATCGCACCATACTGATGACGCTCTATGCCACCGGAATCCGGAACGCAGAGCTGACACACCTGAAAATCAGCGACATCGACAGCAAGAGAATGGTGATTCACGTCGCAAGAAGTGAAGTTCGGAGTAGCCATGCGCAATTTTGCCGCGCGAATCCTGATCACAGCCGCGTCGCTTGCCATCGCGAGCGGACTGTTCTCGGCGATCCATGCGACCAATGCGGCCGGGAGCCCGCGCCAGCAAGCGGATAGCTCCGCGGCTGCATGGAACGCCCTAGTCGATGCTTATTTCGACCAGGGCTACTATAAATTCAAGCCCACCATCGGAACCGTTGACGGTTTTCACAAATATGATTCCCGGCTCGAGGGCTATTCGCGGGCGGGCATAACCGAAGAGATCAGCACGCTACGCCGTTACGAAAAACGCTTTCTCGCTGTTGATTCCAAGGTTCTCGATCCCGTCGCCGCAGCCGACCGCGAGCTGATTCTTTCCAATATTCACGGCAGGCTGCTCACACTCGAAACCATCAGGCCCTGGGAGAAGAATCCGGATTCCTATTCCAGCGGGATTACCGAGGCCGCTTACGTGGTCATGGAGCGCCGCTTTGCGCCGCCGGACCAGCCCTCGCTTCCGTAATCGCCAGAGAAAGACAAATGCCCGCCGCTTTAGCCACAGCACACGAGAACCTCCAGAATCCGCCGCGCATTTACACCGAGATTGCCCTCGAACAGTTACCCGGCCTGATTAGCTTCTTCGAAAAAGATTTGCCCGCGGCCTTTGCCGACGCAAGCGACCCGGGCCTCAAGTCTCAGTTCGCCCAATCCAACAAAGCGGTGATCGCTGTTCTGAAGGACTACCAAACCTGGGTCAAATCCGATGTTCTTCCGCGCTCCCACGGCGATTTCCGCATCGGGCTGATACTTACGCGAAAAAGCTGCTTTACGACGAGATGGTGGATATCCCGCTCGACCGTCTTCTGGAAATCGGCACCGCGGATTTGCGCAAGAACCAGGCGGAATTCGCGCGTGTTGCGAAGCAGATTGACGCACATAAGAGTTCACAGCCGGTCCTTCAAGAGCTAGCTGACGATCATCCAAATCCGTCGCAACTCTTGCAAAGCTTCCGCGACACGTTTGACTCGCTCATCTCCTTCATCCGGCAAAAGAAGATCCTGACCATTCCCTCCGCTGTTCGGCCCATCCTTGAGGAAATGCCACCTTTTGCACGAGCAACCACCACCGCCATGATGGATTCTCCTGGCCCCCTCGAGACGGGCAGCAAAGAAGCTTTCTTCTATGTAACACTTCCCGGCCCTCACGATTCGGCCGCTGAAATCAAAGAGCGCATGGAGGACTTCAATCGCGGCACGATCATCTCGTACTCGGTCCATGAGACTTACCCAGGTCACTACGTGCAATTCTTGTGGTCACATCAGGCGCCAAGCAAAACGCGCAAGATTCTACAAATCAATAGCAACTTGGAAGGCTGGGCCCATTATTGCGAGCAAATGATACTGGACGAAGGCTATGGCCAGCCCGGCTTTGGAGCGAGTAACGCTTGCGAAGGCGCCTTGATCCGCTTGGGCCAGCTCGAGGACGCCTTGTTGCGCGATGCCCGTTTCGTCGTCGGCATCCAAATGCACACCGGCAGAATGACTTTCGATCAGGCTGTCGATTACTTTATGAAGGAAGGCCACCAGACGCACCAAATTGGTCTGATCGAGACAAAGCGCGGCACTTCAGACCCCGACCTATCTTTATTACACGCTGGGAAAATTGGAGATTATGAAATTGCGCTCGGACGTGCAGCGAAAGCAGGGCGCGGACTTCTCACTGCAGAAATTTCACGACGATTTTCTGCGTCAGGGTTTCCCTCCAATCAAAATCATCCGCCAAGCGATGTTAGGAGATAACTCTCCTACTCTGTAAAGTGGCGATTGCTGGAGTTCGACGGGGAGGCACTAAACCGCTGGCAAAATCTTATGTTTCTGCCTCGCTCGACTTTCGACGAAATCAGCCCTTAGTTTCCGGAGGTTGCCCTCCTCCCGAGAGCAGGGTTTTTGCCCACCCGTGCTCTGATGAACTGAGGAGGCAGCGTTAGACCGGTTGGGGGCAGGCGTCCTGAAAGAACTGTTCGCGCGCCCAGGGCAACGGCGCAGAGACATGTCTATCGACGCCTTCGGGAGAGGTGCCGCGGCGCGCGCAAGGGTTGTGGATACTAGGGCGCATTCCTGGTGCCCGGAAATCCTTGTTGGTCGTGGTCGGAATTCCGACCGCCCCTTGGGCAGCTCGGCGAAGAATTTCATCAGAGTAGGTCCGCTGCGGCGCCGATGAGTCCTCGCTGCTATTTTGGTGACGCTTGTAGTGTCGATAACGGCTTACCAAAACGTCAGCATCGTGTGACGCCAACCATCACCGGAGTCATCGAATTGCCACCTGCATCTCGGCTGACTTATCATCTGCCGGTGAAATGGGCGGGCTTTCTCGAGGAATGAACTGAGTGAATCGAGAATCGTTTGGAGGGAGGCCGATATGTCCAGACAACTGAGTCGCCGCGAAGTGGGCAAGATGGCGATCGCAGGCGCCCTGGGTGGAACGCTTCTGAGTTCATCCCAGCCGAGTTCCGCTGTCGTACGTTCACAACCTCCCGGAATCAAGTTGGGTTCCGCGGCTCCCATGAACCCCACGGACGAGGACTTATTATTTTTCAAGCAACTGGGAGTGGACTGCGTGTACTGCGCCGTAACTTCCCAAGATAGCAGCCTTGAGAGCCTGCTAAATATCAAGAAGCGCTATGCGGAAGCCGGTCTGACAGTCCACAATATCCGCAACTTGGAGGTAACGAACAATCAAGTGGCCATTGTCTTGAATCGCCCTAGCCGCGACAGGCGGATCGAAGACTACAAGACGTGGATCCGTACGATAGGCAAGGCCGGTTTCCGTTACACTCTGTCGACCTTCAATCTGGCCCAAATCGTCTCCAGCGGCCTTGCTGAGACGCGTGGTTCGCAGACAAGGGATTGCGATCTGAGCAGCTCGCAACTGGGAATTCCGGGCGACAATCCAGTCCCGATATCCGAGAAAGGATCGGTCAATTCCTTACTGTTCGGGCGCGAGTACAGTACGGACGAGATCTGGGCGAATTACACGTATTTCATTAAAGAGGTCGCGCCAGTTGCCGAAGAGTCACAAGTCGCTATTGGATTCCATCCCGACGATCCGCCCACTCCCACTCTGTTTGGAGTGCCACGCATCTTTTCAACCTTTAATGACTGCAGGAAGGCGCTGAAAATCGCAGATAGTCCGAATGTGGGAATGTGTCTCTGCTGTGGGACATGGGCGGAAGGCGGCGCGGCGATCCGCCATTTCGGTTCTCGGAAGCAGATCTATGAAATCCATTTCCGGAATGTCAGCTCTCCGCTCCCTCATTTTCACGAGACTTTCCCGGATAACGGATACTACGACATGTACAAGGTCATGAAGGCGCTGGTTGACGTCAGATATGACGGTATCGTCCATCTAGATCATTTGATTCCGATGGTGGGCGGGAATCGGACGTACGGAGCGTTTGCCATGGGTTACATGCGAGCCATGAAACAGCGCGCGCAGCGGACGGGCAGTGAAGCCTTTCGCAGACCTCAGAAGAAGGGGATACTTTCGCTTTTAAAGACGCAGCAGCTCTTGAACGTAGAGCGGTCTACTAAGTAGAACGCCCCGTCAAACGCGAAAGTCACCGTCGCAGTAGTTTGTCCGGCCTTATAAGTAATGATCTCGTCCTCCTCAAATTGGCGCTCGTGACCGGAAATGGGGGCTTTCGCCTTAAACGTTCTGACGACAGCGTAAGCAGCGGTCACGGACGCATGCAACATCATCCATCTCCCTCAACAAAAGGGTATCAGGAGCAAACGGATAGCCGACCCAATGGGGTCGTCTTTTGAACTACTTACTGGTTGGAGCCAGATGGTTTTGGCAGGAACGGTGACGAAATGTAACCGATTCGCCATTTAGCACTCTACTTGTCCGGTCTATGCGTTCAGGCACTGACAACTAGTCGCGATCCCCCTGAAATAGCTATATTGTCATCGATTCCGCACTCGGTGCGGTTCGGAGTGACTCGGATGATCTTCCCCCAATTGAGGTGAGCACAATTCTAGAATGCTGATCGGAGGAACCATGAGCACTGCAACCGTCGCAAATACCACCCGGCGCGAACCCGCACTCCTCGGGCAAACCGTCGTAGTGATCGGCGGGAGCCTAGGCATCGGGCTCGAAACGGGCCGACTGGTCCGCGCGGAGGGGGCCAAGCTGATACTCACCGGCCGCGACCCGGAACGCCTGGACAACGCCGCACGCGAAGTCGGCGCGATGAGCAGTGTGGCGTTCGACGCCACGGACTTCGATCGCCTCGGGAAGTTCTTCGACGAACTGTCCACGCCGATCGACCACGTGCTGGTCACCGGTCCCGGCCCCTACTACGCGCCCCTGACGGAGTTCGACGTCGATAAGGCACGCGCCGACGTCGATGCCCATCTGCTATTGCCGCTGCAGGTCGCCCGGAACGCCGCGAGCAAGGTTCGCCCTGGAGGAACCCTACTCTTCATGGGCGGCACGGGTGGTCGCCGCACGGCGGTGGGACTCGCGTTCATCTCGGCACTCACGGCCGCGAAGCCCGCACTGGTCAAGAACCTCGCGCTAGAGATCGCCCCCGTCCGCGTGAATCTGATCGCGGCCGGGTTTGTCGATACACCGCTGTCGGCGGCGATCCTCGGGGACCAGTTGGACGCACGCCGTGAGCGGCTCCGCACGACGCTGCCGATCCGGCGCGTCGTCGGCCCGGCCGACATTGCCGCCTTGCCGTCCACCTCATGACGAACACGGCGATAACCGGAGCAACATACGACATCGACGGCGGACAACAGCTCGTCGAGGGGTGAGCCCGCGCCTGCAATGCATCGAGCTGTTGGTAATAAAACTCCGCCCGGCGGCGCACAAGGAGCCGGTCGATGGAGAGAATAAAGTTGGTGGGATTGGATGTCCATGCCGAGACAATTGCCGTAGCCGTGGCGGAGCAGAACGGGGAGATTAGGTCGTTGGGGTGATACCGAATCGCGAAGAATCGCTTCGGAAGCTGGTGAAGAAACTGGGGCCGGTGGAGGAGCTGCGGTTTTGCTATGAGGCGGGTCCGACAGGCTACGCGCTGTATTGGCAACTGACCAGGATAGGGAGCGAAATGCGAGGTGGTCGCACCCACCTTGGTTCCGGTGAAAGCCGGGGATCGCGTGAAAACGGATCGGGGTGATGCGTTGAAACTGGCGAGGAATTATCGGGCCGGAGAGTTGACGGCGGTCTGGGCGCCCGATGCAGCCCACGAGGCGTTGCGTGGTGCGAGCCCGAGAAGCGGCCAGGAAGGATGACCTGCGAGCACGGCATCGGTTGAATAAGTTTCTGTTGCGTCATGGCCGACGGCCGCCGATGGGGGTAAAGGCCTGGAGTACTCCGGTATTCCCCAGCCTCTTCTTGACCGAACGGGCCCTAAATCGCGGTCCCCGCGCTGAGCTACAAGAGCGTCCCCGATGGTCTTGTGAGTGCGGTATGCCTCTCGTTTTCAAGGGTAACGTTCGAGGAGCGCACTTTCCGAGCGAAGTTGCGCCTGCCTAATTCTCACGTGAAAATGGTATGTGACCACACCATCCAAACTGGGTCCCGCGTTTTTGACCGTCTTTGGGCTCCCTTTTTTGGGGATGGGGCTTTTCGCCGCGGTCACGTTTTTGCATGCCCCTAATCAGGCATTGCCGGAAAGAATTGGGGCGGCCGTATTCGCCTCCGTATTCAGCATTATCGGCGCAGGCCTGATCTTCGGCTCGTTCTACGGCTACTCTCGCCAGAAAAAACAAGCGGAGGTTGAACTCGCCCACCCAGACTCGCCGTGGCTCTGGCGGCCTGATTGGGCCGCGGGCCGTGTGGAGAGCAGGAACAAAGCGAGCGCCATCGGCTGGTGGGTTGCGGCGGTGCTGACGAACATGCTTTTCCTACCGGTTTCCCTGGCCGGCATTTCTCAGGGCCTACGAACGCAGGACCCCAAGTTCATCTTTCCGGCCGCCTTCGAACTCCTCGGGATGATCGTGCTGTTTGCCGCGATTCGCGCGACCATCCGCTTCGAGCGCTTTGGCAAAACCTTTTTCGAGATGACTTCGCTGCCTTTCTCTCCGGGAAGCCGCCTGGCTGGCATGATTCATATTCAGCTCAATACCGATGCGAGTAGTGGTGTTGACCTCAGCCTGGCCTGCATTCGCCGCGTGGCCACAGATTCCGGAGAGAATCGCTCGACGCAGCAGGTTCCGCTGTGGGAAGACTCAAAAAGCGTTTCGCCCGAGTCTTTCATCCGTTCTCCGCTCGACACAATGATCCCGTCGAGTTCGCCCTCCCCGCCGACGCCTTTCAGACCAATCATGACAATCCCAACGACCAAGTCGTCTGGCTGCTGAAGGCCAAAGCCAATGTACCCGGCGTGAATTATTCCGACGAGTTCGAGGTGCCCGTGTTTCGCGCTGGATCGTCAGCTTCGGCTCCGACCAGTGCTGCTTTCGCTGGCGGTGCGCAAATCGGAAGTTTCGCGTCGTCCACGACAACGCCCGGTGAAGGTTTCGCTGAGGTTTCCGAACCGCCGCACCATCGGGTGATCGTTTACGATTCGCCTGACGGCCAGGAATTTCGCTTCCGCGCCGGACGCAACGTCGCCCACACCGTCCTGGTGGTGAGCCTCGCGGCGGCCATCACGACGCTTTTCTGGGCGATGCTGCATATACACCCCCAGCCACCGAAGTTTGCCTTCGCTATCGTTGGCTTGCTGGATTTCTTCTTGATACTGGCGACCGTTCATGCGGCGCTCTCCACAACGCGCATCGTCGTCGGAAACGGCATGATTTCCTGGCGGCGCTCCATTCTTGGGATGGGTCAGTCGCATGAATTGCAGATTTCGGATGTGGACTCGATCCTCGCTTTTACTAGCATTCAGCAGGCCAGTTCATCCGGCAGCACTCTCTATTCGCTGCGTCTCAAAAGCAAGTCGGGAAAAAACTACACGCTGGTTGACGACATCGCGAGCCGCCAGGAAGCGCGGTGGATCGTCTCGCGGATCGAAAAGCGCGCAGGCATGCCCTTGAACACGCAAGTCGAAATCGGCAACTCCATCTATGGGCCGCCGCCACAGCCTGGCTCTGCCTCGGCCCGCGGCTCTTTGTTATCGGCGGGCGGCCTCCGCACAACTGGCACACCAGCAACAACTGGTCGCAGGCCGTCGGCGCAATTTTCTTCGTGGGTTGGGCGGCTTTTGTCGGTTTCATGATCCTGCGCATGGCCCATATGCGCAGCGGCAGATCAGCCCGCAACCCAGCATATGCGCGCGCGGGTTCAGTGGCCGGAGGCGCGCCACCTTTCGTGCGCACCGCCGCAACAAAACAGGCCTCGCTCGAGGAGGTCCTGGCATGGCCGCCCCAGCAGCAGGCAGAAGAGTTCATGGCGCGCGCCGTGGAACACGATAGCGCTGCACGGCAAGCCATCGAACGAACGCACGCCCGCTTGGGTCGGGCACATCCAGTTGAGCGGCAGTCTACAGCAACTCGAAGACCAGGGACGTTACTCGAGCGATCTACGCGTGCGCCGCGCGGAAGCCGATCTGGAACTCACGCTCGACGGCTGGTCGAAGACTCCGAAATCCGTTGACCTACTCATGGGTCTCGCGAAATCAGATCGCGGCTCTCGCCCCAGGGCGCTCTACTTCCTGGGAATGCTCGCGGGCGATGGTGTCGCGGCCGAGCGCGCCCACCCGTTCATTCTCGACTACGCTCGAAACAATCCTGACCCAACCGCACGACAGTGGGCCGTCGAAGGCCTGCGCTTCGTGGGCACCGATGCGGCGCTCGATGAACTCTTCGAGATTTTCACTCAGGATCCTTCGTTTGCTGTCCGCGATCGGGCGGGATGCAACATTTCCGACTGCGGAATTTTTGAGCGCAAGCAGCGCCTTCGTTTGGTTCCGCGCCTCATCGAACTGGTCTCCGATCCTCATGCGAATCCGCAGATGCGCAGATGGTCCTTCTTGGCTCTGCGGGAAATCACCGACGAAAATCTTCCGGCGGATGCAGTCGCCTGGCGAGGCTGGTACAAGGACAAGGGCTGCCGCCAAGGGCGCTCAATTGGCAGCTCTCGATTGGTGGCAGGTTCACGGCGATAACTGACCGAAACCAGCTTAGGTCAGATGCGATTTTCCAGCAGCAACTTCAGCAGCAGGAGAGCATCGGCGCGGTCGGTCTTCTGCTTTCTCACTCGCTGGGTCTTTATTTCCGCTGCATTCCCGATCCAGACCTCGAATCCCAGCTCTGCCAACAACTGTGGTTCAGTGGTCGTTCTCCACACTCTCCTGTCTCGGTATCGGTAAACGCGATTTGCTGGACGCTCGGGTGATAATCTACGCCTATCATTAACATGTTCGCCTCCTTCCTCCCGAGCCTTGGTAGTCAAGCAACCAAGTTTACTCAGGTCGAGGGAGCCGACATTGTTATGAAATCAAATACTGCTCTAGTACCCACTTCTTCAAATTCTGCCAGTATGATAGTTTCGTCCCATAGAAATATGCGCCTGCCGCAAAACCGATTCATGAATATTGCTTCTATGATTTGGGGTGTGCTGATCACCGTAGACGAGAACGGCGTCAAGCAGGCATGGAAGAAGTTGGCCGCGCTCGAGCCCTGTGGAGCTGTGTTCCGATCGAATGCCTGCGCGGCAGTATCGTTTTCGCTTGTAATCCGACCGGATGTATACTGCCCACCAAGAAAGCGGAGCCGGGCTACTTTAACTGCAAAGGAGCGCCCATGAGTTCTAAGTTGTCTGCTCGAAGACAATTCCTAAAGGATAGCGCCGCATTGGCTGGTTTGGCCGCGGGGGTAGTACCCTCCGCTGCTGCCCAGATGTCGCATTCTGAGAGCAGCACGCCCACAGATGCAGCCTCCAAAGATACAGCGCCTGCAAAGATGACAAGGATTTGGTCGCCTATGGCGAGCGCTCCCATTACGTGAAATCGATCCGTATCCCGGTGGCGGAAAGAATGTCTCCCGATGAGTTCGGGATGACCTTTCACGTATTGTCGCCGCTACAGGATTCGGTGGGAATGATCACGGCCTCGTCGCTCCATTATGTAGCCACGCATCGCGGCTCCTATGTTCCGGACATCAATCCCGACGAACATCGCCTGATGATTCACGGCATGGTGGACCGGCCGCTGATTTTTACGGTGGCCGAACTAAAGCGTTTTCCGTCTGTGACCCGCGTTCATTTCCTGGAGTGCAGTGGGAATCGTGCGAGAGCCACGCATAAAACCGTGCAGCAGTCACACGGGATGACCAGTTGCTGCGAATGGACCGGCGTACCACTTTCTCTGTTACTCAAGGAGGCCGGCGTCCAGAACGGTGCGTCCTTCTTCATCGCGGAAGGAGCGGAGACCGTAAAAGGCGCGGTCAGCCTTCCAATCGCAAAGGGCATGGACGATTGTCTGGTTTGCTACGGCCAAAATGGCGAGCCCGTGCGTCCCCAGCACGGCTTTCCACTCAGGTTGATCGTGCCGGGTTTTGAAGGAATGGTTAACGTTAAGTATTTGCGGCGAATCAAACTGGTCGAAAAGAACTACATGACCTACAACGATTACGGACATCTTGCGCCCGATTCACGCATCGCTGCATTGAATCGCCAGATTGGGCCGAAATCCGTGATCACCTTTCCTTCCGGGGATCAAAAGCTCCCGGGCCCTGGATTCTATGAAATCACCGGCTTGGCGTGGTCGGGATCGGGTGCTGTTCGAAGCGTGGACGTCTCGGTCGACGGTGGGCAGAGCTGGAAACCTGCGGAGCTTCGAACCCCGGCATATCCGATGGCGCATACCCGCTTCGGCTTCCCCTGGAAGTGGGACGGAACGGAGACCGTGATTATGTCACGCTGCACAGACGAAGTGGGAACCGTGCAACCCACGCGAGCCGAGATCGCGAAATACTGGAATGAGCCAAATGACGCGAATCTGCAGATAAAAGGCCTGGACAACAGCGTTTTCCCTTGGAGGGTGGCCAGCGATGGGACCATTCATAATGGACTCGCGTAAGCTGCTCCTGCTGTTGATGATTCTGGGCTTAAGCCAGATTAGCAGGCACAATCGCCCACCTACGGTGTGGGCAGAACTCCCACTGCCGATGGAAGTCAGCAAGTGGGATATTACCATCGGCCCCGATGGACAGGCGCTCCCGCCAGGACACGGCACCGCCGTGGAAGGCGCGGGACTCTTCGTTCGTAAGGCTTGCTTTGGGTGTCATGGGCAAACAGGTTCAGGGGGCCCGGCTCCTACTTTGATTAGGAGCGACGGGAAGACCAAGTCCCAATATCCCTGCCTGTCGCCTTGCGTGAACGATTCGAACTTGATGGCCTTCCACTCTCCGTACGCTACCACGATTTGGGACTACATCAACCGCGCCATGCCACTCACGAAAGAGGGCACATTAAAACCCAACGAGGTCTATGCGCTGACCGCCTTTATCCTCTACAAGAATGGCATTATCAAAGAGGACGAGGTCATGGACGAACACAGTCTCCCAAAAGTGCAAATGCCGAACCGCGATCATTTCGGCTTGGCCCCGGAATGGAAGCATGGAGCACCAAGGGTTGAGGGTTACCCCTGATCCCTGGTCCAGGTACGAATGTCGCGACACAATTCGTTATCACACGGGACTGAGAGGCGCGTGCAATTTCGTCCTGTGTTCACCGTGATAGACCGGATGGACATGATCGAGCCGCAGCAGCACAGCCAACCTGCGGGCATCAAGCTTGTCACTCTTCTTCCCTTCTTTCAGGGAAGCATTCTTTCGTGGATTACCGAAACGCTAGAACGCGAACGACTCGACCGTCTTAAATCGCAAAATGCCAGACCCTCAAATAGTTGACTGTCTAGACGCTTACCTATACTATGGATTCATGCCAAGGCCGAAGAGCGACGAGAAGAGGAGCGCGATTCTGGAGGCGGCAACTCGCATCATCGTTACGCAGGGCCTGAGCGCGCCTACGGCGGGCATCGCGAAAGAGGCTGGAGTTGCCAATGGATCGCTCTTCACTTACTTCGAAACAAAAACTGACCTCTTCAACCAACTCTATCTTGAGCTGAAAACAGAGATGGCGTCCGCTGCTATGAAGGACCTTCCCAGGCGTGCAGAACCTCGTGAGCAGCTCTTGCACCTCTGGCAACACTGGATGAACTGGGCGGTGTCCTACCCAGAGAAGCGGCGAGCGCTGGCACAGCTCGGCGTCTCCGAGGAGATCACGCTGGAGACCCGTGAGGCGGCCCACAGGACGATGGCAGGCGTCGCAGGACTGCTTGAACAGATTCGCGGCAACGGCCCCATGTGTAAGTCCCCGATGGGTTTCGTTGTCGCGATCATGAACTCTGTCGCTGAGGCGACGATAGATTTCATGACTCAGGATTCAACCCATGCGAGGAAGCACTGTAAAGAGGGATTCGAGGCCCTGTGGCGTGTGGTGGCCTAATTTTTTGTTCCTCGATAATGACTGTCCAGACAGACACGTAAGGAACGTTATCAATGCCTACCCCCGTTTCCATGAATACTTCGTCCGAGTACAAGGCGTACGTCATCACCGGCCCGACCTCGGGGATTGGCCGGGCTACGACACTGGAAGTGATCAAGCACGGCAAAGTCTTCCGATCGTCGGCCTGCTCAACAACGCCGGCATCATGCAGATGCGCCCGGCCAAGAATGCGCTGGGATGGGACATGTCGTTTGTGACCAACCGTCTCGGCCCGTTTGCGCTGACAGAGGCGCTTATGCCAAGCCTCCCCAATGGTGCAAATGTCCTTTTCGTCGTCTCCGCCGTAGAAGAGCCTGATCGCAAGCCAGCTGTGGCTGCGGGGTTTCGAGGTGGTCGCTATATCTCCGCAGAGGCGAGTGCGCGGGGTGAATGGAAACCGGGCGGCGCCAAAAAGCCGGGCTATGATGCCTACGCAACTTCCAAACAGGCCATCCTTGCCGCAGCGATGGTGTTCGCCCATGAGACTCCACGGCTGCATTTCAACGCGATCGAGCCGGGCTTGAATCCAACCACCGGCCTTGGGGGGAGCGATGTCGGAGCGTTTGTGCGCCTTCTGCAGAGATTCGTCATCCCGATCCTGGTGCCACTACTCATCCCCTTCTTCAAAAATCTTGAGCACTCCGAAGCGAGCCGCGCGCGTGATTTCCAAAATCATGACCGATGCGTCCGGTCAGGCCGGTGTCTACTACGACGAGGGTGGCCACCCGATGCAAGGCTCTGCACTCTGCACGACCCGAAGTTCCAGGACCGCGTCGTAGCCGAGACACGCGCCTTGCTGTCGACGATTCCAAAATGAAACGGGCAGGGTTGGGCCTCTTTGGGATTAGTCCTGCGAAGTCGGCATCTTGTCAGGAAATCAAGTAAGGAGTTGACAAACAATTGGCAATCGTCGCTGGGCCATTGTCCCGCTTCAGGGCGGAGAGGAGAACGCCATGAACCCTCGACCACTCTTGCACCTAGAAGGTGCCGCAGTATTGATCGTCAGCCTCATCTCTTACCATTGGAGCCAGGGCAGTTGGCTTCAATTTGCCTTGCTGTTTCTTCTGCCGGATCTCTCGATGCTCGGCTACGCCGCCAGTATTAAGGTGGGAGCGATCACGTACAATGCCGTCCACACCTACGTGGGGCCATTGGTGTTGGCTGGATACTCGTTCGGGTCGAATCGCCCTGCCATTGTATCGCTCTCCCTCATCTGGATCGCTCACATCGGCCTTGATCGAATGCTTGGATTCGGGTTGAAGTATCCGACTCGATTCAACGACACTCATCTGAGCCCGGATCGTCACACTCTGTCGATTGGGAATTGATGGAATCGTTCCCTCTCCTTGATTTCGTAGCCAGCTCCCGTCAAGTCGGCATCTCGTCAGGAAATCAAGCACTGACGAGGTGCGTGTTTCTCATTACCTATCTCTTGTAAGGCTGACTTGCTTCCTCTCATCTGCCTAGTATGCCGCAACTCATCATTGCTCATGTTGCGGAGGCAGGCGCGTAATCCTTCGCGGTTATTCAGACAGATCAATCACAGCGTGAACTGAAGACTGGCGGCAACTGGACGACGGGGAAAAATCCACAATTTACGCTGGTCGATAGAAAAGTCGGTGACGCTGATAAACAGAAGACTTCTTGCAGTGCGGGCATTCTACGCTCAGTCCATCAATTGGAAACTCCGGCTTGTGCAGATAGCCGGTAAAGGGATCACGCTGTGATGGTGGTCTGTCTACTACGTCGCTGTATGGGAATTCGGAGTTGCATTTATCACAGGTCAACATCCATCGCGGGTTACCTTTCATGTCGTTTTTCCCTTCGTCATAACCATACGATGGCACCACGTACGAAGCGATACAGTCAGGATCGCTGTGTAGAAGGTAGGCCTCAGGAATTCAAGGGATTTGGCACGCCGCCTGCGTCATAGCAATGTGAAGCTATTTTGTCGAGGAAAACAACGCCTCGAACAGTTCGTGCCGGCGCTCTGCCCGCGTGTGCGCGGAATTCTTAATCTTGATCCACTTCGCTGCAGCCGAGTACGGACTCGCTCGGTGCTTCGCCACGATTCCCTCAAGATTCCGTTCGCAGATCATCCGAAAGAAGTCGACATGCGCCGTCCGAAGCCCAGTTAACGCGAGTCGGACGGAGCTACTTATCTCAGAAATGACTGAACAGCCCCACTAAGATAATGATAGGAATTGGCACGCCAAGCAAAAGAAGCAAGATTGAACGCATCGTAGGCCTCCTTGCAGTTTCAAACCGTTACAGCCGTCAGGCGATCACGTTGCCTACCGCCGAGGGTCGCGGCATAGCTGGCGCAAAAAGCGCCGATCAGCAGGGCTAGGAACGTCCAGTAAAGCGAGTGGGGCTGCCGCCTTGCGAGCATTGTCCGCGGCTCGTCGAGCATCGTCAAAAACTGCCGACACGCGGCGTTGTGCGTCAGTTTGATTCAACCCGGTTCTCGCCGAGACAAGCTGAGCAAGATAGTTCCGGTCGGCTGCGGACAGATCGCCCTCTTGAATACCCTTCGCTAGAATGAGATTCGCCTCAGCCCGCACTGGGGCGTCAACGCGCTCTCCCCGATCTGAACGGAAGAGTGAATCAACGAAGTATGCATTCGGACTGGTTTGCCCTTCGACGGCCGCTGTCGGCACACCGTTCCCTGGTCCACCGGCAACCGCAGCCGCGGCGGAAGCTAGGAAACCGGCTGTTATCACAAGTCCGACGCACCAAACGAGAAAGCCGTGTGCAGTATCTCGGAAATACACCTCGTGAGTGTGAACGCTAACCCATTTCGTGCGCAGACGGCCTGCGAGATAGCCACCGAGTGCAGAAGCAAGAATTTGACCAATGATCAGCCAGAGGATTGCACCTGCGCTCACGGTCGATGCTGACGCCCCTCTGTACGACCATGGCGAAACTGCTGATAAGCCGATTCCGGCGCCTAATGTAAGGAGAGCAAGCGACAAGGCAGCTGCTGCGAACGCACCGCCAATGACGGCGTTCCACGAAATAGCAGATGCATAAGCTTCGTTTGAAGCAGAAAAACCTCCAAACTCCTGAACGGATGATCTGGCCTGGACTGGAATTGCCATAGGAGGTCACCTCCGGCGTCGAAACTTATGTCTCAGTGAGTGCATTGACCATACACGGGAGGACCTACTGATGGTGGCAAATCACTGTATCTGGAAACGCTTCGTGTTGCCCGATGGGCTAGTTTCCCATATGAGAGATGGCTGCAATAAGCCTGAAAAGTTGTCGCACCTGAGGACCTTTACCAGGTTCACCTCGGATGGGGTGGATTTTCCCGCAGGGAGCTCGAGAGTTCTGGGCGACCACTCTTGGTAAGGCGTTCAGCCGTTGCCTACAAGATTTCATCCGCGGCCTCGGGGATTACCGTTGATGGCACACCTCCATAAAACAGCGTAGTTTGGCTGCGCTCATAGCAGTGGACGAAAGGAACGAATGAAATGCGAACTCTAACAAACTGTCTCGAGTAGCCCTGATTGTAGTGTTTGTGCTTGGCGGATCGCTGGTTTTGGGTGCGCAAGACTCCCCAAGCAAGACCTGAAGGATGCGGGACATAAAACCAAGGAAGCCTCAAAGGATACTGGAAAGGCAACGAAGGATACAGCTAAGAAAACGGGCCACGCTGTAAAGAAGGGCACCAATAAAGCGGCGAAGAAAACGGAAGATGGTGCCCGGAAGGTAAAAGACAAAACTGATCCTGACTAAGGTGCCGCGGCAGGAGGAATCAATTACTGCGCAGGTTCGCCTTTTGTTGGCGGGGACTCTGTTTTGTGTCGTCGGAGCAGGATGTGTTGTTGTGCACGCGCACGATCCCAATCGGGAGGCTGACTCCAACCGTCCGGCGAATGAACAACAAAAAGAAAATGTCTTAGACCGCGAAATAGCCAGAACTATCCGCCGCGACTCTTGGTGTCGTCCACTCTGAGTCCGAGGCAAAGGATTTAAGGGCAAAGGCGGTAGCGGCCGCCGGTGAAGGGAACGTGAACAATCGACTCGAAGTTAGGAACTGAGGAAGCGAAAAAAGTAGAATACATGTTACTGGTGATCATTCTTAGTATTGCTGTTCGGCGGCGGGTAGGCGGAGGTACTCGAATGCCAGGTGCTTCATGGGGCTTGGTTTGAGAACCAGTTCACGTCCGTGGCAGGCACAGCTGCATCGGCAGAAGCGGCAGATTGAGTGGTCTGCGATCAGCTGAAGAACTGCCTTCTCCGAAGCTCGAATTCATCCTCAACAGCTGGCTCTTCCATTTGGACCGGCGGGACACCGCTTGGTAATTCACTTCCCAACTCAGAAGCGGGGACTTCATTCGTAGAAAGTTCGTTTCGTCTAAGCGGAGTCATGTGCGCCTCCATCCCTTTATATTTTATATTTTGGCTTCGCCCGTTACCGACGATCGTTTCTGCGCAGAAAAACGAATCCGCCCAAAGCCGTAAGCGCTGATCCGAGCAGCATCAAGCTACCGGGCTCAGGTACGCTAGTCGGGGTCGATGCGTTGGAAGTACAACCGGCCGCCTTACCATCGCTGCTCGCACATCCTTGAGCGCTGGCGTCACCGTGGGCTGGGATTGCGGAGAACAGCGCAAGTACAAGAGCCATAACTGCGATTTTCATGAATTTCACCCTTGGGCAACACTACACGTTGACAGAGCGGGTAAGCAATACGGTGAAATCGTGAGTACAGCAGCTTCAGTACCTGCGTCAACGGGGACGTGAGCCCCGCCCGCGATGAAGCCGGTATCTCCGTTCATGGCTAGCCCCCTGCATCGGCAATTTTAGGGAATGATGCGCAGATCGCGAAGTCTGGTGAGCCGCCGCTGCCACGATCGTTCCGGGTTCGTACTTCAACGTTGGAGGGATACTCTTGATGAGATTGAACAGACCGCCGCGGCCCGGTGCGATGTGAGCGCTGTGTTGAATGAGTGAGGGGACCAGTAACGCTCGGCCGCTACGTAGTCCCGTTGGTTGAAGAGAGTCAAAGGCCTCAAGAACAAGTACCTTGTTTGTTTCCTGTTTGGTCCGGCTCATTGAATTTTTCCTCGAAGGTAGAACCGTGCCCCGCTCCGTCGGTTTAGGCATTCATTCCGCCATCCACGGTAAGATTCGCGCCGGTGATGTACGAGGACTCCGGACCGGCGACAAACGCCACCATTGCGGCGATCTCATCCACACGCCCGTAACGATCAAGCGCTGTGGCGGCCTTCTGCGGCACCGCCCAATCACCCGAGGCGGGATTCAATTCCGTGTCGATTGGACCCGGCTGCACGTTGTTGACCGTGATGCCCCGGCTCCCGATCTCTCTGGCCAGCGCCTGAGTGAACATCTTGACGGCTCCCTTCGTGCCCGCGTATGGCACCAGCCCGGGCGCCGCGACACGTTCACCCACGGCCGAACCGATCGTGATGACGCGACCACCGCTCTTCATGTGCTTCAGCGCTGCCTGAGTCGCGACGTACACGCCACGGACATTGATGGCAATCACGCGGTCGCTGGCCTAACGAGAGCGGCGTCCCTTGGGCGCGACGACGCACGCGACCGCGGCGCTCCACCAGGCCATGGCGATCCAGCACCGCATGGATGGTACTTTTGGCCGGGCTGGGAATACCGGAGAACCGGCGCAGTAAGCGCTCACGGATTTTGCGAGCACCCCAGCTGGGGTGCTCGTGCTTTACGTTTAAGATGAAGTTTTCGACCTGGAACGGAAGTCGGTTGGCGTAGCGATACGGACGTCGGCTTCTGTCCGTGAGCCCCTGAACGCCACATTCCTGGTAACGATCGAAGATTTTATAGCCGGTCTTGCGAGAAATCCCGAACTCCCTGCAAAGTTCCGCCATCGTCTCGCCGGCTAGCCGGCGAGCCACAAACTGCATTCTTTCATCCATCACCGAACACTCCTTCCAAGGCATCACTCCCCTCCCCTTTTACGGAGAGAAAGTGTCACCTATGTGTCCGGTACAATGTGTTACCTATGTCTCAGGCCGCTCACATGTCCACTGCTTCAATCCCGGCGCGGTCAAGCCTATCGTGGAAAAGACGTTCCCTCTGTCCGAAGTGGCGGATGCTCTGCGTTACCCGGTTGAGGGCTGCCTCCTCGGCAGGGTCGTCCTCACCATCTGACAGCCTTTGACGGGATGAGAGATGCCGCGTCAGCACGGAATGAGGTGAGACGCTCCTCAGCATAAAAAATTGCAACCAAATTGTGCTGTTTAACATCACATACAAACGCGAGACACCTTATGTCGGTGAAGAGCGTGCAATTTGCTGTTGCCGCGCACATCATGGCTGCGCTCGGGTTCGTCCACGGCGAGGAAATCTCCTCGGCGACTCTTGCCGAGTTCTTTCTCAAGCTCAGGACAGCTTCGAGAGAACACTCGCGAAAATAACCGTGGCAGACCTAGTTAGTCAGATCCGAGAAAAGGCGCATTGACTTTTTTTATTTTAATTGTGCATATCAAACGAACAGTAAAGCGGAGAACCAACGGAATCATCGCAATCCAACAATACGTTCTACGAGGATACCGTCTCGAATATTCGAAAGTGGCTCGACAGCCATTAGGCAGGCCGTGCTCGTACTCAAGGGATCGAGCTTGGAGCATCGGAGGTTGAGAGTTCAGCTCAGCCACAACGGAGAAAAACAATGCCCAAAAAGCTTCAAGACAAGATCGCTCTCATCACAGGTGGTACAGAAGGGATTGGGTTGGCTACGGCAAAGTTATTCGCCAAGGAGGGTGCGCATGTCTTCATAACGGGCCGCCGCCAGAGGGAACTCAACGAGGCCGTGAGGGCGATCGGCACGAACGTTTCTGGAGTTCAGGGAGATGTTGCCCGATTGGCTGACCTTGATCGTCTTTACGAGACCATCTCTAAGGTGAAGGGGCGAATCGATATTGTTTTCGCCAACGCCGGCGTTGGAGAATTTGTTCCCTTTGGGGCCGTCACCGAAGAGCATTTCGACAAACTATTCAACATCAATGTGAGGGGAACGCTGTTCACGGTGCAAAAGGCCTTACCGCTACTGAATGATGGTGGCTCTATCATTCTCAATGGCTCTGTCGCGAGTGTTAAGGGTACTGCCGCCTTCGGCGTATATGCCGCGAGTAAGGCTGCCATCCGCTCTTTCGTGCGAACCTGGACTACGGATCTTAGTGACCGTCGTATCCGCTCAAACGTTGTTAGTCCGGGGCCGATCAATACGCCGCTGACGAGTCAGCAATCTGTAGACGTGATTGCGCGGATTGTGTCCACCATCCCGATGGGACGCATGGGGGAACCCGAGGAAGTTGCTAAGGTGGCGTTGTTTCTGGCGTCGGATGACTCCAGTTTCGTCACCGGTATCGAACTGTTCGTTGACGGCGGCAGAGCCCAGATCTAACCGAAACAGCGGGAGAGTTGTTTTGCTCAACGGCCTAACGGCATAGGTTGCGGAGTCCAATAAAGAACACAAAGGAATGTCCCATGACGAACGAGGAATTGTATTTAAGGGTTGCACTGAACGGATGGAAGGGAAACATCGAAAGGGCTGACAAAATCTTTTCCGGTTTCAACGACCAAGAAGTCCAGAAAGAAATCGCACCGGGGAAAAACCGTTTGATCTATCTCTGGGGGCATCTCACGGCCACTCACGACGCGATGCTCCCTCTGTTGGGTATCGGGCAGCGGCTCCATCCCGAGTTTGATGTCGCGTTCATTTCCAGTCCTGATAACAGGCAGGCCGGAATTCCATCGGTCGACCTGGTTCGGAAGGCCTGGGGAGAAGTTAACGGCAGATTGTTCGAGGGGTTTGCAAGTCTCTCGGCGGCGGACTGGCTGAAAAAGCACCGTGCCGTGTCTGAGGAAGACTTTGTGAAAGATCCGTTGCGTAACCGTCTCGCCATCCTGCTGAGTCGTACCAATCATTTGGCCTATCACCTGGGGCAGACGGCTCTACGACAGAAATAGTTGAAGTGAATCCCTGAGGTGGGACAGTCTCGGGGTTCCCGTAAACAGCCCCGGTAAGGCGGCTTCGTGTCTACGTGACCGCCGGACAAATCGGGTTCCACGACACCTTCCGAGTGCCGAGCATCCTTAATTCTCTTTCGGCCGCCGCCTTCGCTTGCCATCAGCATACTTCCTATGTATTATTGAGTACGCACTCAGTAATAGAGAGGTTCAGTGGTGCGCCCTAAAAGCGAAGACAAACGAAATGCAATCCTCGGCGCCGGAGACGCCTGTTTGCGAAGCGCGGTCTTACCGCGGCCCCAACATCAGAGATATCAAAACAAGCTGGCGTCGCGGAGGGAACTCTGTTTACGTATTTCAAGACTAAGGATGATCTGGTCAAGGTACTCACCAAAGAGTCCAGAGACGCCGGTAGCGCGCCGTTCGTCGAGTTCCAAACCATGATTCGTGGCGCGATTGAGCAGCGTATCTTTCGGGACAATCTTCCGGTGGAACTTATCTCGAAGTCGTTAGCAGCCCTGGTAGAGGCAACGATAGACCTTACCGTGTCGAGCCGATCCAAAGCGCAATACTACCGGGATAGCGGCTTTCAAATGTTTTGGTCCGGCATAACCAAGTCATGAGTCCGTGCATCATATAACTGAGTGAGTACTCACAATGTAATTCGCGAAGGAGATACGTATGGCAATTCGAGCGGGCCAGCACAAGGAGGAAGACGATGGTGGACGTATTGGGGGCGACCTCAACAACAGAAGACGTTTTGTCCGGAGTGAATCTGCACGGTAAACGGGTCCTGGTCACGGGCGTCTCGGCCGGGCTCGGCGTGGAGACTGCGCGGTCTGTTGCCGCGCACGGGGCGCAGGTTGTGGGTGCAGCGCGGGATTTGACGAAGGCCGAAGCGGCGACCACGCAAGTGCGAAAGGACGCAGCAGCCCACGGTGGGAGCTTCGAGCTGATGGAACTCGATCTCGCCAGCCTTAAAAGCGTGCGCGCGTGCGCCGACAAATTGCTCGCAAAGGGTGAACCACTGGACGTGGTCATCGCCAATGCGGGAGTCATGGCCACGCCGTTTGCCCACACTCTAGATGGTTTCGAGACCCAGTTCGGCACCAATCATCTCGGTCACTTCGTCCTCGTCAACCGGATTGCGCCTCTTATCCGTACAGGAGGGCGTCTGATCAACCTGTCTTCTTCGGGGCACCGCTACTCCAAGGTTGACCTCGATGATCCCAACTTCGAACGGACACCCTATGACCCCTTCATTGCATATGGGCGATCGAAGACGGCGAATATCCTCTTTGCCGCTGCCTTCGACCAACGGCACCGTAAGCGTGGCGTCTGCGCTGCAGCCGTGCATCCAGGCGGCATACAGACCGAGCTAGGTCGCTACGTGGACCCAAGCCGGATCCAAAAGATCATCGACCAGATGAATCAGCAGCTTGCTGCAGAGGGCAAGGCGTCGTTCCAGTGGAAGACGATTCCACAGGGAGCTGCCACTTCGGTATGGGCCGGTTTTGTTGCTTCTGCTGAGGAGATCGGCGGCCGATATTGCGAGAACTGCCATGTCGGCCATATTTTGCCGGATCACGCGACCATCAGTGCCATCAGCGAAGGAGTGCGCGGATATTCGCTCGACACGAACACCGCAGAGGCGCTTTGGAAGAAAAGTGAAGAACTCGTCAGAGAATCGTTTTAGCGATTTAGTGTGTCCGACAACTTAGATGTGAAGGAGCGCACTAGGAACGTATTGTTACGGTAGCAACGGGCTTCATTCGCTCAGCGATAACCGCTGACGGATAGCTGAATACGCTTTAACAATCCTTGGGCCTGCCATTCGCGGTGTTTCCGCAGCAATAGCCTTGGCACAATGTGCCTAAGCTTTCCCGACCGACATGGTTTTTCCGTCATTTACCATGGAAGGTGATTGCGAAAGAATTCCGCGAACAAATTGATTCGCCGATGAGACTGGCGGAAGCAGCCTTGCAGAATTCAAGATGAAAACCATTTCGGACGAGACGTGAATGAAGGCAGCGAGCAAGGGATTGAGAAATCCGAACGCAGCGAGTCCAACACCGATGCTGTCGACCACAAGCGTGCCGACGAAGTTCTGCAGGATGGTGCGACGGCAGCGCCGGGCTATCCGCAGAGTCTCGACAAGCTTCAATAGATCACTCCCAATCAATACGACATCGGCACTCTCGCGCGCGACATCTGTTCCAGATCCCATCGCCACGCCAACCGAAGCCTGCATCAAAGCAGGCGCGTCGTTCACGCCATCCCCGACCATGACAGCCTTGCGGCCTTTCTGAGTCAACAGCTTTACGTACTGCAATTTGTCTTCAGGCAGAAGGTCAGAGATAATTTCGTCGACACCCAGTTTGAGACCAACGTCTTCGGCGACAGCCTTTGCATCACCAGTGAGCAGCACCGTCCGAAGCCGCATCGATTTGAGAGATCGAATCGCATCCTTTGCCTCGGGCCGAAGCGTATCGGCAATTTGCAGAGTTCCTAAGAATCGTCCGCCGCGCGCCACAAATATTTCCGACCCTGGCAACGCACCGTTCTCTTGCTTCGGTTGGACCCCGCGTTCGAGTAAGAAATGCTGATTTCCGACCACGATTTCTTCGCCGTCGCTGCGAGCAAGAATTCCTTTGCCAGGCGTATATTCAAATTGACCTGGATCGTCATACGGAATGCCTAATTTCGCCGCCTTCCTGAGGATCGCCTTGGCGATAGGGTGTTCGGAACGAGACTCGGCAATCGCCGCGGTTTTGAGCAAGAGAGTAGTGGAAACATCTGGGGCTGGGTGCACGTCCAGAAGCTCGGGACTTCCGTAGGTCAGAGTGCCAGTCTTGTCGAGCAGCACTGCGTCGATTTCCCCCAGCTTCTCAAGATATAACCCGCCTTTGATGATTGCGCCCTGCTGCGCGGCTCGGCCAATCGACCCGAGGATCGCCAGCGGCGTTCCAGCTGCGATGCCGCACGCTCCGGCGACAATCACGACCGAAATGGCCGAACGAATGTTGTGACTGATGAGAAAAGTCAGGACGGCAGCGCCCAACGCAAAATAAACAAGGTAACCGGCTAGCCGATCGGCAATTCCTTGAATCGGGGCACGCGACTTCTCGGCTGTTTCAACAGCCTGAATAACCTTGCCAAACGTTGTGTCACGGCCCAGGCGCTCAACTCGAACTTCGAGCGCGCCGGATTGATTGATCGTGCCGGCGTAAACGATGGCACCGGCCTGTTTTTCGACTGGCATGGATTCACCGGTAATGGGCGCTTGGTCGACGAAGGAATGACCTCCGACAACTTCTCCATCAACCGGGATACGCCCGCCTGGCCGAACGAGGACTTCGTCACCCGCCGAGACTTCTTGAATCTGTACGTCGGTCCAAGACCCACTTCTTCGGACAGTAGCCGTGCTCGGCAGTAAATCAACTAGATGTTGAATCGCTTTGCGGCCTCGACCGACCGTAAGGCCTTCTAGTATCTCTGCGACGAGAACGAAGAGCGTGATGACCAGAGCCGTAAACAATTCGCGAATGCCGAGAGCCGCGACAATGGCAATCGTCATTGAAAGCTCCATCGTCATTCGACGCTGTACGATGTTCTCGTAGGCTTCATGGAAGATGGGAAAACCACCCACCAAGGTGCAAATGACCCCGATCGCAATGATGTAAGGATTCGTCGATCCACCAAGAAACCACATGGCCCCCGCAGCCGCAGCCACGAACAAGATGCGGTTGATCTCACGCCAGGCCAGTCCATGCCCATGTTCCGCATCGTCTTCGTGATCGAGATGGCGGGGTTGCAGCGGGTTAACAACATTCGCTGAATGCGATTGCTTCGTATTGACCTGATTCATGACCTTGCCTCCGTTCGCACAGTGCGGGCGTTTTCGCGACGTTACTTCAAATAAGCCCGAACGACGTCGATCAATTCTTCGGCGGCTTCCATCTGAGGGGAGTTCTTGCCATTGTTAGGTGACAAGACGTGGAACCGGATGTGACCTTCCATGACCTCGGCCATGAGACCGTTCAGTGCCCCACGGCAAGCGGCCATGAGTTGCAACACGCCGGCGCATTCCTGCTCGGAATCGAGCGCTCTTTCGATCGCATCGACCTGTCCACGAATCCTGCGAACGCGTGTCAGAAGCTTTTCTTTGTCTTTGGTTGTATGAGCCATATTTTTACTATACTATAGTCCAGTATAGTAATAAAGAGAAAGGCAGTCCTGGTTCAACGAGGCGCCAGGTGTGACGCTTATTCCAGGTAGGTGCGCACGATGTCAATCGGATCGTCAGCAGCTTCTTCGCAAGGGCTTGTTGTTTCTGGGCATGTGGGCGCGAAATGTGGTCCTCCATGATTTCGGCCATGAGACTGTTGATGGATCCTCTTGCTGCCGCGAGCCGTTGGAGGGCCATCCGCGCACTGTTCATCGTCGTGGAGAGCACGCAGAATCGCTTCCCGCTGCCCGATGACCTTCTTGGTCCGATTGACAAGGTCCAACTTTTCTCGCCAGGTATGCGGCATTTTTAGTTTACTACCCAGTACGGGTATGGTATAGAACCTAGGACCAGTACAGCATGGCAAAAAGGAGTTATCCGGATCTTACATGGAAAATCTAATTCAAGAACCCGAACCTCCGGGTAGTTCCAACCGCCTGGAATTCCTCGATCAGCGAGCGTAACAACCTGCATTCCTGAACTCCCGCCCGCTCTCGTGGAAAAAGAAAATCCGAGCGAGTGGGAATCTTCGCGGTGGCCGCAAAGTTCCCCACTTCATGAACTGATTTCGTACGCGAGAGCTTTTTAATCTCGATCAGTCTTCGTGTCTCTCGTTGTGGGAGGCGCGAATTCCGTTGTGCCTCTAAAAGCGTTCGATGGGAAGCGAGGCTGCAATGACTTGGTATGTATTCGCAATTCGTATAGTTGTCGCGCTCTTTCTGGGAGCGCTGGTCGGTGCCGAAAGGCAATGGCGGCAACGCACGGCGGGACTGCGTACCAATTGCCTCGTCGCAGTGGGCGCGGCCATGTTCGTCATGATGGGCGGCCTGATCGCCGGCAACGATGGAAGTCAGGGAAGGGTGGCCGCCTACGTGGTTTCCGGAATCGGGTTCCTCGGTGGGGGGGTGATTCTCAAGGATGGGTTCGGCATTCGAGGTTTGAATACCGCAGCGACGCTTTGGTGCACGGCTGCTGTTGGAACGCTCGCCGGCCTTGGCTATACGACGTTTTCGTCTATCGGGACGGTAGCGATTCTCTCCGCGAATCTGTTGCTTCGCCCGCTCGCGCAGCGCATCAATCGCACTCCGGTTGAAGCCCCCGAGGAGGTGGTTCTGTACCGGTTTGAGTGCGTATGTCGCACGTCCGACGAGGCGCAGATTCGCGCGCTATTGGTTCAGAACATCGGACGCACGCCCCTGGTTCTCTACGCGCTGCACAGTGAAGACGAAGAAGGGAGGAGCCGGGTCAAGGTGAGAGCGCAGCTGAAATCGACGGGGAGGAGAGATGAGTTGCTGGAGCAAATCGTGACGCGCCTATCGCTTGAACCCGGCGTGACGACGATTCGATGGGAGATTGCCTCGGCTTTGGATGTCGAGGAAGACCATATGGTGGGTGGGGTAGCAAACAGTTTTGACGATTCACAAGCCTAGCGGAAGGCACAGGAGAGAGGGATGTGACACTCACAATAAGAACGGCGCTGTGGGCTGCATTTTCGCTTAGAGCGAAGCGGACGCTTCCACATTCTGCTTCACAGCGAAGACGACGCGTGAATAGCCGCTGTATTGGTTCCAGGTATCTTCGACCTCGGCCAACCGTACAACTTTAGTTTCGATTTTCAGCCTGCCCGGCACTACGGCTTGCAGCACACCGCTAATCGCGCCGACCAAGCCTTTGAGGGGAATACTTCCGATGCCGCTGCCCATCAACACGAGTGCTGACGAGCGCAAGGCAGCACTTGGCAACACAATGTTGCCGCCGCTGAGTGCTCCGATCTGGACGTAGCGGATGGGCACTGCATCCTTGCCCGCTTTTGCCGCCGCCATAATCAGGGCCTCGGCGCTTTGTCCCCAGAGATAGTCGAGGACGACATCGACGCCTTCGCCGCCAAAGTGCTCTCGGAACGCCGCCCCCAACTCCTTTGGGGATTGGGCAAGCGGGACGGTTGCGTCCGCACCGATAACCTTCAGTTGTTCGAGAGCTTCAACATTGCGGCCAGTCGCGATGACTCTCTTCGCTCCCATGTACTTCGCGATTTGCACTGCCAGGCGTCCTGACGCTCCCGTGGCTCCGTTGATCAGCACGTTCTCCCCGGCAATCAGATGTGCCCGTTCCTTGAACGCAGCCCAGGAAGACATCCCCGGAATTGCTATTGCAGCAGCGGTGATATCATCCACATCTGCCGGAAGCGGAATGCACTGATCCATCCTCACCGCAACCTTTTCGGCCATGCCGCCGAATGGCTCGTCGGGCAACACGAAATAAACGCGCCGGCCATCCTTAGTCCGGCCAACGCCGTCGATACCAACAACCGCGGGAAGACTGCCAGGAGAGGTGTGATGCGAACCCGAAGCGCGGCTTTTCGTGACGTGGCTTAAAGCGGCGGCGGTCACGACCACCAATTCTTCGTCAATTTGCGGCACGGGATCGTCAAAGTCTGCGAACAATGGCGTCCTACCCGGTTTCGTTATGACGGCGGCCTTCATTTGATTTCCTCTTTCCTTTTTCGATGTGCCTCGCTGGATGAACACCGGCCCAGTTTGTGAAAGCCCGCTAGTCTGCGACGGGATTGCCAACGGGGGCTGCCGAAACGGTCCAGCAAAGACTATAGCTATCGCAGAACATTACGTCTTCGATGAAGATCGTTGATTACGGCCCTAATTTAGCAAAACCGGCGGAAAAATGGCTAAACGCAAGGCTGCGAACTTCCGCTTCTCGAAGCGGAGGTTGGAACGGAGGATTCCGCACGGTTCAGGGTGGCAGAAATGGAGGAATCCGCTAACAACTAAAATGCTGGCAAGCGGGAAGAGTCCGACCAGGAACCCGTCCTGCGTTCGTCATTTATCATTTTGGGTTTGTGGCGAACGGCCTGTTAATCGAGGGGATCCCCGTACTCCGATCTGTTTCGTGCGGTAGGCGATGACTGCGATGACCACAAATATGATGAATAAGACGATGACGACCGAATTGTTTGACCGCCTTCTCATTTGAATCCACGAGGCTAGCCTGGCTTCATTCTGACCTCAAGCACTCATGGAATCAATCAGCAGCCAGCTCACCGCCGCCTACTGACCTTCAACTATGGCTGAGACATCCTCGCGCCCTGCGCAACACTGGCCAGTGTGGAGAAGTGTCCCCAATAGCCATTGCTTCTAATACAAGCTATCTCTTTCTCGTACGCAGGCATGCAGGCTCATCAGATCGCTACGGCGGGGACTTTAGCATCTGAACGGCGATTCGTCCCAGGAACCACCTTTTCAATCACGGAGAACAGTTCTTCCAATTTGATCGGTTTCGCAACGTAGCCGTCCATACCGCAGGCCAAGCAACGGTCTTCGTCGCCTTGCATAGCATGGGCGGTCAACGCAATGATTGGCAGATGCGTGCCACTTGCTTTTTCTTTTTCACGTATCCGCTTCGTCGCTTCAAAACCGTCCATTTTCGGCATCTGTACGTCCATCAGGACAATATCGAAGTGCTGTTTGTCCAATGCCTCGATCGCTTCTCCTCCATTCTGCGCTAAAACCACGCTGTGCCCCCTCTTCTCCAGAAGTCCGGCAATTAACCGTTGGTTTACAGCATTGTCTTCCGCCACAAGAAAAGAGAGTGATTGCCTTTGTTCCCGGAGGGTATGTCTGGTTACCAAAGCTCTGTTTTCCGGCTTTGCTGGGTCACGAGCCAGCACATGAAGCAAGACGTCACGCAACTCCGATCTTTCGAATGGTTTGCTTAGGTAGGCTGCGACTCCGAGTTTCTGACACCGCCCAGCGTCACCACGTTCGCCACCCGATGTGAGCATCACAATCCTAACGTTGGCCAACAGTGGATCCTGTCGAATGTTTTCAATAAGACCGAATCCGTCGATATCCGGCATGTGGGCATCAGTTAGGACCAAAGGAAGCTGGGCTCCCGATGCGTGCGCGCGGTTAAGGGCTTGAATCGCCGCTGCCGCGCTTGCGACAACCGTTGGCATCATTTTCCAACCGATGACCGAGTCCTCAAGAATGCGCCGATTCGTCGCATTGTCATCCACCACCAATACCGGCACGCCCGCCAATCGAGATACATCTGGCGATTCCCCCGGCAACGCGCCCGCTCCGGAACCAACTTGAACCGTGAAATAGAAAGTTGAACCCTTTCCGGCTTCACTCTCGACCCACAGCCTCCCGCCCATCAGACTCACGAGTTGACCTACGATTGTGAGACCCAGCCCGGTGCCGCCGTATTTGCGTGTGGTCGAAGAATCTGCCTGGGAGAACGCTTCGAAAATCTTTTGCTGTTTGTCCACCGGGATTCCGATACCGGTATCCCGGATGCTGACGCGTAAAATTGCTCCCTGAGCGCTTCGCGCCTCCGTTTGCACATTGATCTCTATTTCGCCTCTTTCAGTGAACTTGATTGAGTTACCGACCAGATTCACCAGGACTTGGCGGAGCCTGCCGGGATCCCTGCGGCGTTCGTCGGCACTTCGGGAGCCACATCAAAAATGAACTCCAAGCCCTTCTGCTGCGCCCTTATCGCAAGCGTCTTCACGACTTCTCCCAAACTCTTCCGCAGAGTCGAAGCTCAGACAATCCAACTCAAGCTTACCCGCCTCCATCTTGGAAAAATCCAAGATGTCATTAAGAAGAGTTAAGAGCGCATCTGCTGATCCTTTGACCATATTTAGGTATTCGCACTGCTCGGGATTTAACTCAGTCTCCAGCAGCAGATCGGTCATGCCAATAATGCCGTTCATTGGCGTCCGGATTTCGTGGCTCATGTTGGCCAGGAATTCACTCTTTGCGCGATTGGCCGCTTCGGCGTTTTCCTTCGCTTTCACCAACTCCGATTCGATGCCCTTTCGTTCCGTGATGTCGCTGTTGACGCCGATCACCCGCTGCGGGACACCGGCAGAGGTGCGCTGCACTATGGAGTGCACTTCAATGAAACGAATCTGTCCAGATGGCCACACGACGCGAAACTCATCGTGCCATTCCATTTTCTCGGCGATAGCGGCCTCCAGCCTGGCCCGGGTGGCCTGTAGGTCCTGCGGGTGAAGGCCCTTTACCCAATCCTCGTAAACGCCACCGAATTCTTCCCGCCGGATGCCATAAAGTTCGCACATCCGATCATCCCATGCCAGAGTGTTTGTCTCCAGATCGTATTCCCACACACCGAGCCGAGCAGATTCCGTGGCAAGTCTTAACCGAGCGGTAGTCTTTCTTAGCGCGTCTTGGTTGAGTTTACTCTCGGTCATGTCGCGCACAGTGGCCAGCAGCATCGGCTTACCGTTGAGTGTCAATGCCGTCAGGCACACTTCCGCCGGAAAAACTTCGCCGTCCTTGCGCCGATGCAGCCATTCGAAGCGATTTTTGCCGTTGAGAAACGCGGCGGCGATCTTTTGGTCCGCTGCCGTCCGAGAAGGCGTACCGTCGGTTTGGCTCGGGGGCGAGATTTCAGCGGGGTGTAGGGAGATGAGCTCGGGCTTGGTCGGATATCGGAACATCCCTAGCGCGGCCGAATTGCAATCCACGAAGCCCTTTTCGTCCATCAGCAAGTTCGCATCCGCCGATTCATCGAATAATACGTGATGCTTGCTCTCACTATCTTGCAGCAACGCGTCGGCGCGTTTGCGTTCCGTAACGTCGATCCCGAGGCCGACCAGGCAGGGTTTGCCTTCAAAAACGAGCCGTTTTCCGGAAAACAGGTAAGGGGTCTCGGTCTGGTCCTTGGCGACGAAAGAAGCTTCGGCTACGGCCTCACCCGTTGCAAAGACCTGCTGCATGCGCTCGGCGACTAACCTCTTATCCGGTTCCTTAAAGAGATCAAGAACGGACATACGGGAGAGTTCTTCTGCAGAGTAGCCGGACAAATCTCTGAAAGGTTGGTTCCACCTCACCAATTGTCCGTGTTCGTTAATCAGATAGAAAATACCCGGTAGCCCTTCGACGATGCTCTCGCCGAAATCCTTCTGAGCCGAGTACCGCCGATCAAACAGGGACGCCAGCACTGCGAGCCCGAGCACCAGCATCGTCACCATGACGATGCCTGTCATTCCCAGTACTGAAACGTTCACCGCGTGCAACAGATTTGGGACTCCGCCCGACGGCACGAAACTGGCCGCAGCCATCCCCGTGTAGTGCATGATCGGAATGGCAGCGCCCATGACGACGGAGCTGGCAATTTTACGCCAGCCACCTCCTCTTCTTTCCACCCTGGCATGGAACGCTAGCCAAAGAGCTACGAACGAAATGACGATCGCAAGAACAACCGACAGAGCCACAAGAGCAGTGTCAAAACGGCACATCGCAGCCAAGCGCATGGCATCCATGCCGATGTAGTGCATCGCGGCAATGCCAACTCCCATAAGGATGCTTCCTACCACCGCCCGCCACACGTCCATGAATTCTCGACTCACGACATATAAGGCCACGCCGGAGGCCACCATGGCCGCCAAGAGTGATAAAACGACCGTCGGCCAGTTATAGAACACCGGTATGGGCAGACTGAACGCCAGCATCCCAATGTAGTGCATGGACCAAATGCCGAGCCCCATCGCTGTGGCTCCGCCCGTCAACCAAATGGATCGAACACGGCCTCGCGCCGCTGTCACTCGGCCTGCCAAATCGAGGCCCGCATACGATGCGAAAACGGCGATCACAACAGAAAGAGTAACGAGTCGCTGGCTATACGAACCGACAAGCGCTGTAGGATCTGAAAGCATTAGGAGAGCACAATGACTATGGACGGAAATATTCCCCGCCACCCGGAACATGTTGACGGCCAACCGGACCGACGAGTGGCTGGGCCTGGTATAGTTTCGGAGAGCTTGGCGGTCTGGGACTGTGCAAGACAGCACAGGAAGCAATCCTGTGTCGGGTTGAACACTACCCGGGGCTAGGGTGCAGGCTGACAGATGACACGATTTTCACAATGATTTTTGCGGGCGGGGAAAGTGGCGTTCCCGATCTGCTCGAAAAGGTGGGCCGCAATTCGACATTCGGCGGATATTCTTATGGCAAGATCGCAGATGTGATCGACGAGGGCTTTCCGCATAATCAATTTGCCCAGCGTTCCATAATTTGGATAAATGTCTTTCATCCCCGTTCGAATTCCGCCCGCCGATGTCGGTGCGCCACGGATGAGGGGAACCCCAACAGGCATCTTTCGGAGTTGAGCATACCAACTTGAACAAGGCTCCTCAGCACTGTCTCAACGCATCTGCCCAGTGGAACAGCCAGCGCATCCGGTACGGAACTTTAATGCTGGGACCAAAACCTGCTCGACGAAGCGATGAAATACTGGAAAGTAGTTGTGGGGAGTGACCTGTATCGATTGCAGCACGCTCTAGCTAGCGCTGCCATCTAGCGACAACGTCCTTCAGGCAACATCCTTCGCTACCCCGTTTTCATCCGGAGTCGCAATTGCATCTTCACTAGATTCTTTCTCATCGTGCCCGCAAAGCTCGCTTCCCGCTTGGCTTTTTGCAAAGCCCCGCTGACGGCCAACCCACTTCGTAGGGGCTGCTCTTGCGTGCCGAAATGCAATTTCCATCTGCGTCCAACCAGGCGTGGTACCCACAGTGGCGACTTTTGGCTCGGGTGTTTATGAGGTCGAAAGGGGCGAAGTAGATTTCAAGGTTCTTCTCCTTGAAAAGACGAACTGAGGAACCAGCAGATCAGTTTACCGAAACTCCTCTCGCTCAGAGAGCGCGACGATAGCATCAGAATCGGAAGGCACTGCCGAAGATGGCCTTTTGCGGTCGCGTAGTTGCTGTCCGGTCCACTCTGCGGTGGGGTGGGCAGTGACGTTGAATTGCAGAACCCGACGCCTCTCATGGGCCAAAACCAGGAACACGTAGAGAACCTGAAAATGGGATAGTGGACACAGTGAAGAAGTCGATGGCGACCAGCTGCTTGACATGGCTCTCCAGAAATGTGCGTCGGGTCTGAGACGGCGGTTTGCGGCAGTGGACCTAGCCCGTGCTTGTGGGTTTAGACAGGCGCTGGTCTCCGCAAATGAACATCCTTTTCGCAGCACGCCTTTCGCACCAGATCAATGCACACCTCTTTTCTCAATTCGGCCTTAATCGTTTATCAGGCATTTCCAGTGACGCCTTCATTTTCCTTTCTTCGCCGTCTGGCAGAATGAATGTATTGGCGACCAGATCCAGAAAATACTTCAGCATGTCGGCAATGGCGCCTAGTTCAACGTTCGTTGGACTGTTTGCCATGGCGTGTATGCGGTCAAACATTGCTGTCTCTGCAACCATAACTCGCTGAAATAATCTCTGCGGGTCAGGTTCCAACAAGGCATCTTCGCAAGGCTTCTGCCATTCGGGAAATCTTAGGATCCTCATTGCTCCTCCTCTCCACTGCAAGGCAAATCTCCGAGCCTGGTCGAGATTATTCCTAGCCAATCGCCTCAGGTCTGTCTGTACTGTTTGGAACGCATGATTTAGATTGTTCCACATGCCTTTGCGACAGCAAAGACACCCTGGATGACCCTACCCACCGGTCAAAAACAGACCGATATCGAATGCCCTCTCGGGCTCTCTTGATCTCCAGCCGGAGCCTCTGTTCCGCTCCCGATTCCGTACCCGAGTGGTTATTTGAATGCGGCCGATATCTGTCGGAAAGAAAGGGAGGAAACACGAATCTTAGCGGAACCGTGTTGATTTCAGGTGGCCGGTGCGGGCAGAAAGGTGCGCACTTCCTAATTGGGATGATCGGTGACCTTGGTCCAGTCAGCAGCTGGGTACAAGAGCAGAGGGAGGAGCTATCTCCGTTAGTAATCCAGATCGGGCACCACGCGAATCGGCGATTGCAGAAGTAATCCTTAAGTGAGCGTGCTGCTTCCAGAATGGGGGTACCATTCAAAAACAGCGGGGCGCAAACATGGATCGACTCAGTCTGCTCCTTGCTAGCCTTCGGTTTGATTGCTTTCTTGTCTCGTTTCGCGGCGAATTCTTTGGCCACAGCTTTCTGGAGCGTTCCAGATAGAGTCACCGACCTATGTATACTGCTCACCATGCCCAACCACCGCGTTCCCGAATCCGTGATGAAGGATCCCGTTATTTGGCTCTATCCGCCGCTTGAACCGTATAACACGGGCCAGCTGCAGGTTTCGCCCGTCCACAAGATCTACTTCGAGGAAAGCGGCAATCCCTCCGGCAAGCCTGTGGTGTTTCTGCACGGCGGTCCCGGCGGTGGCTCCGAACCCAAACAGCGCCGCTTCTTTCACCCCGACAAGTACCGCATCGTCAACTTCGACCAGCGCAGCTGCGGGAAGAGCACGCCTTACGCATCCTTGGAGGCCAACACCACGTGGGACCTGGTCGGCGATATCGAGAAAATCCGCGAGCACCTCGGCATCGAGCGCTGGCAGGTGTTCGGCGGATCCTGGGGTTCGACTCTTGCGCTCGCCTATTCCGAGAGGCATCCCGATCGCGTCACGGAACTCGTCCTCCGCGGCATCTTTCTGCTGCGCAAGCAGGAGATCGATTGGTTCTACCAGCGCGGGGCGTCGGTCCTTTATCCTGACGCCTGGGAGCCGTACATCGCTCACATCCCAGAGGCCGAACGCGGGGATTTGCTGTCGGCGTACTATCGCCGTCTCACCAGCGAGGATCCGGTGGTGCGGCTCGCCGCTGCAAAGATCTGGAGCCGATGGGAGGGTGTTACCTCGAAGCTCCTGCCCGACCCTGCCTTCGCCACCCACTACGAAGAAGATGAGTTCGCACTCGCCTTCGCGCGGATCGAGGCCCATTATTTTATCCACAAAGGCTTCCTAGAAACCGACGACCAGCTGCTCCGGAATGCCTGCCGGCTTCGCCACATTCCGGCAGTAATCGTGCAGGGGCGTTACGACGTCGTTTGCCCAATGGAAAGTGCGTGGGCGCTTCATCGTGCGTGGCCGGAGGCCGACCTCATCATTACACCCGATGGCGGCCACAGCGCCTCCGATCCGCCGAACAGTCGCGCCCTCGTCGCGGCGACTGACAAATTCGCACACTAGCGTCGCGGATCAAAAACCGTGGCCCACTATCCACCACAGTATCGAGGATCTCGCGCGATAGCGCGTTCGGCGCACACCCGTGAGCTCGCCTGATACCACGCCAGCAATAAGGGATTTGAACTCGATCTCCTGGACTGCGGATTGTTTCTGGTTGCAGAAGAGCCTTCCAGCGCTTGATCTTGTTTTCATCTTCGTAGAATTCTGGTATGCGCCTTAGGGTCGATCTCCACTGCTCGGGCACCAGCCTCGGTTTTTACCGTATCCACTAGTTACTAATTGGCGTTAGCTGATTGGCCGCTAAAGTCCCTGATCAATTCGTTTAAAAGCTTCTCCACACTTGGTTTCAAGCGGATGCATTTAGGAATCCCTCGCCGGCAAAAAGAGTGGATCACTTCTGGGCGTAGAAGCGGTAGTCGGCAGAATACGGCACGCGGACTTCCTGGTTGACGTGCAAGGCGTTGCAGCCGGACGCTGGTGCTTTGCCACCTTTGGTGCTGATGCGCTGGATGGTTGTTACACCAGAGAGCACGCCGTCCCCATCGTGGCTGAGGATCGTGACCAGAAGCCATGGAATGGAATTCGCGTCCGGGGAAGGTGAATCGGCAACGGCCTTGCCGATAACCCGGCTGCCGTCACTCGCTTGCCAAGAAGGGCCGGCGAAATGTTTGCCGAAGATTTTGCCGTTTTTGTCGAAAAGCTGCGCGTCGGGAGCCTTCAAGGTCCAACTGAACTGTGCGGCGTAACCGGTGCAGATGTAGACTTGGCTCCCCTTCGCGTGGACCTGAAGAAGGAATCGCTCGTTGGCTGGCGGCTGGAGTTGCTGCGGGATATCTTGCGCAGCAACTGGGAAGGCGAGAGCGGCAGCGAGCAGCACAGAAGATGTCAATCCACGAATCGGGCTACGCATTCGACGGTTCCTCTCTATGACGGAAAAGCTTGGGTCCGAAGCCAATATTACATTTTGCTGACCATGTATAGAACTGATCCCGGCGTGTCCATCAGGACAGCATGGCTCCCCGGCCAGATTATCAAACTGCCGAGCTACTCAGCCGAAAATGTAAAGTGCGGTTCACTTCTTCGATTTCAGAACGGCGGGCACATTCTCCACTTGCCCGAATCCTTGTGGAATTCGCCGCATGATGTTGTTGTACATCGAGGCGCCGATATTCCTGGATGCAAACCTTCCGATTGGGAAAGGAGTGTGATAGAGAAACGTTGCGGCATGAAAGGGCAATGTCTTCCGGGCACTGACGCAGAATAGCCTGAAGTCATGATCGTTTGCGTTGAGACTTCCTATTCCGCTCCGAATTGTCCTGAGCTGCCTCACTGGACGCAATCTGGCGTTTGACTCCTGCCAGCCGGCGAACTAACATCCTGCACCCAATATTCTCAGTCCCGGAGCCATCCGATGGAACGCCGTGGCGCCCCTCAGAAGCTAACCGTTCAGGCCGGAACCAGGCTGCGTTCGATCAAGACGTGGCTGGATGCTCCCGTCGTATTCCGACGGCAGGTCGGCCTCAAGAATGTCAAACATGTTCACGAAACGGAGCCCATGCCCCGCAACACAAGCACAGCTGCACTTGTGCTGCATGTTTGCTGGCTCTCGATTCTGCTTGGACTGACGATCCAGATTTTACTGCTGGCAGCCTCTACGGCATCTGGTCACACCCCCAAACTAAATCCGTTGATTGTGGATCTCGCGCAGAGAATCACGTGGTCCACGATTGTGTGTTCCAGTATTTCGGTGGCCATGGCCACTTCGAAAATCGGTGAGTCCTTCATGGGCTTGGCCGGCCTGCTTTCCGCGTCGCTGGCTTTCAAAATCGCCCGCGCCGTCCAGAAAGGCGTAGGTGCGGCGCTGGGTGCAGTGCCTACGGTTGCCAAGGGTCCCTCACCACTGGCGCTGGGAATCATCAAAGCTGTCGAGTACGGCTGCCTCGCCGCGATCCTGGCCTGGATGGTCAAGCACAAGAATCGAGGCGCGGCGGCCCATGCCGCCGTCGGATTGGCGATGGGCGCGTTCTTCGGTGCAATTGTGCTGGGTTATACCTACTGGACGAACTTTCAACTCTTTCGCGTCGCCGACGTGGTGTCGCGAGGTTTGAACGAGGTTCTTTTCCCCGTTGGTTGCTCTCTCGTATTGTTTGCCACCGAGGTTTGGGGAAAGCACTGGAAATCGGTCGGCAATACGGCGGGCGTGAAAGCTTCGGTGTCGTACGACGCAGGTTAGTTGGACGCGCGCGGAAGAAGCCGGTACGCCGATGCCCAAGGCGGCTTGCTATTGGTGGGCGTCGAGATGATGCGGCCGGTATTGTCGTCGATCCATTTGTTTGGACTCGTGTTGCTCAGGGAATAGTCGTTGCCCGTTTTTTCGTCGTGATACGTGCTAAATCCTGAAACGATTTCGTCCATGGACTCGAAGTTCTCGTCGACCGAATTGAGATTCCTGATGAAGACGCGTTCCTGGCGGAAGGTCTCCTGCATTCGCTGGTTGATCGCGACGGCCGCCTGCTGGCTCAAAGCATTCTGTTTCTCGATCCAGGCCTGGCTGAAGTGCATGCTACCGGCGACGTGAAGAAGCGTGGCCTCGGCCACATTCGATTGTCCTTTCGGTGCAATATAGCCCTCCAGTAAGATCGCAACCCACATCAGGTTGTCGCGCGTGATCCGCGTTACGGCTTCGACCCGAGCCTCCATCTCCTGCTTGTTGTGCGTGCAAGTAAACGATGCTTCTCCGCCATCCTCACGCGAGGGAATAATCGTGGGCAGCAAGGCCGCGGCCTGGCGGGCCAGTTCGGGCCGGTCCCGTGCAGCGGTAAACCTGAGTGATGGGCACAAACCTGCCAGGAACGTCTCCCCGTAGGCGCGCGCAAATTCCGCGCCCGGCAGATAACGCATCACCAGCGCCCGGCCTCCTAAACCTGCGTCGTAAAGCATTCCCTCCCGGTGGCCAATCACGTTACCCATCGGCGTGGGCGGACTAAAGGAAGGCAGAGTGGGCTCGCCAATCATCACATAAGTCATCTTGTCGAACGAGAGCGAGCGAACGAAAGGATTGATCTGCAGTGCGGCCTGCCGCGCCAATCCAGCCACCGAGCGCCAGCCGGAGGGCACGTCGACGGTGAAAGCTTGTTCGAGCGGGTCCATCAAACGCACATACCCGGAACCGGGCAGTGGTGCTGCAGTGGTATTCTTCGCAGCCTCGGAACTCGGGATGGGAACCGGAGGTGGAGTGCTGGGACTCCGCGGAGCGACAGCAGCTCGCGGAGCGGAGTTGGAAGCCGTCCCCGGCAGGCCGCCCGGGAAACTGCCACTTGGAGAACCGACGACGACTTCGATCTCCAGACGCCGCACCGAGGAGCCGATCCTTCGAATGACGCCCAGGTGAGTGGTTTGGTCAGCCGTCATGGCCCCAATGATGCGGGTCAGCGTTGCTCCGCGGTCTACCGGCCTTCCGTCAATTGCAACGATGATGTCGCCGGCCTGCACACCTGCCTGCTCTGCCGGACCTCCGGGCTTAACTCCCTCGACCATCGCACCCGCGGCCCCCGGTACATCGGCCAAGGCCAAGCCGAGAAAACCCTTGGCGTTCGACTGGGCGATCGCCGAGGTGAACGATCCGTAAAAAATTGCAAAAAGAATCGTGGACCTAATTGCCGCGTTACATTTCACCCCGATCCCCCAAAGCTCCAGCAGCGGGAAGGATTGTACAACACCCTCGCTGGCAACTGATGTCTTGGGTTCCTTCGCAGGAGTAGCTGGAAGCGATTGTCGTGCATGGGGACCGACTGGCGCATGGACGCCCCTTGGCCCCCGCTTCTCGCTCGGGCCAAGCCTTGAGCCACGAAAAGAACAAGCGCGGTGCCGGCCAGGTGCCATAGGTATCCGGTGTTCTCATCAGATTCGGAACCCGGTTTCCCTGTGCGAACCGCGAAAATCAACACTCGGAACAGGCGATGGAGGCGCTGGAACGAAGCTTTGCGTTCGCTGCCATTTCGGGTATCATTCCCCCGAAAAACGTGGAATCGCCTTGCATCGGGCGCTGCGCCCGCATGCCGCCGAACCATACGCCACATAATGTTATTTGAACTATTTCTCTGAAAGGATGGCCTGCCGCACATGAAAACGAATCGTCCCACTGGCCTCTCGTTGGTACGCATGGTAGCTATCGCCACGGCCATGTTCGCCATCGCCGCGAATCCGCCTAGCGTTGGCGCACAGCAACCGCCCCCCAAAGTCAAAGACATGGTGGGGAAGACCGCCGGCCAGTATTATAAGAACGTAAAAGTCCTGAAGGATGAGCCAGCCATTGAGATTCATCCGGCGATGGAATACATCACCGTGGCGCTCGGTGTGGGCTGCGGTTATTGCCACGACACGCGCAAGTTCGACGATGATGGCAAATCCACCAAGCGCTCCGCGCGCAACATGATACAAATGATGTTCGCGCTCGATAGCACCGCTTTCGGCGGCAAGCGCGAGGTTACCTGCTACACCTGCCATCGCGGCGCGCCTATCGGCGCAACCGCGCAGTTGCTCCCCGGCGAAAAAGCGCCTCTTGAGCCGCCATCGCCCGACATCTTCGCGAGCCTCGCCATTCCCAATCTCACTCTCGATTCCAGCATGGCTCCAGTGCGTCCCGGTCCCGGCGATCCGCCGATCGTTGCGCCCAACCCCAACGCTCCCAAGCCCCCGCCCGTGGTGCTCCCCTCGTTGGACGACCTTCTAGCCAAGTATGAACAGGCCGTCGGTACTCCCGTCGCGGTACAAAAAGCCTCGACGATCGTGCAAAAGGGCACGGTTGAAATGGCTGTTCCGAATCCCCCGGGTGTAGCTGGCCCCCCGCAGATCGGCCACCCCGCCGTTGAAATCTACCGCAAGGCGCCCGACAAAGCCGTGCAAACCATCCAACTTCCGAACGGCCCAAGCCTACAGGGATACGATGGTTCCATGGGCTGGCTCGCCGGTCCTGTTGGCCGGGAATTAATGGGCGGCGAACTTCAAAGCGTTCAGGACTGGGCAGAATTCATCCCTGCCCGGCATTTCAAGGAAGAGCACACCAACATCCGGGTCATCGCAGCCGACAAAGTCGACGGTCACGACGTGTTCGTCGTCACCGGCGTCGCAAAAAATGGATCAGGAATCGATCGCCTCTACTTCGACGCGCAGACCGGCCTGCTCAACCGCGCCGTTACCAACATGAATAGCCTGCTCGGCTCGTTCCCGGAAACCACTAACTTCGACGACTATCGCGATGTCAGCGGCGTCAAAGTCGCCTACACCGTCAAGGTACTGAGTCCGGAAGGCGACAAAACTTTCAAATTCGACCAGATCGAAATCAACACCCCCGTAGAGGACGCGCGCTTCCAGCAGCCACCTCCCAAACCGGCAGGACCTCCGCCGGGCACGCCGCCGGCGGCCACACCTCCGGGACAGTAGTCACTCTGCTAGTTTCGGATTATTTAGCAAGCCCCGCCGCGGCAATCGCCACGGCGGGCTTTCTGTTTTCAAGAGTGCAGCCGGTTAGCAAAGCCTCGCTCTATCGGTTTACGGGAAAATTCCTATCCGTAGCGACGCCCGCAAGGCGCCATCTTTCTTCGGGAGCCATTCGCGTCTTCGAGCCTGTCGCATTTAATTCCCCGCCCCGCACTGAGCAGTCACTTGCGACTGCATGGCATCATCGAGCAGCAGCCCGTGCCGCGATTTCGCCGAGCAAATCTGATTCGCGCCGAATCCCACCGCGCCTCGAAAATCAGCTCCATCGAGATTCGCACCGGTCAAATCAGCACCCGTAAGCACGGTTCCGCTCAAATGCGCCCAGCGCACATCCGCATTGCGCAAATCCGCATTGACAAAAATCGCCGTCTCCAGCTCCGCATTCGTCAGCCGCGCTCCCATCAACTTTGCAGACCACAGATAAGCACCCTGCATATCTGCGTGCTCCAGATTCGCGCCTTCCAGATGCGATTCGCGCAAATCCGCTTTGTCGAAATTGGTGCGAATCAGCGTGGCCGACAGCAATTTCGCGCCATACAGCGTGGCCCCGTCGAGGTGCGCGTCCACCAACGTCGCACTGCCCAGCGACGCGTACGACAGATTCGCCCCCCGCAAATCCGCGCGCGACAGGTTCGCGCCGTCAAGCACCGCGCGATCGAGATTCACATGGCTCATCAGCGCCTGATCAAGAACCGCATATTTCAAATTGCTCTGTCCCATGTCCGACCCGCGCAAGTCTGCCTGCGACAGAAACGCCCCTTGGAAATTCGCGTGCAGCAAATGCGCGTTTGCCAGGAACGCGCGGTAGGCCTGCGCGTACCGGAAATTCGCGTCATTCAAGCGTGCGCCCTTCACCGCGGACACCTGCTCGTCCGCCCCATTCCAGTTCGGTGGTTTGGTCGAAATCACCGCTTCGGTCAAGTCTGCGTAGGGGTCGATGCCAAACGACCACAGCACGCTCGTCGCCCAGCGTCGGATACTGGGCGCCATAAACTGCGGCGCGCGCTCCTTGCTGTGCGGAACTCCCAACATCGTGCCCGCTGCGAGAAACGTTAACACGCCCAGAAGCACCAGCGCCGTCGTGAGCGGATTGATCTCCTTGATCTTGCCCATCACCCGTTCCGCCAGGTTTTCCTGCTGTGTCCATCTCTCGGCCGTCTTTCCCACTCGGGTCGTTGAATACAGCGCTACACCGGCGGCGGCCACCACGAGAAGCTCCTGCAGAACCGTGCCGCGAAGTTCCTGCAACGTCAGAAACCGCACCCAATAGAAAAACAATGCGATCGGAACGATCCAATAGGCGAGAAAGAGCGAAATTGCCTTCTCGACAAAGCGCGTTGACGGCGCGTCCGTATTCATCCAGCGGAAATGCGCTCGCAGCAGCCCTACCACGATCCTCGGTTCGTTTTCCTCCAGGTTGCGGCCATCGGGAAAAACCGCCGGGAGTTCAAGCGCCAGGTCCCACAAATGCTGAAGATGAAATTGAAATACCAGATAAAAGATAAAAAGCGCCACCGGCGCGATCAAATAGAATTGCACCGTTGGCAGAGCCGCCGCGGCCGCTTGCGAATGCAGGAAGAAGAACACCGCCGTGTTCGTGAGCAGCTGATAATCATTGGTCATCCAGATGAGCAGCGCCGACAGTGCACTGATCGTCATCATCGCGAAGAAAAATCCACGCACCTTCTGCGAAGCGCGCTTGAACTCCGCCAGCGATTCGAATTGCAAAATTGACGCCGGCAGCAACGCTTCGTGAAGATTGGCTCCTGCCAATTGCCGCGGCACCAGCCCCATCGCCGTCTCGAGCGACGCACCTTCCAGATTCGCCGCTTCCAGATTCGCCCCCACCAGGCACGAGTCGCGGAAGTTCGCGCGCACCAGGCAAGCGTCGCGCAAATCCGACATCAGCAGGTCCGCCGCCCGTAAATTCGCATCGTGCAGGTCGACGAATCGCAGGTCCACGCCGATCAGGTCGCTTCCCTCCAAATCGACGCCAGTCAAATCGGCCTTCTTGCCAGTCTTCCCTTTCGACTCGATCCATTCATGATGGCTTGCCAGTTTCTCTTCAAACGACCAATCCCGATAAGGAATGCTCGACGAACCCGGCGCGCCGCCTTCCGGCAGATCGTGCGCCGGAACGTTCGCAAGCGCGGTGGCGGCAGCGAACTCCATAGAGGCAGTGGCATCCGCGAATGCAGGCGCAGGCAAATCCTCGCAATCGAAAACCGGCATAGTCGCGGCAGGTTCCAGGTCCCGCGGAATTTCTAGCACCGCATGGATGTCTACCTGCTCGTCGGCACCTTTCAAGGAATGAATGTTCTCGTGCTTCTCACTCGTATCCGCGGCAAGCTTCCCCTTATCAAGGTCACTCGATCGATCGGCCGTAGTTCGATTCGCATACCTGTCGATCGCTGAAGCAATCGCGTCATCCTCTTCAATCGATTCGACAACTTCTACGGCATCAAGATAACTCGCTTTGTGCTCCTTCTGGGCTTCGCTTGATGGCTCAACGGCAGGCGTCGCATTCAGTAAAGATGCCGCAAAGCGTTCCTCCTCCGACGATCGATCGCTCTCGCTACAAGGGTCCTCGGCCGGCTTCTCGCCAAACGAAAAAAGCTTCTGCGATTGCGACGCTGTCTCTTCCGCAAGGGACGCGGGCGTCAACCGTGCCGGAACGTTCAGCTCTTCGTGCCCCGTCGGCAAACCTGCCGCCAAACCCGATGCTGCGGAATCTTCCCTGAACCCTGGCGTCTCTTCAGGCAACCCGGAATCCACCCCGCAAGTCTTTTCCACCGCCGCTTTTTGGCTTGCATCGGAAATGGGATTGACACCAACTGCGCACTCCGCCCGAATATGCCCGGCCAATGCCGCCTCGCTGGCTATAACCGAAGTTGCCCCGGCCGTCGGACTTTCCGCGAGCGAAGAAGATTCGGGCTGCTGGCGTGCGAGTTTTGGCTTTTGCGGTCGCCCGCTGCCCAGAAGACTTCTTATGGCAATCACCAGTCGCGCAAACGAATGCCTTCCCCGCCGCTTGTGTCTTTTCCCAGCATCCTCGGCATCCCGCGAAACCAGAATTCCGCTTGTTTCCGTATCGTTCACCGCCTCCGGAATCTGTGCCTCTGCGGAGGCCGCTACCGCCACGGGTCGCTTATCGGCTCTCTCGATGACCGCATCCGGCGGCAAATCGGTTCGTTCATCTTCTCCCCTTGCTACTTTGGCGATGCCTACGACCTCTGCTTCCGCCGTTCGCGATTCGGTTACTTCCATCCTTACCGCGTTCTCAACCTGAATGCCGCGTCCGGCTTCCTCGTCATCGGGCGAATCTTCTTCCGAAATCGTCTCTGTTTGCCCCAAGCCCACGCCATGCAGCTCGCTTGTCGCCTTCTCCGGCGCGAATAGCTGCGCCAAGGCGTCCGTAGCCGACGGCAATTCGCGCGCCGGCACGAGCCCGTCTGGCACCCCCGCTTTTTCAAACGCAGCTTCCGGCTCTGTCACTCCGGCTCGCTCCGACTCTGCTGCTGACGATGAGGCCTCCGGCAACGAAGACATTGGCTGGGTCCTTTTCTTTCTCATACAAATCCCTCAGGCCGCTCCAAATGCGCATGAAACCAACTACGTTGCGCCAGGGGCGGATCAGGAGCGCACACAACGATGCGGATGGGTGCCTGCGCTGAGCTTATATATTACCCTCGCGCAGCATACCGCGAAGAAACGTCGATTTGCCCTGTACGCAAGTGCAACCTGTGTACAGCTGTTCACAATAGGTAAGACTGCCGATCACGGCGTCTGCGGGTAGGGACTGAAATTGCAGGAGTTAGTGCCCGTTGTGCTCTGCTTCAGGCTTCAGGTGCCTTCCAGAACCATCCCAGAAAATCCGTCATCACGCCGAGCGCCCTCAAGCGAGTTCTCGCTGTCGGTACGTTTCCGAAGGGTCCACAAACCCGGCGGCTTTGCATTGCCAGAGATGTTCCGTGCGGCGGTTTCGGTGAACGCATCGCGCAAATCCTCGAAGAAGTTTCGGCTCACCTTTCACCACATTTGACCGGCTGGCGAATGGGCCCATATAATCGATGTTCGAGCGTGTCATCGCGTCGCGTGGTAAAACACTCGCTGCGGGGAAATTCCAGCACACAGCTTTTCAGGAGATTGCATGTTAAAAGCTACTCAACTGCGTCCCGGCATGATCATCAAGCACGAAAACGATCTCTGCGTGATATACAGCGTGGATCATCGCACCCCGGGCAACAAACGCGGTTCCATGCAGACGCGCATGCGCAACCTCCGCAGCGGCTCCATGATCGACTACCGCTTCCGTGCCGAGGAATTTGTCGAAAAAGTCGTGGTGGACGAAATCGAGTTCGAATATCTGTACAGCGACGGCGACGGCCACCACTTCATGAATATGCAAAACTACGAGCAGCTGTCGTTGCAGGAAGATATCGTGGGTGATACGAAGGACTACCTGATTCCGAACCTGCCGGTAAAAATCGAATACTACGACGAAAAACCCATCGGCGTGTTACTGCCAGATACCGTCGACCTCACGGTCGTCGAAACCGAGCAGACCATTCAAAAAGCCACTGCGAGCGCGGTGATGAAGCCCGCCAAACTTGAGACTGGCCTGGTCGTCAACGTCCCGCCCTTCGTCGGCGAAGGAGACAAAATAAAGGTTGATACCTCCGAAGGCCGCTACATTCAGCGCATTCAGTAGTCTTAAGGTCCGAAGAATTCCTTGAGCGCCCAGGGTTGTCTTCACCTCACGCTATCATCCCGAGAGCCTGTGACTTCGCTCCTTCGCAATAACCGGCACGGAAAAAAATCAGCCCGCGTCTGCTACTTCCTTCCAATTCCATCGATGCCCGATTTCCCCAAGTCTTCGGTCATCGCAACGCAAATCTTGCCTGTTGCGTTGAACGATAGCAACCACGGCTCGGCAAGCGCGGGAATCTTCGACGGATCGGCAACTTCCAGCAGCGAAATAGCTCCGCGGCTTCCCTCCATCTCCGTGAAGTAGGTCGCTTCGGGTTTCGGGCTCTTCGAGAATTTTCTGAATTCTCCTCAGAACCTGGGCATTCTGCAAATCTTACTTGCTGCCGACCGTAGCTGAAGACTTCCCTTCAAAAACTCGCGCGAAAATTGCATCGACGGCCCGCAATTGCCGCCGCAAATCGAAGGTATGCGCCAGCGCCTTGGCGTCCAAGAACCTGTTGATGTTCGCATCGGTGGCAATGCGATCCTGGAAGCTGGTCTCTGACTCCCACGCCGCCAAGGCATGCGCTTGCACCCACTTATAGGCATCCTCGCGCGGCGCCCCGTGCTCCACCAGGTCCTGCAAAAGCTGCCCGGAAAACACCAGGCCCCGCGTCGCGTTCAGATTGCGCAGCATCCGGGCCGGAAACACCTTCATGTTCGCCACGATTTCCGTGGTGCGATGCAGCATGTAATCCACGAGGATCGTCGAGTCCGGCAAAATCACCCGCTCGACCGAACTGTGCGAGATGTCCCGCTCGTGCCACAGCGCGATATTCTCGAGTGCCGCCACCGAATTTCCTCTCACCACCCGCGCCAGCCCGCAGATCTGCTCGCTCGACACCGGATTCCGCTTGTGTGGCATCGCCGAGCTTCCCCGCTGCTCACCGCCAAAGGGCTCCTCGGCTTCGCGCACCTCGGTGCGCTGCAGATGGCGAATCTCCTGCGCGATGCGTTCGAGCGATGCCGCGACCACCGCCAGCGTTCCCACATATTGCGCGTGCCGGTCCCGCTCGATAACCTGCGAGGTAATCGGCGCTGTCGCCAGCCCGAGCTTTTGGCAAATTTTCTCTTCAACCTCCGGCCCCAGATGCGTGCAAGTCCCCACCGCGCCGGAAATTTTTCCCACAGCCATTTGCCGCGCCGCAATCCTGAAGCGCTCCGCGTCGCGCCGATTTTCCGCATACCAGTTCGCGACCTTCAGCCCAAACGTAATCGGTTCGGCATGAATGCCGTGCGTGCGCCCGATTTCCGGCGTGTCCTTGAATTCCCAAGCGCGCAGCTCAAGCGCCTGACCCAACTTCTCGATTCCCTCCTCGATCAATCGCGACGCGTCCCGGACCAGTAGCGCCTGCGCCGTATCCACCACGTCATTCGAGGTGAGCCCGTAATGCAGCCAGCGTGCCGCTTCCGGATCGCCTACTGTCTCCTGCACCGCGAGCGTAAACGCGATTACGTCATGCTTTACGCTCGTCTCAATCTCATGAATCCGCGCCACCTCGACGCGCGCCTTGGCGCGAAGTTTCTCGGCTGCCTCGCGCGGCACGGTGCCGGCTTCCGCCAGCGTCTCGCTCGCCGCCAGCTCCACGTCCAGCCACCTCTGAAATTTATTGCTTTCGCTCCAGACGCGGTCCATCGCCGCGCGCGTATAACGAGGAATCAATTGCAGCTCCTTGGATTTTGTCTCCGCGCGCCACTAACATCCAGGCGGCGCGGCCTTGCCTTTGCCTCTGTGGTCATCCCGAGTGAGCGAAGCGACCAGGGACGGCGTCTATTCAAACGCCGGCCCGCTCGATAATACCTGAAACGCGCGGCTTTTGATCCCCGCGGACCGGTCAACTCCTCCCTTTTCAGCCGACACTGGTCGCGAAATTCGTTGTTGCCGCTTTATGAAGATAACCACATAGGCCACCCACCGGGTCGGCCCAGTTCGCCGCGGCGACGCCGAAGGTCTCCAACCTGCCGGGGAAATCGTTATTCGATCACGCCGCCGCAGCCACAAGCAGCCCGAGCACAATGCGCTCACCCGGGGTAGACACCAGAGCAGGATTCTTGGTCTGCAAGTTTGGCGATCCGGAGGGAAGGTTGATCGAGGGACATTGATAGCTACAGCTCGAAAGGACCGAGAGGAACCCGCTGCGAGGCAATATGCAGGGTGCCGCGAAACGAAAATTCTCCCGGCCGCCGCTGCAAACCTTCTTCCGCCGAAAGCCGGGCCAAGTCGGGATTGTTGTTCTGCTCCGAGAGGTGCGCGAGCACCAGATGCTGCGCCCGCCCATCGAAAACTTCGGCGTCGGCCAAAAACTCGCTCACAACGGCATTCGATAGGTGCCCGGTACGGCTCATCACCCGCTGCTTGATGTACCACGGATATGGCCCCACCTTTAGCATATCCAGATCGTGATTCGACTCCAGAATCAAAAAATCGGCCTCCCGCAGATGATGCTTCACAAGCTCCGGCATGTAACCCAGATCGGTCACAATCGCGACTTTGATCCCGCTGGCACGGAAGCAGTATCCTACCGGATCGGCCGCGTCGTGCGGAATCGCGAACGGATTGATCTCAATGTCGCCGATCTGGAGCCGCTGGCCCGCCTGGATGTGCTGCACCCGCTCCATTTTCTGCACGGGCCCCTCGGGATACATTTTCAAAATCTCGGCGTGGGTTGGATCGGTCAGATAGGCAGGGCAATCAAACAGCCGGGCCAGTTGCGCGATCCCGCAGCAATGGTCCGAATGTTCATGGGTGACCAGAATGCCATCGACGCGCTCAGGCTGCTGCCGCCCCAGCGCTTCAAAGCGCCGCAGCAATTCTTTCTTGCCGAGCCCAGCGTCGATGAGGAGAGTGGTGTGCTCGCTTTCGAGCAACGTACAGTTGCCCGTGCTACCGGAAGCAAGAATGGAGATCCGGAACGAGATGCAATTCCCTCAGGAAACAAGCCTCCGCGCTGGCAGCCTGCGGTGGCATCGCGAAGGATAATGGCAAACTGCTGCTTGCTCGTCAATTTAAAACCAAACATTGCCACAAATTTTATCTCTTTCGGACTGCCGCGCCTGCCAGGATCGAGACTGTTCGGCAGTTTCCTGCGTCCGCAGCTCGTCCCCGGTTGGCGCAAGCCTTCACGAAGCTCTACCAGCCAGGGCGCTCGAAGGAGAAAAACCACCCTTTGAGCGTCGCCATCTGGTTCGGTTCGATCGCGCGGAACCTGACAGCCATGCCTTTGCCTGGCTCGCAGCGCACGACGTCGCCAAAAAGCGTGATGGATGTCTCGTTATAGGTGAGTTGTAACCGCACTGCGGTACGAACCGGAAGTGGATTGGCCATTTCGACGTAGCAGCCACCTATGCTCAGGTCGGACGTTCTCGCCGGAATCAGTTGGCTCGATAGCGGATCAAAAATTTCAGCGTCCGCAACCAGCAGTAAACGCGGCGGGCGGGGCTTTTTGCCTTCCATGACTGTTCGCTGTTTGGCCCTCGCCAATTGCCGCGGAACAACCCTTCTCCCGCACCTTGGCAGCCGCCACGGCCGCGGCCTTGCGTTCGCGCCGCCCACTTGGGGAAGTTTCGTACTTAGACGTTGACGCAACCACTGATCTAATCGCCACAATCTTAGTACGCTGCGCCTGTGGTGGTCCACGGGCCAATTCCTTGCGGCGCGGCCAACTCTCCAAGGATGGCTTCGAACCCGCCCGCGAACTGATCTCAGCGGTGTGATGTAGGTAGGATCGCTCGCAGCGAACGCCATGTTTGACTGCCCGCTAGGCTTGAACACCCGGATCAGCCGCCAGGCCGCCGCTCACATCGCATCCTCAGGCCCGCCACCAACACGCGCCCTTCGGTAATTTAGAGGGTAAACAAGGATTCGAACCAAAAAATTGCCGATCATTTCTCTCGCAGGTGCGGCGTTAGAACGTCAGCTGCGATGCAGTCAACTGGAAGCCATCGAGGGCGCCCACCACAGAGGCCGCCAGGCGCCCAGGCTGAAAAAATTCCCGCGCGATCTCCTGCACTTCCTCCGAGGTAACGCTTTCGAGCATAGCGATCAGCTCCTGCGCGGTGAAATGCCGATCGAAGTAGAGGTGATAGCGCGCCAGGCTGTTCATGCGGGATCCGGTGCCTTCCAGCGCAAGCAGCGTGGCACCCTTTAGATGGTCTTTCGCGCGCCGAAGCTCCTCCTCATCAAGCGGCCGTTCCTTCAGTTGCCGAAACTCCTCCAACACGCATTCGATCAGTTGTTCGGCGGTCTCAAGCGACGTCCCCGCGTACACCGAAAGCATCCCCGCGTCGCGATACGAATTCAACTCGCTGAAAATCGCGTAGGCCAAACCCAGCCTCTCGCGAATATTCTGGAAAAGCCGGGAGGACATGCCGCCGCCCAGCACATTGTTAAGCATGGAAGCCGCGAACCGCCGGTCGTCGATCAAAGGAAACGCCGGGACGCCAATGCAGATGTGCACCTGCTCAAGTTCGTGTTTGGTTCGCATGGTGATGTGCGGAGCGGCTTGCGGTGTGGCTTCGGTCACGCCGTCTGGCAAAGGCGCAAACTTCGAAAAACGCTCCGCCACCAGATCGACCAGCTGCGTGTGCGTCAAATGTCCCGCTGCGGTGATCACCAGATTGTTCGGCGCGTAGCACTGGCTGAACCAGTCCCTCAGCGCTTCCCGGGTGAAGGCTGAAACAGTTTCCGGGGTGCCCAAAATCGGTTTCCCGAGTGAATGCGGGCTCCAGAAATTTTGCGTAAACAGCTCGTGCACCAGGTCTTCCGGATTGTCCTGGGTCATCCGGATCTCTTCCAGCACCACCGATTTTTCACGGGCTATATCCTCATCGGCGAAGCGCGGCTCAAGCACCATGTCGGCAAGCACGTCGAACGCCTTCGGCAGATGCTCGGCCAGAACACGCGTGTTGAAGCAAACCATCTCTTTGGAGGTAAACGCGTCAAGCATGCCCCCCACGCGATCCACTTCGCGCGCGATATCTTCCGCACTGCGCCGCCGTGTGCCCTTGAAAACCATGTGCTCGATGAAATGCGAGATTCCGTTCCACTCCGCGGGTTCCCGTCGTGATCCTGTGCCGCAGCCAGATGCCCACCGAAACCGAATGGAAATATTCCATGGGTTCAGTGATCACCACCAGGCCGTTTGCCAGTACTTCTTTCTGCACTGTATTTGGATTTGTCATGTATTCTTATTTTCGCATGGGGACGCTGATGTCATGTCACATAAGTCGCACGTGAAATGTTGCTGCATTCTACGAGCCTAACGCATAGCTGGCCGGTCCGCAACTCGCCCCCGGCCCGCGTGATAAAATCAATGAAGATGGTTTCGCAAACACCTAATGCCGCAGCAATCTGATAGGAAAATCCGTAGACGAGCTACGGGACTTGATGGAATCATTCGGCCAGCCCGCCTACCGGGCACTCAGCTTATATCACGCTCTCTATAGCGAAAAACGCTTCGATTTTGCCATCGATGTACCAATCTACCCGCGAGCTTTGCGCGAGCGCTCGCGGGCGAAACTCAGATCGCGCTGCCCCAAATCATCCGTCGCCATCGAGTCGTCGGACGGCTCCATCCGCTATGTTTTAGCTCTCCCTGCAAAGGACTTGTCCAAGGTTGTGAGCGAGCCCTCCTTTCCGAGCGCGAGCCTGCCGCGCCCCAGCTAAAACCCCTGTACGAATTGAAACGGTGTTCATGCCCTCCGAAAACCGCCAGACGATTTGCCTCTCCACGCAAGCTGGCTGGCGGTCGATTGCCGCTTCTGCCTCACCGCAACCCTGGGGTTGATTCGCAATCTTTCCGCCGGTGAAATTCTGGGCCAGATAATCGTCGCGCTCGCAGAGAATCGCGGCCGTGCTCAAGCCTGCAAACAAACATCGTGCTCATGGGACAAGGCGAACCCCTGCTCAATTACGACGCGGTGATTTCCGCTCTGCGCGTCCTTCTCGATCCGGAAGCCTGGCGCATCACCCCTAAGCACGTTACGCTGTCCACAAGCGGCATCGTTCCCGGCATCGAACGTCTCGGGCAAAAAAGATTCGCCCCAAGCTAGCGATTTCGCTCAAGCCTCATCGAAGGACCAGCGTGACCAAATAATGCCCATCAATCGCAAATATCCGCTCGAAAAATTGCTGGCAGCCTGCAAGAACTACGCGCTGCGGCCTGGGAACACCTGACCTTCGAATACGTTCTGCTCGGTGGCTTCAACGACTCCCCGGAAGATGCCCGCCGCGTAGTAAAACTCCTCTCAAGCCTCCGCGCCAAAGTGAACCTGATCCCCTGGAACCCTGGCGAGTTGCCCTACAAGCGCCCCGATCCCGCTCGAGTCAAAGCCTTCCGCCAAATCATCGCCGATAAGGGTGTCCCCGTGTTCATCCGCGACTCCCGCGGCCAAGATGTAATGGCCGCCTGCGGCCAGTTAGCCCTCCTCGAATACTCCTCCCGCCCCCAGGCGGAGCTGTAGCGCTGCGGCCTTCAGCGCAGCCCGGGCCCCCGTGACACGCCGTCCGCGCGAGTCAATTAGCGAATCCCAATCGCTGCCATCATCCTCCCCGTCTTCCCTTCCCGCCGATAACTGAAAAACAGATCGGTCCGGCACCCCGTGCACAAATCCGCCGCAAATATCTGCCCCGCGGGCACTCCCGCCTTCGCAAGAATCGACCGGTTCGCCGCAATCAAATCCAAATTCACCCGCAGCGGAGGCGGCGCATGACCCGGCGGTCGCATCGTCAGCCACGGCAACCAGTTCGGATCATTTTCCCCCGCCGCCAGCGCGTCAAAGGGCCCATCAAACCATTCCCGAGCCTCGCGAAATTGCGAATCGAAATCTTTGGCCACATCCGAACCCACCTCGTAGCAGCAGCGTCCGATACTCGGCCCCAACACCGCAATCACCTCCTCGGGCCGCGTGTCATATTCCATCCGCATCCGCCCGAGCGCCTTCTGTGCGATGCGCAGCAGCGTGCCCCGCCACCCGGAATGGATCGCAGCAACCGCGTGGTTTCTGGTGTCGGCAAGAAGAATGGGAACGCAATCGGCCGTCTGCACCAGCAGCAGCAACCCGCACTGTTGCGTGATGAGTGCATCGGCCTGCGGCGCTTCCCGGTCGGCGGGAGGCGAGTCCTCAAGGCCATAGACCAAGTCCGAATGAATCTGTCGCAGCGTGATCGGGCTCATCGCTTCGGCTCCCAACGCCGTGTAAAATTTCGCCCGGTTCTCTAAAACCACCTGTCGGCTGTCTCCGTCGGTGAACCCTAGGTTCAGCGCCATCTCGGTGACGTTTTTCCCTCGGAGCGAAGTTCCGATCGCACTCGCCCCGCCCGGCCGTGTGCTAAAGCCGTGAATCAGCCAGTCAAGCTGCGCGAGGGGCGTTGCTTGCAGCACTTGCACGCCCGATTTGCCGCGCAACTGCCAATCCCGGGCCCCAGCCGGAGCCTTCCGTGCCGCTGTCTTCTTAAAACTCCGTTGTTTTGTACTCAGGCTTCCCATACTTTCGGAACAGTTCGTAATTTCGATTCATCCCTGAACATCGCCCCCTCGCGGGGAAAAACACCGCGAGCGGTCAGCGCTGCGCCTGACTTTTTGTCGCGACTGGAGGCGCAACCTGCAAAGACTTGGGAGTTGCCGCACCGGCGCTGAAGCGACGACCCCAGCCAAAAACCACCGCTGGCAAATCACGCGAGGAACACTATCCGGTAAGGGTCGATTCGAAAATCCGTATGGCTGTCATAATACCGAAGCAAAATTACCTCGCATTGTTGCTCCACTCGGATCCTCTATGGACCTTCCCAACTCTCGTCCGACGAAAGAGTTTCCCTGTTGCGGCGGTGATGATCGGCTCCGGCCTGACCTTGGCACCAGCAGCGTCAAAGGCGTGTGGCTCTCTAGGTCCGCCGCGAAGATTGGAAGACAGAGTTTGCGGCTCAATAGCTGGGTACCGTCAATTATATGTATAATCGCCCGCTAGCGTAGTCCTTCTTGTCGTTCCCGACGAGATGCAAAACGCGTACAAGGACCCTTGTGATCGTCGGAATGGGACTCGACATCTCGGAAATAGACCGGATCGAAGCGGCGATTGGCCGTTACGGAAGCACATTCCTTGAGCGAATCTACACCCCCCGCGAAGTGGGTTACTGCGAAAGCCACAAAAATAAGTTCGAGCGATACGCCGCCCGTTTTGCGGCGAAGGAAGCGGGAATGAAAGCGCTCGGCACCGGCTGGCGTTTCGGCGTGCGCTGGCGCGACATCGAAGTCGCCAACGCCCCCAGCGGCAAGCCCACGCTCAATCTGGCGGGCGTATCGCGCGAAATCGCCGACCGGCTCGGCGTGAAGAACATCGGTCTCTCAATCACCCACAGCGGAAATCTGGCGCTCGCCCAAGTGATTTTCGAGGACTGATTCCGGCTCCGGGGCTTCGGCGCAAACCTGAGCGCTCTCGGGAGCGACAACCACATCGCGCCATTCATTCGCGGGCAGATGGCCGGCAATCCGAACCTTCAGATAATTGGCGGTCAGCGCTTCGGTCCAACCTTCTCCGTGGCGATTCAGGGTCAATGCCCGCAGCAACCGCCCGGCTTGAGCAGCCCGAAACGCCGCGCTCTTCTTCGCCGACAATTCTCGCAACGCGCGGGCCCGCTCGCGAGTCACCTCCGGCCGCACCGCCCCGGCCAAGCTCTCAGCTGCGGTTCCAGGCCGCGCCGAAAAAGAGAAAACATGCAGGTAAGTAACCGGCAGCCGTTCGATAAACTCGACCGTCTCCCGGAAGTCATCCTCGCTCTCACACGGAAACCCCACGATCACATCCGCGCCGATCGCCGCATCCGGCAGCATCCGGCGCAGCACTGCGATCCGCTCGGCGTAGAGCTCGGTGCGATACCACCGATGCATCGCCAGCAATATCCGGTCGCAGCCCGACTGCAAAGGCACATGAAAATGCGGCGCCAGCCGGTCCGACGACGCTACGAGAGATGCAAAATCCTCGGTCACATCCTGCGGTTCGATCGAGCTGAAGCGAAGATGCTCGACCGCGGTCTCATCCAGAATTCGCCGCACCGCGTTGCCAAGATAGGCACGCGGCGTAAAATCTCGCCCGTAGCTGCCCAGATTGATCCCGCTCAACACAATCTCCCTGGCCCCCGCTGCGACCAGCCCGCGCACCTGGTCCACAACGGTTTCGGGCGGCAGGCTGCGGCTCTTGCCCCGGACGAAGGGGATCACGCAATAGCTGCAGCGGTTGTTGCATCCGTCCTGAATCTTCAGAATCGGGCGAGTCCGATCGCCCGCCATCAACCTCGCGGGCGCAAGTTGCACGGTCATTTGCTTGAAAATGTCACCCGTAAGTAACTTGGTGGGCCCTTGCTCAAGCGACATCGCCCCCAGTTCCAGAGCCCTAGGCGGAACCAAGTCGCGCGGTGGGTCTTCCCCGTCTCGGCCGGCCCCCTCCCTAGGTCGCGACCAGGACCCCACAAGCCCGGGAATTTCCACTTGACGGGTATTCCCCACTACCCAGGCAACTCCCTCGATCGCTGCGATTTCCTCCGGAGCTCGCTGCGCGTAGCATCCGGTAACGATGATCCTCGCCGCAGGATTCTTCCGGCGAATTGTCCGCACAGCGTCCCGCGTCTGCGAATCCGCCGCGGCAGTCACCGTGCAGCTGTTGAGCACTACAAAATCAGCCACAGCCGCTCCCTCGCAAGGAGACAGCCCCTGGTCGATCAATCCCCGCCGAAGAGCCGCAGCATCCGCCTCGGTCGCCCGGCATCCAAAATTTTCAATGAAAAACGTCGCCATACCCGCCACTGCCCGGCAGTTTTCTTATCAAATATCGAAACGATTATAGCAGCGAAAGGTGGGCAGGCTTTCTTTCAGCAGGGAATGCAGATCGGCGTCTCAAATTAGGCGATGTTCCGCCGCTGGTAGCACAGCAAGATCAGGTCGGCGCGACGTCGGACCCCGAACTTCGCCAGCAGGTTCGAAACATGGAATTTCACCGTGCGCTCCGAGATATTCAAGCGCGACGCCACTTCTTTGTTGGCAAGATTTTCAAGCAGGCTATTGAGCACTTCTTGTTCGCGCCGGCTCAGTTCGCTCGGAGCATCGCCCCGCAGCCTGCGCCCCTGGGTGGTCGTCAGAATCGAATCCACGAAGCGTGAAAGCAGCTCGCGCGGCACCCAGAAGCCGCCAGCGGCCACAAGGGGCAACGCTCGAGGGAGCTGGTCCCGGGCCTCCCCGTAGCTCAGAATTCCCTTCACGCCCTGGCGGAGCAGCGCATGCGCATCGCCCTCCTTGAGCTTGTCGCCCACCACGATAAGGCGAGCGTTTTCGTTCTTTTCTAAGATATTGCCTAGCAGCGCCCCTGTGGCCTGGCGAGCGGCATGTGCATCGATTACGTAAACCGACGCTTTGGGAATGTCCAGATGGCGCAGATCGGGAGCCAGCATCGAATCCAGCTGCTTGGCGAAAATGCTAAAACCGGAGCTCTCCAGCAGGCGCTTGAACTCATCGAGAACCATCGGATGCGGCGAGAGAAGACAGACCTTCAGGGCTGTAGCGGTCGGTTTTTCAACTGCTTTGACCATACGTGAACTTAGGCTAACGGAATCCCAAAGTCGCGGCAAGGCGCATCGCAATCGCGATTGCCTACCAGATACTAGTACTACGTGGACGGGATTTTTAAAGGCTGAGGAACTTCTAACAGCCCTAAAGCGAATGACTCTACGGTTGGTCTGCCTGAGGGGTGGACTCGACCGGCACCTGTGGCTCGGCCTCAACCCTCCGCCGAGGACGCTTTGCCGGCAGGCCTGCTTGCCTTACCTTATAAAGCAGTGCCCGGTAGCTGATCTTGAGGATCTCCGCCGCCTTGCGCCGGTTCCAATGGTTCGCCTGAAGCACTTTCAAAATTACGTCGTGCTCCATCCGCCGGGTCACCTGCTGGGCGATGGCCTTCAGGGGAATGTTCCCGTCCGGCGAAGCTTCGTAGGTAAAATTGTAGGGCTTTTTCTCGGTACGCTCTCCGCCGTAGAAGGCCTCTTCCGATCCCAGCACCACGTAGCGCGCCACGCAATTTTCAAGCTCGCGCACGTTCCCGGGCCAGTCACGCTGCTGCAAGGTGTGCAGCGTTTCTTTCGAAATCTTCGGAACGTCTCGCTGGAAGCGCCGGTTGAACACCTGCCGCAGATACTCCGCCAGATAGGGTATGTCCTCGCGCCGCTCGCGCAGAGACGGCAGGGTCACGCTGATTACGTTGATGCGATAGAACAGGTCCGAACGGAACCCTCCGTTCTGAATTTCGTCCTTCAACACCCGATTGGTCGCGCAGATGACCCGCGCGTCCATGCGCCGCTCCTCCTGATCGCCAATCCGCATGAAATGCCCGTCCTGCAAAACGTGCAGCAATTTTGCCTGTAGGCTTCCATCGAGCTCCGCAATCTCGTCCATGAACAGCGTGCCGCCCTGGGCCATTTCCATCCGGCCGGGTTTCGCGGCCGTCGCGCCGGTGAAGGCGCCCTTTTCGAATCCAAACAATTCGCTCTCGAGCAGTGTTCCCGGAATCGCGGGACAGTTCACTTTCACAAAAGGCCCATTGCTCCACGGCGACCGGTTGTGGATAAAACGGGCCAGGACCTCTTTGCCCGTTCCGCTTTCACCAAGAACTAGAATCGGAACATTCAGAGCGGCCGCGCGGTCTACCCGTTGCCGCACCGACTGCATCGCTTCCGACGGGCCAAAGTAGATGTGGTCTGGCGGCAGGTCTACAGGATGTATCGCAGCTTCGGGTTTTATTTTGGCAGCAGAAGCCATTTAGTTTTTGGACGCGTCTGTCATTTTTGACTCGGAAGTCCTACTGCACCTCGGAAGCCAAAAGCCGCGGCACGCCCAGCAAAGGTACCTAACCCTCTTGTTTGTAGTGCGAAGGGACAAAGTGATGCTTTGAGGGGATGTACTAAGGTCTTTATTGTAGACAGGAAGTCCCGATCTTTGTCCGCGAAATCAGAAAACTCTTGGCACTTTCGGGAACACCATTTCCCACAGCAATCGGGTTTCCCGCTGAGCCCGCTTCGTGTTCCCTCGATGAGGAATACCGCCGGTGGTTTTCCACAACATTCCGCTTCCGCGTTGTGAATCGCCGAGCGTGCCGAAGCAACTGCGAGTCACTGGAAAGCAGCACGGCAGGCGATTGGTCGAAGCAGAAGAAAAAGCGCTCTGTTCGGCGGTCAGTCGCGATCGCCGTGGAACAGAGCACTGATTGCAAAGAAATTCGGTCCGGTTCAGGCGCGCGTTGCTTCCCCGCGAATGATATCGTACCGCTCGATGACCGCCGCGACTCCGATATCTGGAATCTCGTCGTCATGTCTTTTGTCGACGCGAACCACGCGTCCATGAGCGCGCACGAAAACTTCGGTCCCTCGGGTAATTTCGGCCGGCAGAGTTAGAGTGAAGTCGAGTTCCATGCCGGGCGCCAGATCTCTCTGCATCGTGAAGTACACACCGCGCGTTGAGATGTCACGAGTCTGGCCGCTGTGTGAGCCGGGTTCTCGATTGATTGGCAGCCGAACGCTCACCGGTAGCGACAGATCGTACCGGCGGGCCATGCGACGTTCCGTCATCCCCACTGATCCTCCAGGAGTAGAATACAGCTCACAGTATTCACCGCAGAAAGTTTAGCAATCCCTGTTCCAAAGACTACACACCCGATTTTCCTGCCGAGCGCTTGCTACCCCAAATCGAACCATCCGCCCAGCCAACAAAACACCTCTTTGAAAGCATCGCCAAATAACTCCCCGGAGGCCCAGGGATTTTCCTTCCGCAAAGCAAATTCGCAAAAGCGGCTTGCATTGTTCCGCTTTGGATCGAAATACTAGACGAATAAAACGGGGATGGGTAGCGTTATTTCGTTTGAACGTGTCTAACTTACGCAACTCTTTTGCAGAGGCACAGGACCCGCGTACTGGGCTTGCGACGCGACGAGCTTGCAGAAAAACTCGCGCGGGTTGTCGTTTCGCGTTCCTGCGTAGTGTGAGGGAACTGCTTGTCGTGACGGCGGCGTCTCGCCGGCGCAGAGTGTGACGCTGGTCTGCACCGCCGGCATGTGAAGAATTCCCAACCGGACCCGAATTACGAGCCCCGAATCGCGGGCGCCGCCGGAGATTCGCTGTTCGGCATTTCACGTTCCAGCGCTTCTTTGGCCGCTTTCGCGCTTGCCGACCGCGATCCCCTGCCCGAGTCCAGGTTGAACTGCCGCATCTTGTAGAGTAAAGCCTTGTAGCTGATCCCCAGCATCTTCGCGGCATCCTTGCGGCACCAGTTGGTTTTCTCGAGCGCATCCGCAATGGCTTCCATCTCCGCTTCGTCTTTCAACCCGCGCACCAGCGCCTTGAGCCCCTGCTCCTTCGGCACTGGAGACTCTTCTCGCGGAGCGGTTCTCGCCTGTTGCCCGGTCATCTCCAGCAGTTCCCGGAAGCTGCCTTCGTCATCTTCCAGAATCACGTAGCGCTTGACGAAATTCTCGAGCTCGCGCAGGTTGCCCGGCCAGGCATACCGCAGCGCCGCCTCAAGCAGATGCTTTGACGGATCTGGCGCGACCTTCTGATACTTCTCGCTGTACTTGACCAGAAAATGCCGGAACAGCAGCGGAATCTCCGCGGTCCGTTCGCGCAGCGGCGGAATGTGGATGGAAAGCACGTTCAACCGGTAATAAAGATCTTCCCGGAAGCGCCCGGTCTTCATCGCCTCCTTCACATCCATATTGGTCGCAGCTAAAACCCGCACGTCCACGTTCACCACCGAGCGCGCTCCCAGCCGCGAATACTGTCCATCCTGCAGCACGTGCAAAAGTTTGGCCTGCAGATGCGGGCTCATTTCCGCAATTTCGTCCAGGAAAATCGTGCCCTTGTTGGCCATCTCGAATTTCCCAGGTTTTGACCGCACCGCTCCGGTAAAGGCGCCCTGATCGTAGCCGAACAGCTCGGATTCCAGCAGTTCCCCCGGCAACGCCGCGCAGTTCACTTTCACAAACGCCTGTTGGCGGCGCGTCGAGCGCAAGTGAATCATGCGCGCTACCACTTCCTTGCCCACTCCGCTCTCCCCGCTGATGAACACCGGCACATCCACCGGCGCGATCTGCAGAATCTGCTGCCGGATCTTGAGCATCTGCGGGCTGGCGGCGAGGAAGGAAATATCTTCGGTCAGCGCTTCGCAATACTCGCGCAGGGCTTGGTTTTCCGATCGCAGTTGCTGCTTTTGGCGGCACTTCAAGAACGCCGCGTCCAGTTCCGGTTTCTCGAAGGGCTTGGTCAGGTAGTCGAGCGCCCCCAGCCGGATGGCCTCGACGACCGTCGTGACTTCATTGGAGCAGGACAACATGATCACGTTCAGGCTGCGGTCGATCTGCATGAACTGGCGCAGCGTCTCTAAACCGTCCATCTCCGGCATCAGCACGTCCAGAATGATGAATTCTGGCCTCTCGCCCTTTCCAATCACCTCGAGCGCTTCCTTACCGCTCGATACTGACTCCACCTCGAAGCCATCCACCTCCAGAAGCGTTTGCAGGTATTTGCGAATACTCGGTTCGTCATCTACAACCAGAATTTTGTCTTTGGGAGCCATAATTTGTCCTATCAGATTGCTTGCTTGAATCTACTCCGCATTCCTGGGCAAAACGAATGAAAATGCGCTGCCCCGCCCCAGTTCGCTGTCGACCCAAACCTTTCCGCGGTGCGCCTGGATCAGTCTCTTCGTAATCGCCAATCCCAGGCCCATACCCGAGGAGGAAGGATCCACGCGCACGAATTCTTCAAAGATCTCCTGATGATATTCGGCAGCGATCCCACTGCCTGTATCGGAGATGGAAATCAGCACACTGTTGATGTGCGCCTTGTTGTCCCGCCGGCGCTCTGGCGTGGCGGGCGCCTGCGTCGTGCGGCGTTCCCAGAAATGCGGCTGCGCCGCAAGCGTGACGCAACCGCCCGCCGGCGTATGCTTGAGCGCGTTGTCCAGCAAATTCGCCATGCATTGCTGCACTTTCTGGTAGTCAAACTTAAACAGCGGCAGTTCCGGACGGATCTTCACGTCGAGCTTCACATTCGCCCGCTTAAAGGCATCCTGCCAGCGGCAGGTCAAGTCATGGATACAGTCTCGAAGATCGTTCTCCCGAAGCTGCAGGACCAGTTTGCCGCTCTCGAGCGCCGAATAGTTCAGGAACATGGACACCAGGCGCACCAATCGGTCGCAGCTCTCCTTCGACTCTTGCAGAATCTCTCGCTGACGGTCCGCCAGTTTTCCAAGCGAGCCCGAAAGCAGCAAGTCGTAGTAGCCCTTCATCACCGCCAACGGCGTTTTCAACTCGTGAGCGGCCGAGGCCAGAAACACCGTCTTCTGCCGATTGACTTCCTGCAATCGTAAATAAGCCGCCAGCAGATTCCGGTAGGTAATTTCGCGTTCCTGCATCAGGTCCTGAACGGTCTGACGCATCTGAGCCTCATCGCCCGGAGTTTCCGATGGCGAAGGCTCAATCGACGTCACCAGCCAGTCAGGTTCCGGCAGCCATCGCAACCTTGCCCGACTCTTCCCTGTGGGCGATTCGACCGGCAAGCTGATCTCCCGCTCCCCGCCCTCCAACTGGCCAAGCAGGCCGGCCCGGTCCGCCAGCAAGATATCGGGAAAAAGGTTCAACTCAGGGGAGGTGAGTCCCATCCTTTTTAGCAATTCCTGTGCGTGCAGGTTGCTGAACAAAACGCGCCCGCTCCGGTCGGAAACAAACAAAGGACGGTCCACCGCATCCAGAAGGCTGGCAACCAACTGAAACGGAGGCTGGCCACTCACCGATGGCTCGATCATGGCGCTGCTTTTAGACACTTTCCCCCGGCGATGCCCACCCCTTATTTCCCTGGCCGGACCTCGCGCAAAACGCTTCCCCTATGCTTGAGCAGGTATGCTCGCAAAATGAGACAAATGGTGTCAATGGTAAATAAGTTCTACCTTTGCACAATCGTGGAAACCGATTACATTCATTTCCCCAAAAATGCTCGCTATCGAAGGCGTGTGCATTGTGACACATATGTAAATAGATGAAAATAAAATAGATATTTTTAGTATCTCGGTTCGATGCCTTGCACTCCAATTGCTTATCCTACTTGAGTACTAATACTCCGGTACCGATGCCTAGGGAAAATATTTTACTGCAGCCTCTTTCAATGACGCATACCGACGATGACAGACGCCGGTCGAAACGCATCTATCTCCAGGTTCCCATATTTGTCCGCGGCAAAGATTCCCGTGCCGACCAATTTATGGAACTTGCCAAGACTCTCGATCTCAGTGCGATCGGCGCCCTGCTGGCTTGTCCGCGCCCATCCGCTTATGGTGAAATCCTCACCCTAACCGTTCCCGCCCCCTCTATCACTCCAAACCCGGTCGTCCCTTCCGGCATGGCTCCGATTCAAGCACGAGTCATCCGCCAGTACGACGCGGGGGATGTGCACTTGATTGGCGTCGAATTTCTCAAGCCCATCGGATGATTGTTTTTCCACAGCCCATCGGGTGGAGTTTGTAACCGCGTGAGTATAAAGTGGAATTGGTTTTCATGATTTCCTGAACCGTACGGACGGTTTCCACATTGACACTTGCTCACGGTGACGCAAAGCTCCTGCCCCCAGCAACTTACCGGTTTGCCTGGTAGCTTGGTCCCGTCGGAGAATGGACGACCCCGTGCTACAAGTTTATAGTCCCGCGTGTGCTCCCCTCCTCGGTGAGGGGCACTTTGATCTTTTGGGACTAACAATTTGATGCCCCAGCCCGGCGACACTTCCCGGCCGCAGCCATCGGCCGAAGACTCCTTTTTGGAACTGCTCGTCGAGACCCTTCAGGGTCTTGACGAATCGGTGCGCGGACAGTTTCTCCGCCAATTCTTCCGCACCACGGCGCAGACTGATCTTTCCGAAGCCAAGAGCAACGAATATTGGGAACTGATTCTTCAGCGCCGCCGCGAGCTCGGCGAAAGCCTCGGCAAACGCGTCTCCCTGAAGACCGCGATGGTCGATGTGCTGGCGTCCATGAATTTTCTCCGTGTTCCCATCCTGATGGAATACGACGAATTCAAGAAGTTGCAGATCAATGCGGCCACCGACGCGCTTACCGGACTCTACAATCGGCGTCTGTTTGATGAATACAGCGACAAGGAACTTAACCGCGCCAAACGCTACGGCCACAATCTCGCCATCGTCATTCTCGATTTGCACAAGCTTAAAGAAGTGAATGATCGCCACGGCCATCTGCAGGGCGACCAGGTCATCCAGCTCGCTGCCAGCACGCTTCGCAAGACGCTGCGCGCCTCCGATTTCGCCTTTCGCATCGGCGGTGACGAATTCGCCCTGCTGCTCCCGCAGACCGAACCCGAGCAAGCCACCACCCTCTGCCGCCGCGTGCGCGCCCAATTCGAGTCCGAGATCGCGGCCCTGAAAATGAACATCGGTGCGACGCTTGATTTCGGCGTCGCCGTGCATCCCCGGGATGGCGAAAGCAAGAGCGAACTGATGGGCCTTGCGGACAAAAAGCTCTACGAATTGAAGAAAGGTGACGGAGAATTCGTCGCCGGTCCGCGCTTCGTTCAGATGGAATCCCATTCTACCCGCGAGAGCCCGGCCGCTCCGTCGTCGCGCCCGGCCGCCTCCGCTGCTCCGAAAGCCGCGGCGCCCAATATCGCCGCCCCCCCGGCTCCAGGTACCGCCGCGGCGGGAGCTTCGCAACCACATCGAGACCAGCGCAAATGGGAGCGCGTTTCGCTTGCCGGCACCAAAGCCCACGCGGTCCTCACCGAACTCGGCCAGAGAGTCGCGAAAGTGATCGACCTTAGCTACGGCGGCGTTGCCTTGTTGCTCGAAAAAGGCGAGGAAATCCCGAATCAATTCAACGCCGTTCTACACGTCCCCATCTTGCCGCCGGTCCGAGTCATCTTGCGCAAAACCTACGCGAACACACTTGATGACGGCCGGGTGCGCCTGGGCTGCTCCTTCGTTTCCTAGTGCGGGCCGATCGCCGTTTTGTTCAAGACCCGCGCGCGAAGCGCGCCTCTCGAGCCGAACAACTAGCCACCCCAAGCGTTTTCAACAGAGTCCACATGGCAAAATTGCTGATGCCGCGATACGATTGCTTGCATGTCGCACATGATTCCCTTGCCCGTCGTCAGTTCTGCGAAATCGGTCGGGCTGGAAGTGTGGATGGAGCGCGTCCTTGATCGCGTCGACAAAATCGAACCCCGTTGGAAGGTCGAAGCCATTCATGACTTGCGCGTGGCCCTCCGCCGAAGCCGCGCGATGGCCGAAGCTTTGAGTCGGGTAAATCCTGCCCCCGAGTGGCGCAAGTTGAAAAAGGGGACCCGCAAGATCTTTCATGCCTTGGGCGAGGTTCGCGATACACAAATCGCGCGATCCTGGGTAAGGAAACTGGGGCCCGCAAGCGACGGGGTCCGCAAACACATGCTCCGCCTGTGTTCCCAGCAGGAAAAGAAACAGCGCTGGATTGCCCGAACGGCGCTGGAGGATTTCGACCGCAAGGTTTGGCGCAAGTGGAAACGGAAGCTCGCCCCGAAGGCTCGATTCTTCCCCTTGGAAAGTGTCGTGTTCCAGCGTCTCGCCCTAGCCCGCTTGGAGGACGCCTTCGATCTCTACCAGCAAGCCCGCCAGAAGCGCAGCAGCATCGCCTGGCATCGCGTGCGTATCGGCATCAAGCATTTCCGCTACATTACCGAGAATTTCCTTCCCCGCCGATACGCCACCTGGGAAGCGGACCTGAAGCATTTCCAGGACCTGTTGGGAGAGGTCCACGATCTGGACGTGTTGCGCGCTGCTATCCGCAAACAAGCGCCAAAGCTTGGCGCCGCCCGCGTCGCCCCGTGGCTCGCAAGAATCCAAACGGAACGCCAAGTCCGCCTCAAGGAATTCCTGCAGAGAAGCGCAGCTGAAAATTCGCCTTGGTCGGTCTGGCGCCGAGGATTCCAGCAGGGCCACGCCCTGGTAGCCGCCTCCTTCCCCGAACGCCGCACCGCCTAATCTGCAAGCCACCCGGCACGCCGCGAAGGCTTAGAAATCGGGGCGGTTTGTGCCATCGGAGACACTTTCCCAAGTGGCGCCCTTCCTCCTTCCGTTCTGCCGAGCCTAGTCTCTGAGTGCTCTCAGCATCTTGGGAGTCACTATCCAGCGCAATACCCATTTGCCGTGCGCACTGCCATGTTCCAGGCAGGCCACTCCCGCCTTTTTGAGTTCGGTAAACGCGCCATGTGCGCCGGCAAGATGGGCGATGAGCAGATCCACCTGCGGAGCATGCCCAAAACACGCCAGTTCCTTTACCTTTAACTGCGAAATCTCCTTCACGATGTCCGCCGGATTGGCCCCCGGTTTCAGCGACTCGCTCACTCGAATTTTCTCCGGCGCATATCCGAGCGTCTCCGCAAAAATTTCCGCCGTCTGCGCCGCCCGCACGTAAGGACTTGTAATCAGCACATCCGCTTTCGCGCCCAATTCCTTGAGCCCGAGCGCCGCCGAGCGCGTCTTCTGCACTCCCTTCGCCGTCAACGGCCTCTCGGCTTCGGCCGGAGATTTGGATCGTTCCGGTCAACCGCAATGCCATGCCGCACCAGATAAAGGATCATCGCTTTTTTAAGCTACCTTTGCCCCATTGTGGGCGCGTCTGAATTCAGCCTGCAAATGGAATTCTCTCTCAAATAAATCCGATTTTCTCTGGAGGCCGGCAATATCGAGCCGCGTTCCCTCAAAGGCGCGTACCACGAAAATCGCCCGGCTGCCCACGATATCGACATTTACGCTGGTCACCCGCTGCGCGTGCTCGGACTCGAGCTTTTCCGCGATGCGCAGCATGGCCGCCAGCAAACGCAGTTGCCGCCGCCGCTCGCTGTCGAGCACTGCATACGAAGGATGCCCCAGCTGCGGCTCCGATTTCGTGTTGTGATAGCGCACCAGCGCCGCCACCATGTCGCATCTCCAGCCCTTCAAGCCCGGAATCTCCGCGTTGCGAATCAAATATTCCCCGTGCCGGTTGTGCGCTTTCCGGTTGATGAAATGCCCCACGTCGTGCAGCAACGCCCCGATTTCGAGCACCAGCCGCAGGTCCGGCCCCATTTCATGCATCGGCCGCAGCTGATCGAAAATCGAAAGCGCCAGCCGAGCAATCTGCTCCGCGTGTTCCGCGTTGTAATTCAATCGCCGCGCGAACCAGCGCGCCCCTTCGAGCGCCTCGGCCGCCCGTCCTTTCTCTTCCTCCGACGAAGCTCCCGCCGAGTACTGTTCGGCAACCAGATCGAGCAGCAATCCCTCGCGCACACCCACGCCGGGCGCCAGCAGGGAGCGCAAATTCAGCCATTTCGCGACGGTGGTGATGATGATCGCCGCGATGCCCATCACTTCGGCGCGGTCCTTCCTCACCCGGAAAACTCTCATTCTCCCGGGCACATCCAGCCGCAGCAATCGCCAAGTCTGATCCCGCAGCAAGCGCACCGAGATGGTCGGCGACTTCCCGACAAGTGGCCCCGGCGCGAGCCGCACCAAAGCTTCGGCATTCCCTCCGCAGGCTACGCCAATCGCGCGCGAAAGATTCGGCGGAGTGGGAATCGAACTCTCCAGCAGCGACACAACATGGTGCCGCAATCTTTTCACGCGGTCCTCGTCAATCGCGCCTTGAATTCCGTAGGTCTCCATCAGCCGGATGGTCCCGAGCGGCAGCGCCACCCGCCGCTCCAGCAGGCCCTTCTGAAAAAAATTAATTTCCAGGCTCCCGCCGCCCAGATCAAAAATCACCCGCGGACGAATGCGATCGCCCAGCGCCCAGCGCACCGCCGAACACACCAGCCGCGCCTCTTCCTCGCTGCTGATTACCTCCAGCTCGATATTGGCCTTCCTCTGAATCCGTTCCATCAGCCGCCGGTAATTCCGCACTTCCCGCGCGGCCGAAGTCGCCACCGCGCGGTAAGCGCTCACCTGATTCCGGTCCATCAGGTCGCGGAAGTCCCGGAACGCCCGCGCCGCCCGCGCAATCGTTTCGTCGTCCAGCATGCGGTGGGTAAACGCGTTGTGCCCCAGCCGTACCGCCGCGCGTTCGTTCTCCAGGATTTGAATGTTCTGCGGAGAAGTGGCCCGCGCGATCACCAGACGAATGGCGTTCGATCCAGCGTCTATCGCTGCGAGTTGAACCGGGGCCGCCAAGTCAGCGCCAGAGGTGAGCTAATGCGTGCGAAGGTTTGTATTGCGTCCGACGGATCCCGAGCTGCGACGCGATGCGCTTGCGGAGTATCCGGTTCACTTCGGAAACGCTTCCTTCGCCGTCCAATTCGATGAAGCCGTGCCGCTTGGAAAGATATTCGAATTCCCTTTTGATCATCGACTGGTAGCGGATGAACGATTGGAACAGATCGTTTGAAAGCGACATGTCCCGTCCCGATTCCCAGTAACTGATGGTTTGCGATTTCTTGAATTCTCGATCAAACGCCACTTCCGGCCGCACGTTCAGCCAGAACGTCAGGTCCGGCCGCAGCGCGATCTCATAGATCCCGTGTAAATAATCCCGGCCGATTCCCCGCACTGCCGCTCGCGCGATCAGCGTAAAAATATACCGGTCCGCGAGCACGATCAGTCCGGAGCGCAGCGCCGGCAAAATTCTCCGCTCCAGCTGGTCAAAAAAATCAGTTCCGTACATCAGCGCCAGCGTCATTCGCGTCACCGAATTCTCGGCCAGCAACGCGTCGATGTCCTCACCCACCAGGAACGATCGCCGCAATCCCATGGTCTCGACCGCAAAACCTTCCGATTCCAGCCACTCCGTCAACAACGATATCTGCGTCGACCGCCCCGATCCGTCGGTTCCCTCCACGACGATCAAACTTCCGCTTAATTCTTCGGGGTGCACTCCCGGAAGTGGAGTCCCATAAAACCGTGCCGACGCCTCGCCGCGCCCATTTTTGCCGTTCAGCCCGTGCCCGTTCCTTGACCGCTTGCCGGTCCCGCCATTGGACGAAGCAACCGCTTCGGTAATTTTCCTGGTACGCTTCATTTCTTCTTGGGCGCGAACTGCGCGAGTTCCACCCGCTCCCCGACGATTTCCCGCATGTGCTTCTGCAGCCGATTGACCCGCATCGTGCCATCCATCAGCACGAAATGGTCGGTTTCGAGCATCTGGTCGTAATTATTCAGAATGCGTTCCTGGAATATCCGGAAACTCTCCGCCCGGTCAGAGAAATCCCCAGGTCCATACCCGCTTCGTAATACTTCAACTTCGGCCGCCCCGCCACAATACGGTTCACCGCTACATCCAGGGGGGCGCGAAAATAAAAAGTAATGTCTGGAATCGGCGCAAAGCTGTAAAGGTTCCGCAACCAGTGCGGCGAGCACCCGCGAGCCGCATCCCGCGCGAACGCCGTATAAATGTAGCGGTCCGCCAGCACCAGGTAGCCGCCTTGCAGCAGCGGCAGAATCTGCCGCTCGCAGCGGTCCGCAAAATCGGCCGCGTGCAGCAACGAAAATGTCGTGGGTGTCAGCAGTCGCCGCTGCTTGCCCCGTCGGGTCGCCGACTTCACCAGGGGCGAGGAATTCCATTCCGTGAAGTGAATCCGGTAGCCGCCGATTTCCAGCCACCGCTTCAGCAAATAAAGCTGCGTGCTTTTTCCCGAGCCGTCAATTCCCTCGACCACAACGAGCGCCCCAGGGTACTCGCGCTTAGGCGCCGGGATGTGCTCCGGCTGCGTTTGTCGGTCGGCCAAAATCTCAGATGTACTGGTAACCATAGCGGCGCAAAATCATGATACTTCGGAAGCCCTAGCCACACATTAAAATAGCATGACCTGCCGCGCAATCGGGTAATCATCCCGCAAATTGCTAGCCGGCGTTTTCCTTTCCACTCCTTGAACGCGCTATTCTGGATCCTGGATCCGCTTCTCGTGGCGCACCGCTCTAGCCCATTCCCAGCTTGAAAAGGATGCCGATGGCGACAAACTTCAGCAAGAAATTGATGGTCCGGCCTGGTGAAAATGTGAAACTTTCGAGATGCGATCCCGAAGACACCCTCGGGTGGCAAAAAAATCACAACATGAAAATGGCGCTCGAGAAGTCTCTCCAGAGGATCAACTCCCTGCAGTACATCCTCTACGCCGAACGAAAGCGCGCCGTATTAATCGTCTTGCAGGGCCTCGACGCCGCCGGAAAAGACGGCACCATTCGCCATGTCATGTCCGGCGTGAATCCGCAAGGCTGCCGCGTCACATCCTTCAAAGTTCCCTCCGCCGACGAGGCCGCCCATGACTTTCTCTGGCGAGTGCACAAGGCTGTTCCCGAAGCCGGCGATCTCGGAATCTTCAACCGTTCGCACTACGAAGACGTTCTCGTCGCCCGCGTTCACAGTCTCGTGCCCAAGCACGTCTGGTCGGAACGCTACCGGCAAATCAACCAGTTTGAATCTTTCCTTGACCAGAACAACATAAAAATCCTGAAATTCTACCTGCACATCAGCAAGAACGAGCAAAAGAACCGCCTGCTCGAGCGCATCGACGACCCCGACAAACGCTGGAAAGTTTCCCAGTCCGATTTCAACGAGCGCCTCTTCTGGGACAAATACCAAGCCGCTTACCAGGATGCCCTAACCAAGTGCAGCACGGATGCAGCCCCCTGGTACATCATTCCCGCCAACAAAAAATGGTTCCGGAACCTGGCCGTCTCGCACATCATCGCCGAGACCATGGAGCGCATGGACCTGAAACTTCCCGAGCCAACCATGAAGCTAAAGGGCTTGAAGGTCACCTGAGGCACTGATCAACTGCCAGCGCGCCGCGGTCTGCAACTGTAGAACTGCCGGGAGATTCTTTCTTTACAGCGGTTTTTACCGCGGTTCCCAAGGCTGGCTGCCCGTTGTGTGCAGGCGCGGCATCTTGGGCTGCACCATCTTATTATTGGATTATTAAATTATTATTGAAACAGTCTGCCGAGGCGACGATCCGGAACTCATAGTACGTGGCGCTGGAGGAATTAAGGGGCTGGGTCCCCTTTGGGAAGGAGGAGCGGCCCGTTACGCGGACATCTGCCGGCTGGGATAGCGAACCGTCCGCGTCTTCATCGCAACTGCAGAAGCATCGAGCGGAATCGGGCCTGAATTTTGGCGCTCGATTGCCTCCGGCATGCGAAAGGCCAGTCCTTCGGTATCCTCAGCCTCAGGCTTCATCAGTCCGGCCGCTCGTCGCGCCAGTTCCGCTCGATTGTCGACCCCGAATTTATTGAGCAGCGACGAAATATGGAATTTAACCGTCCGCACCGTGATGTTGAGCCTGGACGCGATTTCCTTGTTGGCCCGGTTGCGAATCACCGAAAGCAAAATTTCCGTTTGGCGGGGACTTAGAGACGCCGGACGCGAAACGGCTCGCCCTTGTTCCAGAAGCTCCTTTGCGCGGGTAAGGAACTTGCCCACCAGGTTCTTCTCGGCCGGCACCAAGATCACAAAATCATCCGGATCATGTCCCCGGACAAGACACTGCATCGCCAGCAACCCTGCGACTCGCTCTACTGTAATATTGCGATCCGCATTCGACTCTGCCCGAAACTGAGTCATTCCAGTCGCTTTTTCACAAAAAACGAACGTATTTGAAATCTCTACGCCGTTTTTCCTTTTCTGGTCTACAGGATTTTGAATCATACGAACTTTCTTCACTATAGGCCTTCTCCCCTTTGCCTGGGTTCCCTGGCAAAATTTAGTTTGTCGTTTCGATTTCCGAAAACGCTAACGCTAACAGAGTTTCGCGATGACACAAACGAGAATGCAGCATCTTTGGCGTAGGCTTTCAATCCTGAGAGAGCTGCAAAGACCGAGAATACCGGTGTTACTCTTCATCGCGTCGCAGTTGGCTTGCCAAAGTTTGTCAGTTTTTCAACTGGCTCAAATTGAGACGGATACCTGTTTCCTGCGGTACACTGAACACTGTAGCGTGCGTAGAAAATTCCTTGACCGGGAATTTTCTGCCGCTTTTTGTTTACAGCTTTACTGAATTCATTCGATTTCCGCCAGCGCATCGCAAAAATCAGCGCTGGTAATAGCAGTAATAGGCATCAGAGTCGCCCTTTGTCATTTTCATCGACATTTCTACACCAAAAAGTGACCCCCGCGCTCAAGCAATCAACCCGAAGTCAAGTAACCAACCCAAAGTTGCGAAACTCGATTCTCTGCAACGCTCGCGTATAATGAATGAAAGAAAGATGAAACAAGCGAGAATGACTGTAGCCTTGCCCGAAATTCCGCAGCCACGGTCGCCTTTGGTCTCGATTCAGAAACCGCGGCGGATCCTTGCCATTGACTACGGGCGAAAGCGCATTGGCCTCGCGCTCTCCGACGAGCTGCAGTTGATCGCTCAGCCCTTGGCCGTCCTCACACGTACGAATCGGCAAAACGATATTCGGCGTCTGCGCGAAATTTGCCGCAAGCACCAGGTCGCCCGCATCGTCGTAGGGCACCCGATCCACCTGACAGGCGCCCTGTCTGAAATGGCCCACGAGGCGACGCGCTTCGCCGCGCGTCTTGGCAAGCATTTGAGTATCGCCGTCGAGCTTGTCGACGAGCGCCTGACCAGCTGGGAGGCCGCCCAAACCAGGCCCGCGTCAAAACTCTCAGACCGCCTGACTCGTCCGATTGACGATGTAGCCGCAGCTCTGATTCTCAGAGACTACCTGGAGAAAAAGTTCCACCCAGCGGTCGCTCCCGATTCCAGTGAGGCTCACTAGCAATGCGCCGGTTGGGACTATTGGCGCTTCTCGCCATTGCTGCCTTGGGCGCAGCTGCCGGTTGGCTGAATTCCCAAATCAGCCGTCCCTACCGCGGTCACCGACCCGAAAAGGTCTTCGTCGATATTCCCCGCGGCACTTCCCGCTGGGGAATTGCCGGCCGACTTCGGAAAAATGATGTGATCCGCAATCGCCTGGCTTTCGCTCTGCTCAGCGACTGGCATTTCCGCAGGCCCCTTCAGGCCGGCGAATATCTCTTCGATCATCAGGTCGATTCGCGGGAAGTTTTTTGGAAGATCGCGCACGGCCAAATTTTCGTTCATATCGTCGCGGTTCCCGAAGGCTGGACTATCTACGACATCGCCCACCAGGTCGATCAGCAAGGCGTCTGCAGCAAGCAGGATTTCATCGCTGCCGCCCGCGACACATCTTCCATTTCCGATCTCGCGCCCCATGCCAAAAGCGTCGAAGGCTTTCTGTTCCCTTCCACCTATCAGTTCACGCGCCGTGCCACCTGCAGTCAGATCGTTGCAACCATGGTTCGCCGTTTCCGTTCCGTGTGGGGCACCCTGCAAGTTTCCCGCTTCCCGCAACTCCCCGGAACCATGACGCCCGAGGACGCCGTCACCATGGCCTCGCTCATCGAACGCGAAACTCCCAATGCCGACGAGCGCCCCTTGGTCGCCGGCGTTTTCTACAATCGCCTCCAGCGCGGCTATCCGCTGCAATGTGATCCCACCGTGCAATACGCCTTGCTCTTAAAGGGCCGCGAGATCGGCGACGTAAAACCCGAGGACTTACACGTCGACTCCCCCTACAACACCTACCAGCACCGCGGTCTCCCGCCGGGTCCCATCGGCAACCCAGGCGAAGCCTCGCTCAAGGCCGCCCTCGCACCGCAATCCACCGACTATCTCTATTTCGTGGCCAATAATTCCGGAGGACACTTTTTCAGCAAGACCCTCCAGGAGCATAATCGCAATGTTGCGCGCCTCCGCCACCTGCTGAACGGGGACGCCTCGGAAACTGATCCTTCCGGCTCGCGCAATCGATGAGGACCTTGTGACCTCTCACCACTCAAACGGCGAACCGCGCGGCGCTGCCCCGACAAAGAAACAACTCATTCTGACGATCGCCGCCGGCATCGCCACGCCTCGCTTCACTCCTGCCGAAATCGAACAAATTCGCCGCCAGTTGATTGCGCACTTGGGCGAGCCGGGAAAAACTTCACCTGATTACATCGTCAGCGTGCTCCAGGAAGCGGGCCTTCGCGTAGTTCTCTCGCTTCGCTCGGACACTGAAGGCCAGTACGAAGAAGAATTTGCCGATTTGCTCCATTTTTCGACTCTCGAGGACGCCGAGATGTCCATCGTCCGCCTCGATGAACTGCTTCGGAAATTCCTGTCAAGCGGCGAACAAACCGCCGCCGAGCGCGTCCGCGAAGTCGCGCGCCTCGGACGCCGCCGCGCCGAAATGATTGCCCGCAACCATAAAGTGGACGAAAAAAAACGCGCCGAAAAACAGGAAATCGCCCAATGGTTCGGCGTGTGGCTCTCCGGCCCCGACGCTTTCTTCGACTGGCTCGAAGTCAGAAAGCAATCGCCCGATTTCCAAAGCAAATTTGCCGGCGAACTCAGCGAGGGGGCCTGAGCGGTGTATCTGCTCGATATCGAGCCGCTCGATCTAGGCCCGGATGTCCGCGCCGTGGGCCTGGAGCTGGTCGAAGCCGACGAAAACCGCGAACCCGTCCGCGGCACCGAGGCCTCCCGCATCTGGAGCCGCGTCCTCTGGGCCACCACCGGACAGGAACGGTGGTCACTGGATTTTTTCAGCCACCTTGACCGCGTTCGCGAATATTGCCGCAACCACGAAATCGCCTTCCGCGAAGCCGCGCAGCGATGCCTGGTCATTCCCGCCCCCGAACTCCCGCAGCTGGAAGGCGTGATCGACCGCTTCCAAACCGAAACGTTCGGCGCTCGAGCCGGTTGCCGCGTCGAAACAGGAGACTCCGCGCTAGAAGGAGACTTAGCCAAGCGCGGAGTCGACGCCTACCACCAAGCCTTCCCAAATTATTTCTTCTGCGCCGTCTGCGGATTCGAAGACGGCTCACTCGTCCTCCTCAGCGAAAAACTCTGGGCCAGCGAAGTAATCCGCCGTGTACGCCCGGTCCTGGACGGCCTGGAAGTCGAAGTCCGCCTTCCCACTTAGTCCCCGCAACCTTGGTCCAACAGCGTGGCGTTGTTATTTTCCATTTTCAAAAAGAGGGGGGGGTTTTTGAGCAACCCTCCCATAAAGTGCTTCTGGTCGCTAACGAACTGCCGCACGGCATGCGCATGCAGTCATTCACTAGCCGGTGTATTCGTTTGCCCCGACCCTCCCCGATACGATAGGGTTCTAACCCATGTTCTCTCTCAAAGACAAAGTTGCTCTGGTAACCGGCGCCTCCCAAGGCATCGGCCGCGCCACATCATTATTCCTAGCGCAAGCCGGTGCAAAAATCGCTGCAGCGGCGCGCAACGCCGAGAAACTATCTTCCTTGGTGGTCGAAATCGAATCAGCAGGCGGCGAAGCGTTAGCTGTGCCAATGGACGTTGCCGACGCCGCGCAAGTCAAGCAAGCCTTCCAACAACTCCTAGCCAAATTCGGACGCCTCGACATCCTGGTCAACAACGCCGCCATCACCCGCGACACTCTAGCCCTCCGCATGAAACTGGAAGATTGGGACGCCGTCCTGCGCACCAATCTGACCGGCGCGCATCTCTGCATCCAACAAGCCCTCGGCGCCATGCTCAAGCAGCGCTCCGGCCGCATCATCAACATCACCTCGGTTGTAGCCGAAACCGGCAACGCCGGCCAATCCAACTATGTCGCCTCCAAAGCCGGCCTGATCGGCCTCACTCGCGCTATCGCCGTCGAAGTAGCCTCCCGCAACATCACCATCAACGCCATCGCCCCCGGCTTCATCGAGACTCCCATGACCGACGTGCTTGCCCCGGAACTAAAAGAGAAAATGAAATCGCTGATTCCCTTGGGCCGCTTCGGTACCGACCGCGACGTAGCCTCCGCCATTGCTTTCTTGGCGAGCGATGAAGCCTGCTACATCACCGGCCATGTCCTCGACGTAAACGGCGGCATGCACATGGGCTAGCCGGCGGCCCTTAGGTTTTGAGTTGCCTGAGGCCTGAAGCTCTGCTTCCATTCGACCAGAAGGTGCGATCTCCGATAGACATGCGATCGCTCCCAGCTAGTTTCAAGTACAACTTCCTCAGATTGACCTGATTTTGCGGCCTCCGTTGGCGCTCCGATCGACAGTCTCCCAGTGCTGGAGTTCTCCCGGCCTCGATTCGCTGCGGTTAGCGCCGTTGATGCGTCACACGCCTGCGGCCTATTGGCCCTTCGCCACGGCCAATGCCGTTAGATTTCCTGTTATCGTGGCAGTCGCCGTTGCAGTTGCTGTCGCTTCTCCGCGATTATCCCGACACAGCAAAGCGATGAGGAGCCTCTTTTCCAATTCCCCACCACCTCGGCGTCCCATCCAAGCCAGGCTGGCCTGGCTAGCTATAGCTAGTAGCCAATCCGAGACTATCCCTTGCAACAAGGCCCTTTCCGGCCCCTGCTTGCCTTAGAATATTTCGAGCCGTCGAAAACAGCACAACAAGCACTAAAATGCACGCCATCGCGACACTAACTTTCCTCGCCGTCGTCTCCTCCCGCGACCAGGGCAAGATCGCTGCCTGGGCCGCGATCGGCGCCTGCGTCGGCGTCTACTTCTTTTTCCGCGGCTTCAAAATGCTCCAATTCAAGCGCCTAATCCTGAACACGCCCGCCTCCAAAGTCCGCAGTGCGGCGATGGGCCTGGTCGAACTGACCGGCATGCCCGTGGGCCCCGGCACGATCCCTGCGGGAATCACAGGCGATGCCTGCTACTACTACCGCGCCACCGCCTGGGAATATCAACGCTCCGGCAACAACAGCGAATGGAAACGCGTAGCCGACGAGAGCCTCTTCGTCCCCTTCTTCCTGCAGGACGACACCGGCCGCATACTCATCAACGCCCAAGGCGCCGACATGGACGTACACCGCACCTTTAAGGAGGAATTCGGCAACTCCTTTTTCGGCAGCGGCGGAATGCCTATGGGCACCGTGCAGGATTTCGTACTGCGCTACGGCCTGTCGGGAAGACCCATCCGTCTTGAAGAATATTGCATCAAGCCCGAGTACCCCATCTTCGTACTCGGAAGCCTCGGCGAAAACGCCGCTCGCCGGGCCAGCACGCCTGAGATACACACAAGCGTGGCATCCTCCTCCATCAATCTCCGCATGAACTCGGGAAACAGCCTGCTGCCAATGCTCGGGGGGCTCTCCGCCGTGCGAATGGAAATGAACCCCACCGCAGCCACGAACCGAGTCCCCCAAGCGCTCTCGCCGCAACCGGGGCCACGCGCCGCCGCACCGCAGGCAAGCAGGTGGTCATCGGTCTCCATGGACGAGGTTCACAAACCCGTCGTCAGCGCGACCGTTGCTTCCACGTCAATCGCCCAAGCGCCGCTGGCAGCCAACATTTCGCAAAGCGCTGCATCGCAGCCGATTCGCCCGAGTGCCGCCGCATCAATTCTCGAAATGGCTCCGCTCGATGTCTCGGCTGATTCAGGATTCGATTTAAACGCCACGGTCGCCATCCGCAAAGGTGACACCGGCGCCCCCTTTACCATCTCCTGTGAAAGTCAGCGGGAACTCGCAAGCGCCCTCGGATGGAAATCCGCCGCTTGCATTTGGGGCGGCCCCGCGCTTAGCGTGGCCTGCGTATACATTTTTCTTTTGACCTTGGGCTGGTTTTAGCAATTACCAGGAGTATTCGAGTTTCGCGCATCGCGGTTCGTGTTGCGACCGTCGCAAGTAAAGTGTCGGAGTAGAGATCCCGATTGCACTCGACCCCTCCACGGATCCGGACGAGCCGATTTCCTGCATCGGCTTTTAGCTTAGGTGATAACGCGAAGACGGCGGAGAGGATAGGATGACAGATTCGCGGCGGTGGCACCCAGCGCTTCATCAGGCGCTGCATCCGGTCCCAACTGACACAGCTCTCATGGCTTCCGTCTCGAAAGCAGGCGATGCCATCGCCAGCCCGGTTGTCTCCGGAAGGTGCTCAACGAAGCGCCATTTATGGGCACCCCATCGTCGCGGGTACCCCGGCCAACAACCGCGCGAAGCCAGTGGCCCACTGCGGGGATGGGATCATGCATGCGCCGGGGAAGCTCGATATCCACTTCGACGCCGCCCTTGCGAGCGATTCCGCATGACTGGGGGCCGATGTGGGTCATTACTTCGCATTCGTATGACATTTTCCTCACTACACCGCGCCGGTTTTAAGCGGCGCACAAGGAGAAGTAAATGATGATCGCCCTGCTCATCGCCCTGTTCGTGATTGCCGGAGCCATTGGCTACCTCGTCATGCTCTACAACGGCCTCATCGCCGTGAAGAACAACGTCGACAAAGCCTGGGCTAACATCGACGTGCTCCTCAAGCAGCGCCACGACGAGCTCCCCAACCTGATGGAAGTCTGCAAAGGCTACATGAAATATGAAGGCGACACTTTCGAGCGCATCACCAAGGCCCGCTCCCTGTACTCCCAGGCGCAAACCCCCGACCAGAAAGTCGAAGCCAGCGCCACCATGACCTCCGCCGTCGGCCGCCTGCTGGCCACGGCCGAAAATTATCCCGAGCTCAAAGCCAACAACAATTTCATGCAGCTCCAAACCCGCGTCACCCAACTGGAAAGCCAGATCGCCGACCGCCGCGAGTTCTACAATGATTCGGTCAACATCTTCAACACTCGGATCCAGGAAATGCCCGACGCCTTCCTCGCCGGCCCCATGAACCTGCGTCTGCGCCCAATGTTCCAAGTCGCCGAAGAAGACCAATCCCCCATAAAAATCTCCTTCAGCGACGTCTCCCATTAGCAATAAAAATCGCCCACGTTTCTCTCGATTGTCGCCGTTGCCGCAGCCGTTGCTGCTCGCTCACATGGTCATCTCGAGAAGTCGAAACGAATCGGGCGATCACGGTTCGGCGCTTCGCGCCGCTGCCCATTGGCAACAGGAACCGCGGCCACTTGTCAGAGGCGGACGCCGCAAAGAATGGAGAAAACCGCGCCAGGCTCGTCTAACCCCGCGAGCCTTATTCCCGCACTCATCCGATACGATTTTTGTCTGTGGCACCAGCATGGCGCGCCGCTTTCCGATAAAATCTTCCGGCCTGGAAAACGCGGAGGAAACTGTTTATGCCTCGAGCCACAAAGCTTCAATCCGCCATCGAAACCCTCGTCATCGCCAACCGCATCCTCGCCCAAAAAGGCGTGCTCGACTCGTTCGGGCACGTCTCCGCGCGGCATCCTGACAATCCCGAGCGCTACCTCATGTCCCGCGCTCGTTCCGCGCGCGTCGTCACCGCCGAGGACATCCTCGAATACACACTCGACAGCAAGCCCATCGACAGCCGCGGCGCGCAACTTTTTGGCGAACGCCCCATCCACGGCTGCATCTACCTCGCCCGCCCCGACGTGATGGCCGTCTGCCACAATCACGCCTATAGCCTGCTTCCCTTCGCCGTCACGAAAGCCGTGATGCGCCCCGCCATCCACGTGGCCTCCGCCATAGGCAAAGAAGTTCTTACCTGGGACATCCACGACCAATTCGGCGAAACCAATCTCCTCGTCACTACCAACGAAATGGGCAGCTCCCTCGCCGCCTTCTTGGGCGATCGTCCCGTGGCCTTGATGCGCGGCCATGGCAGCGTGGTCGTCGGCAAATCCATCCCCGAAATGGTTTTCACCGCCTACTATTTGCAGGTGAACGCTGAAGTTCTAATCCACAGCCATGCACTCGGCACAGTGCAGTATCTGTCCCCAGAGGAAGTGCAGCTCTGCACCGCCTTGAATTTCTCGCCGCTCGCGCAAGAGCGTGTCTGGGAAGATTGGGTGCTGCAAGCTGGCTTTCCGGCGCCCTCGGCAAGATAATCCCTTCCTCGGGCAAGCAATCGCCTGCTGGCATTTCCCAGTGAAACAGACAATAATTTTTGGAGCGATTGCCGTGTCGGTCAGTTCATCACGAAACGTTCGGAGAAAACGAATGCCCAAGTCGGGCGCCACTATGCTTTGCGCCACTCTCGTGCTTCTCGCCGCACCCTGGCGCGCCCAACCGCAGGAGTACTTCAAATCGCCGCCCTCCACCAAGGGCCACTACGGCAAGGTGCACTTCCCGGTCTCCTGCACGCCGGCTGCGCAGCAGCAATTCGACGTCGCCGTCGCCATGCTTCATTCCTTTTTCTTTCCGGAGACCATCAAAGCCTTCGCCAGCGTCGAGGAGATGGATCCCACCTGCGCCATGGCCTATTGGGGCATCGCCATTAGCCAGCGCCCAAACCCCCTGGTTCCGCCCTTTTCCGCCGACGCTCTGAAGAACGGCTACGACGCGATCGAACAGGGGAAATCTTTACATCCCAGGACGCAGCGCGAATCCGACTGGCTCAATGCCATGGAACTGTTCTTCAAGGATTCTGACAAGCTCGACCAGGTCACGCGCACCAAGCTCTACTCCGACGCGATGGAACAGGTTTACACAAAGTATCCCGATGACACCGAAGCGGCCGTCTTCTACGCGCTCTCACTACTGGAAACCGCCAAGCCTTCCGACACCAGCTATTCGAACCAGCTCAAAGCCGCCGTCATTCTGGAAAAAGTCGAAGCCGTGCAGCCCGACCATCCCGGTGTCGCTCACTATCTGATCCACGCCTACGATTTCCAGCCGCTCGCCGAGCGCGCCCTACCCGCCGCCAATCGCTATGCCAATCTCGCTCCCTCTGCGCCGCACGCGCTGCACATGCCCTCGCACACCTACTCGATGCTCGGCATGTGGAACGAATCGATCCAAACCAACATCGTTGCCCTGGCCGCCGCCAACAGTTATGCCGCCAAGTATTATCCCGGCGCGGAAAATCCCTCCGCTCTCCATTCGCTCGACTTCATGGAGTATGCCTATCTCCAGTTAGGCCAGGACCAAGAAGCCAAAGGCGTCGTCGACCAGGCCAATGCCGTCACCAAAGTGCAAGGCCCGGGACTCGGTTCGGACAATGCCTTGGCCGCCATCCCCGCCCGCTATGCTCTTGAGCGCGCCGCCTGGACCGAAGCCGCCGCGCTCGAGCCCCGCTCCAACATCAATCCCTACGCGCAATCCATCACCTATTTCGTTCGCGCGCTGGGCGCCATGCACACAGGTGACCTGGACCGTGCCCGCCAGGACCTAGCCCATATCCAGGAACAAGCCGCCAGCTACGAATCAAAACCGGACCAAAAATACTGGCAGAGCCAGACGCAACTCCTGCTGCAAGCCGCGACCGCATGGCTCACGCTGAAGCAAGGCGACAAACCCCGAGCCCTTGAAACCATGCGCGCCGCCGCTGCGACCGACGACGCCATCGAAAAAAGCGTCGCCATGGAAAACCGTCTCGAGCCGATGCGCGAGTTGCTAGCCGACATGCTCCTGGAAGCAGGCCAACCCAGAGAAGCCCAGGTCGAATTTCAAGCGTCTCTGAAATCCAAGCCCAACCGCTTCCGCGGATATTACGGCGCCGCCAAAGCCGCCGAAGCCGCAGGCGACCACGCCGCCGCCCGCGGCTGGTACCAGAGGTTGCTGCTCCTGACCAAAGACGCCGACGCCGCGCGTCCCGAAATAGTCGAAGCGAAATCCGTCATCAGTCAGCAGAAGAAGTAATGTTCCCTTAATATTGCCAGGTTATCGTTCTGGCAGTTTGCACTGACGGTTGGTTCGGTCGCGTCTCGAGCCGCGCCATATTTTTTCCCAGAGTTTTTCTTCCAGGTATGAAGACGTGACCTGCCAGAACCGAGGAACAATATTTTGCGCGAGAAAAGAATCCGTTTTGACGAACGGGAACTCCAATGGCTAATGGCTGAGGATGCGAACCAAATGAAGGGCACCCACGATAGCGTATCCAGGCGCCGCTTGCTCCAATCCATCACCGCCGCCAGTTCCGCCGTCGCCCTAGGACTGCTCAGGCCGCGCGCCGCCACTGCGCAAGATTCCGCCGAAACGGCCCCCGAATTCACCGGCCCCGGCCCGAATCCCTACTGGAACGCCGTCGGCGAAATTGCCACCTTTCCTCAAAAGGCCCCCCTGATCATGCTCACCGACCGGCCTCCACAACTCGAAACTCCCCGCCACTATTTTGCAAACGCCTTCACGCCGAACGAAGCCTTCTTTGTGCGCTGGCACCTGCAAACCGTTCCGAACGCCGTTGACTTGAAGCAATGGCGTCTGCGCATCGAAGGCAACGTCGAAAAGACGCTCGCCTTCAGTTACTCGGAGCTCGCGACACGTTTTCAGCCCATCAATCTCGCCGCCGTCGACCAGTGCTCGGGCAACAGCCGCAGCCGCCTTCAGCCACGCGTCGCCGGCGGACAATGGGGCAACGGCGCTATGGGCAACGCCCTCTGGACAGGCGTGAAACTCCGCGACCTGCTCGATGCGGCCGCAGTGAAAAGCGGCTCGGTGCAAATTCAACTCGAGGGTCTCGACAAAGGGCTCGGCCCCGAAGGCTATGGCTCTAACCGCCTCATGAAGGCTCTTGACCTCGCCAATCCCGTCATCGACGAGTGCATCGTCGCCTACGCCATGAACAACGCCCCGCTTCCTATGCTCAACGGTTTCCCCGTCCGCATGATCGTCCCCGGCTATTTCGCCACCTACTGGCTGAAAGGCCTTTCCTGGATTCGCGTCCTCGACAAGCCCGACGACAACTACTGGATGAAGACGGCCTATCGCGTTCCCGACACGCCACGCGGCTCGACCACTCCCGAAGACATGAAAGCCGGAAAAGTAAAAACCATTCCTATCGCTCAAATGCCCGTCCGTTCTTTCCTCATCTCTCCCGACGGATCCGCGAAAATTCCAGCCGGCCTCCCCTTGCAGCTCCGAGGCATCGCCTTCAGCGGCCGGGGCGCCATCGCGCGCGTCGAAGTCTCTGACGACAATGCCTCCACCTGGCGCGACGCCCAGTTAGGGGACGACCACGGGCCCTATTCCTTCCGTACCTGGTCGCTGGCTTGGACGCCCAAGCAACCCGGCACATTTCAACTCGCCGTCCGCGCCACCGATGCAAAAGGCAACATCCAGCCCGATGAAGGCGTCTGGAACCCCGGCGGCTACCTGTGGAACAAAATCGAACGGCAGGAAATAGTAGTAGGCGACGCCAGCTAAACCATGCGCTCCCCCATGCCTGTCCCGCGTAATTCCAGATTTCGTATTCGCCGCGGCGTCCATCAGCGCGAGGCTGCGCCGCCTCACCTCACCAGGCGGCGTTTACTCCGCGGTGCGATTGCCAGGTCATACGACCGGCGTGCCGCCGGCTCCTGTGCCTTTCATGGTTATCCCGAGCCAGGGAAGCGACGAGGGACCTCTCTTCGCATCCGCAGCGCACTTTCAAACCCACCGCCGCCGAGAGCTTTGTCGGGCAAGGCTACGTCAGTCACAACAAAAATACCGGCACGTAGCGCCTCTCGCTCGCAGCACCTTTCCCGCGAGTGGCCGCAGTCCCCGCGCCGTCTCTTTTTCTCGATACCGCACAATATGAAGCTGTCCTAAAGGATTTCCCTTCGAGGAGAAATTCGATGCCCGACCGCACACTTCGTATCGCAGCACGAACCGTCCTGGCACTCGCTGTCGCCACATCGCTGCACGCCCAAGCGCAATCCGGAAATTACTCGCCGAGCGAGGCAGCCACCATCCGCCGTGTCGCTCGAGCGAAGCCGGCCGCTGGCGCCTCCTACGACGCCGGCGACTTCCCCACCTTCCGCCCGCCCTTGGCTCAAGGTGAGGGGAGCCGCGAAGTCAACACCTACTGCAACATCTGTCACTCCGCGCGCTACATCACCATGCAACCCGTACTCCCCGCAAGCGCTTGGTCCGACGAAGTCAACAAAATGATCAAAACCTACGGTGCCATCGTCCCTGAGGACGCCGCACAAAAAATCATTTCCTACCTGCAATCCCATTACACTCCCGAAACCCGCAAACACTAACCGATCAGGCGCACCAAGGGGGACGAAAAACGCCTGGCTGCCGTGCCCTGCGGTTAGGCACAGGCCAAAAGCGCGGAGGAAACGCTACCTAAGACGATGCTATTCAACAACTTGGTACCGACCGCGGCGTTTCCACTCTCGACACTCTGTTTTAGTAGTGCGATATCTGACACCCTGATAGGGAACGCCGACCTCAAGTCCGCAAGTTCGCGCTCGATGTAGTTCGCCGACATCCCCGCCAAATCAGCCGACTCCGGATGGCCCAACCCCGACATCAAATGACACGACCCGCACCCCAGCACTCCCTGCGGCGCGCCATGCTTCACCACGTTCGGCGCCGCCGGATGTGCGTCCGGATACCAGTCCGGCGGATTCATCAGATCATCAATCTGCGCCGCATATAAGCCTTGTCACTCCCCGGCAGATGCCTCGGCCCGTCACCGGAAACGCCCAGGAAAGGTCCCGCCCCGCCTCCTGCCGTGGCGCCGCGCCAATAGCCAGCACCGGTACCAGCGCAATCAGGAATATCCACGCGCATTTCTTCATTCCCCTCAAACAATCCCCACGATCCTATTCCGTTTACGCAGTGAATCACGACTCTCTCAATAATTCAGGCGATCCGCGCCCAGGCCAGTCCCGAGGCAACTTACCGTATTTGAAGGGAAGGAACCGAAATCCTCCTTTTGGTCATCTTAATAGGTGAAGGCCGACGCAAGAAAGTTGCGAGGAGACTCAAGACCATGGCCATCGTCTCTAGTACAAACACTGCACAATTTCCGAAGCCCCGATTAGACCGGCTTATTCTTGTTCCTGTGTTATCCCTGGCTCTTCTCTTCGCGGCGTGGCCTCAGAATCTGTCAGCCAATCAAGACGCACAACCGCAACCAGCTCCCCCGGCACAGGCTACCCAGCAATCCCCTCCGGGCTATCCCGGCGCGCCGCAGCCTGCCTATACACAGCAAACCCCCGAGCAGTTGCAGCAGTTGGTCGCCCCGATCGCTCTTTATCCTGACTCTCTGGTAGCGCAAATTCTGGCCGCCGCTACGTTCCCCGAGCAAGTCGTCGAAGCGGACCGGTGGGTGCAAGCGCATCCAGATCTGAAGGGGCAGGCGCTCGGGCAGGCGGTCGACCAGCAGCCTTGGGACCCAAGCGTCAAAGCCCTTACCGCGTTTCCCTCTGTTCTCGGAAATATGGACAAGAATCTTTCCTGGACATCGTCCCTGGGCGACGCCTACTACAACCAGCAACAGGACGTCATGAGCGCCGTGCAGGTCATGCGCCAGCGCGCCGAACAATCCGGCAATCTTAAAAGCACGCCGCAGCAAACCGTAGCCACCCAAGGCTCGGACATCGCCATCGCGCCCACGAACCCCGATGTCGTCTACGTCCCGGCCTACGATCCTTGGCTGGTTTACGGCCCTCCCCTGGTTGCGTGGCCCGGCTGGTATCCTTATCCCGGAATTTGGTTCGGCGGCCCCTACCTTTCGTTCGGAGTGGGATTCGGCATCGGCTTCTTCGGCGGCTTCGGGTGGGGCTGGGGCCACTGGGGCTTCGATTGGCATAACCACTATCCAATCTATGGCGGTCGCAGGTACTTCTCCCGCAGCACCACCTTCTACAACCGCAACAATTTCTATCGCGGCGGAGGGTTCCGCGGCGGCGTCGAGGGCAACCGCGGAGGATTTGCCGCCCGCGGCAACCCAGGCGCCATGCGATCATTCAATGGTAACCACGACGCTGCTCGCGGCTTCGCCGAACCACGCGGTCAGAGTGGCCTGCACTCAGGCGCCTTCAGCAGTTACGGCCATGGCGGAGACACCCGAGGCTTTTCCTCACGCGGAAGTTCCAGTTTCGGCGGCGGTGGTTTCCACGGCGGAGGTGGCGGAGGCTTTCATGGTGGCGGCGGCGGCCGCGGCGGCGGCCGCCGTTAATCGAGCTTTCTCAAACTTCTTCTAGATCCTGAAATTCAGAAATGGAGAGAAGCCCTATGTGGGAAACAAACTCGACCTTCGGCAAATCTCATCTTCCCGATGTTGCTCCGTCACTGGCGATCGCAGTTCTTCTGACCGTGTGCTTCCCCGCGCGTTCGGTCGCGCAGCAGCAGGGCCAGAAAACATTTTCGTCGGCGCAAGCGGCGGCCAGCGCGCTTGTGGCCGCCGCCCAGAACAACGACGAAAAGGCGATGCTCGAAATCCTAGGCTCCGGCGCCAAGCAAATCATCTCGTCGGGAGACCAGATCGAGGATTCCAACGGCCGCTCTATTTTCGTCCAGAAATACAGCGAAATGCACCGCTTCGTCAAAGAGCCGGACCGAACTACGACCTTATACATCGGCGCCGAAAATTGGCCCACGCCCATACCGCTCGTCAACAAAGCAGATTCGTGGTATTTCGACACCGCGGCAGCCAAAAAAGAAATCCTGTACCGCCGCGTCGGCGAAAACGAAATTTCGACCATCCGCGTCTGCCAGCAACTGGTGGCGGCGCAAAAGGAATACTATGCGGCGCAACACAACGTATACGCCCAGAAGATTTTCAGCAATGAAGGTCAGCACAACGGCCTTTATTGGAAAGCTGCCCATGGCCAGCCGAGAAGTCCCATCGGCCCGTTGGTCGCATCGGCCGTCGCCGAGGGCTACGCCGGCACTCGCGGAGCAGACCCCACTCCCTATCGTGGCTACTACTATCACATCCTCACGAGCCAGGGGAAAAGCGCTTCCGGAGGCGCCAAAAGCTACCTCGTAGACGGCAAAATGACCCAAGGTTTTGCCTTCGTAGCCTACCCCGCCGAATACAGGTCCTCCGGCGTAATGACTTTCATCGTCGACCAGGACGGAGTCGTCTACCGAAAAGACCTTGGCCCCAACACCGCCACAATCGTCAAGGCCATGCAGGAATACAACCCCGACTCCTCCTGGAAAAAGGACGAAGACCAACAAGAAGAGTCCGCCGAACAAGAGCCCCGATAACAGAGCTCCTGGTGAGCTTCGCCGGGGTGGGCATCCCTGCTTCGGGGCGTTGATCGGCGAGCGCCAAGCCGCATTTTCCTACCGCCCGGATTTCGCCGGCTCGTTTGCCTTTGCTGTTTTTATGGCCGCAGCCAAAAATCCACACCCAAGTGGCATATGATTAACCTCTGCACCATTCGCGACCGAGGAGAGCACCCATGAGCACCAGGAACGACAAGGCCAAGTACAATCAGCTCGCGGCAGGCACCGAAAAATCCCGCCCCATCCAGCATCAACACGCTCCCGAAATTCAGCCCTATGGCAAAATCGCAAAGCTTCCCATCGGCCTTGACGAGCTAGTCTGCGGCGCCAGCGCCGAAAACCTGAATCAGCTTCTCGCCGACACCATAACCCTCCGCGACATGTACAAAAAACACCACTGGCAAGTGGCCGGCCACACCTTTTACCAGCTCCATCTTCTCTACGATAAGCATCACGGCGAGCAGGACGAACTCGTCGACGAAATCGCCGAGCGAATTCAATTGCTAGGAGGAGTCAGCCTGGCCATGGCCGCCGACATAGCCGAGACGACCATCATTCCCCGACCGCCTCGCGGACGCGAGGAAGTTCCTGTGCAGCTTTCCCGTCTGCTCGAAGCCCACGAAACAATTTTGAAGGAAGCCCGCACCATGGCCAAGCAAGCTGCGGAAGCCGGTGACGACGGCACCAACGACCTGCTCGTCAGCCAGATCGTTCGCACCAACGAGCTTCAGGTCTGGTTTCTGGCCGAGCACCTAGTCGATGTTCCCCTGGTCCGCGCCGACCAAGCCAAAGCCGCCGCTGCGGGCCGCTGAAACCAGATTCTACAAATCCGAGCCAAGGAGAAATCGATGGGTAACCGAGACAAACGCGGACGCGAGAAAAAGAAGCCCAAGAAAGTAACCGTGAAACCAACAACATTCACGCCGGCAAGGCCATCACCACAATACAAACCGCCAGCTCCTTCGCAGCCCGCGCCCCCGGGACCCGCTCCCCAAAAGGTTCCCTAGCACCCCTCCGCCCTTGCTTTTCATGGCCACCTGAGAGAAGAGAGGAATCTCTCTTCTCTTTGTCATCCCAGGTCGATTCGCCCTCAGGAGCGAGCCTGGCCGTGGACCGCAAGCGAGCCAAGCGACATCAGAGCTGTGTCTTCATCCATTACCTCCCGGAATCGTATGAATTCACGAATTGGATTGGATTCTTCACTCCCTTCCATTTACGCTTCGACCCGACGAGCTAGGCAGCCGGATGACGGTACGAACTGGCGTCAATCTGAACCGAATTCTCGAACATGACAGGGAACCCCTCAACGGGAGCCTCCGAGATAGTCCCGATTGACCACCTCCGCTTCCCAGCGAAGCCGCAGGCTGGGCATCGACGCTCGCTCCATCCTGCGTTACTTCTGACCTTGGTAGCCGTACTCGCGGCATTCGCAGTTCAGTCCGGGGAGATCGGTTCGAGCGATTCCCAGCACCGGCTCCAAGCCACGCATTCCTTTTGGACATCCGCCCCCCCCGTTTTCCCCGAGGAGTATCCTGAGTTTGGCATCCACGGCCGCAACGGACGGCTCTACGGGTGGTACGGAATCGGTCAATCCTTGTTGCTGCTTCCCTCCGACGTGATCGGGACCTATCTTGAGCGCCTCCCCGTCTTTCGTAACTATCGCGAGGACCAAACCGACCCGACCCTGAGAAACCTGGTTGTAACCTACACCACCAACACTCTGCTCTGCGCTCTCTCCATTTTGGTCTGTTTCCGTTTCCTGCTGCGCCTCGAATTCACGCCACAGCAGTCCGTCGCCGGGGCCTTGGCGCTGCTCTTCGGCACAACGTTTCTCCATTACACGCAAAACATGATGGAAAACAATCTGATCCTGCTGCTGACCCTCACGGGCCTGAGCTTCCAGTACGAATGGCTGCGCACCAAACGCTGGACGCCGCTACTCATCGGCTCGCTTGCGTTAGCCGCAAACCTGACCGTCCGCCTCACAACCGCGCTCGACCTAATCGCCGTCACGATGTTCGTATTGCTGCTGCTGAGGGAGGATGCCCGCAGCCACACCTTCCTGAATAATCTGTGGAGGTACGCACGAGGCGCGCTTCCCTGCTACGCAGCCGGCTTGCTGATTGACCGACTCTATCAATACGCACGCTTCGGCTCGCTCTGGAATACCTACATTTCAGTTTTCGTCCTGGAGCAGCGCAAAATCAATCCGGCTCTCTCGCCAAACTTTCCTTGGACCACGCCCCTGCGCGTAGGCATTCTCGGACCGCTGATCAGCCCTGAAAAATCCATTTTCCTCTTCGATCCGCTTCTCCTCGTGGCCCTACTGCTCGCCCTATTTCTCTGGCCAGGCCTGGCTTCCGAAATCAAAGCATACTTCTCGGCCGGATTCACCTTGGTCGCGCTCTACATCCTGTTCTACGCGAAATTTTACGATTGGAGTGGCGACTTCGCCTGGGGCGACCGCTACGTTTCCACGGCCGTCGACCTCGTAGCCTTCATCTCGGTCCCGCTACTGCTGCGCCATAGCCCGGAAATCGGGGCCTTCCTCCGCAGAACCGCAACCGCCCTATTGGCAGCCAGCGTCGCCATCCAGATCTCCTCGGTCATGTTTTGGTGCCCCCTCGAGATCTATCAAATGGATACGCTCGGCCATCCCACTTTTGTGATCGGCCTGCGCTTTAAAAACATCATCGCCTTCCTGTTCGGAAAGATGACCGCTTGGGGCCTGAGCAATCAGTCGATGGCCGCCGATCCCTGGGACTACCAACACATAACCACCTTCAACTTCCTGCCCTTTGTCCTCCGCAGAATCGGGCAGTCTCCCCGCCCTCTGGTAAACGCAATCACCGCCCTCTGGTGCGCGGTCCTCGTAGCACTCCTCTTGCTGCTGCTCCTCCTCGCTAGGCAGTTTCTGCCCGCAAAATTAATCCCCTACGAGTCGCCTTAGCGGCCCGACCTGCAGGAGTCACGAACTGCCTATTCTTGGCAACAACAAAGAGGGTGGCCATCGAATCGCGCCATTTACCGGCATCAGATTTCGCATCGGCACAACCCTGGATTTCTAGAGGGACGCGCACACGCGGCGATTCAAGAAGACCATCCATCTCGCAGGTAGGAAATTTGCAGACAATTGGCGCGGCGGTTTGAGTTGCCCGAAAGGTGTCACCAATCAAGAAGCCTGCCCTGCCGGTCCAGGTAATCCGCAAGGCCCGAAAACCCAGACAATCCCGCATCACGATAGTTTCATCCACCGGCTTGCAACCGGGTGTACAATGCCGGCCGGCTTGGGACAGACGCCCGCCAAGGCTTAGAATCATCTCAGCCTGAGTTTCCGAAGGAGGACTTATGAGCGGAACCGTCAGCACCGCAAATTTTCCCGAAGCACATCGCTCGGCCCGATCCCAGGATCTCGCCATTAGCCGCGCTTCCAACGCAGCCATCGCCTACGGCGTTCTTCGTCTTTCGTTTGGCGCGAACATCATGCTTCATGGACTCAGCCGTCTCCTCAACGGCCGCGCCGCTTTTCTCGCCTACCTCAATCACTATTTCGAGCACGCGCATTTGATCCCCGCAAGCTCCCTGCCGGCCTTCGGTGCCGTGCTCCCCTGGGTCGAAACGTCTCTGGGCCTTTTACTCATGCTCGGCCTGTTCAGCCGCTTCACCATGATCGCGGGCGCTCTCGTCATGCTCGCCTTGGTCATCGGTACCAATCTCGCGCAGGACTGGGTCGTCTCCGGCCTCCAGCTCATCTACTGCTTCCTGTATTACTATTTGCTGGTCCACCTGGACGAAAATACCCTGTCCGTCGATGCCCTGCTCCACTAAGCCGCTCGATCTGAACTAAAGAAAAATGGGGAGCCCGAAGGCTCCCCATTTTTTCAGCTTTGGCGAGCTGGCGAACGCCCGGCCGTTTCCCGCGCCTATTCCTTCCAAGCCGAATAAATCGGCTTGCTCACAAGAAACTCCGGATTGGCCCCCGCCCGCGGCGTGAATTTCTGCACGCGCCCGTTATCCACTTCCGCTACATAAAAATTACCCGCCTGGTCGACGCTGAAACCGTGCACGCCCCAGAACCCGCCGGGAAAATCTCCCCACGTGCCCCAGGTGTACAAAAGATGCCCCTGCAAGTCGTACTTCAGCATCTTCGACGTCCCGCGATCGAAAGCCCACAGCGTGCGGTCCGCTCCGATGTAAATCAGGTGCACGTCCGAGGGCTCCGCCCCCAGGCTCCACTCATAGAGGAACTTGCCGTTGTCGTCGAACACCTGAATCCGATGGTTTCCGCGGTCATTAACGAACACATGCTTGGTCACCGGATCAAGGGCAATACCGTGAACGTTGTTGAAATATGCAGGCCGCTTGTCATTCGGTGGAGTTCCCTTCTGTCCCCAATCCATGACGAACTTCCCGTCCTTGTCAAACTTCGCCACGCGCGTCCCGTTGTATCCGTCGGCCACGAACATGGTGCTGTCGGGCAGCCACGCCAGATAGGTCGGACGGTTGAAGTGCGTGCCATCAGCACCCTTCACCGTCGGCGTGCCGATCGTCTGCACCAGCTCTTTGCCGTCGTGCGAGAACTTGTAAATCGCGTGCATGTGGTCGTCCACAACCCAGATGTGCTTTTCGGGGTCATACGGATTGATGGTCACAAAGTGCGGCCGTTTGAAAATCTTGTCCCACTGCGTCCACGTCTCGACGATGTTTCCCTGCCCATCGACAACCGTCAGGCAATGCTCCCACTTCGCATCGATGCCCACCGTTCCCTTCCAGAGTTTCGGCCCGTCATCGGGATCCTGCCCGGTTCCACCGGCACCCGGCAGCGCCGACACGGTCGCGTCGCGCCAGGGCAATCGGCCGATCGGGAACTGCAAGCTCGGACCAAAATCCGTCAGCAGTCTCGTAGCCGGCCGCTGGATGTTGGGAAGCTCGCCCCGGAACAGCAAAAAAATCCGGTTGGGATTTTCCGCATACACACCCTGTCCCGCTCCCCAGGTCCACTTCTCATTTCCCGGAAGCGAGCTGATATTTTTCGGCCAGTCCTTGTCAACATCGTAAGGCCCGAACGGATCCTGCCCGCCCAACTGCCCTGGCACCGCCGCAAAACCTGTCCCAGGCAACGCCTTCCCCTGAACCGTTGCTAGCTTGTTCCCGAAAAGAAACCCGATTCCGCAGCCCAATCCTACTGCCAACAAAGTTAATAATAGTTTCCGCATCGAAATCCTTTCTCCTTTTTACATGGCCTCGCGCAGCGCACGCGCCGAGCATCAGGCGGACCGCTCACCTGGGTCGCAAAACTTATACGCCGCGCGCACTCCGGGCGTCAACAAGCATCGCAGCCACGCGCCCCCGGCTGAGCAACTTCGGCTTAACCATTTCGGCCCGCCATGCGTCTAATATTTTAGGAATTGTGGGAGAGCAACGTGAAGTTTCCAAGCGTACTGTCAACGAATTTTGCTTGCTGCGCGCAAGGGTGTATTGAAACTTCTCGAGCTCCCGACTACACTTCTCGTCCCGTCAGAATTAAAAGATTATGGAGGCTTCATTGAAGATTCGACCACTGGCGTTTCTGACCCTAGCAGTAAGCCTGCTGGGTCTTTCGGCCGCTACCTTCGCACATCATGGCACGGCTAACTACGATACCGGGCATTCGGTTACTGTAAAGGGCACCGTTAGCGACTTTCAATTCGTTAACCCTCACGTCCTGATCTACATGACGGTCAAAGATGCCAGTGGCAAAACCACCAATTGGCAGGGCGAGCTGACCAGTCCCAACCGTCTCGCGAGGGCTGGCTGGAAGAAAGACACCATCAAGAATGGTGACACCATCAGCATCTCCGGCTTTCCCGCGAAAAGCGGCTCCCCCGAAGTCTGGATTCAGAAGGTTATTACCGCCGACGGCGTGCCCCTTGACACCTCCGGCGGATCATAGAATCGTCGGCGAATCATCGGCAATTGAGCCGTGCCTTTGGCTGAGCGGTGTTGAAGGAATCCATTTCAAGGAGCGGAATTAAGATGCCCAATCGGATTGCGGGTTTGTTTCTTGCCGGTGCAGCGGCAGTGGCATTTTCTCCGGTTCTCCATTGCCAGACGATGCCCAACTCCAACACCTCGAAGTTGCCTGCGGCTTCGGCGCCCGAGCATGACTTGTCGGGTGTCTGGAACATGCGCGCCACTCCCGCACAGCGCAAATACATCAACAGCACCTGGAGTCCCGAAGGGCCTGAAATGACCTCCTGGGCCAAGGAGCGTTACGACGCCACCAAGCCCTCCAATGGCCCTCGCACCCACTCCTTGAAGGAGACCGACGACCCCGTTCTGAAATCCTGTCTCCCTCCTGGCGTTCCCCGCATTTACCTTCAGCCCTTTCCTATGGAGATCGTACAAACTCCCAAGGAAACTCTGCTCCTCTATGAATATGACCACACCGTCCGCCGCGTCTTCACCGACGGCCGCAAGCACACCGACGACATCACCCCGACCTACATGGGCGAATCCATCGGCCATTGGGACGGCGACACGTTTGAAATCGACACCATCGGCTTCAACGACAAGACTTGGCTCGACCGCGACGGCCACGGCCACAGCGACCAATTACACGTCATCGAACGCTTGCACCGCACCGATCGCGACAACATGCAGATCGATATCACCATGGAAGATACCAAAGCCCTGGCAAAACCCTGGATCTCGCAACTGTTCTTCCAGTTGAAGCCCACTTGGGACGTCGCCGAGCAGGTCTGCACCGACAACACCGCCTTCCTCGATTTCGAAAAGTAACGCTTCGCCGCTAATCGGTCCGCCCTGGTTGCGCCACTCCCAAAACGGAGTGGCGCGCGCATCAGGGAGATATCGGGATGAAAAGTCTGCGCGCTCAACCACAAGGAATCCAGGCGACGGCCCTGCCTCAAAAAGATGATTCGCCTCGAGTTAACTATTGTGCTAAGCAATCATTACCCTACTAAACACAATTCAAATATTTAACTTTTCTCTTGCGAGTTCTCTTCAAAGATGATATCACCACCAGCACGGGAATGGGGTGTTGGGCCTGCTATCATGCTGCTTCACGTCCCGGCAGTAAATCGTTGGAGGGGCATAACTGATGAAAGAATTAAGAGCAGTGCGCAAATTAGGCCTGGTGGTAGTGTCCTCCTTTGCGGCTTTCGGTATCCTCGTGACCTTATTGTTCTCCTCTGCGCCGTTGTTCGCGCAAGGCAGCTCAGGTCGGATCCTGGGCACCATCACCGATCAAACTGGCGGATCGATTTCCGGTGCGACGGTGACCGTCAGCGACACGCAGCGCGGCACGTCGCGCGTCCTCACTACCGACGCCAGCGGTTCCTATAACGCCCCCGATCTTCAGCCGGGGACGTACGTGGTACGAGCCGAGGCCAAAGGTTTCAAAGCTCTCGAGCGCCAGAACATCGTACTTGAAGTCGGCCAGGAAGCCCGCGTGGACGAAACTCTGCAGCCTGGCGAACAAACTCAAACCGTGACCGTGACCGAAGCGATTCCCCTGATGAATACCACCAACGCTGAGCTTGGCGGAACTCTTCAGAATCAGGTCATGGAGGATCTGCCCCTGAATGGCCGCAATTTCCAGAACCTGCTGAGTCTCCGACCAGGCGTCACGAAGTACGTCGGCAACGCGGGATGGACTAACGCCGCAAACGGCAATCGTCCCCATGACAACATGTACTTGGTCAACGGCGTCGATGCAAACGATCCCTGGATGGCCCAAAGCATCATGAACGCGGTTATGGCTGGTGGCGACGCCGGCACGATGCTTCCCATCGAGTCGATCGACGAGTTCAAGACAGTCTTCAATCCGCCGGCACAATATGGCTGGAAGCCCGGCGCGGTGATTAACGTCGGTCTCAAGTCCGGCACCAATACCATTCACGGTACTGCCTATGCCTACGGTCGCGACGGTGCCTGGGATGCCCGTGACTACTTCAACCCAGCCCCGGCGATCCAGCCGCCTGTCCAAGTCGAACAGTACGGCGCCAGTATCGGCGGCCCAATTATCAAGGACAAGGCCTTTTTCTTCGGAAATTTTGAATCCCAGCGGTACTCTGTAGGCAATCCGGCTCTGCATACCGTGCCCATCACGGCCGCAGGCGTCGGCGCCACGGGGACGTCAAAGACTTCCAATCTCATTGACGCCTGCACCCAGGCTCAAGCGGCGGGAACTCTAACCGCCCTGAGTGCTCAGATGGCCGGTCTCAGCGGCACCTGCACACCCTTGTCGAATTATCCCGGTCTTTTCCCAGTCAACAACGGTGCAAACGGCACCCAGCTTCAAACCGGCCTGGTCAGCACGAACCTGATCTACTCAGGTGTCGGCAAGGTTGACTACCACATCAATCAGAACAACACCATCAACGCGATGTACTTCATCAGCCCTGGATCGGGGCTGTTTGTCGACAATCCAATTATTGAGATTGCGTCGCCTTGGATTACCTCCCAATACGCTCGTTCCCAGGCCTTCTCGGCGAACTGGACTTGGACTCCGAACTCCAATGTGGTGAACGAATTCCGCGTTGGCTATTCTCACTACACGCAAATATTCGTCACTCCGGACGCCACCGAGAATCCAGCCAACTACGCCTTCAACGGCAGCACCTATCACATCTTTACCGGCCAGACCAACCCGGCGTACTTCGGGCTTCCCATCTTCACTTTCCAGAATGGCTTGGGCAACTTTGAAATTGGCGGTAGCTGGCCCAAGTATGTAGGACCCGACGGCGTGCTGGACATCGACGACCACGTTTCCTATCTGCACGGCAATCACTCTTTCATGTTTGGTGGCGAGATCCTCGACAACACCAGCACGAACAACGTAACATCGTATACCAAAGGCAACTTCCGTTTCTCCAACTTGGAATCGTTCTTCACTGGCACTCCCAACAGGACGCGCTACACGACTGGAAACCTTCTGCGGCACCTTTCCAGTCAGGGCTATGCCCTGTTCATGCAGGATGACTGGCGCGTAAAGCCCCGCCTGACGGTGAACCTCGGCATACGCTATGAGCTGAACACGGTTCTGAAGGAACGCGACAATCTGATCGGCAACTTCGATCCGACGCTCGGCCCCATCCAGGTCGGCAGCGGCGGCCTCACCTCTCCTTACAACGGTGATCACAAAAACTTCGCCCCTCGCCTGGGCATTGCCTGGGATATGCGAGGGAACGGCAAGACAGTAGTCCGCGTCGGCGGCAGCATCATTTTCGAGCAAACCAGCTTCGATAACACGGAAGCTATCGGTAACCTCCTTGGGTTGCGCACGGAGCCGACCGGAGTTCCTCTCTACTACAACGGCCTCCAGGGAGTCACTCAGGGGGGGACGATCAATGTCGGGGCGACCACTCTCAGCGGTCCCGCGCAAGGTAATGTGCCTGCCAATTGGGCGAGCAACAGTCCAAGTAATGTGCTCTTTGGCGGATCTCCGGCCTGCGGAGATGGCAACACCACGATTGCCAGCGGTCCCCTCACGGGGGTTACACCCAGTCCCTGCACGGTCCTGGGTGTGGATCGCAATCTTCGGACGCCGTACGTCGCAAGCTGGATGGCGGATCTACAACAATCCATCACCCCCAATCTCTCTCTCGATCTTGCCTATGTAGGCAACCGCGGGATTAAACTGCTGGGCCTGGTCGATGTCAATCAACCGACGCCCGGAGCTGGATGGGGCAACCCAGCCATCGCGGGAAGTCCGGCCGGGATGTGTCTGGCGAGCGCCGGTGACATAACCGGTGGCGTTGCTACGCCCTACGACAACTGCGCCCCCAGTTCTGCTCTGGAAGTTGCAGCGCAACCGTATGCTACCAAGTTCCCCTATTTGAGCAACATCTCGTTCCTGAACAACAGTGGCTTCTCCACCTATCACGCCCTGCAGGTTTCGCTGACCCAGCGTACCTCGCATGGGTTGTCTTTCGTGCTGGGATACACCTTCTCCCGTTCCCTGGGTACCGGCTATGACAACTGGAGTTTCTTGGTTCCGATCAACAGCGAAAACCCGAAGCAGCTCTACGGGCCAACGGTGTTCGATTCGACTCATCAGCTGAGCTACTCGATCACCTATCTGCTTCCCGGGAAGAAGACGCGTAGCCAGCTCCTTGAAGGGTGGTCGGTCAATTCGATCGTGACCATACAGAGCGGGCAGCCCTGGGGTGTGAACGACTTCACGACGGACTTCAGCGGAACCAACGAAATCAACAACGGATCCACCAATGGCGAGCAGTGGAACTTCTACGGCAACCCAAGTGACTTCAAGACCACCAATGCGTTTCAAAACACCAACGGCGGTGCTGGCGGCATTCCTTTTTTCCCTGGCTGCTCGGCAAACGTTGGAGTAGTGGCTGGTTGTATCGATGCGACGACGCCCACTCCCAACGCGGCCTGTAACGCCAAGGCCCAGGCAGCCGGTCCACTAGCGGTAGCCTCCCTTGCCGACCTGGGTTGCTATGCCTATAAGAGTTCGGTGCTGATACCCCCTGCGTATGGCAGTTACGGTACGATGGGTATCAATCCCTTCCGCGGGCCGGCGTTCTACAACTGGGACTTCTCAATCACCAAGGCCATCAAGTTCAATGAGCGGTTTAGCGCCCAGTTCCGCGCGGAGTTCTTTAATGTCATCAACCATCCGAACGTTGCCAATCCGTTCGGAGGGCCGGGGGGCTCCAACGCCTACACCGATCCGAGTACGGATGCCGGTGTGAGCTTTGGCTATCAGCCGTTCACCCCCGATGTGGTTAGTTCCAACTCCGTGCTCGGCTCAGGCGGCCCTCGCGCCATCCAGCTGGGATTGAAACTGATCTTCTAGTTTCCACCCGGGAAGTAGCGACAGCCAAAAAAGGGGAGGGCCGGATGCAAATCCGGCCCTCCCCTTTCGCATGTCCACCGTTTTCTCGCAACCCTTCCCTATCCCTGTTCCTCGCGGCGCTCGTTTTTCACGCGGCCCTCTCGTTGTGTCTCGGCCGAGCACAGCGCGAGTAGGGTGCTGTTTCCCCTGCATCGCCATTGCGAATTTCGAGCCGTAAAGGTTGACCAACCCATGCCCCACGCATAGAATGGGCAGGGTTTAATTTCAGGCGTAACCCCCGCCTAGTCGTGCTGCCCGGGGGTTCCAGAGAGTCGAAAAACCGGAGGAAACACCAGAATGGCCAGCGTCGAAGAACGCGTAAAACAGATTATTGTCGAGCAGCTCGGTGTGGATGAAGGCGAAGTAACTCCAACCGCTTCATTCGTGGACGACTTGGGTGCCGACTCGCTCGACACGGTCGAGCTGGTCATGGCCTTCGAGGAAGCCTTCGGCATCGAGATTCCCGACGAAGACGCCGAAAAAATTGCCACGGTGAAAGACGCCGTCGAATACATCGAGAAGCACGCCAAGGCAACGAAGTAGTTCACCGATCGCCCCCGAAACAGGAGAGCTTTGCTTTGAACCGCCGAGTTGTTGTGACGGGTGTTGGTCTGGTCTGCGGATGCGGCATCGGCACCGAAGAGGTCTGGCGAAATCTGCTCGCCGGTAAGAGCGGCATCGGCCCGGTCACCCATTTTGACGTCAGCGCATTCGACTGCCGCATCGCCGGTGAAGTCAAGAATTTCGATCCGCTCAAGTGGACCGAAAAAAAAGAACTGAAGAAAATGGCCCGCTTCATTCAGTTAGCCTTGGCCGCCGCGGATTTCGGCATGACCATGGCGGGCTACCAGGTGACGCCTGAAACGGCCTCCTCTACCGGCGTGTACATCGCCTCCGGCATCGGCGGTTTTGACGTTATCGAGCGTGAGCACTCCAAATTTCTCGCTGGCGGTCCGGGAAAAATTTCGCCCTTTTTCATTCCCGCGGCAATCATCAATCTCGCCTCCGGCCATGTCTCCATTCGCTACGGCGCGAAGGGCCCCAACTCCGCCACGGCCACAGCCTGTTCGGCGTCGGCGCACGCCATTGGCGATGCCTACAAAATCATCCAGCGCTGCGACGCCGATGTGATGATCGCCGGCGGCTCCGAAGCAGCCGTCACTCCCATGGGCATCGGCGGTTTCGCCGCCATGCGCGCCCTTTCCACTCGCAATGACGAGCCCGAGCGCGCCAGCCGCCCCTTCGACGCCCAGCGCGACGGCTTCGTAGTCGGCGAAGGCGCCGGCGTGCTGATCCTTGAGTCTCTCGACTTCGCCCAGCGCCGCGGCGCAAACATCATCGCTGAAATCGTCGGCTATGGCATGTCCGGCGACGCCTATCACATCACCCAGCCAGCCGAGCAAGGCGACGGCGGCTACCGCGTTTCGATGGCCGCCATGCGCGACGCCAAAATTTCTCCCGACGACATCAGCTACGTCAACGCCCACGGCACATCGACGCCCATCGGCGACGCCATCGAAACGACGGCGCTGAAGCACGTCTTCGGCGAGCGCGCAGACAGAGTTCCCATCAGCTCCACAAAATCCATGACCGGTCATCTGCTGGGCGGCGCCGGCGGCCTAGAAGCAGGCGTCAGCGTCCTGGCGTTGCGCGACCAGATCCTTCCGCCGACGATCAATTACGAAAATCCGGATCCCTGTTGCGACCTGGACTACATCCCAAATCATTCGCGCAAAGCCGAAGTCCAATACGCGCTCTCAAACTCTTTCGGTTTCGGCGGCACCAACGCCTCTCTTATCTTCAAGCGCTGGGACGGCAAGTAACCCGTGCTCGCGAGGGCTTTTCATCCTGATCGCGGGCCGCTCGCGCTGGCCGGTTTGCCATTGCTTCAGGTTGTCATCCCGAGCGAGCCGGGCGACAAAGGATCTCTCTTCGATTTATTTCACCGCCACCTTTATTCGGTGAGGCAGGAGCCGCCATCTTGAAAATCGCCGTTTTCGTAAAACAAGTTCCCGCCAAAGACGCTCCCCTGGCCATCGTCGAGTCCGCCGCCTGGATCCGCGAAACCGACATCGGCTTCGAAACCAACGAACCCGATAGCTACGCCCTCGAAGAAGCCCTCCGCCTGAAAGAAAAACACAACGGCGAAGTCGTGGCCATCTCCATGGGCCCCGAGCGTGTCAAGCAAACCATCAAAGAAGCCCTGGCCAAAGGTGCCGACCGCGCCATTTACATCTCCGACCCCGAATTCTACAAACTGGATCCCTTGGCCTCCGCCCGCTCCTTGGCCGCCGCCATCAAATCAGAAAACTTCGATGTGATCCTCACCGGTCTGCAAAGCGACGACCAAGGCTTCGGGCAAACCGGCGTCCTGCTAGCCGAACTGCTCAGCCTCCCGCACGCCACAATCATCATGGCCATCGAAAAAACCGACGCCGGCGTAAAACTCAAGCGCGAACTCGAAGCCGGATGGTTCCAATGGGTCGAGCTGCCGCTCCCCGCGGTCCTCACCATTCAGTCAGGCATCAACAAGCCGCGCTACGCCACGCTAAAAGGCATCATGGCCGCCAAGAAAAAAGAAATCGCTACCGTCGACCGCAAGTCGCTGGGGGTTCCAGACGAACCCACTCAGCACATCGAGCGCATCTACGTCCCGCAAAAAAACAAGAAAACCGAATTTCTCACTGGCCAGCCCAAGGAAATCGCCGCAAAATTAATCGAGAAGCTGAAGCACGAGGCGCGCGTCCTGTGAAAATCCTCCTGATCACCGAACAGCGTGACGCCAAATGGAACAACGTCAGCTTTGAAACCCTGACCGCCGCGCAGCAAATTGCCCAGCAAACCAGAGGCACTCTCTCCGCCGTCGTCATCGGCAAAAGCGTAGCAAACTTAGCCGGCGAACTAGCCGCCTTCCAATTGGACGAAGTCCTCCTGATCGAGCACGACCTGCTTGAAAAATACACGCCCGACGCATTCACCATCGCCCTTCGCCAGGCCATCGATTCCGCCAAGCCCGACCTGATCCTCTTCCCCCACACCTACCAGGTCCGCGACTATGCTCCCAAACTAGCCGCCGCGCTGGGCAAAGGCATGATCGGCGACTGCATCGCCTACCGCCACGAAAACAACAAAGTCGTTTTCGTCCGTCAAATGTTCCAAGGCCGAACCGCAGCAGACGTAGTCTTTGCAGGCGACGCCCCCTGGTTCGCCTCCTTCCAGTCCAGCGCCTTCCGCGCCGACCTAGCCGCAAAACACGCCGCAGGCAAAGCTCCCATCAAGCCATTGGCAGTGGAATTAAAACCAGACCAGATCCGCACCAAGCCCCTGGAACTGTTTCGCGAAGCCAAGCAAGCCGTCGACCTGACGCAAGCCCCCATCCTGGTATCCGTAGGCCGCGGCATCAAAGCCCCCGAAAACATCGCCCTAGCGGAAAAGTTGGCCAAGCTGATGGGCGGCGAAGTCTCCGCCTCCCGTCCCATCTGCGACGAAGGCTGGCTGCCCATGGATCGGCAAATCGGCAGCTCCGGCCAAACCGTTGCTCCGAAGCTTTACCTCGCCCTAGGCATCAGCGGCGCCATCCAGCACGTCGTAGGAATGAAGGCCGCGAGAACCATCGCCGCGATCAACAAAGATGCCAACGCCCCTATCTTCGAAGTGGCCGACTATGGTGTGGTGGGCGACCTGTTCGAAATCGTCCCGGCGTTGATTGAGGAACTGGAAAAAGGGTCGTAGCGCCGATTGTCTTTGCTTCCGACTGGATTGAGTGACAGCGTTCGGAGGTCTGGTGCTAGGAGTGGCATGCGTTCTCATCTCCGCCAGGTTTCTAGGTAGCAGCGCTGATCGCAAGCCTCTTCTTGTTGATTCGTATTTAATGTTCGCGCCTGCTCGGCGCTTGAGTTTCTCCTAGCGTCGCTTCTTGCGGAGCCCTTAGACGGCGACAGCCCGAACAGCTCAACTCAGTTTGGCCCTGCTGCTTGTGGGCAGGAGCGGCAGAAATTGCTCCACCGCCTTCGCCGCGTCAGAAACTTTCAATTAAAAGCCCAATCGCACCGAAGTACGCACCACTTATCGGGCCTTCAATCGGCCGGCGAGCCTTTCGAATAAAACGCATCCCAGAAATCCAACGCCGCCTTCGAAATCCCCGCTCGCATCGCCGTCATATCGCCAAACCCCATCACCATATCATTCTCCGGATCGCTGGGAACCCACTTCGGCAGATTCGGCCCATTCGGATCCCCGGTCTTCGCGAAGTTCGTCCAGTACGCCATCATCTCCCCCGAAATCTTCCGGTCGAGGTCCGTCCAAATGAAATTTCGCGTATCGAGCGTCCCGAACACGTACACAATCTCCGCCTGATGAAACGCCCCCAGTGGATGCACCTTCTGCTCGCGGAACATCCCATCCGGCACAGGCGGCACACGGCTAAAGTAATACCGATACGTCTTCACCTTCCCGCGCGAAACCATGTCCGCCCAAATCCGCGCCTGCCACGCAATCTGGTCCCGCCCAATTGTGTAAGCATCCTCCCGCGCCTCGGCGTCGCTGCGCGCCGGATAAATCTTCATAAACTCATCCGCCTTATCGCCATACATTTTCTTAGTCTCGGCCGCATACGCCGCAAGCGACTCCGCTGCCGGTCCCATCAGCAATCCCTCATCGCTGTTCGATCCCAAAATCACCGGCACGATGTTCTCCTGATTGTTCGAATAGATCGTGTACGGATCGCTGGGCAAAAAATATCCGTCGATAATCGGCCGGAAGCGCACCTGCGTCTTGAGAGTTTGTAACTGCTCCGCCGGCATCGCGCGCAGCTCCGCAATCGACCCAACTCTCGCGTCGGCGACAAACCTTACGCCCTCTTGCTCTGCCGCGGCCAGCTTTGGCTCGGGCGTGAACGGCCCAAAGCACCCCACGCTCTCCGCGATCGCATGGATGTACAATCCCTTGGCGAGTGGCGTAGCCATATCCATGCACACCGACTCCGACCCCGCCGACTGCCCGAAAATCGTCACCCGCTTCGGATCGCCGCCAAACACCGCGATATTCCGGTGCACCCATTGCAACGCATAAACTTGGTCAAGCATCCCGTAATTCCCGGATGCGTGATGCTCTGATTCGTTTGTCAGCTCCGGATGGGCCAAAAATCCAAACACTCCCAGCCGATAGGGGATCGTCACCACCAGCACGCCCTTCTCCGCCAGGCGCTCCCCGTTAAACCACTTCTCGATCGCCGAGCTGACGCCAAATCCGCCCCCGTGGATGTAGACCATCACCGGAAGCTTCGCGCCCGCCGACTTCGCCGGCGTCCAAATATTCAAGTAGAGGCAATCCTCGCTTACCGGCAAAATATCCGGCGTGTGATAGGAATCCTTGGCACGATCCCGCTGCATGCACATCGGCGAAAATTCCGTCGTCTGCTTCACGCCCTCCCAGTTCGCCACCGGCTGCGGCTCGCGCCACCGCAAATTCCCCACCGGCGGCGCCGCAAAAGGCACTCCCTTGTAGACGCGAATATCCGGATTGAACCCCGTCGTCCCCGCGATCTGCCCGCCATCCACGCGAACCGTCTGCGACCAAGCCGGCAAGCCCATCGCCGCCAGCACCAATGTCAGCAAAATTCCTCGACGCATGTAATCCTCCAGCAATCCGGTACGGTCCCTAGACGCGCCTTTGGCCGCCCAATTCGCGGATTGGAACCCAACGACGGCCCCTTGTCAATATAAACGCGCTATTTGCTCCGCCCGTTTCCCCTCGCGGTGTAAACTAACGCAACCTAGTCTCATTTCCCGCGACGATTGCGGCCGCATCTCTCGCACAAAAGGAACCCAATGAACTGGGGCAAGCTTTTTCCGCGTTGGTCTCGCAGAAACAAGGCCTCCGGCGAGATGTTTCGCCTCGACAAGCGTCGCGGCCCGCGCGTCGTGGCCGCGATGCCCGTCTTCATCTACGGCCGTGTCGAAGGCCAGCCCTACTCCGAACACACCGAAACAACCAACGTCAGCCCGCAAGGGGGCTTGGTCGCACTTTCAACCGAGTTGCAAGCCGCTCAAACCCTCCTCGTCACAAACCTCCACACGAATGAAGATCTAGCCTGCCGGGTAGCCCGTCTGGTCAGGACAGGCAAAGGCCAAACCCTCGTGGCCGTTGAATTCCTCCAGCCCGCCCCGAACTTTTGGTCCATCGATTTCAGCTCCCGCCCCTCCCGCTAACCCCTAATCCAAACGAAATCACATGACTCGGTTGATTGGCTCCCGGGCTTCTTTTTGTTTATGATCGATTGTCGCAGTCGTTGTGGTTTGCGCTTTGGCCAGTTCCGGCATAGCCAGTCAATGTGGGCAAGGGGCTTATTCCAGGGGGGAAACTGTATCTGAAAAAGTCGCTTGATGGCCGAGTCTGAAGAAACGCGCAAAATGCCTCCTGCTCGTGAACAACTCGAAGCAGACGTTCTGATCGTCGGTGGTGGCCCCGCCGGCCTGGCCTGCGCGCTCCAACTCGCCAACCTGATTGAGCAGCACACGCAAGCCGACAAAACTCCGCCCCTCTCTGCCGACAACATCTACGTCCTCGAAAAAGCCCGCGAGATTGGCGCGCACCAGCTCTCCGGGGCCATCCTCGATCCGCGCGCCCTCCGCGAGCTCATCCCCGATTTCGAACGGTCCGCGCCGCTCGACACGCCCGTCACCGGCGACGCCGCCTACTTTCTCACCGAAACAGGTTCCTGGCGGCTCCCCATCACTCCCCCTCCTCTGCAAAATCACGGTAACTACGTCGTCTCGTTAAACAAGCTCGTCAAATGGCTAGGCGCGCAGGTCGAGCAGAAAGGCGTAAACGTCTTCACCCAATTTGCCGGCCGCGAACTCCTCTATGACAAAAACGGCATCGCCGGCGTGATCACCGACGACAAAGGCGTCGACAAAAACGGTGAGCCCAAAGACAACTTCACCCCCGGCTACGAACTCCGCGCCAAGATCACCGTCCTGGCCGAGGGCCCTCGCGGATCGCTAACAAAAGATCTGGTCCAAAAGCTCAACCTCGATGGCCTGAACCCCCAAGTCTACGGCCTGGGCATAAAAGAACTCTGGGAGGTCCAGCCCGGCCGCATCGACACCGGCTATGTAGCCCACACCCTAGGCTGGCCCCTGGGCTCGGACAGCTACGGCGGCGGCTGGGTCTACGGCATGAAGGAAAATCGTGTCTCGCTAGGCATGGTAATCGGCCTCGGATATCACGACCCGCTCTTTGACCCCCACGCCGCCTTCCAAAAATTCAAAACGCACCCGTTCATCAGCCGCATCCTCGCAGCAGGCAAACTGGTCCGCTACGGAGCCAAAACCGTCCCCTACGGTGGCTGGTACGCAATGCCTCGCAGCTACCTCGACGGCGGCCTGATCATCGGCGACTCCGCCAGCCTGCTAAATTCTCAGCGCCTGAAAGGCATCCACACCTCAATAAAGAGCGGCATGCTGGCCGCCGAAACAATCTATGAATCTCTGGTCGCCCGAGACACCAGTGCGACCGCGCTCTGTTCCTATCAAAAAAAGTTGGAGGCCAGCTGGCTAAAAAAAGAACTCTGGGAGGTTCGAAACTTCCATCAGGCGTTCCACGATGGTCTCTGGAAAGGTTTGTTCCATGCAGGACTACAATTCGTGACCGGCGGGCGCGGGTTGATCGATCCCATGCGCTCAAAGCCAGACTATCAGGAATACACCAAACTGAATCGCGACCGCACCCCGGTCGATCAATCCACCCGCTTCAAGGGCGATGGCAAATTAACCTTCGACCGGCTCACCGATGTCTATCACTCCGGCACGCGCCACGACGAAGACCAGCCCTGCCACCTCCACGTCCTCGACCCCAACATCTGCAGCGACCGTTGCGTCCGCGAATACGGCAATCCCTGCCAATATTTCTGCCCCGCCGCCGTCTACGAAATCGTGACCGAAAAGGAGGTCTCCAAACTAAAAATAAATTTTGCCAATTGCGTCCACTGCAAAACCTGCGACATCGCCGACCCCTACCAGATTATCGACTGGGTTCCCCCCGAAGGCGGAGGCGGCCCCAACTACGAAGGCATGTAACCCAAGAACGAATCCTCAGCCCGGCACTCCGACGTGTTTCCAATTCCTCGCAGCCTAGCCAAGCAGCACACCGCTCATTGCGATGCACTCCACCGCCCGCCCCCACAATCGCAGACCACAGCAAAATCGAGAACACCCTGCAAATTTCGCGCGAAACGGGGTCCCTGCGTACGCGGTCGGGTCTCAAGGATTTGAATGCGGCCCTCCGGCCTTGGACGCGGCAGCCAGAGGCGCAGCCGTCGATCCGGCGCCACGTTCCTTTTGCTTCGTACCGAGAAGGAAGGGAGCTTCAGGGGGGTTACATCGAAGCGTTTTAATCCGAGGAAAACCGCTGCTCTTGGAAAGGATCGCCATAAATGTGATACCCGTTCTGTTCCCAAAACCCCGGCGCATCGTCCTTCATAAATTCCAGCCCGCGCACCCACTTGACACTCTTCCAAGCATACAAATGCGGCACCACCAGCCGCACCGGATACCCATGATCGGCAGGCAGCGGCTCGCCCGCGTGCTTCAAAACAAAAACCGTAGTAGGGCGCATCAAATCAACCAGGGGCACATTGGAGGTATACCCGTACTCCGCCTCAACCATTACATAGTTCGCCTCAGCCTTGGCCTTCGCAATCGTGGCCACCGCACTGAACGGTACCCCTTCCCACCGCACATCAAACCGGCTCCACCGCGTAACGCAGTGCATGTCGGCGGTAACCTCGATCATCGGCAGATGTGAAAATTCCACCCAGCTAAGACGCACCGGCTTCTCGACAAGCCCGGCAATCCGAAAATCCCACGTATCCGGATCAAACCGCGGCACGTCGCCAGCATGCAGCACCGGCCATTTCAGCGTAAGCGATTGCCCAGGCGGAAGCCGCCCGGCCTCGCGCATCGCCCGCTCCAGTTTCTTCCGCTCCGTCCCTTCTCCAAACATGGCCTTAGGTATCTCCTGAAAACATAATGCACACCTTCACTGTACCTCGGGCCCTGCTGCGGCAGGAGGGTAATCCTGCCCTTCCTTGGTCAGGAAGGATGTTTCTCTATATACCGTCTGGCCTCTGCAAAGTCCTCGCCACCGCGACCTCGCCATCTGCTCCCACAAGGCCAGTCGTTGCAAAATGAATCCCACCACAAGTCGATGGAGGTGTCTGCGGCACAGTGGCGACGGTCCTAACCGACCCTCCTCCCTTTGGGAGGGTAGGTCGGTATTCCCAAGCAGCCTTTCCTGCCATAACCCCCAGGCAATGGGTGCGCGACATAGAAGTGAGAATCAAGCTGCCCGGTGTCCCTCCCAATAGTCCTCAAAGCGACCATTAAGATGAGAGCAGCGCAGTGCCAGGATAGCGTTGGCTCCTCGGACGGTCCAGAACATTCCCGATTGTTTGAGACGAGAGCCAATCACCGTCTTGCATCCAGCTTCGATCACACCCGAGCCAACAAATAAGTGCTGGCGGCGAAACTTGGGATAGCGCATACGCTCCGCATTTCGTTTGAAGTAATCCGCCTCCGCGCGAATCTTCTCGGCCATTGGGAGATTAGCAGTGTCGATGGACTGCAGCAGGTCCACCAGTTTTTCGATTTTTCCCTTGTCCAGCAGGCGCTTCTGGTGAAGCTTCATCCAAGCCTTCTGTTGGACTTCCTCATGGGGATACAGCTGGCGCGCCACGTCCCACAGGTGCTGACGAGCATGGTAGAGATCGACAATCTGAATCGCGCTCGGAAAGTGTTCGGCGACCAGATTCCAGATCCATTCGGCGCCATCGCCGATGACCACCTTCTTTATCGCACGGCTCCAACCACGTTTCCATGCTTCTAGATAGATGCGCTTGCCAAACTCTATCGCGGTTTCGATGGCCCCGGTGTAGGTGGTGGAATCCGGGTCGCGGATCGCATAGCCCTCCTTGTCCCAGTGCGTCTGCGTGAAGACACATCCCAATTTGGTTTCGCGCGTATGGGCTGGTTGGCCGCCTATCTTGCCAAGCCGTCCCTGAGTCTCTTTCTTCACCACCGGTACTCCCGTCCCATCCATTTGCACGTATAAGATCGGAATCGGCTTGCCGATTTCGATGGGCAGGTCCAACTGCACGGCTCTGTGGATCTGCTGTTGCTCGCGCTGAGCGATATCCTCTCCAATCCCTTCCGCCGTACGCTCGACCGACTTGGTAGTCACCTCCAATCCGGCCAGCACATGCATCTGCTCACGGCCGTGGTCAAAGGGAGCCTCTTGCCCCACCAGGGCCTGCATGCGACGCACCCCGGGAGAGAATTCCGTCTTCTCGATGTCCAGTTCGACATCGGCGGGAAATTGGCCGCGGTGACAGTGCGGGCAGAGATAGTAGGGGCGCGAGATTTGCACGCGGCCCACCGCGGTCAGCAGCGGCTTCGAGCGCAACTCTCGGTAAGCGGCTTGTTGGCCGCAAGGACAAGCTACCGTGTGGGGTGGGTTGGCGGGGGCCGGAAAGTGGAGCAGTTCGCTCAAGGCGGCAGCGCCGGCCCGGTGCATGGCCGAACGTACGGCCATCTCCATGGCTTCCAGATCGACACGCCCGGTCTTGCGCTGGCCCTGGAAAATGACCTGTAAGAGGCGCTCTACTTCGCGCGCCACCTCTTGGCGGATCGCTTCCGCCGTTTTTTTTTCCCTCCAGCGGACTCCTCCTCCGAAATCGGCCGCAAGCGGCAGATCTGTTCATTCACTTCCAGCAACTCCTGGCTCAATCGCCGAAAACGATGGTATTCCTCGACCTCGCGCTGTGCTTTGCGCAAGGCCGCATCGGTTGAAAAAGTTTCCGTCACCGTCTTGCCCTCCACCTTGCGAGTTAAGCGGTAGTACGGACCGTGACCGGGGTCGTTGGCTTGGTGGCAATGACAGCGTGGGTTCCCACAGCGTCCCCCTGTACCGGTAACCGAACCGGAGCGAAAGTCCCCGAGATCGCTAAGTTGGTTTTGCAACGCGGACCGTTGGTGCTCTAAATCGGCAAGCGAAGGTGCCATATAGCCTCCAGTTTACTGCCTAGCGTAATACTACGCTAGGCAAGGAGGCTTAGAGAACCAAATTCCTCAAACTCTCACTCTTATGTCGCAGTACCCCCAGGCAATGGGGTACTAGCCTCAGGGCCCGAGAACCGTTATGATCACTGATCCGGAACCTACACCCCGACAGGATAGGGAGAGCTTTTTGGCTGCGCGCATTCTGAGCGGGAACGCGATCCGCGATCAGATTTACAACGAGTTGGCAGGCGAAATTGCCTCGCTTGCAGCCTCAGGAATCTGCCCCGGTCTTCGCGGCCGTGCTCGTGGGCGACAACCCCGCCTCAAAACTCTACGTAAACAGCAAAATCGCCGCCTGCCGAAGGCTAGGTCTCGCAAGTTTCATGGTGACGCCCCCGGCTACCATCACCACCGGCGAGCTTCTAGCCGTAGTTGACAACTTAAACCGCCGCGACGACGTTGACGGCATCCTGGTGCAAATGCCCCTCCCATCCCAAGTCGACGCCAAAAAAATCCTGGATGCAGTCGACCCTGCAAAGGACGTTGACGGCTTTCACCCCATCAACGTGGGCAAGCTAGTAGCAGGCCGCCCCAATCTGGTCGCCTGCACGCCTGCCGGCGTAATGGAAATTCTCCGCCGCAGTAACATCCCCCTGGAAGGCGCAAACGCGGTCATAATGGGACGCAGCGACATCGTAGGCAAGCCCATGGCCCTGCTTCTTCTCCACGCCAGCGCCACCGTAACCGTTTGCCACTCCAAGACGCGCGACCTGCCAGAAGTCTCCCGCCGCGCCGATATAGTCGTCGCCGCCATGGGCCGCGCCGCCATGGTCACCGCCGACTACATCCGCCCCGGAGCCACCGTGATCGACGTAGGCCAAAACGTAATCACCAGCAAAGCCGACGCTGAAAAAATCTTCGCCAATTTTCCCGAAAAAATAGCAGCCTTCGAAGCCAAGGGCTCGGTCCTGGTAGGCGACCTCCATCCCGACGTAGTAAACGTAGCAGGCGCATTCACCCCAGTTCCCGGAGGAGTAGGTCCTTTGACCATTGCCATGCTGATGAGCAACACCGTAAGAGCCGCCCGAATGAACCGCGGCTCAAAGATCCCCATAGGCGCGGGGGCGAGGTCGTAATGCTGCGCGTCGGCCTAACCGGTGGAATCGCCTCCGGCAAGTCCACCGTCTCAGAAATCCTGCGCGATTGGGACGTCCCGGTGCTCGCCGCCGATCCCTTGGGGCACGAACTCCTTGAGCCCGGCCAAGCCGCCTACGACGAGGTCGTCGGCGAATTCGGTAAAGAAATCCTAGCCGCAACCGGCAAAGTCGACCGCGCCAAGCTGGGCACGATCGTCTTCTCCGACCCAGCCAAGCGCGCCAAACTAAACTGGATCCTGCACCCCAAAATCCTCGACGTGATCCGCCAATGGTTCAAGGCGCTCGACCGCCCTGGCGGGCCCGAATTCGCCGTTCTGGAGGCCGCGCTAATCTATGAGGCCGCCGTCAATCGCGAGTTGGACAAAGTAGTCGTCTGCTGGTGCGCTCCAGAACAGCAGCTTGAGCGCCTATCCAGTCGCGGCCTGAACAAAGAACAAGCCCAGCGCCGCATCGCCGCGCAAATGCCCGTCGACGAAAAAAAACGTCTCACCGATTTGGTAATCGACTGCTCCGGCCCGCTCGAAGAAACGCAACGCCAGGTAGCCGCGGTGATCGAAAAACTGAAAAGCACCGCAGCAGCGAAGTGAAGAACGGTAAAATATTTGCGGGCGGGCGACCGTATAAATTGTCAAGCCCTTCGAGAGAAGTAGATAATGCCGCGATCCACTAATCTAAGACGCTCGATTCGCCTTCTATCCATAGGCCTGATCATCGGCCTGGGCGCCTATTGGCTGGGCTCCCACTACGGCCAACGCAACCCCGAATCAGTCGACGCCCTGCGCGGCCCCGCGAATGAAATTCCCACCGTGCCCCCGCCCAACGTCAAGCTCGACCCCACCGAAACCGAAAACGTAAAAATCTACCGCCAGTCCTCGCCCGCAGTCGCCAACATCGTCACCCGCACCGTCGAATACGACTTCTTCTACAATCCCGTACCGGTCGAAGGCGCCGGCTCGGGCTTCCTGATCGACAGCGCCGGCCACATCCTAACTAACTACCACGTAGTCGAAGGCGCCCAAACCATCGAGGTTACCCTCGGCGACCAATCCCGCTATAAAGCTAAGTTGATCGGCACCGACACGCGCAACGATATCGCATTAGTCCAGATCGACTCCCACGGCCGCAAGATTACTCCGCTGCCGCTTGGCGACTCCCGGAACTTGCTAGTCGGCCAGCGCGTCCTCGCGATCGGCAACCCGTTCGGCTTCCAAAGCACACTAACCACCGGTATCGTCAGCTCCCTAGGCCGCACGGTACAAACCAGCGACACCACTTTCATCGACGATGCCATCCAAACCGACGCCGCCATCAACCGTGGCAACTCTGGCGGCCCGCTGCTCAACTCTCAAGGCGAAGTGATCGGCATCAACAGCGCCATCTTCTCACCCAGCGGCACCACCGCCGGAATCGGCTTCGCCATCCCCATCAACACCGCCAAGCGGGTCGCAAACGAACTCATCACCCAAGGCCGCGTCCGCCGCGCAGTCCTGGGCATCCAGGGTCGCGCCATCTGGCCCGATCTAGCCGAAGCGCTAAGCCTCCCGGTTCAGCAGGGCCTGCTCGTGGAAATCGTCACGCCCAACGGCCCCGCGGCGAAAGCCGGGATCCGAGGCGGCACCCGCTCGGTCCTCGCAGGCTTGCAGGAACTGCGTATCGGCGGCGACCTACTCATCGCCGTAAACGGCAAAGCCGTGACAAATCAAAACGATTTAAATCTCATGCTGAATCGCGCCCAGCCAGGCGACACCATCGCCCTCACCATCATGCGTGACGGCAAGAAACTAAACGTCCCGGTAACCCTAGGCGAGGGCTAACATCGATTCGTGCAACAGATAACCTGGTGAGCATCGGTTCCTGCAAGGGCGATCACCACCCACAACTCCCACCAGGACACCACCCCCGGGGCGAATGTAGAGGATCGGGGCTACTCGCAGTTACCAACGAACAAACGGCAGCCCCTTGAGACGCTAAATTCGGCCGGGCGCAGAAAGGCCGGCGCGAACCTGCTTATCGAACCGCCGAAACTCCGCTAATGGTGGTTTCCTGCGAGCGTAGGTTGAACCGGCCGCTCCAGGTGAGCGGCTCGCAGCATTTTTTTGTCGTCAGAGCATAATTTCAATAATGCCGATATGATCGGCGCGAAGCGTCTCCCTTTCTCGGTGCCTCTTCTGCGAACCTTGTCTCACGACGCAGACTTCTCGACTCCGGTCGAAGTCTCAACCCTCGCTTGCCCCACATCGGTCTGCAACGCGGCAAGCGACTGGCACTTCCCCCCCTCGCTCCAATCCTCGCGAACCTGGTCCCGTTCCGGTTCGGTCAAATCAAACCACGCCTCCGCGATATCCCGCACCCGCTCCAGAGAAGATTGGATCTCTGCCTGCTTGCGATGTATCTCCTCGCTATCGCCATCGGTCGCGACCCAAATCGGCGGCGCACAAATCATTACCACGCGCGTAAAAGGGCACGGCAATCGAAACAAATCCCACGACTTCCGAAACGTGCGCCCCCATTGCACTCCCACATGAAACACGGAAATAGGTTTCCCGGTGCGCCGCCCCAAAATCACCGCTCCGGGCTTGGCCACATATCGCGGCCCCCGCGGCCCATCAATCGTCAATGCCACATGCCGTCCTTCCTCGAGCCGCTTCGCCATCACCGTCAGCCCTTCGATCGCCCCGCGCGTCGAACTCCCCTGTGCCGTCCCAAATCCCAGCCGCTCGATCACGCGCCGCGTCCACTGCCCATCAAAATTCACGGTGTTCAGCACCACAATCCCGCGCTTCCGCCATATCCAAACCGCCGGAAAAATGCATCGGTGCCAAAACGCTCCGATGGCCGCCTCGTCCTGGTCGCGAATTTGCACCGCATTGTGCACCCCGACAATCTCCAGCCGCATCGTCGGCCCGATCAGCCGCACCGCCGCATAGGCGATCGCCGCGATCACCGGAATCTGCATTCTCCGCCACCGCGAGAGCTGGGGAGTCCGCAATTCGCCCAGGCCGGAGCCTTTCCCCTCGCCACGCGGCGCACTGGATGTGTCCTTGTCCACTGCCGTATAGTATAGGCGAGTAATGCCATACTGCATTCCATTCAGAAGCTCCGCCCTGGCGCCGGTGCGCGTATGGCTTTTCGCGATTCCCATTGCCGTGATCGCGGTATTGCTGGCCCACTCGCCACTGCTCCACGCGCAGGCATCCCCTGCAGGTATGAGCGGAGGAATGATCGGCAGCGTCGAAGGTACCGACGTCTCGGTCCAGGGCCCTTCTGCCCCGGACAATTCCAACGAGACCATCACCCGCAGCATCCTGGTCGGCAACGGTAGCGTCGTGACGGTCCATTCCGGACAGGCCCGCATGGTCCTGGCCACCGGCGGCGAAGTCGACATCTGCGGCCCTGCAAAATTCACCATCCTGCAATCAGGCGGCGCCGTCACGCTGGCCGTCGAGCTAGGGCGCATGCACGTGCAGCTTCCTGCGGACGCATCTTTACGCCTGTTCACTCCCACGATTGTCGCCACGCCTCTCGAGATCAGCGGCGGCGCCCGCGACATCACCGTCGGCCTGGACCAGGACGATTCCCTGTGCGTCCTGGCAACCAGCGGCGCAATTCAGCTCGAGCATCAGTTCTCCGGTGAAAAATTGATCGTCCCGCAAAGCGGCGAATTTTTTCTGAATGCTGGCAAGCTGCTGCCCGTGGTAGGAAAACCCGGGGGCTGCCAATGTGCGGCGCAGCGTCCCACGATTCAGTCGGCGACGCAGCCTCCCGAATTTGCAGCCGATATCGCTCCGCTAACCGCCCCCCCGCCTCAGCCCAAACCTCAACCAGCCGCCGCTCCGGAAGCCGCAGCCGCCTCGGCAACGCCACCGAGCGTGGAATTCAGCATCCCGGCCCATGCGAACGAAAGCCATCCCATCGCCCCATCGGAAAAAAGCGCGCCACCCGTTACGCCGCCGGCCGCCCCGACGCCCATCTATACGGTGGTCGCGCCGCCTCTAACCTTTTCGGCAAGCGCCCCAGCGCCGCCGCCCGATCCGCCTGTCGACACGTTCTTGCTGGTGCGCGAAGCGCAGGTCGTGCCCAGCTGGGACTTCAAAGGCCACGTCGAGGCCCCCACCTTCGCCGCCGCCATGCAGCACGCCCTAGGCGAAAGCCACGCGTCAGATCAGCCGGCCGCCGAACCCCGCAAAAAACGCGCCGGCTTCTGGAGCTTCTTCAAACGAATCTTCGAGGGCAACGGCTCGCAAGACTAGTCACAGGCTCGCCCGCATCTCGCTACCGCTCCGACCTCGTATCGTCAAAAGACTCACCCCGATCGGCCGCGCCGGTACCCTTCGCGTCGCCGAAATGTGCCTCGCGCCTTCAGCCCCTAAAGTGTTTCGGCTGCTCCGCAAGATATCGCGGGCTCATTCCGGCAATACGGGACGCTCCAGCTACAGGATTTTCCTGCCCCGCCAGGCGATGGCACGCCACAGAATTCTCAAAAAATCTCCTGTCCATGCAGCGCCTGGTATTGCCCAGCCGCAGAACAAGCCTGCAGAGCCAGCAGGTCTTCGGTGTCGGACCTGCCAGCCCCAGGGAGCTTCCCTCGTTTGAAAACGGCACTTTCCGCGATTCACCTCCAAAATCTCCGTGACTAACATCACCGGCACGATTAGACTCGTCAGCGAGTCACTTGCTGCTTAGCAGCTGAAGTTAGGAGAGGACTTGGTTCTGCGCGTCATGAGGTCCCCAGACAAGAGTCGCTATCGAACCGAGATAACCTTTAGAACAAGTCCGTCGGCGGCTAAAACCTAGTTAGCGAATAGTCGCGATTGTTAATGTACTTCGTGAGCCACGCGCACAGGGATTCCCGTCTGGACTTGCAGTTCCGGTCATAAAATATTTATGCTGCTTTATAAGCCGTCAGATCGGAAGATCTCGCCGGGAGAAAGCACGAATCATGCAACGCTCAAAAGGGTTTTCCCTAATTGAACTGCTTATCGTAGTGGCCATCATTTTGATCATCGCGGCCATCGCCATTCCCAACCTGCTCCGCTCTCGCATGGCGGCTAACGAAGCCTCCGCAGTTGGATCGATTCGGACCATCAATACGGCGGCAATCAGCTACAACTCGACATACGGCAACGGTTTCCCGCCTTCGTTGGCGGCCATCGGTACGTCCACTGGCAACGTGAGCTGCACGAACGCTCAGTTGATTGACTCCGTGTTGACCACGGGCACAAAGAGCGGCTACACCTTCGCCCTGGTTCATGGCGCCACGATTCTAACTTCCGCATCGAGCTCATGCACTGGCGGATATGGCTATGCCGACGGTTACGTCGTCACCGCCAAGCCCATTACCACCGGCACCACCGGGCAGCGCGGATTCTGCACGGATGCCACAGGCGTCATCCGCTTCAACGCCAGCGGCACCCCGACAGCCAGCTCGCCGAATTGTACGGATACCACAATCCTGCAGTAATCCCGGGATTGGGTTTCGACTTTCGTCCCTGTTGCGTAGCGGCGCCCTGCTGGTCTGTCTCCGGTGCGCACCGTGCCACCCCCATCTTTGTCCGTCACGCCCTGGCTGATACCCCTTACGCTCCCAAGGCCTTTGCCGGCAAGGCTCGCGCCAAAAAAAAAGCGCCCCGGGGAACAACTCCCGCGGCGCTTCCGTTGCTCCAGAGTCCTACTTCGCAGCCCTAGCGTCTAGTAAATGTCATACTGCTCCCAATGCAGCGTCGGATCTGCCTGGATGATCACGCTCTTCTTGGTCCACCGCTCGAGCTCCTCGATGAGCGACGACTCCCGCGTCTTCAGCGCTTTTGAAATCTCCGGATGCACCCGCAGAGTAACGCTTCCGCTGGCAATCTCCGGGGCCATCTTCCGCGCTTCGGTCTGAATTTCGTAGCACAGCGTCGGAATCGACTTCACCATCCCGGACCCCGTACAATAAGGACACGGCTGGCACAGCGTGCGTTCCAGCGCCTGTTTAGTGCGCTTCCGCGTGATCGCGATCAACCCGAATTCATTGAAGCGCAGCATCTTCGAAGGCGCCCGGTCGGCCCGCAAAGCATCCTCCAGCGCCGCCATCACTTTCTCGCGATTCCGCCGCTCTTCCATGTCGATGAAGTCGATGATGATGATGCCGCCCAGATCCCGCAGCCGCATCTGACGCACAATCTCCTTAACCGCTTCAAGGTTCGTGCGCACAATCGTGTCTTCTAACCGGTTGGAGCCCTTGCCCACAAACTTCCCGGTGTTAACATCGATCGCCACCAGCGCTTCGGTGTGATTGATCACGATGTAGCCGCCCGATTTCAGCCACACCTTCGGCCGCAGCCCCTTATCGATTTCCTGCTGGATGCCGAACTCTTCGAAAACCGGAGTGTCTTTCGTGTACAGCTTTACACGATTCACAAGCGCGGGCTGGAAGCGGCTCATGAAGTCGACAACCTTGGTGAACTCTTCCTCGGTATCGACCCAAATCGCCGAATAATCGTTGGTCATGTAATCGCGCAGGATGCGCTCGACCAGGTTGAGATCGCGGTGCAGCAAAGAGGGCGCTTTGCGCTGCTCGGAACGCGACTTGATTTCCGCCCACGTGCGCGTCAGGAACTCCACGTCTGTCCGCACATCTTCGGGTGGCGCGCTTGCCGCGGCCGTCCGCACGATAAATCCCCCGCCAGCGCTTCCCTTCGCCTCGTTCACCAGATGCCGCAGCCGCGCGCGATCTTCTGCCGAGGCGATCTTGCGTGAAACTCCGGTGTGGTCAAGTGTCGGCATGTATACCAGATAGCGCCCCGGCAAGGCCACGTGGCTGGTAATCCGCGCGCCCTTCTTGCCGAGCGGTTCTTTGGCGATCTGGACAATGATTTCCTGCCCCTGCTTCAACATGTCCGCGATCAGTTGCGGACGCCGTGGCGGCGTGCGTTGGTGCCCCTGTGAGTGTCCGTGGTGCTGGCCACCACCATGATGCGGGCGCCGCCCTCGCTCGTCGCGGCGTCCCCGGTCTCGCCCTCCGCGGCGAGGGTGCTGCATCCGCGAGCGAAAATCGTTGCGTACCCGCGCATTGAACTGCTGCGGCGGCAGCGCGTTCCCCTCCAAAGCGGGGCCGCCCTCGCCCGAAAGACGCTCGCCTGGCAGCGCTTCCAAATGGCTCTCGCCTTCGGCAGCAGCCATCAGCGTCTCGCTTTCTGTTTCCGCTTCGATGCCCGTCTCGCCGACGGCCGTTTCCTGTGATTCGACGGGCTCCTCGGCTTCATCGAGCGCGTCAGCAACCGATTCCTCCACTTCTTCTTCGAGGTTTTCTCCAGCCAGCGCAGGCTCGCCGAGGCTCATTTCCGCAGCCTCAGCGGCTTCGTCGCTCGACGCAAAATCGCGCCGTTGCGCTTCGCGCGCCTCTTCTTCGATTTGCGCCTCGGCGACGTGCTCGGCGATGGTAGCCGCTTCATCCTCGCTTAATTCGGTGGCCACGTGTTGTTCGTCAGCCTCTTCGGCTTCATGCAAAAATTTCGCCTGCTGGTCTTCTTCCTCGCTTTCGTCGTGCGTCTCAGGCACTTCGATCTCAGCATGCGCCACATGCTCCTCTAGCGCGTTTTCATAAAGATGCAGGGTCTTTTCGCCGACACCCTGATGCGAATGCTCTTCTGGCGCGTGAAGGAACGAAGCGCTCGCCTCTGCGGGCGTCTCTACCGCAGGGTCGGCGCGCTTCCACTTGGAAAGCGTTTCGCCCGGCAGAGGCTCGAGGCCGCTGCCATACAAGGGGCGATGTTCGGGCCGCGGACTAAAGGCAGCAGGCGCTGCGGGGTGTTCATGAACTGTCTCGGGTTCTGCAACCGGCGCGGTGTTGTTCTGTATTTCTTCCGCCGGCGGAGCAACCGAGGCGGCCGAACCGGTAACGGCTTTATCGCGATACTTGGCGAGCGATTCACCCGGCAGAATCGTGGGGACGTATCCTTCAGGCGGTGCTGCCTCGGTCGACGGCTCGTCGTGCGCGTGAGGCGAAGCGTACTTCGAAGACGGCAAATCGCGGCTGTAGCCGCTCCGATTGCGATCGCCTCCGCGCCCCGGCCGACTGAAGCGTCCTCCACGCCCGCGTCCTCCGCGCCCGCGTCCGAAATCACGGCCCTCTCGTCCGCGATTCTCAACGCGCGGACGATTCTGTGATGGCGGTCGGTGCCCTGGCTGCGTTGGAGCCGGCATGGCCGGCCCTCCAGATTCTGCCGCCGACCGTTCGAATCCGTGCGTTTCCTGGCCAAACTCATGCGCGCCCGCGAGCGGCCCGGCTTCCACATCCAAAGGTTCAAGAGCCGGCGCCGTGGGATTCTCCACCGCAAACACCTGCCCGCCCTGCTCTTCCATCTTCTCGACCTTGTCGACAACCGTCGTCACAAGGTGGTCGAGCTCTTCGGTTTCTTCCAGGAAGTCGCTAACATACAGGAAGGCGTCGCTATCGAGGCCAATTTCCACGAAGGCCGACTGCATGCCTGGCAGCACGCGCGTCACACGGCCTTTGTAGATGCTTCCGACTAACGCAAATTCCTTTTGCCTTTCAACGTAGTACTCACAAAGCTGTCCTTCTTCCATGATCGCCACCCGCGTCTCGTGCGGGTTTGACGATATGACCATTTCCTTCGACATAAGACTCCTCATGGCGCATTGGAGGGCGGCGGTACACACGCGCGCATCCTGGGCCATCGTAGCGGAGGGCGTTGCCCTGTGCCCGCCACGAGCGGCCGCCCACGAAAACTTCATCGCGTTGCTGAATGGCTCTGCTCAACCGATGCGTCCTTCAATTCAATCTGAAATTCAAATCTGCGGTCTTGCCGCAGCACAACATAAAAAACTTGAAAACCGTTCCCGAGCCTAGTTCACGAAACGCCTCATGCGGACGTTCATCACCAGACCTAATGCCATGTACACGAAAGCGGTTGCCGATCCTCCGTAACTCATGAGCGGCAGCGGAATGCCGGTGACCGGCATGTATCCAATCACCATCGAAGCGTTTACCAGAACGTGGAACCCCAGGATCGCCGTAACCCCCATCGTCACGTACATCCCGGCACGGTCTTTCGCCTTCTGCGCGTTGTCCACCAGCCGGAGAATCAACCCCAAGTACAATAACAGAACAACGCATACCCCGATAAACCCCTGCTCTTCGGCCAGCGCCGCCAGGATAAAATCCGAATACCTCACCGGCACAAAACCCAGCTGGTTCTGGCTTCCCTTGCCAAATCCTTTTCCCCAGAAGCCCCCGGAGCCGACCGCAATTTCTGATTGCAAAATCTGGTAGCCGGCGCCCCGCGGATTCTCTTCCGGGTGAAGAAACGTCGTGATCCTTTGCTGCTGGTACGGCTTCAAGTGATGCCGCATGTTCCAAGCGACCGGGATCATCAACGCGATGATCAGCAAACCCACGGCCATGTGCTTCCATTCAATGCCGGCGAGAAAGGCTCCCACCACCGCGACCGGAACCAGCACCAGCGCGGTACCCAGATCGGGCTGGATCAGGATCAAGCCTACAGGAACCCCGGTGATGACGGCAACTTTGACAATGTCCCGCAGGGTCAGACGGTCCGTCCGCAAGTCGGTGAAGAACCGCGCCAACACCACGATTATAATCAACTTCATAAGTTCTGACACTTGCAAATTCACGCCCCCACCGAGCGCCACCCACCTCTTCGCGCCGAAGCGCGAGTGTCCTATGACCAAAACGATGAGCAGGGTCGCGAGTCCGAACATGTAGAGCGCGGGAGCCTGGTCCATCAAGGTGTGATAGTCGATGCGCGAAATCAAAAACATTCCCACCAAGCCGATGCCGATCCACATCAGCTGCTTCCAATGCATGCCGGCCATTCCGCTTGCGTGCGTCGACGAGTACACTTCCAGCACTCCCAGCGTGCTGATGGCTGCGATGATCGCGGCCAGCGGCCAATCCCAATCCTGAATGCGCGGGCGATCTTTCATGGATGTGGCACGGCTACCGGTTGAGCGGCGAAAACGGGCCGCGGAGCGGCGGGTTCTTCCGCAGCCGGCCGCGAAGCCGGACTGGGAGCCGCGGTCGGACTTGGAGTCGACAAGGGAGGTGGGGCTGCGGTGGCCGCTTGCTGCTGCATGTGCGCGTTTTTCTTGTCGTAGTAGGCTTTTACCACGTCGCGGACCACCGGGCCGGCGGTCGTGCCGCCGTGCAGGTCTGTATCCTGAACCACGGCCGCAACCACGATTTCAGGATTGCGGCGCGGCGCGTATCCGACGAACCACCCGTTAGTATTCTTTCCCTTCTTGCCCATCTTCGCGCCCGCTTCGTAGCTCATCAGCTGCGCGGTGCCCGACTTTCCCGAAAATTCCACATTCTGCAACCGCAGCGAATAGCCGGTGCCGCCGCCTTCATTTATCACCCCGTACATTCCCTGCGTGACTGTCTCGACCGCATCGTTAGCAAGCGGGAAGTGTCCTTCCTTGGTCGCGAGATTCTTCAGCAAGTGCGGTTGTACCAGCGTTCCGCCACTGGCCACCGTCGCAATCATGCGCGCCATTTGAATGGGCGTAACGGTCACGGAGCCTTGTCCGATCGCGACTGAAATTGTTTCGCCGGCGTACCACTTGTGATGATAGACGCGCCGGACCCATTCCTCAGACGGAATCAGCCCGCTTTGTTCGCTGGGCAGATCGATGCCCGTGGGACGTCCCAGGCCAAGCCCGACCGCGTAATCGTGAATGCGCTCGATTCCCAGCTCTTTGCCGATGGTGTAGAAAAACACGTCGCAGGAATCCACGATCGCCTTGTGAACATCCACGGCGCCGTGCCCTGCTGGCCGCCAGCAGTGGAAGGTGCGTCCATAAAATACCGCATGCCCCGGGCAGTACGCCTGAAAGTTGGCAGGAAGCGCCTTCGAATCAAGCATGGCGGTCGCCATCACAATCTTGAAAACCGACCCGGGCGCGAGCTGCGCCTGAATCGCGCGATTCAACAGCGGCGTTTCCGGATCGGTGTTCAACTTGGCCCACTCGGCCGCGGGAATGCGCACCGCGAAATCGTTGGGATCAAACGTCGGCCGGCTCACCATAGCCAGCACTTCGCCGGTACGGCCATCGAGCGCAACGACGCCCCCGGATTTGTCGACCATGTCGGCTTCGGCGATGGCTTGCAAATCGTAGTCGATCGAGAGTTGAATGGGCTTGCCGGGAAGGGCCTCCACATCGTCGAGTGTGCGCACCGCTTTTCCGACGCTGTTCACGATCACGCGGCGCATGCCGTCGGTGCCCTCAAGCTGATCGTTGTACTGCCGCTCGAGTCCGGCTTTGCCAACAATGTCGCCGGGCCGATAATGGCCGTCGCTCTGGTCGAGCTGCTGCGCCGATACTTCGCCGACGTAGCCGATCGTATTGGCCAGCATTTCACCATGCTGGTAGCGCCGCCGCTGGACCATCATGAGTTCGAGCACCGGCAGATCGGCGCGGTGGGATTCAACGAAAGCGATGTCCGCCTGGCTCGCGCCAGGCTTGATCACGATGGGCTGAAATTTCGGTTCGAATTTGGCGGCGTCAAGCTGGCCCTCCAAATCCGCCTTACTGATGCCGAGCCCGTCTTCAATCTGCGGAAGGCTTTTCTGCAGCGCCTTGGGATCGTCGCGCAACAGCAAAATGCTGAACGAAGGATAGCTATCGACCAGCACCCGTCCTTCGCGGTCCAGCAGGGCCCCGCGCGGTGCAATGATAGGGATGTAGCGGATCTGGTTACGCTCGGCGAGGTCGGAAAAATGCCCCGACTGTATGACTTGCAGCTTCCAGAAACCGATCAGCAGAAGAACGATGAAGACGACCGACACGTACGAAAAAAGTGCCAGCCGACCCTGCGGGACCTTCTGGTCGTTAACGCTCCAGGGTGCCAACTGAACTCCTGCGCAACGCAAGGAAAACGCTCGATTCCCGGTGCGCGCTCCTATCCAATTCCTTGCAGGACTGAAAGAGTTACCCTACCACTTGCAAACAGCAGCCTGCAAGATAACCATGTCCTTTTAATCACCCCGTGCTTACGGCCAGGGGCTTGCGGCCCGATCTTTCGTCGAAACAGACAGTTCATGCAGCCAAAGGTTGCTAAAGCGAGCCATGCGAGGCAAATCCTTACGGATTCTCTGGCACCGCGGCGATAGGCGGAAAGGCCCAGAACGCCCCCTAGGCCGGCAGCCGCCAGGGCGGAGGGGGAATCTAGCTCCCCCCGCTCCGCAAATTGGGTGTCAAAAACAGATGGACTCGGACCCGTGGTTGCTATGGGCGCCCGAATAGAGAAAGACCCGCCCTGAATTGCAGGGATGGGGTCTTTTTCCGGGTGGTCAGCGCCATTCGCCAGGCGAACGGGTGAACTAGCCAGCCAGTTGGGTTTGGAGGAATTCGCCGGGGAGCTCAGCCGAGCGGCGGGTGGCCGGTGCGGCTACACGGGCGGCGCTTTTCACAAACTCGTCGCGATTCTGCGCTTCGATTTCCTTCAGGCTGTGATCGGGGCGCACCTTCTCGATGCGAATACCAAGGGTGCGCTCCAATTGGAAAAGCTCCGTGCGCTGATCGGGTGCGATCAGAGTCGAGGCTACACCGCGCCTGCCGGCGCGACCGGTGCGGCCGACTCGGTGGATGAAGTTTTCCGCGAGCTCTGGCAGATCGTAGTTAATGACGTGCGCGATATCCTCAACGTGGATCCCGCGCGAGGCGACGTCGGTTGCAACCAGAACGCGGAAGCGGCCTTGTTGGAAACCGGTGAGGGCCGCGGTGCGCTGCGACTGCGAGCGGTCACCGTGAATCGCGGCGGCGTTGATGCCGCGATGGGTCAGACTCTTGGCGAGGCGTTCTGCTCCGCGCTTGGTACGCGCGAAGACCAGGACGCGGCCGGGTTCGTTGCGCAGCAGGTATTGCAGCATGTCCTGCTTTTCGGTGACGGAAACTTCGAAGGCTTGCAGCTTTACGTTTTCCGACGGCTTCAGTGTCGAGCCGAATTCGAGCCGCACCGGATTGCGCGTATAGTCGCTCACCAAGTGGGCGACCGAGGCTTCCAGTGTGGCCGAGAAGCACATCGTCTGGCGCTGCCTGGGGAGGATCGACGCGATTCTGCGTATCGCGGGGAGAAAGCCCATATCGAGCATGCGGTCGGCCTCATCGAGAACGAGCGTATGCAGATCGGCGAAAGCGACGAGCCGGCGGTCGAGGAAATCCTCGAGGCGGCCGGGCGTGGCGACCACCAAGCGGGCTCCGTTGCGAATGGCGCTGAGTTGCTGTCCTTCGGAGAGGCCGCCGACGACGATCGCGGCAGGGGGAAGCTGGCGGCCGCGGAGGGCGTTGTATTGATCGGCCACCTGCATGGCGAGTTCGCGGGTGGGAACGAGGACGAGCGCGGCGATGCCCTTGGTCTTGTGAAGGAGGAGTTTTTCCATCACCGGGATGAGGAACGCGAGCGTCTTGCCGGTTCCAGTTTGCGCGGTGGCGAGAACGTCCTTGCCGGCGAGGGCTTGCGGGATGGCCGCAGCCTGCACCGGGGTGGGCAGCGTGAATTTGGCTGCCAAGAGCCTCTCCTTCATATAGGAGGAGATGGGTAATTCCGAGAAATTCTGCATTTTTTCTTTCTTGCTGGCCGAAGGCGCGAAACACCCGGCGCGTTTGCGCGGAGATTGCGAGAGCTTTCGTGGCCAGTCTTCTTGTTTAGATTACGCTCGAGACGAACGGAGGAAACTGAAGGCGGGTGTTCTCAGATCAGGTGTAAGCACCAGAGGGACCGCACTACCACAGCCGAAGTATCAAACGCAGGGACAGTATAGCAGGTTTTCTCGAAAAGTGTTGCCTGAAACATGTAGGTTGCCGATCAGTAACCCCTCGAGATGGCCTCAGGATGGACGGCGGAGGCGGTCTAGAAGGCTGAAGATTAAGACACCTAGAGCGGCGGTAATGAGGGAGTCAAGCAGCAGGCGGGGGGTGAAAAAGCGTGCGTGCTGATTGAGCAACGCTCGTTCGGTGACCGCCAGGATGGCCTGGTGGAAATGGAAGAGGAGGAAGATCAGGCCGAAGCGGCTGGCGGGATGTTCGGTATCGATTTTGCCGCCGACCGAAGAGGCGAGATAGCCGACGATGGTCTTGGCGATGCCGTAGAGGCCGATGGGGCTGTCGTGGCCCAGCGCGTCTTGCAAAATGCCGATGATGGCTCCGAGGAACATGCCAGAGACGGGGTTGCGTTTGCTGACGCCGAAATAAATTGTTACCAGCAGTGGCAGGTCCAGCAGCTCGGCCCAGCGCCCGTATTTGTGCAGAAACGTCTGGAAAAGCAAAGCCAGGAAAGACGCGACCACAACCGTGCCGCCGTAATATTTGTGGACTTCGACGTTTCCTTGGGCGTGGGCTCCGGCGCTTAGCATGGATGCCATTTTATTCTCTTGGATGATTGGCAGCAGCCGGCTGCCTGGGCGCCGTTGCGGAGGGTTTCGGCTTCGCGGCGGTGGAGGAACTGGAAGCTGGCGGAGTGGGCGCCGCGACGGGCGGCGGGGGAAGCAAAGAATACGCAGAAGCGTCGGCGGGTTTCGATTCGATTTGCTGCTGCGACAAAAGGACCAGAACGTCTTCCAGGCGGTCGAGGCGCGCGACGGGTTCCACGTGAATGATTTGGAATGGAAGGGCTTGCTTGGTGTCGGTTACTTTGCCGACCAGCAGGCCCTTGGGAAAGATCCGGTCGTCGCCGGAGGTTAGGACGGTGTCGCCGGCTTTTACTTTTTCATCGTTCACTACGTAATCCATTCTCGGATTCGGGTCGCCGCTTCCTTTTACTACGCCGTGGGTGCGGGAGTCGGCGAACAGTGCGCCTACGCCGCTTTCCTTGTCATTGATGAGCAGGACCTGGGAAGTCGATGGAAAAACTTCCACGAGTTTGCCGACCACGCCGTCGGGAGTGACCACGGCCATGTCGTTGCGAAGGTGGTCGCGCGCTCCGCGATTGATGAACAGCGTGTGAGAGGAAGGGTCGGCACTGGCACCGATGACCTGCGCGGCTAGCATATGCGCTTCGGGATGTGTGTCGCGGAAGTTGAGCAGCACTTTGAGGCGCTGGGCTTCGTTGGCTTCGCTTTCGAGTTCGCGGTTGCGAAGCGCGAGACGGCCGAGTTCGTCGCGAAGGTCGCGGTTTTCCTTGCGAGCGTTGTGCAAGTCGATATATCCGGTCCAGATGCCGCGGATGGTGGAGAAGCCGAAGGTGCCGCCTCGCTCGACCGGCGTCATCAGCTCGACGGCCCAGTAGCGGATGAGGTGGACGTCGCGGTCGCGCTTGATTTGGAAAGCAAGCAGCAGAATTTGCGCGAGGACCAGGCTCGCGAGCAGGGCCAAGGGACGATGACGTGAGTAGACGTTTAGCATGTTGCTCGCAGCGGAACTGCGAAAGCTCGCGGGAAACGTGCCGGAAGAGGCGGGCGCTCCGCGTTGATTTTTTTGTCGCGGCTGAAACCGCGGCCCCCCCCAAGTTGCACGATTTCACGCGCGGCGCTTACAGAAGCGATCGTCAGAAGCGAACCGAGATCCCTCGTCGCTTCCCACCAGCGGGATGAGAACGAAAAGCAAAAGCTGAAAGGATGCGGGAGGCTCAAGGCCGGAGGCTCGAGACGACGACCTCTGTTGGACTTCGGTGGCCGTGTCCCGGCAGCGACAAAGCTGCGCACGAGCTGGAGTGTGGGTGTCGCTTCATCAAGCAGGCGCTCTGATTTAGTTGCCATATACCCCCGGTAAAGTAAGCACCTGGCGGTTTCTGAAGCCCGTCGCGCGACACGCAGCGACCACTGCTGCCCGAGAAAATCAAACCGTGCTGCGCGCCGCTGTGCTCAGTCAATCGAGACCAGGCGGAGAAGGCGGAAGTCGCTTAGCATTTTGCCCGTACCTAGCACGACCGAGGCCAGCGGGTCGTCGGCTATGGATACGGGCAAACCGGTTTCTTCGCGGATGCGCTTGTCCAAATTTTTGATCAGCGCGCCACCGCCGGTCAGCACAATGCCGCGATCGCTGATGTCGGCGGAGAGCTCGGGCGGCGTGCGCTCCAAGGCCACGCGAATGGCGTTCAAAATTGTGGAAATGCACTCCGAGAGGGCTTCGCGGATTTCACTGTCGTCGATGGTGACGGTGCGCGGGACGCCCTCAATCAGATTGCGGCCTTTTACTTCGAGCGTCAGCGGTTTTTCCAAAGGATAGGCAGAGCCGATTTCGATTTTGATTTGTTCGGCGGTGCGCTCGCCGACGAGCAGGTTGTATTTGCGTTTCAGGTAGTGCATGACGGCCTCGTCCATCTCGTTGCCGGCGACGCGGACCGAGCGAGAATAGACAATGCCGCTCATAGAGATGACGGCGATATCCGTGGTGCCGCCGCCGATGTCGACGACCATGTTGCCGGAGGGTTCTTCGATGGGCAGACCGGCGCCGATGGCCGCGGCCATGGCCTGCTCGACCAAGTACACTTCGCTGGCTCTCGCGCGATAGGCGGAATCCTGCACGGCGCGCTTCTCGACGGGAGTAATTTCGCTGGGACTCCAATGACGATGCGCGGATGGACAAGAACGCGGCGGTTGTGCGCCTTTTGGATGAAATACGTCAACATCTTTTCGGTGACTTTGAAGTCGGCAATCACGCCGTCTTTCATGGGCTTGATGGCAACTACGTTGCCGGGCGTGCGTCCCAGCATGTCTTTGGCTTCGCGGCCGACGGCCACGACCTCCCCGCTGTTCTTGTTGATGGCCACGATGGAGGGCTCGTTCACGACGATGCCCTTGCCTGCGCGCAAAGACGAGTGTGTTGGCGGTGCCGAGGTCGATGGCAAGGTCGGACGACAAAAGGCTGAAGACCGACCGCATGCTGTAGCCGTTCTTGGTCACGCTGATTCCCCCAGAATTCCTGCGACGCCGCTGCGGCGGCGCGTTAATTTCGACTGTTCCCCTTTAGCCGGCCGCGGAAAGTTTCAAAAATCTTCCTTCAGGGGGCTGAACCCCCTGCTCACTAAGCGATGATATGGCGGAGCTGCAGCTCCGCTCTGCTTAACCGCCCTAAACACGGAACCTTTCTTCCCCAAGCTATTAGCCGTTCCCCTTCCACGAAACAACAACGTCTCGCTATGGAATCACCACTTCTACGCGCTTTATTGCTGTGCCGCCACGGCGATTTTGGCCTGTGATCACGATTTGATGGCTGCCCCGGATCATGGGCTGGGTGAAGTAGCGGAAATGACCGTCCTGCTGAATGTCGGCGACCTGCTCGCCGTTGACAATCAGGGCGGCACCGGGCTCGGTGCGGCCGATCACTTCGACTACGTTGCCTTGCAGCTCGGTGTTGTCGACTTGCAGAAGCATATCCTGCTCCTTGCCTTGTGCGACGAGCGTGAATTTGTGGGCTTCGCTGACGTCGCTCAGGTTGTTCTTCTCGTCGATGGCGCGAACACGCCAGAAATAATTCCCGGGCTCCAGGCCGGTGACATCTACGCTGGTCGTTCCGACTTTCTTTTCGGCAACCACGCGGTTGAACATCACCGTGCTGCTCGCTTGAAACTCATATAGCTTGGCTGTGGCGACCGCCTTCCAGGAGAAATGCACCGGGTCGCGCGCGGGATCGGCAACGATGATCGGCTGGAGATTCAGGGGCTCGATGAGATCAGGAGGTGCAAGGACTTGCGAGGTGGTGAGCGTACCACCCGTAGGAAACGAAACGCGCTGCCATTGGCCTATATCCAGGTGCTCGCCGCCGCGATTGAAGTCTGCGCTTCCCGAAGCGACCGTAATTTCCTGCTGTTCGGTCATGGGATCGCTGCGGACGTTGGCACGACTATTCTCGCGCAAGGACGCTACTGCATTTTCGAAGGAAACTTCGGCCTTTGAGCCGGGAACTTCCCAGGTGCCGGTTGCCAGGTCAACCTGGCCGGAACTGATGTGGACGGCGACTTGGGTGGGGCGGTCGCTGGAAACATTGTTTTCTTCGACAGTGACGAGGGTATCGCCTTTTACGGTGTAGGTGGTGCCGTCGGCGAAGGCGATTCTCGCTACGCCTTCCGAGTCGGTCTGAATCAGGTCACCTTTATCGAGGGTGAGCTGGTAGTCGGCGTTGGTCCACTGCACAGAATTCACTTTTTTGACCTGCACTTTGCCATCGAGGTTGACGAAGCGAGCTTGGCGGGCGCTGATCGTGGCCACGCCGCTATCGTGGGGAGAAATTGCTTCAGAGATGCGACGCACGATCGACGCGGAAACTTTTGGAAAGACGATGTACAGTCCGGTGGTGACGATCGTGGTGACGGCGAGGATATAGAGAACCACGGTGCGATAGCGCACGGTGTGCCAGTACACCTCGACTCGCGACACTTTGGGCGCCGCGGGAACTGTAGATTTCGCTTCCACGGTGAGATTTGTATCCAATTTGGGAATCTAGCATAGGGGTATAGGCCTTTCAACACGCCGAAAGGACAGTTGCGAAACTCAGCACCCCCTAGCTTTCACAAAAGCTATTGGCGGTTTGGGAGCAAGGGGGCGAACTCGGAACGCGCGCGGGCTTGACGCTATCATCAAGAACGCCATTTTGGATGTTGACCAAGGGCGACCGTTTTAGGGAGACTAGTGTAGGGAAAGATTTGTTTCGTTGCCGTTTGCCTGCCGCGAAAAGGGACCTTCCAACACGCAGAGGCCGAACGAAAATTTGCGAAACGTGAGGGCTGATAATGAAGGAAATGATTGGGGAGCTGTCGCCGCCCGCCAGGATCATGCTGACGCCCGGGCCATCTTGCCTGGATCCGCGTGTGTATCGAGCCATGGCTGCACCAATCGTGGGGCACGTCGACCCTTGGTTTACCGCGATGATGGGGGACGTGCAGACGCTTTTGCGAAGCGTGTTTCAGACGCAGAACCGGATTACGTTTCCAATTTCGGCTTCGGGATCGGGCGGAATTGAAGCGGCAGTGGTGAATCCTCTGGAAGAGGGGGACGAGTGTATCGTCTGCGTGAACGGCGCATTTTCAGATCGCATGGCGATCATGGCGGAGCGGCTTTCGGCGAAGGTGATTCGCGTCGAGGCGCCTTACGGTCAGACCGTTGATCCAGAAGATGTGCGGCGCGCGGGAAAAGGCCGGAAGATCAAGATGGTGGGGCTGACGCACGGCGAGACTTCAAGCGCGGTGGTGCAGCGGATCGACGATTACCGGAAAGTCGCCGATGAACTGGGAGCACTGCTGGCGGTGGATGCGGTGGCGACGCTGGCCGGAGTGCCGTTGGATGTGGACCGGCAGCGCATCGATATTTGCTTCAGCGGAACGCAAAAGGCGATCAGCGCACCGCCGGGAATGGCGCCGATCACGGTGAATACCCGCGTGGAAGATGTGATGCATGCGCGGAAGGAACCGGTGCGAAGCTGGTACTTCGATTTGAATCCGACGATGAGCTACTGGGGGCACGAGCGGACCTATCATCACACGCCGCCGATTACATTAATTTACGGGCTGCGCGAAGCGCTGCGGCTGGTGATGGAAGAAGGCCTCGAGGCACGGTGGGAACGGCACCTGCAGAACCAGCAGGCCCTGATTGCGGGGCTCGAGGCGATCGGGCTGGAAATGTTCGTGACCAATCCGGCGGACAGGCTGGTGACGGTGACAGGCGTGAAAATTCCAGCGAGCGTGGAAGATGGCAAAGTGCGGCGGCAACTGCTCGATGAGTTCAACATCGAGATTGCCGGCGGGCTAGGGCCGATGAAGGGGCGGATGTGGCGGGTTGGGCTGATGGGGTATTCGAGCCAGAAGAATAACGTGCTACTGTTTCTGACCGCGCTCGAGAAAGTGCTGCTCGACCTGGGATTTCATGCTCCGGCGGGAGCGGGTGTGGCAGCGGCGATCCGAATGTATCAGCAACTGGCGCAGCCGGCCGAAGTGGGAGCGAGGAAATAAACGTGGCGAAGGCCAAGACATTGTATCCTACGATTGCGAATGCGGGAGCGATGAGCGAGTTCATCGGGGCCTTCGAGGTGCCTTCGAAGGTGACCGATTACCGGTACAAGTGCCATTTTTCGCATTGCTACAACGGGATCGCGACGCGGCATAGCGATACGATGGACTGCAAATTCCTGGTGGACGGCAAGGGAGTGCTGTTGGGGCTGGCACATACGGGGTTTGTGGCGTTTCGCGAGAGGGCGGGGCGGAATCTTAGCGATCGTGAAGCGAGTTACGTTGGGGCGGAGTATTTGCGCGAGCGGCTTGAGCAAGAAGACGAGCATTCGCTCTATGATGTGTCCGCGGCGGATGTGCTGCGGCTGATCGGGAAGCTCGGCATTTCCTGAGCTTTTCCTCTGAACTAAATTCCTTCCACAGTTTGGTTCGCGAAGTTTGCCTTTGCGCTGTGCCCAGCTCGCGGGAAAGACGCCACTCGCAAAGGTTTGCGTGTGCCAAGGCAGATGTGTCGGAACGAAGAGGGCCCGAATGGGAACCGTCGAGGGGCGACTTGACGGCGGGTTGCGGCACAGGTGGGTTAGGCGGTTTGCGCGCGGGCCGAAGGCGATCCGTAGAATTCGCCTCCCGCGAGGACGGCGCGAACGCCGCAGAGTAGGTCGCGGCCGGCATCGGCCTTGAGGACCAGGCCGTTGCATCCGGCGGAGCGGATCATACGCTCGATGCCCGGGTAGGAGTGGGTAGTGAATACCAAGATTCGGGCTTGCGAGCCGGCATGACGAATGTGATTGGCCGCCGACAGGCCACCCGATCCGGCCATGGTGAGGTCCAGAATCAGAAGATCGGGATTGAGTTCGCGCGTCTTTTGAACTGCCTCGGCGCCGGATTTCGCTTCGCCGCAAATTTCAAGATCGGCCTGATTGGCTAAAAGAGCGCGGATGCCACGACGCATGAGTTCGTGATCGTCGACGATGAGGATGCGTTTGCGTCCGTCGGTCTCGCCAGTTTGAGGGTGCGCCTTGACCGGACTCTCCGCAACGGCATTGGATGAGGGATCGGTTGCGACCGCTTCCGATTCGGCGACTGGAATCGTCGCTACGAGTTTCGTCCCACGGGAGGTGGAAATAATTGCAATTCTCCCTCCGAGCTGGCGGAGGCGCTCGCGCAAGCCGGGAATTCCTACCCCCAGCGATCGCACTCCTGTTTCCAAACGCTTGAGAGTGGCGCTGGGAATGCCCTGGCCCTCATCCTCTACGGTTAGTTCGACCTCGTCGACTGAGGCGCACACCACGATCTTGGCCTTTCGGCTGCCGGAATGCCGCAAGACGTTGGTGAGACTTTCCTGAACCACGCGGAACAGAGCGGTTTCTTTTTCTGGCGGAAAGCGCTGCAACGCTTCGTGAATGACCAGATTCACGTCGATGCCGCTGCGGCGCGCAAAGCCCTCGGCATACCATTTCAGAGCGGACTCCAGGCCGAATTCGTCAAGCAACGGCGGGTGCAACAAGTAGGAAAGAGTGCGAATTTCTTCGTTCACCTTGAGGGCGAGATCGGCGGCATCGACCAGAGCCTTGCGTACATCGAGCCCCGGGTGATCGAGACTATCCGAGAGGTGCCTGAGGGACATGACGAGAACGGCGAGTTCCTGTCCGGTGGTATCGTGCAGGTCGCGAGCGATCTTGCGGCGCTCCTGATCCTGGAGCTGAAGGATGCGCGCAGAAAGGGCGCGCAGCGAGAGCTCGGACTCCCGAAGGGCCAGGTTCGCTTCGACAAGTTCGGTGACCTCGCGCGCGACAACGCGAAGAACCGGCCTTTTCATCATGCGAGCCGAACTTATCGACAAACGAATTGTGCGCGTTCTATGAGAAAGCATTTCGACCTTAATTTCACCTACAACGGGGCCGAGGCCGGCCTGCTTCAGGGCCGAGTCAACCGAAGGCCAACTACCCGGCACAATGAAATCACGGAGTTTCAGACCGCGAGGGTCGCGCTGCAAAGAGCTTCCAAGAGTCTCGAAGAATTTCGGATTTGCGTAAACAATTCGACCCGAGGGCAAAACGTTGGCGAGGCCGATTTCGAAGTCATCGAATAATTCGTGGAAAACCGCATCCGTATCGGAGGCGGCGGAGAGTTTCCGACCCCGGTATCCCTGGGAAGCAGCCGCGTGGTGGTGGGGAGGACCTTTAGGAGGACCTTTAGCAGGTTTTGGCCTCCGACGCATGATAGGGTGCCCCACAGTGCAAGGCAGTCTATGCGGGCCGGCCTGCAAGGTAAATGGGGTCTTTACTGTACAGGCAAACACACTGGTATCAGCGACTTGAGTCCGATTGCTGCCAGATTCCGGTAATGGTGATTACCGCGCCGTCGATTTTATTGTCCATGGTGCGGTAAGGAAGAATCCGCAGCTGATAACGGCCTTCATGAGGGTCGGTGATTTCTTTTTCAATGGGGCGAAAGTTGGAAATGACCTCCAAGACCATCTGCTGAAGGCCGGGAACCGGGACCGCCGGGTTGATATTCGAAAGCGGGCGGCCCACGTCGCCGGATATGAGGCCGAGGATCTTCTGAGCGGGCGAAGTAAAGCGGCGAATGACGGCATCGCTGCTTACCATGATGACGGCAACGTCGATACTGGAGAGGAGATTGGACAAGTCATTGTTGACAAGGGTGACTTCGCAATTGCGGTTGCGCAATTCGTCGTTCACGGTATTCAATTCCTCGTTGGTCGACTGAAGCTCCTCTTTGGCGGTCTCCAGTTCTTCGTTGGTGCTCTGGAGCTCTTCGTTGCTCGACAGAACTTCCTCGTTCGCCGACTGAAGTTCTTCGTTTACGGCTTCGTGGGTCTCGATTACCGACTGCAGATACTCCTTGGTGGCATCGAGTTCCTGCTGGAGCTTCTGTATTTGGCTGCTGGCGAACTCCGATTGCTTCCTTCCATCCCGCGAACCCCTGACGAGGGGCGCGGACGCAGGGGGTTCGCGAAATACAATCATGAAGTAAAGCTCCTTCATGCTTCCGACGGTGACCGGGACGACTTCAAAGTCCACCAGGCGGTTGGATTCCTGGCTGGATGCCTCGGGGTGGCCGCGACGATCGTCACTGTCGTTTCCGCCTAGTCGAACCTGGACTTTCTGCTTACGGACCGGCGCGTTCGATCGCTTGGCCTCAGCGATGGCATTGCGCAAGTCAAAGAACAGACCCTCGCGAGCCATCTTCGAGAGGTTCAAACTGGCCCGACCAGGAGCAATCTTCAGGTAGCGATTGACGTTGCCGCGGCTGTGAACAATTTCCATGTCTTCGGTAACGAAAATCGCCGCCGGGGAAAATTGGGCAAGCAGACGGCGATCGAACTCCTTCTGCGCCTCCAAATGATTCCAATTCGGATCGGCCTTCGCAGGGATTCGCGAGCGAACGAGGTCGATCCGCTCGGGGTGCTGATTCATGGAAAACGTCACGATCTGCCGTCCGGCGGTCGTTTTCCGCGAAAGATCTTGAGGGCCCGGTCTTCGGGGAAAAAAAGATTGGAAGCCGTAGCGATGCCTTCAGAAGGCCCCAGAACCAGGCAACCTCCCGGGCGGGTGGCATAGTGAAACAGGGAGATCGCTTTGCTTTGCAGGAAGGGCTCGAGATAAATGAGCAGGTTGCGGCAGCAAACCAGATCCATCTGCGAATAAGGAGGATCGTTAATCAGGTTGTGCTGGGCGAAAACGCACAGGTCACGGATCCTTTTGCTGATGCGGTAGCCGCCGTTGCCCCGGGTGAAGAAGCGGCGCAGGCGCTCCGGCGAAACATCGCCCTGAATATTTTCGGGGTAAAAACCGCTGCGAGCCTTGACGATATTGGCCTCGCTGATGTCGGTGCCGAAAAGCTGAATAGCCGTATAGTTTGCGTTGTCGCCCAGGTATTCGCACAGGGCGATGGCCACAGAATAGGTTTCCTCGCCGGAAGCGCAACCCGGTGTCCAGATGCGCATCGCCGCGTTGTCGCCACGATTCTTGACGATTGCTGGAAAAACTTTGGATTTAAGCGCCTCGAAAACCGCAGGGGTGCGGAAAAAACTAGTGACATTGATGAGCATATCCTGATACAGAGCATTGATTTCGGTGGGATTGGCGCGCAGGTACTTCACGTATTCGGCCAACCCATCAAATTTATGAAATACCATGCGGCGGTGTATGCGGCGGAGGATGGTGGTCTTGCGGTAATAGGTGAAATCGGCGCCGGTGCGTTTTCGCAAAAGATCAAAAACCGTTTTCAGGTCCTCGGTCTCAACCTCGGGCAGACTGGAAGACTCGAGGCGTCCTTGCCGTGAAACGTAGGGATGGCGGGCGATTCGAACCAGTTCGCGGGCGATGCTTTGGGGCGGGAGAATATAGTCGGCATAACCGGCGGAAATAGCGCTGCGAGGCATCGCATCATACTTTGACGTGGATTCATCCTGGGCGAAGGTCAAGCCGCCGTTGGCCTGAATTTCGGCCATGCCGAGGCTGCCGTCGCTACCCGTACCAGACAGAACGACACCAATGCTGCGGTTGCCATGTTGTTCAGCCAGAGAACGCATGAATCGATCGATGGGCATATGCACAGCGCGCCCCTCTCCGCGGGGAGCAAGATGCAGGATGTGATCGGCGATGGACATGGAGGTGTTGGGCGGAATCACAAAGACCTGATTCGGCTCAACTTTCATTCCGTCGGTAACCTCGACAACCTTCATGGAGGTTTCCTTCGATAATATGCCGGCAAGAGCGCTGCTGTGGGTAGGATCGAGATGCTGGATGAGAACGAAGGCGATTCCCGTATCGGCGGGAAGATGACGAAAAAAGTCAGTGAAAGCTTCCATGCCGCCGGCGGAGGCGCCGAGGGCGACAATCAGAAAGGCGACCGGGTCCGGAGAGGCCGCGGTTTTCTTTCCCGCGACCGGGCGCGTATTCTTTTTGGCCGATCTGCTTTTCACCTGGTTCCTCTCACTCCACAACCAGAGAAAGGTCCCGATCAGAAACCGACGCACAATTCCCCGGGCTGGCGCAACCGCCGTCTGGACAAGTCGTGCCGGCAAACACTGGCTTGTTCGTCGTCATTCTAGTCTCCCCGGTGATGAGCGGCAATTTTTTTGTAATCCAGGTAATGGGGGGGAAGATGCAGTGGGGCGAATTGAGTTGTCACGCTGACTTGCAAGGCGCGATTCGCAGGGACTTGGCACGGAGGAGACAAAATGAGCAGTGCACGGTTGGTTGAATATGAGGACGCGAGCGCAGAGGTCCGGGCGGTTTACGATGACATCATGGCGACGCGAAAGACGGACTGGGTCAATAATTTTTGGAAGGCCTTGGCCGTCGATCCGGTGGGGCTGAACAGGACCTGGGCGTCGATCAAGCAGGTGATGGCGCCCGGCGAGCTCGATTCGTTGACCAAAGAGATGATTTACGTGGCGGTTTCGGTGACCAATCAGTGCGCCTACTGCATTGCCTCACATACGGCTGGGGCTCGGAGGCAGGGGATGACCGAGGGGATGTTTCATGAATTGATGGCGGTGGTGGGAATGGCCAATGAAACGAATCGGCTGGCGGCGGGGTATCGAGTGGAGGTGGATGCCGCTTTTGAAGGGAAGTAGCAGTGGGCGCGATCAGAGCAGAGAATGCAGATCCCACGCTGCTTTCGGGATGACAGCGAAGAGCAACGGCAACAACAATCGACCCGCAAAAACTGGCCAAGGCTACGGGAGGGCGAAGGCGTTGATGCCCGAGCTGACGATTACTACGTATTGTTTGCCATTGCCCCCGACGTAGGTCATGGGGTTGGTGTGGCCTTCGGCGTCGAGTTTTGTTTCCCAGAGGAGGGCGCCGGTGCGGGAGTTGAAGGCGCGGAGGCGTTTGTCGATGGTGCCCGCGATCAGGACGATACCTCCGGCCGTGACGATGGGGCCGCCCTGCCCGAAAGCGCCGGTATTGTGGAGGCCTTTGGCTTCGAGTTCGTCGCTGGTGCCTAAGGGAATGCGCCAGGCGATGTCACCGGTGTTTGCGTTAACCGCCATCAATTCCGCCCAGGGAGGTTGCTGACAAGGGAGCTGCGTGTCCGGATCCCAGAAACGCGAATTGAAGGAGCCTTCGCCTAACGGGCTGAAACGGCGGTAGGCCACCGGATCGCCATCCTTGGTCTTGTCGAGGCGGCCCAGACCGGCTACGTTGCGGGAATTTACGAAAACATAGGCTAGGTTGGGGTCCACGGCTACGCCGCCGTAGTTCGGTCCGCCTTGCTGGCCGGGGAAGATGATGCGGAATTCCTTCGCGCTGTAGGGCGTGTAGGGGCCGTAGTTGTGGATGCCGCCGATTTGCTCAACCAAGTCGCGGCAGAATTTTTCGTGTTCGGGTTCACCGGTGAAAATTTCATCCGGTTTGATTCCCTGCTTGGCTAGCGGTGGCGGCTTTAGAGGAAACGGTTGCGTGGGCCAGCTCTGCTCGCCGGGGACGTCGCTTTGGGGGACGGGGCGTTCTTCAACCGGATAGATGGACTTCCCTGTTTCACGGTTGAGGAAGAACATCAGACCGGGTTTGGAGATGGCTACGACGACCGGGATCTTTTTCCCATTCTGTAAGGCGTCCATTAATGAGGGAGCGGCTTCGGCATCGTAATCCCACATGTCGTGGTGGGTAATCTGGAAGGACCAGCGGACTTTTCCGGTGGCGGCTTCGAGCGCGACAATCGAGGAGGAGTACAGATTCTGGCCGGGGCGTTCCCCTCCATAATATTGAGACGCGGGCTGGCCGATGGGGAGGAAAATGAGGCCGCGCTGCGCATCGACTGTGGCGGCGCCCCAGTTGGCTGGCGAACCCGCGGTTTGCCAACGATCTTTGGGCCAGCTTTCGTAGCCGGCCTCGCCGGGGTGCGGGATGGTGTGGAAGGTCCAGACGAGCTTGCCGGTGCGGACGTCCCATGCCCGAACGTCCATGGCGGGGCCGTCGGGGTCTTCTTCCATTCCCTGCGCGCCGGTGACGATGAGGTGTTGATAGATGATGCCGGGAGAACTCATATGATAGGGCATCTTGGGGAATTTGTCGGCTACACCGGCGCGGAGGTCGACCTGGCCGTGGTCGCCGAAGGATGGAACTAGTTTTCCGGCTTCGGCCGTCAGGGCGATTAGATGGCCGTCGCTTGTACCGACGAAGATTCGCGGCGGATCTTCCTGGTCGCCCTGCCAGTAGGTAACACCGCGCAGGGTGCCGCTTGCTTTGCCTAAGTCGTATTTCCAGATTTCCTCGCCGGTGTCGGGTTTGAGGGCGACGACGGAGTGGTGGACCGTCGGGGTATAGAGCATGCCACCGACCACGATGGGGACCGCTTCGGTGCCAGTTAAGGCGCGATTCTGGGGATTGGGATCGTTCGTGCTGCCGTCCACGCCGTACTGCCAAGCGAGTTTTAGTTTTGCCACGTTCTGGGTGTTGATTTGCGACAAAGGCGAATAACGCTGGCCGTTTTGATCATAGCCGTAGGCGGGCCAGTCGTTCTGGGCCTGGAGCGACGGGGCGGCGACGGCGGCCAACGTTACGACAATTGCCAGAATCTTCATTCGAGAAAAGATGGCGTCCTGCAGAATGCCGCTAGGAAGGATCGAGGCGCTCATTTGTTTTGGGCGACCTTCTCGGGAGGCATGCCGAGGTACGCTAGCAGGTTCTCCCAGGTATCGACCCGGCCGTGGATGGAGCGATGATTTTTACGTCGAGGTTGAGGCGTTTCACGTTGTCGTAAATATTTTGGGCGTCGCAGCAGCGTTGGTAGGGCTTGTCGGTTGGTTTTACGGCGACCATGCCGGGGGTCCAGGGATCACCTTCGGTGAGGATCTTTTCCTTCGGCAGGTAGGTCATGAGCATGGCGCTGCTGTGGAGATTGCCTTTCATGTGGTAGATCTCGAGCTTGCGCGAGCCGTCGGTGATTTCGCGGCTTTCCTGGACACCTTCGACTTCGCCCTTGGCGTTGGGAGTTTTCTGCAGCGTGTCGGGAAAGATGCTGTGGGGCGTTTTCAGCAGGGCTTCGATGAAGGCTACGTTGGCCTGCTGTGTGACGATAGTTGCGCCGATGGCGGCGAAAGTTCGCACCCCGCCGGTATGGTCGACGTGAGGATGGGTGTTGACCACATAGCGGATGGGCTTGTTGGGAACCAGCTTTTTGATTTCGGCGATCAGAGCTAGCGAACGCGCGTCGTTGAGCGGGCCTTCTACCAAGGTGATGAAATCTTTGAATTCGACTACGAGGCTGCAATCGTTCTGGCCGGCGAGATAGTAGAGGCCATCGCCAATCTTTTGCGTCATGACTGTGGCGGCCGGAGCGGCCGGAGTGTCCTTGACTCCTTGCGGGACGGAGAGGTCGACTGTGGCGTTGAGCTTGACGCTGGTAATAAATAGCTCGAGGCCTTTGGACTTCTCGCCCATCAATGCGGGAGTGGTAATGGTTTCCAGCATGTGGGCAGGAAATTGCAGGCCGTCGCGGTACTCGTAGTAGTCGTAGGTGCGGACGACGTGCTCATCGCCGTACATGGGGTGATCCATCCAGGTTTCGACTTTGGCGACCATGTTGTCTTCATCGATGTAGCCGGTGATCTTCTGTTTGTTGGGCCCGCTCCAGCTAACCACCTGGAATTTCTTCCCGTTGATGGTGCGCCGAGTGACCGAAGTGTCGCTTGCGTTCAGGGCGCCGATCAAGAATCCGTGGGGAGTGAGCCAGATTTGTTCGACGCGGTCGATTTCGGAGTGCGACTGCAAGCCGTCCCCATCGGGCTGGCGAATCGGGTCGCCCGGCTTCTTGACCGAGGCGGGGAGAGGAATTTCGAGCCAGTCCTTTGGCCTCGCGGGAACGCGGAGACCCGGGAGACCGCCCACGTCCCAGGCGTACCACTCGCTGCCGCCGGCATTCACATATTGCACGCCGTGGCCTTCTTCGCCGATGGTCTGCATCGGCGGGATTCCTTGGATGGCAACGGCCTCCACGCGTGAGGCGGGGATGGTGTAGTCGACGTCGTAGGTGTAGGACTTCACGAGGACGCGCGGGCCGGGCGTGTTGCCATCAGCCAACTGGTCGGGGCGGCTGCCGCTGCCTGAAAATTCGAGAGTTTTCAGATTTGTCCCGCCCATGGCTTTGAACGCGTTCTGAACAACGGTCTTGGCATCCTGAGCTGCGGCGGTAAAGGAAAGCAAAAGTAGACACGCAAGAGTGGGCCCCAGTTTCTTCATCATGTTTCCTCCACTCACGAAGAAATTCTGCCGCGCAATGTACACCCGGATGGCTGCGGACGCAATGTGGGTAGCAGTTGGAAACCCGGCAACTCCGAAAGCTAGGAGATAAGTTTCACAAAGCTGGATTTTCCGGGGACTGCCGCTCTCGATCACCGGATTGCCGCCATCCGGAGAGGATGCAGAGTGGCCAAACGATACCGGTGAAGAACAAGAAAGAGTCCCCGGCGTCGTGCCGCCAGAAATGTAGTGGGGATGATTGAACAAGTGGAGGAACTCGGGCGCGGAACTGAAGGGTGTAGCGCTTGTTGAACCTCCCGTGCCTGGTGACGGAGGCGTCCCGCTGGTTGTAGCTTTGCCGTGCAACACGTCTCGGCCCATCGTGCTATAGCTTCCCTGCGCGGGGGGAACGATCGGCCGGCCTAGCTTTCGACCACGGAAACCCAGACGCGATTCTCGCGTGATGTTTGCACTCCAGAGTCGGTCAGATTTGGTCGGTTCGTTCCCGCGATCCCAGGGTCCTATCACACCTTCTGGCTGCGCTTGGATCGGTCGCTTGCCTCTGAACCGTCCCTGAAGACCAAACCGCTACGCTCTCAGGCGCGGAAAAAGACGTTCAGCATTTCCGCGATTAATGGCTTGCCAATCATTTGTTGAGAAGCCCGCGTATTCCTTGAGCTTGACGTCGGTGAGATCGTAGGCCCGGATGGGGACGTCGCTGCCGTATAGGATCTGGGATATGGGGACCAAATCCTTTATGGCGTCGAGCGGACCGGCGGCGCCGGCGTGGGCGGTGTCGAAATAGAGCTTGTTGAATTCATACTGCACCCCGTGAGGGACGCGGTCGGCGAGTTTTTTGGGGAAATCATCGACCATGCGGGGAGCTAGGACGCTGAACGCGCCGCCGGCGTGGGAGAAGATGAAGCGGATGTCCGGACAACGGGAGAAAGTGCCCTCATAGAGGAGGCTGTCGATGGCGCGGGCCGTGTCGAGGTCGAAATCGATCATGCCGGACTGCGAGGTGAGGTTGCGGCAGCAGCTGGAGTGCGCCGGGTGGAAAAATACGATGGCTTTGCGGCGATTGAGTTCGTCGAACACCGGGGCGAAGACGGGGTCGCCGGGGAACTTGTCAAGGTAGGAGGTGAATAGGGCAATACCGTCGGCCTTTAGGACCTCCAGGGAATGGGCGATTTCCTTGATGCTGGCGTCGGTGTCGGGCAACGCCAGAGCGGCGAACAAGCCGAAGCGCTTGGGGTTGTCGTGGACGACTTTTGCGCCGAACTCGTTGTTTTGGCGGGCCAGAGTGCGGGCACGTTCGGTGCGATCGCTCAAGGAATCGCGGACGACGCCCTGCGCGGGAGACAAAATGGCCGTTTCCACGCCGGCTTTATCCATTACCTCGAGAGAGAGAGAAGGAGTCCAGTTGCGGAAGCCCGAGGGAGCTATCTCCTTGTCCATGGCTTTGACGTAGAACTCCGGCGCCATGTGGTGATGCACGTCGATGCGGCCTAGGCTAGGGGCGCGCTGCGCGATCAGTTCTCTGGCCGATAGGGCAACTCCGGCTCCCGCGACCGCCAGCGTTTTGAGGAATTCGCGGCGAGAAGCGCGGGAATGGGTATCCGGGCTGCACTCGTTCGTCATGCGCTGGTTGATGGCGATGCTGTCGCGGCTATCGACGCGTACCATGAAACACCTCCCTAAGATCGCCTGGAAATTCACCGCACCACTGCGGCAACACACCCCAGTTATGAGTGCAGCAAGTAACATAATGAATAGGCAAAACGCAAGCGCTTATTCGCAGTGCCACCAGGAGCGGTTTTTGCCGGCTTCGATTTCGTTGAGTCCGGCCTTCGGGGAGAACCGGTCAAAGTTTGGAGTGGAAGCAACAAGTGATGCTATAACTGTGCGGCCGACCCGAACGAATCATTCGAGGTGCACAGACATGAAACCAATGCTTGCCGCGCTGCTGTTGCTTCAGAGCCTGCCCGCGAAGGCGTTGCTTGAGAATGATTTTGTCCGCGTGTATCGCAACAGCGCGCCGTGCGCGAGCGGCGAGGCGTCTTGTGTGGAGAGCATCTTGGTAGCGCTCGGTTCGATCGAGCTAAACGGCCAGCGAATGGAGCGAGGAGATGTGAAGGTATTCAAGGCAGGCGAGCGCTACTCTGCGCCGGCCGGCGGAGAATATCTTGAAGTCGCGGTTAAACCCGATCATCCCAAGGTGATGCTCGCCAAAGTTCAGACGCCTCCGCCGCCCGAGAACAGAATTTTGTACGAAGACAAGCAACTGTTCGTTTTTGAGGAGAATCTTCCAGTTGGCCTGACCAGCGCAGAGCACAGCCACAATCAACGAGTGGCCATTTTTCTTAACCGCACAAAAGTTCAGCAGTGGACGGACGGGAAAATGGAGATACGGGAACTGGTTCCCGATCTAGTGACTTTTCGGGACGCCGTGGTGCACGTCTCGAAATGCGTGGGCGATGTGCCGATTCGCAATATTCTGATTGAATTTAAGCCCTAGCAGGCTGCTGAAAAATTGAGTTGAGCGGGCAGTTTCTGTCTTCGTTTGCGTCATTTGTGACTTACTGGTGGGGCTTCGCGTGATTTTCGGTACTGCCGAACTTCCCAAATGGGCGTTTCAGCGCGGTCCAGAGACACTACGCCCCGAACTTACTGCGCTGGAATTGTGGTAGCCATTAGATTTCGCATGCGCACCAGATTGTAGGCTGCGCAGGCGAACGTAAAGATCCAATCCACTTTCAACGTCCCACGATGCCGCACCTTGCGCAGCAACGCAACCGTCTTCAGCCATCCGAAACATTCTTCGATGCGCTTCCTCTTCTTCTGGCTGATCTGATAGCCGGCGTGTCGCGTCGTTCGACAATCGATGGCACTCCCGCCTCTTCGTCTCAAGTTTTGGGCCACCTGCGGCGTCATGTGTAGGTTCCGGCACTCCCTGACGAAATCCGCCGTATCGAAACCTTTGTCACCCCCGACCGTTACCCGCCCGGTTCCCGGAACAACCTGCAGCATCTCCAGCGCGGCGTAACGTTCGGCGATTCCTGTGGCCTCCCACACCCGGCTATCCACGATCAATCCGTGACGATTCTCCACCAGCAGGTTTCCGCTGTAGCTCAACTTCGCCTCCTTGCCCAAGCCTTTGCGCGCCAACCGGGCTTCGGGATCGCTCGTCGATTCGTGCGTCTGGTTCGAGCGCTTCTCCCCATGAAAATCCACCGTGGGATTTCCGGGATCCTCCGGCGGAGGACCGTCCTTCTGGTCCTTGGGCTGAAAACTTTTCAGGCTGGCCCAGGCTTCCAGCAAGGTTCCGTCTACGCTGAAGTGCTCGTCCGACGTCCACCCCTGCTCTCGCGCTTGCGCCACCACCCGCCTCAGAAATTCCTTGGCTATTTCGGCTTCCAACAAACGGTCGCGGTTCTTGGTGAACACCGTCGCATCCCAGACCGGATCATCCAAATTCAGTCCCACAAACCAACGGAATAAAATGTTGTAGTCCATCTCTTCCATTAGCAGCCGCTCGCTGCGCACCGAATACAACATCTGCAAAAGCTGCGCGCGCAACAGCTGCTCGGGCGGAATTGACGGGCGGCCCACCTTGGCGTACATCTGGTTGAACCGTGGTGACAGCTGCTTCAGGACTTCGTCCACCATCGTGCGGATCGGTCGCAGGGGATGATTCCTGCGCACTCGCTGCTCCGGGGAAATGTAGCTGAACACGTGACTCTGCTGCTGATCGCTTCCTCGCATGCACAATTCGACGCGCTGTATTCTGCTTCGTTACAAACTTTTCGACTTTTTCAGCAACCTGCTAGGTGTCACACGCCACAGGCTTGCCGGCAGAGTTCAACAATGGGCCTGAGAAAAATCACAACCAGAAGAAAGATGGCGCCCTTCCGGAGCGTAGGGACGAAGGCGAGCCGGTCGTACCGTGCCCTGTGCCACGAACTCCTTAAAACGGCTTGATCCGCGTTTGAGCGCTCAGCACGATTTTCCAGCCGTCACCTTGATCTACGAAAACCCTCATCACCCACGTTCTGGGCTTGGCGCTATTGGCGCCCTGGAAGCATTGCTGCACGACCACCTTGCCGAAGTCAAACATGCGCATGGAAATTACGGGCTCTCCCGGATCACCGCCATGCTCGCCGTACAGTTCCCGCTGCCGTGCTAGTTCGGCGACGTGCTGCAGCTTGGGCAGGTCACCCCCAGGCGTGATGGTTTCGTGGTTGTCGTCCGAATACACAGCCCAGGTTGCGGAGTCCGGATGCCATTCGGCGTTCTTCAAATGGAACCAGGCGTCCATGGCTCCTTGCTGCGCGGCATTTTCTGGCTTGTAGGGCAGCGTACGACAAGGATTTTCGCAGTCGGCGGCAGGATTGACGGGGGGCTTGGGAACGGCCGTGTACTCCGAGCGTTCGAGGGGAATGGGGATATCCAAAAACGCGAAGGCCTTCCAACCTTCCCGACGTTTGACCCAAATGTGGGCAAAGCGCTCGTTGTGGTGAATTCCCAGAACACGCTCGACCTGGCCAAGAAGATCAAGAGTGCGAACCTCGATGGCGCCTTCATTGTCGCTGGCCAGCGATCTCAAATCTTTTAGCACCTCCGGCTTGGTGTGGATTTTCCCGTTGGACTCAACCCACTGGAAATTTTCATCGAGCAGAGCGGCCATTGCGGTCTGGTCGCCCTTTGCCAGAGCTTCGGCGAACGCGCGATCGGCTTGGCTGTAAGACTGGCTCTGCTGCTCCTCGGCGGCGAATAGCTTGGCCGCCGGCCGGGCAATTCCTGCACATACCAATAGGAAAGCTGTTGATGCGCACGAAAAACATCGCCCCATGATTGGTCTCCTCGAGTTACCGGCGCCGCCGCGAGCGGGACAGATTCTAGCGCGATATCGAACCTGTGGCGAAGCCAAACAAACACGGCGGCCGATTCGCTGCTGGTCCGCCAACCACGTGCTGGTAGGGCCTTACGCGCGCGACGAACAGGTCCAAGCGACGCGCAACAATCTGGAATGGCGCGGCATCAAGCTCCGATTCCACAGAAGAAATCCTGAAATTTCGCCCTGCCGGTGATGACGGTCGACGGCACCGGCCCGGTGGTCAAAGATTGCGTCCTTGGCTGGGACGCTCACAGTTCCGCCGTGATCATGACATTCCTCAAGGGAGCAAAAACTCGTTGCCGTAGCTCAGGAGAAACGGTTGAAGCGCGGCATCGGGTATGCGCTGGATGCGGTTGTCCGCACGGCCAGTGGGGGCCGGCCCCACAACCCGGCTCGAAATTCAGTGCCGCGGAATGGACCGGACCGCGCAGTGTGACGAGTCGAAACCCATTCGATATTGCACTCCGCCTCCGCAACATGGCACCTAGCTCCGCTGGCTGCGGCTAGAAACGGTCGACTTCCTGGACGGCTTGCTGAATGCTCTCGGGGCGGCCGAGATCGCGCCAATAATATTGGTCGGCGCGAAAGGATAGGATTTTTTCCCCCTGTGCGGCCAGACGCAGATATGAGGTGATGATGGAGAACGCGGCCTCTTCGCTCAGCATGGCGAGGAGCCGGGGAGAGATTATGTGGATGCCGGTGAAGGCCAGCGGCTGCAATGAGGGTGACCAGCGAACCAGTTCGTTTTGATTTTTGGATTGGCGGCCACAAAGCTGGAAGTGATCGTCGAAGAGCAGATAGCGCGACGTCTTTCGGTTTTGGACGGCAAGGGTGGCCAGGGCCCTTTTTTCGACGTGGAATTGCCCCATGCGGCGGAGGTCGATGTTGCTGACGACGTCGACATTGTGAAGAATGAAGGGCTCTTCAGGGTCGCCAGGTGCGCTTTGAAAAAAATGTGCGGCTTTCTTAAGGCCCCCCCCGGTGTCCAGCAGGATTTCTTCGCCGGACACTTCGATGTGCATGCCGAAGTTGTTGTTGGCTTGCAGATACGCGATGACCTGGTCGGCGAAGTGATGCAGGTTGATGATCACGTCACGAACATCCCATGAGCGCAAGCGCGAGAGCGTGATTTCCAACATGGTGCGGCCGGCTACTTCCACCAGAGCTTTGGGACGATCGTCGGTGAGCGGGCGCAGGCGCGTGCCCAGGCCGGCGGCCAGGATCATCGCTTTCACTTTTTCATGTTCTCCAAACCCAAGTGCCGCAGAATCACTTCGACGCCGTTTCTACCTTTCAAGCGCTTGGCGAATTGCTCGGCGAAATATACCGAGCGGTGCTGTCCGCCCGTGCATCCGAACGACACGCTCAAGCTAGTAAACCCGCGGCGCTGATAGGCGTCGACGCTGGCGTCAACCAGAGACATTGCGCTCGCGAAATACCGATGCACGCTTTCAAGCTGGTTGAGATAGTCGATCACCGGAGCGTCTTTGCCGGTGAGCGGCTTGAAGCGCTCTTCGCGTCCCGGGTTGGGGATGCTACGGACGTCGAAGACGAAGCCACCGCCATGGCCGGTTTCGTCCTTTGGCAGGCCCTGACGGAATGAAAAACTGAAAAGTTGGATGGTCAATTTTTCTTGCGGGGAAAAAGTCAGGTTCTGCAATTTCTCCGAAGCAGCCATGTTTTCGAAGGCGCCCATCAGAGTCGGTAAGGCGATGGGCAGTTCGGCATTCCTGAGCAGCCAGCGAAGGTTTTTCAGGGCGTAGGGCACACTTTGCAGAAAATGTGCTTTGCGCTCGTAGAAGCCGCGGAATCCGTAGGCGCCCAGGGCCTGCATGATGCGGACGTAGACGTAGGCGTAGTAGTGGCGCATGAAGGCCTCGCGCTCGATGCTTATGAAATCGGGAAGGCGGGCAATGTAGCGATCCAGCAGTTGCTGCCGCAATTCCGGGGGGAGGTCGGCCTTGGCGTCGTACAGAAGAGACGCGATGTCGTATTGCAAGGCACCCTTGCGGCCGCCTTGGTAGTCGACGAAAAATGGATGACCGTCGCACAGCATAATGTTGCGTGATTGGAAATCGCGGTAGAGGAAATAATCGAGGTCCGCGGTCAACAGGAACTTTGTTAAGCGGCTGAAATCGTCTTCGAGCAACTGCTCGTTGAACGGAACGCCAGCAAGCTTGAGAAAATAATATTTAAAATAGTTCAAATCCCAGGCAATGGACTGGCCGTCAAAGACCGAGCGCGGGTAGCAGATTTCGTAATTCAGGTCGCGTCCGGCTTCAATTTGGAAACGCGGGAGCAGGTCGACGACCTGGCGATAGGCTTCGATGGCGTTGGGGGCAATGTCTTCGCCGACGCGATTTTTCGACAGGAATTCGAACAGTGTCGTGTCGCCGAGATCTTCTTCCAAGTACGCGCCCTGGCTTAGATCCTCGGCATAGATTTCGGGGACCGGCAGACCGTGGCGGCGGAAGTGCTTGGAAAATTCCAGGAAAGCGATGTTTTCTTCACGGACCTCATACAGGACGCCGATGGCGCTGTTTTTTTTGCTGGCGAGGCGGATGATTTTGCGGCCTGAACCGCCTAGTTCGCCATGGAGCGGCTGTACCTGCTCAGCTGGCGAATGGAAGTGCTGCCTGAAGAGATTGTTCAGGATGTCGACCATACCGGACACAAGTCTATCTGCTAGAAGATCGAGTGGCGAGGCAGCAAGCGTGTAAGGGGATCGAAAAAGGCACCCTAATTTACGCCACACGAATCACCGCTGTGGAAACGCTCGCGTTTCCTCGCTACAATGCGGGCCGCAATCGCAAGTGAATGACTCCCCGGCTTGTAAATGAAAACACGCAGGTCGCCCAATTGTGTGTGCCCTTAGAGGAAGAGATTGTTCTCGCCACGAGCTGTCGAGTTGGCGAAAAGCAAGAGCCCAAGGCAAAAGGGCCAGCAAGCCGCCGGCGTTAGCGAAGGGCAGTTTTGGCTGTTTGATCACTCGGAGGGGATCGTATGCGGCAACGGAAGAGGACATTACTTTGTCTGCTTGGTGCGGGCGCGGTTTTGGTCACGGCCTGGGGTTGGCGGACTGCCGGGCAAACGGGCGCCGGTGGCGTGACGGTGTTCGAGGGGGCGCGGCTTATTGCCGGGGATGGCAGCGCGCCGATCGAAAATTCTGCGTTCATCGTGGCGAACTCGCGCTTCGTTGAGGTGGGGAGGAAGGGGCAGCTGACGGTTCCGGCGAGAGCGGTTCATGTGGATTTGACGGGCAAGACGGTGATGCCTACGATGACCGATCTCCACGGACACTACGGGTTTCAAGACGTGGTCAAGGGGAACATGTCGAAGGCGTACTACACGCGGGAAAACCTGATCGACCATCTGGAGCGACTGGCATATGTGGGGGTGGGGGCGACCGTGGGCGTGGGCGATCTTCTTGACCGCTCTGATTTGCACGGCGGGCGCACGGATTGGGGTGATGTGCCGCTGCGGGTGCGCGGTGAAGTCATTCCCAATGCGGCGCTGTTTCGCACGGCGGGAACAGGGATCGCCTGGCCGGGATCGGGGCCGCAGGGCGATCCTTCGAGGGTTGATGTGCCCTACCCTGTGTCGACGGTCGAGGAAGCCAAAGAGGCCGTCGATGATTACGTCAAGATGAAGCCCTTGTTCATCAAGATCTGGGTGGACGATCGAGGTGGGACCAAGAAAACACTGACGCCGGAGCTGTATCGGGCCATTGCTGAGCAAGCCCATAAATATAATGTTCCAGTGGGGGTGCACAACGTCACGCTGGCCAATGCCAAGGAACTAATGCGCGCGGGCGTCGAAGGATGGCTGCACGTGCCGGTGCGCGGTGGCGAGTCCGTCGACGATGAATTGATCGGGATCGTCAAGGAACGGATTGCGAAGAAGGATCGGCCGGCCATGTGGATCACTCCGGACCTGATGACAGCCTGGATGGAGTCGCAAGGAGGAGCAAAAAGGCCCGCATGGCTCGACGATCCGCTGCTGACGGATACATATTCGCCGGATCAGATCGAGGAGTACTGGGGACGTCCGCTGGCCAAGATGACGCCGGCAGCGGCACAGCATTCGCGCCAGGATTTTGAGTTGCAGGGGCGGAACGCGATGCGGCTGCGGGCGGCTGGCATGCGGTTTGTGGAGGGAACCGATACGGGGCAGAACCGGTTTTTTGTTGGATATTTCAATCACCTGGATTTGGAAAGCATGGTGGCGATTGGCCTGACTCCGAGCGAGGCGATCGTCGCGGCGACGCGGGATTCAGCGGAAATCGCGCATGTCAATTCCGGCATGGTGGCGGCGGGAAAGAGCGCGGATTTCATCGTACTCAATGCGAATCCGCTAGAGAATATTGCGAACACGCGGAGGATCGACAAGGTTTATCTGCGGGGGCAGGAAGTGGATCGGGCGGGGCTGAAGCTCAAGTGGCAGGCGAAATGGAGTTACAAGGGTCGCTAGGATGACCGGAACATTCGGGACCGGACTGAAGCGATTCGCGCTTGAGGGACGACTTCAGAATCGAAGAAGCCAGGGCAGCGCTGGGCGCACCGGTTCCTTTTGTCGCCACTGAACGCGCGACCCACAAGGCGATTCTAGGCACATGGCGGCGAGAAGGAAGCGGCGAACGGCTCGGCCGCAGAAGAGGGAGGACGCTCAAGGATGCCGCCACGAAGGCATGCGCCACTGGGAGATAGAGTCCCAGCGACAGATCGCTGGATACGGCGCGGGGATTTAGACTTTTGCGCTGACGGCTGCAGGCCGGAGAGATTTTTCAGCTGCCTGCTGGTGGCTGTGCACTTTGTCGAGGACGGCCTTCGTGAGGGCCTCCAGAAATTCTTCGCGGGTGAGGCGCTGCCAGCCGATGGCGAGCTTGGTTTCGCATTCGGAGGAGTGACTGTTGTCGTCGGCGATCGGCGGCAGAAGCTTTCTCCCTATGGACGCTTTTTTATGCCGGGATTGTTGTGGCGTCAATTGATTAACAACGGCAGTGTTTCCAAATAGATAACTAAGCGCCGACAGAAGATGCAGGTGAGCAGGGCGGCGCCGCAAAGTGACGGCACGGCCAACGAATCATGGGTTTGCACCTGCGGAATCACCACAGCTGATTTTGCAGCGCTGTGCACTACAGGCTAGAAGGCGGCGGAGCCGGCTCGGCTACGGCGTGATCCTGGTCGCCTGAGCCGCCGCTGACGCCAATGGCGCCCACTACCTTTGCATCGCGCTTCAGTGGGATGCCACCGGCGAAGATCATGATTTTCCCGTCGTTCGAGGCGTGAATGCCGAAGAATTGGCCGCCGGACTGGGAGTAGGTGGCCAGGTCTTTTGTTGCGATGTCAAAGGCCCGGGATGTGTAAGCTTTCTTGATGGAAATGTCGATGCTGCCTAACCAGGCGTTGTCCATTCGGACGTGGGCGACGAGGTTACCTCCTTCATCTGCGACGGCGATGTTCATGGGTTGACCGATTTCGGTGGCTTTTTTTTCGGCTGCGGCAATTACGCGACGTGCGTCCGCCAATAACATGAATGTTCTCCTTATGCGATTTTGTAAGGGCAAGTTATCGATTTACGACTGGGAATACCAATTCAGGATGCGCACGTCGATGCCGCTGCCTTCGAGCTTCCTTTGGAAGACGGCGGGGTCGGAGCTGCCCCAGTGGTAGGGGATGACAACTTTAGGGTGAAAGGCAAGAACGGCGTCGGCGGCTTCTTCGGGCGACATCGTGGGCCGCTCGTACATGCAGACGAAAGCTACGTCGATGTTTTTTAGGGCGCGCATCTCGGGGATGCCTTCGGTGTCACCTGAAAAATAGAAACGCTTGTCGCCGTAGGTCAGGACGTAGCCGTTACCGCGTCCCTTAGGATGGAAGAATTGGCCGGCAGCGGGACCTCGTTTCATGTTGTACATGGGGATGGCTTCGATGGTCCATTTGCCCCAGGTGGTGGTTTGGCCGTTAGCGACTACCGTTGCGTTTTTGACGGTTTGCGCCACTTCCGGCGGAGCGATGATTACGGTGCCGGGCTTGCTGAGCAGGGAGAGGGCGGCGGTGTCCATATGGTCGTGGTGGATATCGCTGACGATGATTAGATCGGCGCGCGGGCGGGTGGCGAGATCCGGGCCATCGCCTACCCCGCTGAGCTGCAATTTTTGGGCGGGGTCGACGTAGATTATGCTTCCAGCCGCTTCGATTAGCGTGCTGGCGTGATAGATCGGTGTGATTTTTACCGGGCCGGCGGAAGTATCGAAGGTCTGCGTTTGTGGCTGCGCTTGCGTCGAGAATACCAGGAGGGCGCAGGCGGCGGTGCTTAAGAGAAATTTCATGTATCCTCTTTTTTTTCCGGAGCGAGTTATCTGGCTCGCCCAAATAAGCTCCACTTTTGCTTCTGAGAGAGCGTACATCCATGATATATCACGTCGGATTTGAAAAAAATGCGCGGCATAGGGAGAGCTGGCCGGCCGCCGGCGTTACCGAAGCGGCGCACGGCGCGATCAGAATCGTCGGCCCGGTGGCAGTCTCGTGCGCTCACAGGGAAGGAAAATGACAAATCGAAAAGTATTGGCTGGACTTACTGGTGGAATAGTTTTCTGCTTCGCTCTGTTGCCTGAAATGCAGGCTCAACAGTTGGCGCCGAAGAAAATTTTGACGCTGGCGGTCGTCAAGCAGCTCGTGGCAGCGGCAGAGAAGGAGGCTTGCAAGCAACGGTGCGAAGGCGTGATCGCGATCGTCGATGAAGGGGGGATCCTTGTTTATCTGGAGCGCGGGGACCAGGCGCAACCCGGGGGGACGGATTTGGCCCTTCGCAAGGCGCGGACTTCCTACCTTTATAAGCGATCGACCAAGAGTTTTCAGGATCGGATCGCCAAAGGGGAAACTTTTCTGATGACCTTTCCAGAAGTGCTACCGGCTGCCGGCGGTGAGCCGCTTTTTGTAGATGGGAAGCTGGTTGGCGCGGTGGGTATTAGTGGCGGCCCGGGCGGGGACGAACCTATGGCCCAGGCGGTGGTGGATGCCTTGGCGAAAATTGCTGCGCAGTAAGCGCCGCCGAAATTCTCTCCCTATGATTCTGGGGCAAAGATATCTAGCTGCCGTGCTGAAGACAGCCGAAGCTACACTCGAATTCCAAAAGCAGGTGCTGCTTGGCGCCTAGGTTGGCATGGTGCTTGAGGAAAAAACCGGATGACTGAATACAACGCGATAGTTGAGGATCTCCTAGCGGCGAACCGCATATTGGCTGTCCAAGGCGTGGTGGATGCATTTGGGCACGTCAGCGCGCGGCATCCGCAGCAGCCAGATCGGTTTTTATTGTCGCGGGCGATATCGCCGGAGTTGGTGGAAGCCGGGGACATTATGGAATTTTTGCTCCATGGCGCGCCCGTCGAGTCGAGCGGACCGAAGGGATATCTTGAGCGGTTCATACATGGCGGGTTGTACGAGGCTCGTGCGGATGTTCAGGCGGTGGTGCACAGCCATAGCCGGAGCGTCATACCGTTTGGAATTACTCAGGAGCGGCTGCGAGCGGTGGTGCACAGTTCGGGAACCATCGGTAGTGAAGTGCCGGTGTGGGACGCGCAGCGTAGCTTCGGCGACACCGATCTGCTCGTGTCGAATGCTGCTATGGGACGCGATCTTGCGCGGGCGTTCGGCGATGGGAATTGTGTGCTGATGCGGGGGCACGGTTCGACAGTGGCGGGTAAGTCGATTCGGGAGGCGGTTTACACGGCGTACTACCTCGAGGTGAATGCGGGGTTGCAGCTCGAGGCAAGCCGGCTGGGGAAGGTTACGTTTCTTACTGGCGGCGAGATTGAAAAGATCCGTTCGCGGCTGACGCAGGGGAAACCGGGAGAGGGGTTTGATCGGTTTTGGGAGTATTGGTATCGACGCGCGGGAGTGAGTTTTGTTGGCCGCAGGTGAGTCGGTCCTTTAAAGCTGCGAGTGGATCTATAACAGAAAGAAGATGGCGCCCTGAAGAGCGCCGCTACCGAGGCCTGCGATCTTTCGAGCTGACCTGAGGCCCCCACCGCGTTTCGCTAATCGGCTTTTGAAAGGTTCAAAATAAGAAGCATTCGGGGGCGGCCGGCCTCCTGCTTCTTTCCAGTTGCGAGCGCCTTCAACTACATTCTGTACCCGGAGACACGGTATCGTGGAAACGCAGGTCATCATTGTGGGCGCGGGACCGGTGGGGCTTACGCTGGCGATCGATCTGGGACGGCGCGGGGTGCGTTGCATTCTGCTCGAACGCAACCAGACCTCGATTCAGCTTCCGAAGATGGAACGATGCAACGCCCGCACGATGGAGATTTACCGGCGGCTGGATATTGCGGAAAAAGTGCGGGATGCGGGGTTGCCGCGCGAGGCACCGATGGATGTTTTTTTCGGCCACTTCCATGGCCGAGCCGGCGATCGTGCACCTGCCCTACCCCTCGGTGGCTGCGGCCAAGGCTGAGATTGCCGCGCGGAACGACGGGCAGCCGCTCGAGCCCTATCAACTGATTTCGCAGTACACGTTAGAGCCGCTTTTGCGCTCCATTGCGGAAACTCTTCCGACTATTTCCGTGCGGTTCGGCTGCGAGTTGACGACGTTCACGCAAGAGGCGGCCTCGGTTTCGGCTCAGGTGAAGGGCTTGACGGGAGCGGATGAAACGATTCGCGGCTCCTATCTGGTGGGCTGTGATGGCGGCTCCAGCACGGTTCGCAAGCAGCTCGGCATCCACTTGCAGGGCCAAGGAAATATTCGAAAATTGCGGCAGGCGCTTTTCCGGTGCGATGAACTCTACGAGCGTATTCCCATGGGAAAAGGGCGGCACTACCACATAGCCGAGGGGCCGATTTTTCCTTTCATTATTTTGCAGGACAGCACTCGGCACTGGACCCTGCACGCGGCAGCGGAAAGCGACGCCGAAATGGCGGAGATATTCAGGAAATCGATTGCCACGCCAATTCCCTTTGCGACGATTTCGGTCAATGAGTGGACCCAACATCTTTTGTGCGCGGGAAGCTACGGCCGAGGGCGCGTTTTCATTGCCGGTGACGCGGCTCATTTGGTAATCCCCACCGGAGGCCTGGGAATGAATACGGGAGTGGGAGATGCGACTGATCTTGCCTGGAAGATTTGGGCGACCCTCGCAGGCTGGGGCGGGCCGCAGCTGCTAGCTTCTTATGACGCCGAAAGGCGACCCATTGGGCTGCGGGCCGTTCGAGCCTCGCGCGCGGCGATGATGGGCCGGCTGGGGTGGCGGGCCGCGTATAGCTCTATGATTCGGAAGAACACGCTGGAAGGACTAGCGGCTCGCGCCGAAATGGCCACGCAGTTCGATGTGGAGCAACGGAAGGTGACTGAAATATTGGGAATCGAGGCGGGATACCGCTACCTGGATTCACCGATCGTTTGGCAGGAAGCAGGCGACGGGCCGGACCCGGATGACCCTCAATATGTTCCCACGACTTGGCCGGGAGCGCGGTTGCCGCATGTTTGGTTGGAGGATGGGACGGCGCTGCACGATCGACTAGGAGCGGGTTTCACTTTGCTGCAAGTAGGCAGCGCTCGTGTCAACACAAAAAATCTCGAACATGCATTTCGCGAGCGCGGAGTTCCTCTTCATATTTTTTCCGTGGAGAGTGGGCGAGCGCGGGAAATTTACGATTGTGACTTGCTGCTGGTGCGGCCCGACCTGCACGTCGCGTGGCGCGGGAATCGAGTACCCGAGGACCCAGGAGCGATCGCCGCGGTGGTGCTAGGCTATGCATCCGCCTATGGCCCCGTCGCCGAACGCCATCAACGCTGAGCGCATGAAAGTGCTTCCTCAGTCTTTGACCACTCTAACCAGTGCTGCAGAGATTCGGCGCCGCCCTTTAAGGTCGAGAGGGTTCACAAAACCAGCTGGAATTCGCGGGATCCGCAGCGCGTTGCCGTGTTCTATATGACCATAGCCGTTGGCGGAACGGGGCGGAATTCGCGCAGAGCCGGGACAAGATCATTCAATTTCTGACGCGGAAGCGGATCGGAAGCTCCATCACCGATTGATCAAGGAGCTATGGGCCTTGACGGAGAGAGCACTCACGTCGACGCCCTCCAGCAGCTTTCCGTCGAATGTTTTTACGGTTCCCGAAGGATCGGACCCACCTGAGGTTCCCTGGAGAGCAGATTCGGAGAGAGTACAAGCAACGCCGCGACAGAAATCACAAGCATTCCGATGGATCGACTCTTGAGCCCGGTCTCGTTGCCCTCCCGCAGTTCCCGGTTGCGGTGCTAAGGCCGACCCTAGCGGATGCTAGCGCATTTTTTGGTGCGGATTGGCTGAAATGAAACGTTGCGAGTCATGATCATCCATGGCAGAGTCCGACGCGCGGGAGGCTGGGGAGCAAACCAAGGACACTATGCCGGCGCAATAACGATTGTTGAGCTTGCGGATCGGCGCGAAGTCTAATCGACTTCGTTTTGGCGGAGCACTCATGAGAGCTGCACAGGCAAAGCCTTTAAAGGTTTTGGTCATCGATGTCGGCGGCACGCACATCAAGCTTCTGGTAACGGGGCAGAAAGAACGGCGCAAGATTGCATCCGGGCCCACGATGACCGCGAGCAAGATGGTCGGTCTGGTAAAGAAAGTGGTGAAGGACTGGCAGTTCGACTGTGTGTCGATGGGATATCCCGGGCCGGTAATCCCATGGGCATCCTCTTCTGTGAGCCTCACAATTTGGGCGGCGGCTGGGTGGGATTCAACTTCCGCAAGGCTTTTGGCCGGCCGATCAGGGTTATCAATGATGCGGCGATGCAGGCACTGGGAAGTTACCATGGCGGACGCATGTTGTTCCTGGGGCTGGGGACGGGACTCGGTGCGGCAATGATCGTAGAGGGGGTGCTTCAGCCGATGGAGTTGGCGCACCTCGTCTACAAAAAGGGCAAAAGTTATGAAGATTACCTTGGCGCTCAGGGTCTGAAACATTTGGGCAAGAAAAAATGGCGGCATTACGTGACTAAGGTGACGAAGGCGCTCAAAGCAGCGTTGGAAGCGGATTATGTGGTGCTCGGGGGAGGAAACAGCAGGAAACTGAAGACGCTGCCCCCAGGGACTCAATTGGGAAGCAACGACAATGCCTTTCGGGGCGGATTTCGAATGTGGAAGAAACAGCGTTGAGACGTCTGCGATCCGAATTCGCCCCATTCAGCGGGAAAAGCGCACGGCGCACAGCGGCACACACAGAATGCTCGCCGCAGAATTGGCTGAGCCGCAACGAAGGATATCGGCGCGGTTTTAAAGCACCTATTTGTTTCATGAAGATTGCGGTCGACGGAACCGAAAAACCAGACGGTCAGCTCACGGTCGGTTATAAAGCTTGCGGGCTGGATGGTTTCCTTACGAGATGACCAGCACAGACATGCGCCTTTTTCCCACACCATAAACATATCGAAGGCCGATAAATCAAAAGTCATGTCGAACATTGGGGAGAGGCGGTCGCGCCCGGTAATTTCGTAACGTTCGAGCATGGATTCCAAGAAGGCTGCGACATTGCGGTAGCAACCATCGCCCCTTTGGGGAGGCCCATGCTTCCAGATGTCAACAGCAGATAGACGATCGCGTCGGGATCAGTTGGCGGCTCAGACCAAACGATCGCAGACTCCAGGTTCAAGTGCTCGACGAACTCATGCTTGGGCCAACGCGTTCGATAATCGGTTGCGTCGTGAACGTCGGGCATCATGATCAGCAGCGGCTGAGCGCTGTTATCGCGTTCGCTCGATGGGAAAGGTGGGATTAAGGGGAACATAGCCGTCTCCTTCAAGGAGCGCACCCAATACTGCCGCATAGGCGACGGGGCTGCGATATGCGAGTACCGCAGTGAGAGGCGGGGCTGCGGACTGTGAGCGTAACTGGATGGTGGCTGCGATTCTAAGGGCTGACTCACGCAGTTCTCCACAGCTCATGGATTTGTCCTGGAATTGCAGTGCGCCGATCGCACGACCTCCTTGGCGCGGATTTATGGACTCGTGGCTTGCGTTGAACCTTTCGATCGTTCCGATGAAGGCCGCAGATTCATTTTGGTGCTAGGAAGATTTCCGCGAGGTGAAACGTGCATAGCAGCAAAGACAACGGTAGGCTTTAAGACTCATCACGAGCGCTGCAAGACGCTCGATATGGCTTCGCGGAGACCGCCTGACGAGATGCGAACCACAGTAGGGACAAAGTTTTGCGGACATCATCGGTGGATTCATCGGGGTCTGAAGGGTAACCGCTCAAGCTGCCACTATCTCGCACCGCAGCCCGTTCCCTCCATCAGGTGTATCCCGCACAAGGAACAAAAGGGTTCTGTAGGCTGCTCAAACCATCCACTCCAGCCAGCCCAGTACTCTTTTAGCTGAAGTGTGCATACAAGATTCTTTGCCGGCGCGGTAGCAACCGTTCCCTATACACAGGCCGCAAATCATTCATTAGCCTTGGCATGTGCCATTTTTGAGATGCGGCCCAGCGCATGGGCGACGCTACCTAGTTTTCTAAGGCATTGTTTAGGGCGATATGCCAACACGGCAAGAGAATCCCCTCAGGCCAAGGCGCAAATGGACAAGCTCGTCTACTGTGCTTCTGACGTTTATCCCGTGCAGCCGATGACCGATCCGGCAGAAAAAATGGCGCAAATTACACTTCGGGGACTGACGAGAACTTTTTTGGCAATGGCGGCGCGGAAGCGACGAGGGGTGCGTTGAAAGCTATCGCGCTGGTACGGCGGCAAGAGGCGAGTTCTTGGCGTTCCCACGCGAGCTTTCATGGCCGGAGTTTTGGGGCGTTGAGCATCCCTGGCAACCGAGGGCCCAAAAGCCTGGCGGTTCTTAACCGATACTTCTATCTCTGGGTCTGATCCGGATTTTTCAAGGGCCGCACCAGAAGCGTCAACACCAAGCCGATAACCAGCAAGCCTGCCAGTACTCTGAGGGGCTGATCGTAGATGTGAACCCTGCTGGCACCGGGCGCGAGCGCTGCACGCGCTCGTTCGGAAAGCTGAGTGATAATTACGGGACCCGCTACGGCTGCCGCGCTCCAGGATGTTAGCAGCGCGCCGTGAATGGCGCCTACGTTCTCTTCCCCGAAGATATCGGCTAGAAAAGCTGGAACTGTCGCGAAGCCTCCGCCATACATGGTGAAGACCGTGAAGATCGCGATTTGAAACAGTACCCAGTTCCCCTGGGCGGCGATTCCCGGGATCAGCAGGAAGAGAGCGAACTGCACCAGGAAGAATGTGAAGTAAGTGTTGCGGCGGCCGATGTAATCTGAAAGCGACGCCCAGAAGAAGCGGCCGCCGGCGTTGAAGAGGCTGATGATTGAAACGACCGCTCCGGCTTCGAACGCCGTCTTCTTGAACATGTCCTGCATCATGGGCGACGCCTGAGCAAGAATGCCTATACCCGCCGTCACATTGATGAACAGAATTCCCCACAACAGATAGAACTGCGGTGTGCCGATTGCGTGGTTGCGGCTAACGCTGCGGTCGGTAATCATGCGGTGGGTTTGGGCGGGCGGTATCCAGCCTTCGGGTTTCCAGCCTGCGGGAGGGCGACGTATCAACCGGGCTCCAACCATCATGATGATGAAGTAGGTGACGCCCAGAACCATAATCGTGCGGGCGACGCCGAACATGTTCATGAAGTAGACATTCAAATAGCCAGCCAGGAATGCGCCGCCGCCAAAGCCCATGATGGCCATGCCGGTGGCCATGCCGCGCCTGTCCGGAAACCATTTGACAAGCGTACTGACCGGCGAAATGTAGCCCAGACCGCACCCGATTCCGCCGATCACTCCCATTCCCAAGAAAACCAGAATCGGCTGGTGAACCGCCAAGCCAAACCCGCCAATCATCAACCCCGTGCCGAAGAAGCACGCGGCAGTCGTTGCCGCGACGCGCGGACCGTGTCGCTCCACCCAAGGGCCGCCGAATGCCGCGCTCAGACCCAGCAGTACTAGAGCCGTGGTGAAGGTCGTATATGGAGGACTGAACCACCAAGGGGATGTCGGGAACAATGCCTTGATCGGGCGGTTGAACGTGCTCCACGCATACACCGAGCCAATGCACAGGTGTATGACAACTGCGGCCACCGGAATCATCCAGCGATTGGTCACAGAAATTGTTCCTGCACCCTCTAACCCTGTCGCATGTGAAGTGGCCATACGCACTCCGTTTCTCTGCGTTGGTGTGGATTGCGGATAAACTTTCTCTACATTCCCCGCTCGTGGTGCCACTTCATATCACGAAATTTCGCCGAGCACATGAATAAAATGTTACAACGGGAAACGGCTACCGGAAAGCTGGGCAGCGCAGCCGAGCAAGAAGCAAAAAAGAGGTTGCGTCGAGAACGCTTGCCGGAGCGCTGTCAAAAATTCCGCCCCGCTCTTGGAACGCGATATAATAGCCCCTAGCCGCAGAGCCGAACTGAAGCCCGGTTGGAGTAGTATGTTTACGAGTATATTCAGATGACGAGTCCATTCTGGGATGAGGAACGAGCTCTTTCCCGGATTCGGGAATTAGAGCATCTTCCCGGTGCTCTCCTGCCTGTCCTCCATGCTCTCCAGGACGAATTCGGCTATGTCGACGAAGCAGCCGTCCCGGTTGTGGCTGAAGCTCTGAATATCTCATGTGCGGATGTGCATGGCGTGATCAGCTTCTATCATGACTTCCGGCGCACGCCGCCGGGACGGCATGTCTTAAAGATGTGCCGAGCAGAAGCGTGCCAATCCATGGGCTGCGAACGAGTGATTCTCCACGTTGAGAATCGTCTCGGACGTAAACTCGGCGAGACAACGGAGGATGGCGGGTTCTCGCTGGGCGCGGTCTATTGTTTGGGAAATTGCGCGCTGTCGCCCGCCGTGATGCTCGATGGCAAGCTGTACGGCCGCGTAAACGCGGAGGTAGCGGATTTCTTGATCGATAGAGCGCAGAGGCAGGCATGAGCGTTAAGGTTTTTGTGCCCGGCGATGCTGCCGCTCTTTCCGTCGGATCGGAAGCAGTCGCAGCGTCCGTTTCTGCTCAGGCGGCATCGCGTCATCTCGACGTCGCCGTGGTCCGCAACGGGTCGCGAGGTATGTTTTGGCTGGAGCCGCTGATAGAGGTTGAGACACCAAGCGGGCGAGTCGCCTACGGGCCGGTATCGCCCGACTCGGTGGCGAGCCTGTTTGACGCTGGCTTTCTTATGGGTAGGCCGCAGTCGCTTTGTCTTGGACCTACCGAAGAAATCTCGTATCTCAAGCAACAGGAACGGCTGACGTTTGCCCGTTGTGGCATCACCGAGCCGCTTTCCCTTTCCGATTACGTGGGCCACGGTGGATACCGCGGGTTGGAACGCGCGCTGAAGCTCACGCCGCTAGAGATCGTCGAAGAAATCGTGAATTCCGGATTGAGGGGTCGTGGCGGCGCGGGTTTTCCTACGGGCATCAAGTGGCGCACGGTGCTCGCCGCCGATGCCGACAAAAAATACATCGTGTGCAACGCCGACGAGGGCGACAGCGGCACTTACGCCGATCGCATGATCATGGAGGGCGATCCGTTTGTGCTGATCGAGGGCATGACCATCGCTGGCTTCGCGGTGGGCGCAACCTCCGGTTACATTTACGTGCGTTCCGAATATCCGCACGCTTTCCGCACTCTGCGCCGCGCGATCGCCATGGCTTACAGCAAGGGCTATCTGGGATCGAACGTGGCCGGAAGCGATAAGACATTTGATTTAGAAGTGCGACTCGGCGCCGGAGCTTATATTTGCGGCGAAGAGACTTCCCTGCTCGAAAGCCTCGAAGGCAAGCGCGGACAGATTCGCTATAAGCCACCATTGCCTGCGATCAGCGGATTGTTCGGCAAGCCGACGGTGGTCAACAACGTGATTTCGCTCGCCACGGTGCCGATCATCCTGGATAAAGGCGCGGAGTTCTATCGCGATTTTGGGATGGGCAAGTCTCGCGGCACGCTGACGATCCAACTTGCCGGAAATGTAAAGCGTGCGGGACTTGTCGAAAAAGCCTTCGGCCTTACGCTTCGCCAAGCGATTTATGATTTTGGCGGGGGCACGGCATCGGGAAGGCCGCTGCGTGCAGTTCAGGTTGGCGGGCCGCTCGGCGCGTACTTTCCGGAATCTTTGTTGGATACGCCGCTTGACTATGAGGCTCTCGCCGCAAAAAAAGGCATGCTCGGGCACGGCGGCATCGTGGTTTTTGACGACACCGTGGACCTGGCGCGGCAAGCCCGGTTCGCAATGGAGTTCTGTTCGATCGAAAGCTGCGGGAAATGCACTCCCTGCCGGATTGGCTCGACACGTGGTGTTGAGGTCATCGACAAAATCATCGCTAACCAGGATCGAACGGCGAATCTCGAATTGCTCGATGACCTTTGCGAGCTGCTGCTGGATGGCTCGCTTTGCGCGCTCGGTGGGTTGATTCCCTATCCGGTTCAAAGCGCCATTCGCCATTTCCCGGAAGATTTCGATAAGCCAGCACCTGCGCCGGTTGGCACCGTGACGCCGGCAAAGGAGACTCAGCCATGGCACTAATCAAGGAAACCGATTACGGCACTCCGGCGCGAATGTCTGAGAGATTGGTGACATTGGAAATCGATGGCAAATCTGTCACCGTCCCCGCTGGCACCTCGATCATGCGCGCCGCCGTAGACACCGGCGTGAAAATTCCGAAGCTGTGCGCGACCGACAACGTTGAACCGTTCGGCTCCTGCCGTCTTTGCCTGGTCGAAATCGAAGGGCGGCGCGGAACTCCCGCCTCCTGCACGACGCCAGTCGGAGCGGACATGAAAGTGTGGACGCAATCGCCGAAGCTGGCGAAGCTGAGGCGCGGGATGATGGAACTCTACATCTCCGATCATCCACTGGACTGCCTTACCTGCACGGCGAATGGCGATTGCGAGCTTCAGGACATGGCAGGCGTCGTCGGGCTACGCGAGGTGCGCTACGGCTACGAAGGCCGGAATCATCTGAGCGCTACGAAGGACGAATCCAATCCTTATTTTACGTTTGATCCTGCGAAGTGCATCGTTTGCTCGCGCTGCGTGCGCGCTTGCGCGGAAGTTCAGGGCACGTTTGCCCTAACGATTGACGGCCGCGGCTTCGCTTCCATGGTTTCGGCAGGCAACAAGAACCTTCATGGATTCCGAATGCGTTTCCTGCGGCGCTTGCGTGCAGGCTTGCCCGACCGCAACGCTCATCGAGAAAACCGTCATCGATAAGGGACAGGCCGAACACAGCGTGGTCACGACCTGCGCGTACTGCGGCGTGGGTTGCTCGTTCAAGGCAGAGATGAAGGGGAACGAAGTCGTGCGCATGGTACCGTTCAAGGATGGCAAAGCGAATCACGGTCACTCCTGCGTGAAAGGACGTTTCGCTTGGGGTTATGCCACGCATAAGGACCGCATCCTCAAACCGATGGTGCGCGCCAAGATCACCGATCCGTGGCGTGAAGTGAGCTGGGAAGAAGCAATCGGCCACGCCGCGGCGGAGTTCAAGAGGCTTCAGGGCACCTACGGCCGCGAAGCGGTGGGCGGAATCACTTCATCGCGCTGCACGGATGAGGAAACCTATTTGGTTCAAAAGATGGTCCGCGCGGCATTTGGCAACAACAATGTCGACACCTGCGCGCGTGTCTGCCACTCACCGACAGGATATGGTTTGAAAGCTACGTTCGGAACTTCGGCGGGGACCCAAGACTTCGATTCCGTAGACCAGGCGGACGTCCTCATGGTTATCGGCGCGAACCCCACCGACGCTCATCCCGTTTTCGCCGCGCACATGAAGCGAAGGCTGCGCGATGGCGCGCACCTGATTGTGGTCGATCCGCGCCGGATCGACCTGGTGAAGTCGCCGCACGTTCGCGCGGATTATCATCTTCCTCTGCGCCCGGGGAGCAACGTGGCCATCATCAATGCCCTCGCTCATGTCGTCGTCACTGAAGGACTGGTGAATGAGGAATACGTGAAGGAGCGTTGTGATTTGGCGGCGTTCGAGCAGTGGCGCAAATTCGTGGCCGAAGAGCGCAACTCGCCCGAGGCCGTGGAATCGATTACCGGAGTTCCTGCTGCGGACCTCCGGGGAGCCGCCCGCCTCTACGCCACAGGCGGAACCGGAGCCATCTACTACGGGCTCGGCGTCACCGAGCATAGTCAGGGCTCGACGATGGTCATCGGGATGGCCAATTTGGCTATGGCCACCGGTAACATCGGCAAAGTCGGCGCGGGCGTTAATCCGCTTCGCGGACAAAACAACGTCCAAGGGTCCTGCGATATGGGCTCTTTCCCGCACGAGTTCTCGGGATATCGGCATGTGTCAGACACCCAAGTTCGTGAGACCTTCGAGAGCGCCTGGAAAGTGGCGCTCCAAGGCGAACCGGGACTGCGGATCTCCAATATGCTCGATGCCGCCGTCGATGGCAGCTTCAAGGGCATTTATATTCAGGGCGAGGATATTGTTCAGTCAGATCCGAATACGAAGCACGTCGCGGCCGGATTGGCTGCCATGGAGTGCGTCGTGGTGCAGGACCTGTTCCTCAATGAAACTGCCAGCTTCGCTCACGTCTTTCTGCCCGGCTCTTCGTTTCTTGAAAAGGACGGGACTTTCATCAACGCAGAGCGGCGCATTGGTCGCGTGCGCAAAGTGATGCCGCCCATGGCCGGCAAGGCTGACTGGGAGATTACCCTCGAACTTTCGGCCGCGCTTGGCTATCCCATGCATTACCAGCATCCTTCGGAAATCATGGATGAGATCGCACGGCTCACACCCACCTTTGCTGGCGTAAGCTATGAAAAGCTCGACCGACTCGGCAGCGTGCAGTGGCCCTGCAATGAGCAAGCTCCGGAAGGAACTCCGGTGATGCACATTGGCACCTTCGTGCGCGGCAAAGGGCGCTTCATGATCACCGAATTTGTGCCGACCGATGAGCGCACCACTGATCGTTATCCGTTGGTCCTGACCACGGGGCGAATTCTTTCCCAGTACAACGTTGGCGCTCAAACAGGGCGTACAGCCAATAACACCTGGCACCACGAAGACGTGCTCGAAATACATCCTTTTGATGCGGAGAACCGCGGGATCCGCGATGGCGAGCTCGTCTCGCTTGCCAGCCGCGCCGGCGAGATCACCCTGCATGCCCGGATCTCCGAGCGCATGCAGCCCGGGGTTGTCTACACCACCTTCCATCATGCCCTCACCGGCGCAAACGTGGTCACCACGGAATTCTCCGACTGGGCCACGAATTGCCCGGAATACAAGGTTACGGCCGTGCAAGTGTGTCCCGCCAAGTACCTGTCCCAATGGCAGGAGCACCACCGAGAGATGCGGCGCGCCACCACGCAAATTTCCACTGAAAGCGCTTCCAGTAAGTAATTCATGGAAGCGCAGAACATGGTTCACATGGCGAATCAGATTGCTCTTTTTTTTGCGAGCTACCCGAGAGAAGAAGCGGTGGCAGGTATCGCCGATCACCTGAAGCGCTTCTGGGAACACCGCATGCGCCAGCAGATCATCGAATATGTTGCGCACGGCGGATCGGGCCTGCACGAACTGGCGTTCGAAGCAGTCAAACGCCTTCCGCAATAAACTCCCTCACAGACAATTAACGGGGATCGTTGGGGAGTAGAGCCTCGCGAGAGGATGACCCGCGGATCGAGGATTTGCCGCTGCTGCCAGTAACCTAGGTGAGCAACTTGAAAGCGTGGGTCCAATCGTTACGCAGGAAACCGGGGATGCACCAGAGCATACAGAGGGGCTCGATCGCGCGAGCGGCTTCAGCCTTACCCATATCGGCTGTTTCCCAGCCAAACTGGGCGAGAATTCCAGCCACAGCCTTTTTGGCTACGTCGTCGTTGCCGCATATGAACATGGTGGGTGGTCCGTTCTTGAATTGTGGATTGACCATGCATGGGCTGCCGACGGAATTGAACGCCTTCACAAAACGAGAACCTTCAAATTCTCGCTGCAGGCGCTCCATCAAGGATTCGGTCGGATCGGTGAAGAAATTCAACACGCCATTGGTGGGTGGAACGTCGGCAATGGGGTTGGTCGCATCCATAATAATTTTCCCCGCCAGGTTGGCGACACCCGCGGCACGTAGTGCGTCACCCGCCACGGCGCCCTTCACGGCCAAGACCACCGCTTCGCCGAATTGCGCAGTATCATCGAAGCTGCCGATGGCGATGCCCGGATGCTTTTCTGCCCATTCCGCAAGCTTGTCAGGTGTGCGCGTGCCGATGATGACTGTATGGCCGTGCTTCAGAAAACCCGCCGCGAGCACTCTCCCAACCTCGCCCGAGCCCAGGATACCCACTTTCATTGTTTACCCCTCTCCGCAGTTCGGTTCTAATGAATACCAAAATTCCTACCGGTGACTGGCGTTCGCAGTGCTCGCTTCGATGAAAGCCGCGCGAAGCCGCTCTTGATACCGGGCCAGATCGGGCTTTGCCCATTGCTCTAACCAATCAAGTGAGCACACCGAGGAGAGCTTTCATATTTCCTCGCAGCTACGAATTGCTTGGGAGCTTCCGTTGGCAACGGCGTCACTCTCAGTCTGTCGGGGTTAACTTTTGCTGGACTTTTCAAATGGTCTGGCGCTTACGATGTACGCGCAGAAAAATTACCGTTGCGTACGTGTCAAGGAGTACCCACCTCAATTCTCAGAACGGAACGAGGCGAACTGCCCGTATACCGGGCAGGACAGCTCGCTTTTACCATTGCGAGTTTAATCGTCCTCCGCAGGGGCTGCAACAGTTGTGCCCGGCGAGGTGCCTATCCGCCTATAACTTTCTGCGCTCTCCGCCGGTGTTGACCAACTCTCTGACCGGGCGGACCTCGATGCTGCCAACGCGAGCCGGCGGGATCTGCGAAGCGATTTGGATGGCTTCGTTCAGATCCCTGGCGTCAACCAGGTAGAAACCGGCCAACTGCTCGTTGGTTTCGGTGAAGGGTCCGTCACTCACCGACACCTTGCCGTAGCGAACCCGGACGACCGTGGCAGTTTGAACGGGCTGCAAAGCCTCCGAGGCAAGACACTGACCGCGGCTCCGCAGCGCTTCGTCATAGGCCATGCACTCATCATCGGTCATGGCTTGGATTTTCTTCTCTTCGCCGTATACAAGGCATAGGTATTTCATGGCATCTCCTTACAGCGCCGCTGGCTTGCGGCATTCCATAACATAGTCGCTCGGGAAAGCCTCAAATCGACCAGTCGAGCAGCCAGAATCAGGGCGCCGTATTTCCTGGTTCAGTCGACCAGACTGGCAATCCGCCGCTCCAGAAACCGGCGCTCCGGCCCCTGGCGAACGAGTTCGAGCGCTCGTTTGTAGGAGACTTGCGCTTCCGCCTCTTGCCCCAGTCGCCGGCACAGTTCTGCTCTGGCGGAGTGGGCCAGATGGTATTCCCCCAGATCGCCGCGCGCCAGGATGGCATCGATGAGTGCGAGGCCTGCCGGCGGGCCATCGCGCATCGCCAGGGCGACAGCGCGGTTCAGCTCGACGACCGGCGATGGATCGGCCCGGATCAGCACGTCGTACAGGGCGACAATCTGGGCCCAGTCTGTCGCGGCGGCGGCCGTGGTCTCGGCATGTACGGCTGCGATCGCGGCTTGGAGGGTATACCGACCGAACCGGCGCGATGCCAGAGCGCGTTCCACCAGCGCTATACCTTCCGCGATCTGATCACGGTTCCACAGCGAACGGTCTTGATCCTCCAATAACACCAACTCGCCTGCTGCCGAGGCTCTCGCTGTACGCCGCGATTCCTGCAGCAACATCAACGCCAGCAAGCCGACCGCTTCAGGCTCCGGAAGCAGTTCGACGATCAGCCGCCCCAGGCGGATCGCTTCGCCCGAGAGGTCGGATCGCGTGAGCAAATCACCTGACGATGCGGAATAGCCTTCGGTGAACACCAAGTAGACAACCTGAAGTGCAGAGTCAAGCCGCTCCGGCAAATCGGGCCGCGACGGAACTTCGTAGGGAATGCGAGCATCGCGGATTTTCGTCTTGGCGCGGACAATTCGCTGGGCGATCGCGGTCGGGGTGGTGAGGAGGGCTGAGGCAATCTCCTCGGTCTTGAGGCCGCAGACTTCGCGCAACGTCATCGCGACCTGCGCCTCGGGCGACAGAGAAGGGTGGCAGCAGGTGAAAATCAGGCGCAGCCGGTCGTCCTCAATTGCTGGATCATCCCAGACCACAGCATCGGAGTCTACCGACTCGAAACGCTTGGCAAGCTCGGCGCAGGTTGCGTCGAAACGGATACGCCGCCGGATGCTATCGATAGCTTTAAATCGTCCTGCTGATACAAGCCAAGCCCGTGGATTCGCAGGCATGCCATCGCGCGGCCAGTGTTCGATTGCCGACACGAAGGCGTTGTGGAGAGCCTCTTCGGCCAAATCAAAGTCGCCGAGGAGACGGATCAAAGTTGCTAGGACACGACGAGAATCGGAACGGTAGATGGCGTCCACCTTCGCGCGTAGTTCATCGGCAACGTACTCGGTCATCTGCAACGGCCTCACGACAAGCGGCGAACACAAGTTAGACCCATATCTCGAGTCGTCACTTCGTTCCATCCATTCGAGAACTAAGGTATTGGTCCTGGAAAGGCTAGTCAAGCACGCGGTCGGGCTAAGCTCTTGGCGATGGAGGAATTGAGCCACAGCGACGCAGGCGAGCACCCAGCCGGCGCGCCAAGTCTGGCGAACGGCAAAAAAATTCTGGGAAGCTGTCGATTTCGCCTCACTCCGGTCGACTAATACTCGAGAAGGCAGTTCGACTCGAACTTGTCATGAGCGCAAAGGGAGATACGAGAAATGGGAACGAAACCTACGTACGAACAGGCACAACTACACCTGCAGGTCTACGATCAGAGGCGCGAGGCCCGGCTGCGCGAGGCGCGGGACTGGTTCTTCAAGCACTATATTGTGGACACTCTGGACGATGCGATGCGCATTGCGTCGCCGGGAACAGAAGCGGGAGCATTCGCGATGATGGTGTTCACCTATTGGGAGCAAGCCTGCGCACTTCTCGATTACGGTCTTCTTCACGAAGACTTGTTCTTTGAGACCAGTGGCGAATTTTTCGGTGTCTGGGAGCGCGTGAAACCGATCATTCATGAAGGCCGCGAGAGGTTCGCGAACAAGCAATTTCTCGCTCACCTGGAGAAGGCCGCGGAACGCTACGAATCGTGGAGCGAGCAACGCATGCCGGGACATGTTGCCGCCATGCGGCAAATGATGAAGCACATGCGGGATCAGCTCACAGCCTCGGCGAGAGCCTGATCCAGAAAGCAACGACAGAGTGCGCGAACTTTGGTCCCAATATGACCACGCACAACGCGCCGGCAAGATGCCGGCGCGCGACAGTCGACGGGCGGCGGATCATCCTATCTGGGGACTGCCGCCACCGACTCATGTCTGCACGAATGGTTATACCTAGCAAATGTGGAGCGAGCGGTCGCATGCGCCAAAATGAAGGCGCTGCTCTCTCGCTGGCTGAGAACTCTCAGTTTTGCGAGGCGTGGTGCTCTCAGGTGATGTCCGACCATTGATCTCCTGAATTGACGTTCTCCAAGGTGATGACTGGCAAGGATTGCGTAAACCCACAGCAGCATTTTTTGTCGCACTCAACGATTTCAGTTGGAAGCCCGCAACGGGGACAGATCTCCGCTCCAGCGGCTGTTTCCACAGCGATTGTCATAATGCCCTCCTCTTCTTGCAGCCTATCGCCCCAAGAAATCACCCGCCATACCGGAATATACGAGGATGCCCGCAAAAAGTCCGCGGGCGAAACAAAAGCGAACATGATAGACTGCGCCTATGGACGAAGGACGCAAACGAACCATCCTCATTGCAGCCAGCATCCTGGTCGCGAGGAAATGTGCCCAGCTCGAAGGCAAGCCATCAGCTGCCCTCGACGCTGCCATTGCAGATGCCCTCTCTCTAGCAGAATCGATCATGCAGAAGATCGATATACGCTGGGCTCCTCCGCGCCCGCCGGATCAATCCATGACTTCTTCCGCCAATTATCCCTGGAAGAATCGAGGCTAGCCGACAAACATCGTTAACGGTTCTGCTGAGGTTTGATTATGACTACAGTGAATTCTGTATATTCGAGGGAAGAACATTCCGCCACTCGCGCCAAAATTTCCAGCCCCGGGACTGTCTAAGTTTCCCCTAATCCCCGGCGATGGGCGCGCAAAGACCCTGCTTCCTTGGGTTTGCAACTGCCTTCCAGCCTGGAATCGCATGTGCAATTCCCTGTCTGGGCAAGTCGGAGGGGGGCGTGAAAAACCAGCACGTTGATATGTTTGAGGGGCTTCTGAACGGTGCCCGCCACTGGAGGGCGTCGGTTGACGGCCAACTCGAAGCACATGAGCGAATCCGTAAACTCAATTTGCTCTCTCATCGGTACTGCCTTATTTATGACAACGTGACTGGCAGGTTCGAACCAGGATCGCACGACGGCGAGGAGAAGGTCTCTTGAACGCAAGCTGGATGGCCTTGCCCTACAAAGACTTTGAACGCTTTCGTGACGAACGCATTGCCGATCTCGCGCACATCTATTGGCTTCTGCGTGGCTGTCCTGAGGGTTCGCCCGAAGTCGATTGGCTGAAAGCGGAGCTGGACATTGACCGCGAAATCCTCGGGCAAATGGATCTTGGACTGCCCGCGTGAATGAATCCGAGACCCTGCGGCCCAAAGGAGGTAGTTCGTGAAGACACCTCAGATTCTGTTCTTCTCACGAGGAAATGCCTCGCGGGGTCAGATGGCCGAAGCATTGTTGCGCTCCCTGGCCGGAGATCAAATTAACGCCTCCTGCACCGGCACCGAGTCCAGTTCGGTGAATCCGTTGGTACAGGAAGTGATGGGAGAGATCGGAGTGGACCTCTGGTCGAAAGGCGACGCGAGCTGAAATCCCTGTTTAAAGAAACGTTCCGTTATGCGGTGGCTCTGTGCGATGAAGGGCGCGAGCACTGCCCCGTCTTTCCGTTTGCGCCGAATCTTATCCGCTGGTCGGTAGCCGATCCTGAAACTGCCCAGGGTGATCTAGAACTGAGAAGACAGGAGTTTCGCCGAGTCCGGGATGAAATAAGAACCAAGGTACAGGGCTTGGTCGAAGAAATAAAGCGGCCGGAAAAGGCCTTCGCAGCGTCCCATAGATAGTCCCTGCGTTGTTCAAAGTTTAATGCCGACGGTGCGGCCTCAGCGCTGCCAGGCCCTATCAGATCGCCGTTGGAAGCAAGTACATGAGTGCTCACGATCTCGGTATTCGCTTTGGCCAAATCCGAGGACTTTTCAGGATAGCCACTGACGCCTCCGCCTATTAGCCTGGGAGTGCGTAAGGAGGCCGCACATGGAACCGATCGCTACCTACCTGATGGTCATGCTAGTCACGATGGCGGTAGGCCTCTTGATTGTGGCCGCAGCCGTCTTCTCGATTGGAATTTGCGAAGCGGCCAGCTGGGTTTGGATGAGGTTCCACCTTCATGCGGCAGCGCTCGGGCGGTCTGCCGCCGAACACCGTTGAGGGCAACGGTGCCCTTTTGGCTGTCTCGATCGATTCGCGACCTTGTGCGGCGAATACATGAAAATCCGCGTTTGCGGGCGTCGCCGCTTGATGATCTTCGCCCGCCCTCAACTTGTCGAGTGCCGGCATACCCGGCTCCCGGATGATCAGATCGGGTTTAATTCTTCCGCTTGCTCGATGGCCTGCTCGCCATGAAAAGCCTCTCCTATCACCTCTACTCGGTCACACCCATCAATCCTGGAACGAACGCCATTTCGGATGGCTGCACACTCGTCGGCAATAAGTGTTCGCGCAGCGCCTCACCCTCAGAACCTATCGTCCGGCTTCGTGTTCGTTCCGCGAACTCTCGTTCGCAACAACCTGCAGGGAACCCGGGTTGGCCAGCCGCGCAGCAATCCGGGAAAGACGTGAATGTGTTATCCGAAGCGAACTAGTACTTTGGTGTTATTAGGGTTAGTTCGGGAAGACTTGATGCGGAGAGACCGATGCAACTGTTGTACCGATTTGTTGTCGGAGGCCTGATTGTCTCGCTGTTCGCGGTTATCGGGGACGTTCTGAAACCCAAGAGTTTCGCGGGGCTCTTCGGTGCGGCGCCATCAGTCGCCCTCGCGACGCTCAGTCTAACCATCTTGGCCAATGGAAAGCCCTACGCGGCTCTCGAAGCGCGCTCGATGATCGCAGGCGCGATCGCTTTTCTGGTCTACGCGTGTTTTTGCGCCCGCATGATGAGTAAAAATCACGTGCCGGCGCTTACCGCCGCAATTTCCGGATTCGCCGTCTGGATGGTTTGCGCCTTAGGCGCTTGGCTGCTGATCTTGCGATAGCGACTGATGAGAATTCAATTCGATTTTTCCGCGATCAAGAAAACGAAATGGTATGAATACGCCGTGCGCTTTTTCTTTGGCGGGGCAGTTACGGTTGTCGCCGGGATCCTCGCGAAGCGCTACGGTCCCGTTTGGGGCGGCCTTTTTCTGGCCTTCCCGGCAATTTTCCCGGCCACTGCGACCCTGGTCGAGAAACACGAGAAAGAAAAGAAGCAGAGGGCTGGACTATCCGACACGATTCGCGGTCGGCAAGCCGCTGCACTCGATGCCCGGGGAGCTGCATTAGGCAGCACGGGTCTGGCTCTTTTCGCGCTGACTGTTTGGAAATTGTTGCCGGCGTGGAATGCGGCCCTGGTTTTGCTGGTCGGGATCGCGCTATGGCTCGCGCTTTCAGTCCTGATCTGGCTCCTAAGTAAACGGCGACCGTCCCCATGCTCCAAGCGTTAGGGCACAATGATTTTCGACCGCCGCGAGCATTCCCAGCCAATCCCCTATCCCGGTTATCCGTTCCCTCAAGCGGCCTTCTCAGGAACGATTCGCTTTGCGCACCCTTCGCAGCCCGCTTCCCCTAATGGCACCTTCCGTAGTTCTACTCGCGTCGGCGTGAATGTCTTTTTTCCCGCAAAGCTTTTCCGCTCGACCGAGGGCCCGATGGTGCCCGATCGATCTCGGTCACTGTGATTACGTCGCTATGGGCCAATATGATCTTGCCTGGTCCTAACACTGGCATTCCTGAGAAGACTGGTCCGCTAGCAAAATACGAACAAACATTTGCTTTTCCCCGAGGATTGGTCGAGATTGTATGCGCACAACGACGATTGAAGGGGGGACAATGCAATCTCTTACGCCTTCGATGCTCTTCGCTGCTTTCCTGCTTGCGGTCGCTTCGCCGACAAACGGGCAAGCCGCCAACCCTCCCCAAGCCGGACAAGCTGCGCCCGCTCCGCCGCCGTTGACGATGACTAGCACGGCTTTCGCCGACGGCTCCGAGATTCCGGCGAAATATACACAGGCCGGCAGTCAAACCTCGCCCGCGATAACTTGGATCAACACGCCTGCGGGCACCGTAACGTTTCTTTTGCACATGCACGATATGGAGATCAGCCGCAATCACACCACCGACGATCAGCTTCATTGGCTGGTCTGGAATATTCCCGCCAGCGCCACCGGACTTCCCGAAGGCATCCCCATGGGACAGCTGCAGAACGGCGCCTATCAAGTCAGCGCCACCGGCCAGGTTTATCGTGGCCCCGGCGCTCCTGCCAACGGCCCCCGCCACCATTACACTCTCGAACTTTTTGCCTTGGACACCAAAATTGACATTCAGCCCGGCAGTGATGCCTTCGAAACTCGGGCCAATATAATGAAAGCGATTCAGGGCCACGTCCTGGGCAAGGCCGTCTACATGGGCCTTTTCCACCGCCCGCAATAACTAGCCCGTATCACAGCGGTTGACGATGTTGCTGAGCAAAACACTGAGGCCAATATATCCTCAGCCTGACGCGTCTTTTCGCCCTTCGGCGGCTTCACTCACGACGGCCTGTGATGGGTGACAAGACACCGGATTCAGTCTTGGGGGCGGGCGCGTTGGAGCATGGCCATACCCGGTGTCTGGTCCGATGGGATGAGGCTGGCTTGACCTGACAAGAGCAGGCTCGGCCGAGGCTGCCTCCAGTTCGGGAGTTCGCTTGAATACTGGCCGTCAACTGTCTGCTTCAGAACCAATCGGCCCCTTGCGATTTGAAACGGCAGCTCGATCGAAATGAACGAACGCCATAAACAGGAAATGAATTGCTACGCCAAGTCGGCTTCGTCAATCACCTCGCCGGTATAGCTGTGGGTTTCCAGACGAACGTGTTCGTTCGTAACTTTGACCAGGCAGTATGACCATGTGTGTGTGACGAATTTCTTGACCTGGTTGTTCCAGGGAACCGTCAGGTCTCGCGCGTAAAATGGCGCTCCCGCCGAGCCTTGGATAATTTGTGTGGTTGGCTTCGAAAAATTGGGATTCGTTGTGTGATCCCAGCGAACCGGCGTCTGATTGTCGATGAGCGTCCGGCTATAATTGTGCTCGTGTCCAGAGAAAACCGCGGCCACGCCGTTCCGATTGACCGCCGTCCAGAACCGATCGCGCACCGCCACCCCATCCGGGTGGCCGCCGCCCCACAGCGAATCCTGAACATGGCCCCCGTTTGGAAAGGCCGGCTCATGGATGAAAACAAAAATGTGTTTCGCTCCCGAACTTCGCGCCGCGGCCAGATCCTTCTCAAACCAGTCGAGTTGCCCGGGAAGCAAGCGCCCGAACAGGTTGCCCGGCTGTTCATCGGGATGGTTCGAATACCAGTAGTCTGAATTCAGCTGGACGAAGTGGCATGCCGAATAATCGAAGCTGTACGCCGCGCCCTTGTAAGGTGGGAGTCCGGGCTTCTCCGGCTCAGGTCCATTCTGGGGATGCAGAAATTCCGAGGCGAACACCGATTCGGCGCTTCGGCTTCCTGGCTTGTCGTACTGCACTCCCGGCGAGCCATCGAGCAGCGACTCGTGATTGCCCATGCCCGTATACACTGGCATTTCATGCCACAGCGGACCATACATCCGCTTCCAGGACCGCAGTTGGGCGCGGAAGTCATCCTCGCGCGTCGTGTATCCGCTGATTAAATCACCGGTAAAAAATAGAAAATGCGCCTCATGCCGCGCCATCTGAGTGATCAGCGCGCGCGCCGACGCTCCATTCACTCCCTCGAGAGCGGTTTCTCCTCCGCCCAACGCCCCCGTGCGACCATCGCATGTAAAAATGAACGCAAAATTCGTTTCCGCCGGAGCCGCCCTCAATTCATAGGCGCGGGAGCGCAGCTCATCTTCCGGTGTCCGAACCGTAACTTGGTACATGTACGATTGCCCGGGCCGCAAGCCGCCGATTCGCGCCACGTGGCGGTTGCCGGCGCCGCTCTCACTGGCAACCACTGGCCCATTTTCAAGCCGCAATTCGCCGGCTGCCGGCCGGTCAGTATTCCACCACACAATCGCGGAATCGCCGGTGAGCTGCGCAAGAAAGGGACCCTCCTCGATATTCAATGCCAGCCGAAACTTGTCATTCTGGATCGCGCAATGAAACTGCCGATCTATGAAACGAACCGCTGCGCGACGCGGATCGTACAGCTCGATGCGGTAGAAAAAAAGTCCTCCGCTGATCATCAGCCGCGCCGCGTTCCGATTCACATAGCCACGCAAGTCGATCGTTGCCTCATGGTGAAGCTGCGGCTTTTCTTCCTTGAAGCTCTGGCTCGCACTGTAGATTGGCCAGTCCAGCACGATTTCTTCGTTCGGCATTCCCAGATAGATTGTGACGCCTTGCGTAGGCACCACGGTCTTCCACCGGATGATCGCATCACCCTCCGGAGTGATCTCCATGACCGGCTCGGAATCAAGCAGCCGTTCCGGATTCTCAATCCGTGCTTGGGAGAGAAGCGCCGCGGGAGGTTCTTGCACCTCAGCAGCCTGAGGAGAAGCGGCCTCCGCAACCTCGACACGCACGGCCGTCCCCAGCGCAATCGAGCCGAAACCCTTCAGCAAGTCCCTGCGATCCACCTGCATCTGTTTCTTCCCTCCCTCGGATAGTTCAAACCACTCAGGCTCGATTTGCGATGGTCACCGCAAATATCCCCAGGTGTGTAAGCGATCGCTATCTTCCACCCATCGGTCGCCAATATCGGTGCGGTAGTACATGTTGGGAATGAGCACATTCTTGATTCGGGCATACACCTGGGATTGCGCCTGTTTCATCGTCGGTCCCGTGCCGATCACGATCAGAATCACTCCCGAGGTTCCCGCAACCAGCCACTGCCCATTGATCTGCTTCACATCTTCAATGTGAATTTCATCCTGCGGCGCCTTCTTGAACACAATCACCGAATCCTTCGAGAACGATTCAAACGTTTGGTCGTCATCAAACGGGAACGGCGGTACGACGATGCGCACCCCGATCTGAAACCCACTCCGCGTTTTCAGCTTGGGATCGTTTCCATTCGCCAGGTCAAGAAAGAATTGCCCAATCGGCGTCAGCATTCCGGCCTGCTGGATGCTAATCGTCGGATAACCGAACCGTGAAGTAAACTCCAACGGATAAATACCGTGGTTGTTCACGATGCAGTTTAAATCGATGTACCCGACGTATCCTTCCTCCGCCAGCACCGGCTCCATTTTCAACAGTGTTTGACTGAATAATTGATTCGGCCCGCTCCAGAACATCGACGTTCCCATCTCCCCGGTCGGCGGCCCAATATCGCCGGGGAAAAGCTTCTTGTGCTCGAAATTGACGTTGATCGGATAAATGAAATTCTTGCCGTTGAAGAACCCGCCCACCGCTACTTCTACACCTGTGACACGCCGCTGCAACTGAAATACCTTGATCTCCTCAGAGAGCGCTTTCTTGTACGCCTCGAGCATGCGGATTACATCCTGCCCGTCATCCTCTTCACCGACAAACAAACGCCGCTTGATATTCTGCGCTTCGCCACTGGGCTTGATCACGTAACGTCCGGGATTCTGCACCACGTGCTCGACGGCATCGTCAAATGACACAAATTCGCCGTAAGGGATAATGTTCACGCCGGCTTTCTTGAGCTCTTCCTGGCCGAAAGAGCGGTCGTCCTCCAGGCGATCGGAATACGGCGTCCCGCCAATCACTTTCTTGCCCTGTTTGCGGAGCACGTTCGCCTTTTCACCCTGGCCGAGCGTGTCGTCGAATATGACGATGTCTGCCCACTCCACGTCCTTCTCCCAGTCCTTGGACTTGGCCACAAAACCGTCGGCGATATCGCCCTCCTTCTTGTCTCCGATAAAATAGCGGACCTCGTGCCCTTCTTTGGAAACCTGCCAGGCTATGTCGCTGATGAGTCCCGTAAGCGATACGAACAGAAAATTCTTCTTCTCCATCGGTCTCCCCGCCGGATTTCAGATGGAACGGAACGAGCGATCTTAACCGAGGGGCGCTCCGCGGGATGTTAACGACGTGTTACTTCCAAATGCCGCCTCAGGGACGGAAGCAACTTTTTCCTCACGATGCTCGCCCCGGCGCAACACGACCGCCTTGCCGGCACGTGCGCAGGCCTTAGCACCGGCTTCAGCAATGCATACATTCCTGGTTAGGGAACCCTCAGTTTTTGTTCCAGGGAAATCGTTGAATGGCGGTGGCGGAAACTCATGGCGCTATCTGCCTGACCCCCCGGTCGGGCCTCGCCGAGGATCTTCCCAATATGGGCTTTCCTTCGCGTTTGATGCTTTCAGCGCCGTACAGCCTTATCGATCCGTTGGTACAGCCGATGCCCGATTCCGATTCCTGGAAATCGCGCTATATCTCGATCTCGAGAGCTACTCGGATGACATCTACGCAAGTCGTAATGATCTTGATTGTCGTGGTTGCGCTCGTGGCGTTGGGAATCGTCTTATTCGCACGACACCGTTCCAGAAAATTACGCGCTCGCTTTGGTCCCGAATACAATCGGGCTGTTCAGGAAATCGGAAGTAAATACAAAGCCGAAGCGGAACTCGAAAGGCTCGAAAAGCGTGTCAGGCGCTACCCGCTCCGTTCCCTTTCGCCCTCTGACCGCGATCGCTTTCAGGAATCTTGGCGCGAGATTCAGGCGACGTTTGTCGACGATCCCCATCTTGCCTTTTCGGACGCCGACCAACTCTTAGGCCAAGTCATGTCAGCTTGCGGATATCCGATGAGCGATTTTGAGCATCGCGCCGCCGAAGTTTCGGTCGACCACGCAATCGTTGTACAACACTACCGCGCCGGGCACGAAATCGCGGTTCGTCATTCGCAAGCCAAAGCTACAACGGAAGATCTCCGCCAGGGGATGATCCACTATCGCACGCTGTTCAACGAGTTGATGGGCGAACCTCCTCAAGCGCGAGCACACGCCGCTGGTAGAGTCTAAGGTTTATGGCGAAAATCTTGACTTGGGTTCCAGATCATAGAAAAGAGAGGATTTCTAATGGCTGAATTTAAGGATTCCGGCTCCTTGTCTGAACAATCGAAAGCTCTCGATCGAGACGCCGCGCAGAAGCTGGGTTCCGTTGAAGGTACCTCCGGTGTGGATGGCCGTTTAATCACGCCTCTGCCTGCAAAGTCTCCTCCGGTGACCGCCACAAACCGTTCGCCCACCGGCGCCGCTGCCTCACCTGCGCTGGACGCAGACAGGGTTGCGCTATTTACACCCAGCGAAGCGAACGATTTCCGCTCGCGCTGGGACAGCATCCAGGTCGGCTTTGTCGATGAGCCTCGCAAATCGGTCGAAGAAGCTGACGAGCTGGTGTCCGCGACGATGAACCGCCTCACCGAAATCTTTGCGGATGAGCGCCAAAAACTGGAACAACAGTGGGATCGGGGTGGCGATACTTCTACCGAAGATTTCCGCCTCGCCCTGCGCCGCTACCGTTCGTTCTTCGCCCGGCTCCTCGCGATCTGAGGTCGCCAGCTAATCACATTGGCGATCACGCACAGCCGAGCTGAATTCTTGTGGTCGACGCTCGTTCCGGGAGACCGCACGGTTCGCCCTCCGCAGGCGCGATCGGCGGCTCGCACCGAAGTATCTAGGAAATAGCGGCAGCACCTTCTGGTTCAAGCACCGCGTAACCCGCGAGCTTCCGGTAGGCACTGCGCCGTTCGCGGGAAGCAAAGAGCGTCCGAATCGCCGATGCCGCCATCATCAGCACAGGCAATCGCAAAGGCCGTTTCAGCCGCTCCGCTTCTTCGGCGAAATAGCGCATCTCCTTTAATCGCCAGCCGTGCCCTTTGAAAAACCCAAACCAATCCGCCGGCGCGAACTTGAACGGAGCGTTCCGGGTCTTGCGCACCATTCCGCAACTTTCTCGGAATTTGATTGCTTCGGGAGAGAGATAGTCGACGACCCAATAGCCGCTGTGACGCAACACCTTCAAGTCGTCCGCGAGCGAACCGGCCTCCTCGACGCTCAGATACGGCACGACTCCTTCGGTAAGGATCAGCAGCCTCTTCGCTCGTGCATCGACGTCTGCCAACCACCGGCGCCGCTCGACCAGATTCGCCAGGTCGATTTTTACCCGTTCGAGCCTGCATCGTGGTTGCTCCTTGGCAAGACGGGTCTCTTTGAATTCGATCATGTGCGGATAGTCGGCCTCGATCCACAGCAGCGAACTCGGAACATCCATCCGATACGGCCGCGCGTCGAGTCCCGCTCCGAGGTTGATAACCGTATCAATCCCTTCGCCAATCGCCCGGCCGATATACTCGTCGATGATGCAGGTGCGGATCGCGATCACCCATGCCGTCATCGCGGGCAACGGCATCTTCTGGGCGATCTTCTTGCCGCGATCCCCGGCCAGCATGCCGGCCAGCGGATCTCGGAAGAGCGCATCGCTGCGGCGCGTTTCGACGCCCCGGTAATGGGCCACCCAAAACGCCGTGTCCGATACGTTCTCGATCAGCCCTTCGTCCATCGATCCCCTCGAGCAGGTTTTCGCATTCGCAAGGACAAAATGGGACTGGCATTGTCTGCCGCAAGTCAGTTCAGTTCTTGGATTTGATTTGACTGCCCAGTCTGGAGACGGACTTACGCCCGGCGAGCGCTATTTTCGTTTTCTTCGAAAGCTTCCCGAATATCAATGCGTGCCCCCGAGTAAGAAGCTGCTGAAGTTCGGCGCGCGGTACCGTATTCTCGGATTCGAGCGCGATCCAATGCGCTCGGGCAAGGTAGGGGGCGGGAACGATTCCGGGACGCTCCACCAATTCGACAAATTCTTCCTCGGGGCATTTCAACGAAAGCCAGTGCGCCCCAGGTTCGAGCCGCGCAACGGCGTACATTTTTCCTCCCACCTTAAAAACCAAGGCGTCTTCCCATTGCACCTGTTCGGTCGTATGCGGAAGAGAAAGACAGAATTCGCGGACCCAGTCGATGCTCATGTCTTGAGAGTAGCTCGATTCAGTGAGGCCGATACCCAGGGATTTCCGGGCTCCTGCCTGCCCGGCGTTAAGGAGCGGCCCGAATCGCCTGCTCGTCCGAGGTCGAATGAAACATCAGATTCAAAGCTTCCGGCGTAAAGAGCAGTGTCTCGCCCAGTTGCGCAACATCACGGGTCCAATCGCACCGGTCCTTGAACGATTGTTCTGCGCCCACGCGCGATTTGCGGGTGCGCGACCGAAGCTCCCCGTAGAATAGGTTCTGCACCTGCCACAGATTCACTGCAAACGGCAACGATCGTGCCAGTTCGACTGCCGCTCGGAACCGGGTTAGCGATCGCGGATCACAGCGTGGGTCCGCCAGGTTCTCGGCCATCTCTTCCAGCCGCTTCCGGAGGGCATACTCGAGGGTGGAAACGTCAAGTTCGACCTGCACAGCCTTGGCTTCTGCAATGAGAGGCGCAACTCTTTCGACAACAGGCTCGATGCTTAGAAACTCTTTCCGCAGTTGATGGTTCAAGGCGAATTCAGCTGAGGCGCGGGAACTCTTGGGAAGCGGAATCCGCAAGTCCACCAGGAAACGCATCAGATCGGCATTCTTCTCGTAGAGCTGAATGTGAGCGGCTTCGGCTTCCGCCGTGAGGGGGGCGAGAATGAGGTCCAGGATCTTGCGCTGTTCGTCTTTGAACAAGGAGCGCAGGGAATGGGTATTTTTCCGAAACACCTCGTCAAAACGGAGATCGATTTCTGACGCGCTGGCATGGCCAAAAGCTTTCGCCAGTTCGTTCACCGAGGCCAGCACGGCGGCGTCCTCGGAACCGTTTCGGACACCCACTCGCACCTGCTGATTTCCGAGGTGCAAGGCCGCGAAGCTCAGCGTTGCAGACTCCCTGGTTATTGCCGAGGAGATCCGCAACCGCCCGACCGCCAGCTTCTTTTTCTCCCGCTCGTGGACCTTATACTCCTCGCGTTCCACTGCGTAGCAGTAAATGCGATCCAACGCGGGAGACGGCTCGAAAACCGAGGCGATGGCGTAATGGGCGGCCACCTTCGGAAGATCAATGACGGCCGGCCGCACCCATTTGTGATAGATCTGCGCTCCATCGCCATATTCGAGAATATTGCTCCTCGCTCGCGACAACTTCTCAAGAAAAGGCGCTTCGACATCCTCGCGGAAAAGTTGCCGCGCCAAATCCACGACGCGGCCCGCATATTGAATGCACTGAACCGTTTCGATACCCGAAAGCTCATCGAAGAACCAGCCGCAGCTGGTGTACATCAGCATGGCGTGCCGCTGAAGCTCCAGCAACTTGAGCGCGGTCACCCGATCCGCCCCGTCCAATTCCTGAGCGGCGTGTTCGTGAAAAAATCGATCGATGCTCGCTGCAGAGCGGTCAACAACCACGGAGATGTAAGCGTCGCGCGCCGCCCACGGATCTTTGAGCAGCGATGCTGCCTTTTCGTGGTACTGCGGCGCCAACGTATCGCGAAGCCAGTCGAGCGCCTGCCGCAACGGCCCCCGCCATTCCTGGTTCCAACCTGGATGACTACCGGAGTTGCACCCGCAGTTGCTTCGCCAGCGATCAATCCCGTGAATGCAGCTCCACGAGGTGTCCTCAAAGATCTCCACCCGGTGAATCGGCGGATGAAGTTCCAGATATTCGGCATAATTGGTAATCTTGGCCAGATCCTTGCTCTCAAGACGGTCCAGAGCAAACGCCAAGGTCATCTCTCCCATCTTGTGATGGTGTCCGAAGGTCTCTCCATCGATCGCCACGTGAACCAATTCCGGCCAGGATCGAGCTTCCTCCGCAAACCCGCACATCAGCCGATCGACGAACTGATCGCCGCTTGCCAGCAGGTTCTCAAAAGCGATGGCCCGCGAAATCGGGCCGTCGTAGAAAAACAAATTGATGCTTTGCCCCGAAGGCAACCGGCACGAATATGCCATGGAAGGATCGATCTGTTCACCGCTCACGTCCTTCCAGACGCGCCCTCCGATTTTCGATTCGCGCCGGGCCTGCCGAGGAGCCAGAATCGTGAATCGAATCTTCTGCTCGACTAAGATTTCCAGAGTCTCGATGTCCACGGCCGTCTCGGGAAGCCACATGCCTTCGGGACGGCGCCCGAAGCGGTGCTCGAAATCACCTATGCCCCAGAGGACCTGCGTGATTTTGTCCCGCCGGTTCGCCAAAGGCATGATCATGTGGTTGTACGCTTGCGCGATGGCTGAGCCGTGGCCGGAAAAATTCTCGCGGCTCACCTGATCGGCTTCAAGGATCGCCTGATAAACCTTCGGCGCGCGGTTTTCCAGCCATGAAAGCAGCGTCGGCCCGAAATCGAAACTAATGTTGGGGTAGTTGCTTACGATCTTGAGGATTCGCCCAGTGCTATCAAGAATCCGCGCTGCCGCATTGGTCGCATAGCATTCCGCGGTAATCCGCTCGTTCCAGTCGTGGTAAGGATACGCCGAATCCTGTAGTTCGATGGCCTCAAGCCACGGGTTCTCTCGCGGAGGCTGATAGAAGTGGCCGTGGATGCAGAGATAACCCATGCCGTTTTGGCGGAAACCCTTACTAATATACATTGCTTTTGTCCACGGCGAACCCACGTCTGATTTGATACGACTGATTCATGATTGTTGATCCGAATGATCGCCGCGGATGATCGATGCGAATTGATGAATTCAGCAGCGTTCCGGTGATTGCGCCGGATGCCTGGTTGGGGCGAAAACGCGTTAGCCGCAACTGCCCGATCCAACTCGATCCATGTCGCGCTCCGGTTTGCGCGACGCTTCTTGCTTCGCCAGCCGCCGTTTCCGCGCCGGCTGATCATCATCCTCCCGCGGTCGGCGCGGCCCGCGAGGCGGGATACGGCTTCCTGCCCATGATTTTTTCCCACAGAATGCAGTTATGCCGCAAACCATTGCGCCCGCCATTTCGAGTACCAAATCGCGCAGGCCATGAACCGGTCAAAGACAGCGACTGCCTGGTAGTGACCTTCATCGGAAATGCCGACCGCGATCCGCCATCCGTTCTTGGCCCCCCGTTCCTGACTCTACAGGATTCATCCGATTTCACGGTGCAGTGGCCTGCTGGTTTGACTCTCTCTTTCGATCCACTGCAAAATGCGATTGACTTCGCACCCGATCCGGCCCAAAGTCCGACTGAGTGAGTTTTTAAATCCCGTATGGACGCCGCCCCTCCTTCCGCCGGAGCCTTTGCCTCTCCGCCCAAGGCTCGGAGATTTTCGCGCAGTCCCGTTTTGTTTGCCTCCATCCAGCTTGGCCAGGACTCCCGCGGTTTCATCCTGAACGCCAGCGAAGGTGGCCTCTGCGTACAGGCCGGCAAAGGCATCACGGACGAAGGGCCGCTCGAGTTGCGCTTCCAATCCGTGCGACCCGGTTCCTGGGTCGAAGCGCGCGGCCGAATCGTCTGGCGAAACGAACCCCAGAACGTTGCCGGCATTGAGTTCGTCGAGCCCACCACCGAGGCGGTTCAGGAAATCCGGAAATGGCTGTCGTTCGGAGATTCCCTGCAGGAACTTCGCGGAGATTGGTGGATCGATCCGATCGATCCGGCGGACCCCAAAATCCCCGAGCTACCCGATCCAAGCGCCGCAGAAAGCGGGGCCGGGCAAGCCGCTGGAACTGCACCGGCATCTCAACCAGATCAAACCGCCTCCCGTCACATCGCTCCACAGTCTTTGTTTCTTGAATCAGAACACTTCCGCCAAAGCCGCGCCCCCCGAGAATGGCGCTCACCGATTTTCCTCGTCGCGCTTCTGGGATTGGTCGTCGTTGGTGCCGTAGCCATCGTCGCGAAGTGGCAGACCGCGCGAGCCCCTCACGTACCCAGCGTTGTTCCCGAACAGGAAATCCCATCCCAAGCGTCGCTTCCACCACCTTCCATTCAACCGCCCGCACAAAGCCAACCCGCCGCAGCCCCTCCGCAGCAACGGCCGGCATTGCCGTCCGTCCCGCCCGCTCTTGCTCCTTCGCCACGGCCAACTCCCCAGACGGCTCAAACCACCGTCCTGCAGGTAGCGGCCATGAGTAACGAGCAAAATGCTAATAAGCTGGTCGAATCCCTTCGTCAAAAACACTTCCCAGCTTTTGTTTCGAAACGAGACGGCGATCGGTTCTACCGGGTGCTCGTCGGGCCCGCTAGTTCGGAATCCCTCCGCCAAATCAAATCCTCTCTTGCGAAGCAAGGCATCCCGTCGATCGAAAGACCCGGGCCGCCCTGATTTAGCGTTTCCGAAAAATTCCAATCATCTGCAAGGGTGACTCGTTTTTGTCTGGCGGGAGAAGGTTTCTATAGAAGCTCATCGCCACCGGTCACACCTCGGCACGGAACCCGCCGTGTCGGGCTAAAGGCCCAAAGAACTCTGATCGACGGCGCAGAGGCAGCAAATGTGAGCGATTCTTGTCCTTTTATGGCCCTTAGGTTCAGTCGAAACTGATAGTTATATAGCGTTGATAGTATTTTGAACGCGTTTCAGGCCTTCCCTTCGGGCACCACAGTTCAGCGCCACCTTGCCGATCAACCCGGCAAGATTCTGTTCTTCAACGACGACTGCGCCCTCCCCGATTGGACCGTCGCCGCGCTCCCCATTTCCTTTCCGCGGGGTTTGGGGGCCATCGGTTAATTCCCATGGGCACTCGTCGTTCTGGCAGGGGTTTCCCGAAGTCGGTAATACCGTTCGCCAAAAGGTCGGCCTGCGCTTCTGCCTGCGAGGCGGTTGTTATCGATCGAGCACGATTCGAGCATCCGCTCTCACGAGCTGGGCACGCTGAATCCTGCGACCTGTGGGGCGAACGGGATCTCAGCATCCTCGGGCCCACAGAACAAGAATTAGCATCGATTCGCGTTTCACGAGCCACCCGGAGAGACAAGACGCGAGCTACTCCCACCACTAGCTCACCGGCTCAGGAACTGCTCAGCCTTGAGGGAGTCTAGCATGAGTTTACTGCCGGTTAAGCGAAGAGGCTTGTAAGCGTCCATTTTTGTGCAGCCTAGAGTAATCGGCTTGTCTTACCCACGTTGGGCAATCTGCAGCTCATCTAACTTTAGCGCCTTCGCCAAAGCTTGTTGCACCAAGGTCTGCTTGGAAAGGACGTAGGCCGCGCGATCCGGTCCCTTCTCGCCTTGCCGTGGATAGAGGAGAACAAACTGCTGGATCTGCTGCAACTCTTCCAGGAGTGTGTCCATAGAGAGGTCCGCCCAAGCGGCTTTGGCCTGCCGGTGCACCACCTGCAGCAGCGAGATGCCTAGCATGCAGTAAAACGCGTGGATGCGGATCTTGCGATCGGTCCAGTGATGCACCGGGCCCCAGCCCAGCCAGTCTCCATCTTTCAGTCCGCGGAAAATTCGCTCGACCTGCTGCTGGCCGGCATAACCGGTCACCACTTGTTCCGCCGTCCAGTCCATGCGGTTGGTGAGCAACACAGTCCGGCCCAGACGATGATCGATGAGTTTGGTGAACGCCGTTGCATCGAGATCAAACTGTAGCCGCCATTGGCCGTCACCAAAGTCGAGTTGGTAGCGAATCAGTTCCGCGAGAAACTGAGCGGACAACCACTTCTGGATTTTGCGCTTGATCCCGTCCTCGGTCCACCGCGCCCGAGGTTTATTCAGTCCCTTGGAGAAGCGCCGTAGAGACTGCAGAACCCGGCTCATGCTGGTGGTTAAGCTGTGTAGTTGCTCTGCCGCGAAGGGCGCAGAGTACTTCACCACACAGAGATATTCCTTACCGTGCACCAAGGCCTTCTGCGCCAGGGCCCGTACCCCAGGCTGTGCGGCGCTGCACCGCGGCAGTTCTTCTGTAGCTCGTTCGCGCAACTCCACCGGTGCTTGATTCCAGGGCAAGGCGGAAATCCATCCCACCCCGCTCTGTTCCAGTTCCACCGTGTTGTCCAGCGCCGCCGAGCCCTTGTCGAATACCAGCGTGACACTGTCACGTGGAATTTGATTTTGGTCCAGCAAGCGCTGGATGCGCGCCAAAGCTGCGGAGAACTCTTCGACATCCGCCACGTTGCCCGCATAGACGTGGTGGCATAAACCGAGTCCGCTCTCTCCGTCGAGAACATAGCTGAGTCCTACCTGCCGCAGGTTGTGTCGACCTTGCTTGTTGTGTCCGCGCTGCGCCAGTTGATTGCGTGTGTTGGTACTGGCGATGTAGGTGTAGAAGTTGGTGGTATCGTAGGCCAGCAGACGAGGACCGACCAGCTGTTTTTCCTTCCACAAACCCAGCAAGCGCAACTGGGCTGGCTCCAGGGGATCTTCGGCCGGTGAGAGGGACTCGGTTTGCGCCGGCAGAATCTGCTCGAAGACGTCCCAGAAGGCCTGGGAACTAAACCGTTCGGTCGGAAAACCCCACACGGAAGCGAGCAGGGTCTTCTCATACCAAGCGCCGACTTCGGTCTTCGGGCCGGGATCGCAGATGCGGTGAATGGCGGCGAGCAGCAAATAATGAGCGGGGCTTGGTCCGGAGCGCGGAGCAGGCCACAGAGCTTCTAGAAGCGCCCACATGCCGGTATGCTGAGCGGCCAGCCACAAGGCACCTGGGAGTCCGAACTCCCGCAGGGTAGCCGAGAGGGGCACGGGGGTGGTGCGTTCCTGGATGAGTTCGGCGAGTTTTTCTGCGGTGCCGAGATAGGCCTGATGGACGATCCGAGGTTTACCATCGACGCGGGCGCTTTCGACGAGGTAGTAATAGAGTCGGTTGCCCTTTTTCTTTTTGACGAGGCTGGCCATCAAGGGTAATACATAAACGCACTCGCCTTACTTGTCAACAGAAAAATTGTGCAATAATCACACAAAACAACAACATATAGGGTAATACACATTCCAGGAAAGAACACCCGATTTAATTCCTGCGGATGGAATGATTTAGTGGGAATGCACAAAGGTTCGGGAGAGCACTCGCAGTAAACTCCCGCTAGATAACCTCGATTCATCACTTCCCTATGGCTTAGAATAGTGTTCTGTTCGGCATCAGATGTGGACCTCGGGACTCCGGAGAAAGAATTTCGAATGACGACGGTAATTGAAGACACCCATGAAGACCGCTGGGACTTGAGTATTCTATATTTGGATATTAGCGACCCCAAGCTTGACTCCGACTTGTGCAGTCTGCAAGAGCTGGCTACACGCTTTGCGTTCACCCACAAGGGACACCTGGCCGAAACGCTCGGGCAGGCAATCAAGGATTACGCCGAGATCGATATGCTCGAAGGCAAGATCGGATCCTATCTTTTTCTGCGCGAGGCGACCGATCTGGCAAATGAAGCAATCAAGGCCAAGCGTGCCGCTTTTCAGCGGAAATCGAGTGCGATCCGCGGCGAGCACCTCACTTTCTTCGAGCTGGAACTCGTTCAACTTACCGACGATCGCCTCGCCCTTTTTTACCGAAGCGATGATCCGCTGGTTGCCAAGCATCGCCCTTGGATCGAGCACGTGCGGGCGTTCAAGCGGCATTTTCTGACCGAACCGGTCGAATCGGCGCTCATGAAACGCTCGCCATTTGATTCAAGCGCGTGGAGTGAGTTTTTTGATGAAGTGGAAGCGGACCTGCTTTTTGATTTTCGCGGCGAGGAGAAAAATCTCACCGAAATGATGCACATTCTCACGGAATCGAAGGATGCTGCGGAACGGGCGGAGGCCATGAGAATCGTGAACGACGGGTTGGGGGGTGCGTTCGCGAAATATTCGGCGCAGACGCTCTACGTGGTGGCCGGTTCCAAAGCCGTGGAGGATACCGAGCGCGGATACCAGCATCCGATGGATTTTCGAAACAAAGTGAGCCGCATACCGGATTCCGTGGTTGAGGTGCTGCACAACACGGTAACTACCCTGGGCGGCGAGCTGACGCGGCGCTACTACAGGCTGAAGGCGAAGCATTTGGGTGTTTCGCTGCTGCGGTGGAGCGACCGCAACGCGCCCATGCCGTTCGCCGATACCACGGTCGTGCCTTTCAAGGAGGCCACCGATATCGTTACGGAGGCTTACGGAGGCTTCAGCCCGACGCTGGCGAGAATCGTCAAGGGGTTCTTCGCGGAGCGGCGGATTGATGCTCCCGCAACGAAAGAGAAGCGCCACGGAGCTTTCAATGCGTCGCGCGTTCTACCTGGCGGAAAACCCATATCATTCACGCTGCTGAATTATTTGGGAAGCAACCGCGATGTGATGACCCTCGCCCACGAACTTGGCCACGGCGTACATGGAATTCTCGCCGGCGAAACGCAGGGGCCCTTGATGTTTCATGCACCGATTGCTTACTGCGAAACGGCATCGGTGTTTGGGGAAATGACGACTTTCACGTTCTTGAAGGAGAGGTTGAATCGGTCGGGGGACACTCGCTCGCTTCTGGCGCTGGTCATGGCGCAGATCGACAGCACCATCAACACCGTGGTTCGGCAAATCGGATTTTCGAACTTCGAGCGACGGTTGCATGGCATGGATGCCGATTACAAGACCTGGTCTTCGTCGGCGAAACTGTCGGTGGAAAACCTGGACGCCATTTGGCTGAAGACGGCCCAGGAATTGTATGGGGACGAGGGCGAGATCTTTACCTACGAGAACATGAACCACATGTGGGCCTACATTTCGCACTTTCATAGCCCCTTTTACGTTTATGCCTATGCTTTTGGTGAACTCCTTACGCAGAGTCTTTACGCGCAACTTGAACGCATGGGCGCGAACTTCGAGCCGCTCTATTTGGATTTGCTGCGTTCCGGGGCGACCAAGAACGTGGTTGAATTGCTCGAGCCGTTCGGGCTTGATCCCATGGGAGAAGATTTTGGGCCGCTGGCATTCGCGCCAGCCTGGGGGCGCTGATAGAAGAGGCGGAATCGCTGTCGCGAGCGATGGGCGTGATTTGATTCGAGCCTGATTCGGGAATGCGCGACACAGGTTGCCTCGGGGTCCAGGCTCTTCGTCAGGGGCTCGGGTTCCGACCGTCGCGGGTATTGTGCGATTGATGGCGCATAGGTAAGGCGGCGCATCGGCATTGGCCCGGGGTTCGAAGGCCATCTGTACCAGTTCGTATTGATCTACAGCCATGTCGCCGAATCTAGCTGTAGCACGGTCCTGGGTTGGCAAGTAGTTGTCGCGCCTGAAAAGCAGGGGAAAGAACCAGCCTGGGCGGCAGGTAAAGGTGTGCGCTGGCGGGTCGGAATTGCCGTTGGGATTGTCGCGGCGCTGAAGTCCGCGCGGTGCTACATGCGAACCCGTCTAGCGCGTTGCGGCCGCGGGCTGCTACCGCCGTAATCCGAAGACTGCGACACCTGTCTTCGTGCCGACGTAGACTCTGCCGTTGGCGATCATCGGAGTAATGAATTTGTTGTTTTCGAATTGGTCACGGGCCCCGGCTTGCTTGCTATTGAAAAGCTCCTTGTTAACGTCGGCTGCGTCGTAGGCGTGCAGGGCGGCGGGCACTGAGTTTTCTACGGCCCAAACGATCCCGTTGGAAGCGCCGTTTGCTGAAATGCTGGGCGTTGTGCCCGGGTAGTTGAATTTCTGCGCGGTCTGCGACGATGGCAGCCGCGGCAAAGTTGCATTCACGAATGTGAAGGCTCTCAAATTGTCTTGGTAAGCGCCGTAGTACACCGAATTCCCCAAAGACGCCGGCGCGCCAAATTCCATTCCCCCGATGGCCCAAACGTTTCTTTCATAGACTTTATCGCTGGCCCGGTTGAAACGACCCATCGAATCCCGATTTACGACGTAAATCACCTGGTCTTTTCCAGCGCCTAGGGCCAGATGGCGGATGTTCCCTGAAACGTCTTTCATGTCCGGCAACAGCACAATCCCGCCGGAACCGAGATCCTCATCCTGCTCCGACTGGTCCGCCGTGTCGTGCATCGTAAAATAGTCCACCACCGCCAATTTGCCGCTTCTCATGGCAATCTTCACGAAAGCATTTCCGTAGTCGCCTGCCTCGGGGAAGCCGCCCGCATCGAGTGTGCTATCGAAAGTTCCGTTACCTGTAAGCAGATAGATATTACCTGCCTCGTCGGCGGCCGGCCCGGCGCCAGTCATCCAGATCGCCCCTTCGGTTCCGTTGGGAGTCAGATTCAGCACCCCGGCCTGCTGCAAGCCGGACGCGCTGTAGGCAATCACCCAACTGGTATAGGGGCTCACGTCACAATGCGATGACCACGTGGTGTAAATCAGGCCATTCGCAAGTAAGAGCGCCGCGCGCTCTTTGTATTGTTTTGGGTCGAATATCAGGCGCCCCTTTCGATTGCCCGCGCCCCTGCCTGGATAGGTAGCGGTGATGTTTGCGGGGCTGCCGGGCATCTCCGCGCCGGTAACGAGGTCGAGGGCGTGCAATCGCTGGAAATAGTTTCCGGAGTGATCCTTCGACATGGCCACAACGTAGATGGCGCCGTGCGGGCCCTTGTTCAAATCGATCACCGGAGTCGAGGTGATGCCGATTTCAGGGGTGACCTGCTGGCATCCGCGATTGTCACTGGTTGTTTCGCCGGCTCCCAATACGGAGACGCGCCAGAGCAAGGCGAAGGTATCGGCATCAAACGCGTAAACCAAATCATGTTCGGTCGCGACAAAGATTACCTTCCGCCGGACACCTTGCACCCTGAGGCTTGAGACGTAGAGTGGCTCCGCATCGACCAATCCACGCACCGGCAGAAATCCTACCTTGCCAAAATCTGACGAACTTACACGACCGGGAGTCAACCAAGTCTCGCTCAGATATCCGCCGGTCCGGAAATTATTGTTGTGATAGGTGAGAACGTCCGGTTCAGCGCGGGTTACAGGCAACGCAGTCGTAATGAGGGGATCAACGGGCTGCAACCCAGAAGGGTTGTCGTCACTACGACCGCTCATAAGAACGCCGATTGAGAGCCACAGACTCACCAAGAGAATAGCAGTGCCTGCTCGCCACATCCCGTTCCTCAAGAATTCTTCCCCTGTTTGCTCAACGGCGAGACGGCAGACCAATCAGCGATACTCGACTGGGGCGCTGCGGCGGCGATTCCGGCAGGTCGCTTCCAGCCGCGAGTTCGGTTGAGAGAGGCGCGGGCAGCCAAATGGACCATCAAAGCCTCCGCGTCGCGGCGATTTCATTTTTCGAAATTAAGCCGCCGTCCACCCGATCCTAGAGACGATCCCGACTTCTAGGCGGTTTCAGCAGACGCCGGCGTTTCACTTCGGACCGCCCGCGGCGCCGCCTTCTTTCGGCGGTTGTAGATCCACTCCGCGGCTCGCCAGGCCAGCAGAATTCCGACCATCCAGGCGTATTCCAAAGGTTTTCGTACGTCTGACTTCACCAGCCAGTAGTAGTGAATCACGCCAAGAATAGCCGTAACATACACCAGCCGATGCAAGAGCTGCCAACGTTTGCCGCCCAGGCGTCGAATCCAGCCCGCGGTGGAGGTAATCGCCAGCGGCATCAACAGCACAAACCCTGTAAAACCTACGGTGATGAAGCGGCGCTTCTGAACATCCTTCATCATTTCAGTCCAATTGAAGAATTTGTCGAGGCCGATCCAGGTGGCGAAATGAAGACATACGTAGAAGAAGGCGAATAGTCCGAGCATGCGGCGGAAGCGGATCAGCAACGGCTGGTGCAGGATTTTTCGCAAGGGGCTGATCGCGAGCGTGATCACGAGAAACCGCAAAGTCCAGTCGCCCGTAGTGTGCGTTATGAACTCAATGGGATTCGCGGTGAGTTCGTTGTGGAATCCTCGCCAAAGCAATATTGCAAGCGGCACCAGGCAGAGCACAAACAACAACACCTTGGTCCACTTGCTCAACAGAACTTGTTTGATCACCGGTGCTCGCCTCTAGAAATTCTTGCGCAAATCCATACCGCCGTACATGCCCGCTACCTGCTCACCGTAGCCGTTGAACATTAATGTCGTGATCGGCCGGTCGAAGAAGCCTCCTCCCAGGCGGTGTTCGTGGGCCTGGCTCCAGCGCGGATGGTCTACCGATGGGTTCACGTTGGAGTAAAAACCGTACTCGTGCGAATTCTCGATGTTCCATGTCGTGGGAGGTTGGTCTTTCACGAAGCGGATTTTGACCACGGATTTGATGCTCTTGAATCCGTATTTCCACGGTATCACTATGCGCACCGGGGCTCCATCCTGGTTCGGAAGCGTTTCGCCATACATGCCGGTGCACAGAAGCGTCAGCGGATTCATGGCTTCATCCAGACGCAGGCCTTCGACGTAAGGCAACTGGATTCCCGCATCGCGCCACAGGGGCATCTGCTTCTTGTCGAAATAGCTCTGGAACGCCACGTACTTCGCGGCGGGAGTCGGCTCGACCAGTTTGGCTATGACGCTTAGCGAATAGCCAATCCAGGGCACAACGATCGACCAGGCCTCGACGCAGCGATGGCGGTAAATGCGCTCCTCAAGCGGGGCGAGCTTCAATATTTCGTCCATCGTGACCGTGCGGGGCGTTTTTACTTCGCCTTCCACGGAAACCGTCCACGGAGTGGTGACGAAGTTCTTTGAATTCTTGGCCGGATCGGCCTTGTCGGTACCGAACTCGTAGTAGTTGTTGTAGTGCATCACATCTTCTGGCGGAGTCACCTTTTCCTGGATATTGTCCTTGCTGTAGGCACCGTGCGCCAGATTGTCAAGCTTCACCGGAACCGACCCCACCGGGCCGGCAGCGGCAACCAGCCAGGGGTATCTCTTGTAGGCCTCAACGGCGCTAGTCGTCGCCAAAAGGCCCAGCAGGAAGTTGCGCCGGCCCATATAGATGCCCTTGGGGGTCATATCCGAGTAGGTCAATTCAGGCTTTTTCTTGATGAGCATTTTCGCCTCCTAAGCACCTCAAGAACACTCATAATACGCGGGGACCTACCTATTTGGATGCATCAACCTAGCTTTTGTAACCAATTCTAGGAAACCAGGTTTTTGGGGAACATACCTCATTGAGGGGCCAAGGCCTGAAGTAGGGCGTTGCGGAGGCGCTCCTGATGCTCAGGCGTGAGCTTCGCCGCTTGAGAAGTAAGGTAGAAGACGTCGATGGCCATCTGGCCTTCGGTCTCGATCAGGGCGATCTCGATGTTGCAGTCCTCGTGGGCCAATTGGGAACTGATCCGGTGCAGCAGGCCCAACTGGTCCTGGGCGATCACTTCGATCAGGGTGCTGTGGGGAGAGCACTCGTTGTCGACCTCGATCTTGGTCTCCACTTTTACCTTCGGAATGGCATTCTTCTCCGAGCGCATCCGGTCTCGCAGCATGCGGTCGAGATCGGCTTTTCCCACCACCACATCGTGGATGCTGGCTTTAAACCGCTCCCATTCCGGGAGGTTTAACTCCAGGGTGCGAAAGCGGTCGGTGAAGAAAAATGTGTCCACCACCACTCCGGCGCGGTTTGAGAATGCCGCGGCCTTGACGATGTTCATTCCCCAAGCGGCCAGAGTGCCGGCCATTTTGGAGAACAGGAAAGGCCGGTCCAAGGTAACCAAGGTCAGCTCGTACCAGTGCCGGCCGCGAGTCAACGTCAGCTGCACGGGATCTTCGTCGAGCCGGTTGGCCATTTCCATCTGTCCAAGCACTTCGCCGGCAGCCTGGGTCTGCAGGTAGCGCCGAGGCAAACCCTCAAGAAAACTCTCGAGCCTCCTCCCGGCGGCCGGTGCCAGCGTGCGGAGATGAGTCAGCACCTCATCATGCTCGTCGACGTGAAGGCGCTCATCCGCGATTCGCAGCATGTGGTTGGCGGTGCCGATGTAAAGCTGCCAGATGTTCTCCGCCTTCCACGGCGTGAGCGCTTCCGGATTCACGGCTTTGATGTCGGCATAGGTGAGCAGGCAGAGCATCTTCAGCCGCTCGGGGGTTCCCACCTTCTCGGCAAATTGATGGATCGTGCCAGGATCAAAAATATCGCGCCGCAAAGTCGCGCTTAATTCCATGTGGCGATAAATCAGGAATAAGACCGTCTCGCGGTCCAGACTGTCCAGATCGAGCCGGTCGAGGCATTTTTTAGCGATTTCCACGCTGGCGGTGACGTGGCTGTCGGTGGTTGTGCCTTTACCGGTATCGTGCAGCAGCAGCGCAAGGTACAGCAGGTCGGGTTGCTCGAGCTCATCGAGCAGTTCCGCGTAGCGCTGGTCCCAAGTGGTATGCGATTGCCTCAATTTGTGCAGATTCTCAATTGCCACGAAGGTGTGCTCATCGACAGTCAACCGGTGGGAGTAATCGCGTATGACCAGCGCGTCGATCCCTTTCAACTCGGGCAATAACAGCGTGAGCAGGCGCAAAGAATGCATCGTCCGTAGAGCGTCCGCCGCATGAGGCGCAACCAGAATCTCCTGGAGGTGACTCCAAAGTTCGCTGCCCTGCGGGGGATTTGCAGCGAGCGCCGCAATCACATCCTCCATCTGATGCTCGGTGGTGGAACTCAACGCGATGCCGTGCCGCGCCATGAACCGAAACATTCGTAAGGGCAGTGCGGAGTCGTTCAAAGATTCCGGGCGCTGCAAAAAAATCCTACCGTCGACAACCGAGAATTCGGAGTTCGACAGCCGCGACCGCAAATTCTGGAACTGCCGGTAAAGCGAAGCCCGGGCCGCTGGAAACTCATCCAGCAACTGCGTGGCGACCCGGTGGATGTGCCTCGCGTGGCTGAAGTAAATGCGCATCCAGTCTGCGGCGCTGGGCGATTGGTCGCTGCAAACGCCGATTTTGAAGGCCGCCGCTTCGTCCTGCGCGACCCATGCCAGCGTGTTGTCGTCCCGCCCGTAGCGGTAATGCAAAAAACAGCGCACCGACATAAGGAAGCGAAGGGCGTCGTCGAACGGCTGGCGCAGAGGAGCCGGCAGTAAGGACGCTTCTTCCGGCCAAATGCCCTTTTCCTCTAAGGCCGAGATCAGGGCCAGCCAGCACGCGAGATTGTAATCCCGGAGCCCCCCGGGCCATCTTTCACGTTTGGTTCCAGGTGAAAAACGGTGTCGCCGAACTTGTTGTAGCGGCCGTGGGTTAGATCGCTAAGCCGCTGAACGATCAGCCGCGACTCTCGCGACACGAGCTTGGGAATCAGCTTGTCGTGGAGACGGGCGAACAGCTGCGGGTCGCCGGCTAGGTAGCGGCAGTCGAGCAGCGAGATTGCAAATTCCACATTATTGGGGTCGAATTTTTCGCAGTCCGCGAGCGTTCGGGTTGCCGGACTGAGCTTCAACCGAAGATCCCATAATTCCTGCGAAAGGCCGCGAATCGAATCTCTGAACTTTTTTTCGGTATCGCCGCCGGCGTGAAGGAACATCAGATCAATGTCAGAATGCGGAAACAGCCAGCGTCTTCCGAATCCGCCGAGGGCGATCAGGGCGAAGTTGCGCGGCCCTGCGATTTGCGGGGAGATCAGTTCATTCCAAAGGCGCCGCGCAATGGATTCCGCTAGCGCCGTGCGCGCCAAGACACATGCCTGCCCGTCTCGCGAAGCGGAGAACTCCGTCTGTATCCGGGAAGACTCCCCGGCGTAAAGCTCCCTGAGTTCACTGCCCAAAGAGGATTTCGTGGCCATACCGATCGGATCAATGCTTTGTGCTGCGGATCATTTGGTGCTTCCACAATATACATCCCGGTGCCTTTTTCCTAATCGAGCCCTTGGATGCCTTCCATTCGCTACGACCTAGAGAACGCTGTCGCCTCGTTCATCGTTGCGGATGCGGATGGCGTCGTCAATCCTGGAAAGAAAGATCTTACCGTCACCGATCTTTCCAGTTCGGGCCGCGGTGGCGATGGCCTGCACGGTCTTTTCGACCCTGTCGTCGGGAAGAACCATCTCGAGTTTAATCTTGGGGATCAGGTCCACCGTATATTCGCGGCCGCGGTAAAATTCGGTGTGACCCTTTTGCCGACCATGCCCGCGCGCCTCCAGGACCGTCATGCCTTCCACACCCACCTCATGAAGGGCGTCTTTCACAGCATCCAGCTTCGACGTCTGAATAATCGCTTCCACTTTGGTCATCGTTTTCCTTCTCGATTCGGGCAGTTTCCGAGTCTTCGAGCGAACCATTCGGTTCACGCCGATTCATCGCTACGCCGAAGTCTCCCAGTAAGATCTTCTCCACGGCCATCGGGTCGTAGACGAACAGCGACTATAGCGTCAAATACAATAGCACTGCACTGAGTTTCATGCGCTCGGCCAACGCACCGGTAATACGCGCCGATGCAACTCTTGGTGACCGCAAAGCGCCTGTTCCACCGCTGCCAACCGGTTGCTACGAGTGTCGGGTGCCACCAGTCGAGCAGAGGATGGAGCGGGATGGGAAACATTTTGTGCCGCCGCAACGAAAGGAAATCACCAACATAGCAAGAAAATCGCTGCCAAAATCAATTTTGTTCTCATGTCGACCTAGCTTCTCCCGCCGCCTCCGGAGCGCAAACTTCGGATTCGATGGGGAGCAAGCCCGGGAATCGATATCGCGGATAAGGCGAATTAACAATCTGGATCGGCACGCATTATACACAGATGGCGGGCACACAAAAGCGGCAAGAGGAAGCCATCCCGGGCCCCCAATTTGACGAATTCCCTATTGTGGCCGCCATTATGCCAGGGGACCACCAGGGATAGAACGCCGCTCGTCGAGCTATTGACGGAGGTAGCCTTTCGGATTTCTTTTGCGCCACTCCCATTGCGAACGCAGGATACCGGCCAGATCGTAATTCGGTTTCCAACCTAGTACCTGGCGGGCTTTTTTCGCGTCCGCGACCAAGCGCGCCGGATCGCCGGGACGCGGAGGATCCATCCGTATCTTGATTTTCGCGCCGGCTACTTTCTCGGCCGCCTGAATCACTTCCAGCACCGAATAACCGTGGCCCGTTCCAAGGTTGATGAAGTCAGACTTCCCGCCGTTGCGTAAGTATTCCAGGGCCTCGATATGCGCATCCGCCAGATCGGCCACGTGAACGTAGTCGCGGATGCAGGTTCCGTCAGGAGTCGGGTAATTCTGGCCGAACACAGCCACCTCCGGCTTTTCGCCGGAAGCAGCCGAAAGCACATTCGGAACAAGATGTGATTCCGGGTCGTGATATTCCCCGCGAATTTCCGTAGCTCCGGACGCGTTAAAGTAACGCAGCGCCACGAATTTCAGGCCGTAGGCAGGATCGTAGCTATCGAGGAGCCGCTCCATTGTAAACTTCGACCATCCATACGGATTCTTCGGCCATTGCGGGCAGGTCTCGGAGATGGGAGTCTGCTCGGGTTCGCCATAGGTGGCGCAGGTAGAAGAAAAAACGACGCGCCGGATACCCGCTTTGAGCAGTGAGCCCATTAGCGATACTCCTTCCTCCACATTGTTCTCGAAATACTTGGCCGGATCGGCCACCGATTCCCCCACATAGGCCAATGCGGCGAAGTGAACGCAGGCCTCAATTTCGTGGGCTTTCGCAATGTGCGCAATCAGCGCCCGGTCCCCAACGCGCCCCTCATAAAACGGCACGTCCTTGTCGAGCGAAGCACGATGTCCCCGCACGAGGTCATCTACTATAACGACCTGCTGGCCTTTCGCGCGCAAGCGTTCCACGGTCACTCCGCCGATATACCCGGCCCCGCCCGTCACCAGTATCTTCATACCTCTCCCATTTCGACCGCACGCTCTTGAATTCTAACCTTTCCACCATTATGCCCGGTTCCGCCCGATTACGATCGGTGCCACAGGTGAAGGAAACTCAAAGATAAACAAAAAGGAGCAGAGAAGCCGGGTCAGATCGAACCAGGCGCAAAGAATTCGCCTCCTATCCGCTTGCGGGGACCTGCCCGAATTACTGATGCGTTCCATAGATTCTTTTCGTAGTACGACGAGCTTCAGCGCTTGTTACAGTACGGGCATGGTGGCCACCCCATCGGCTAGCCTGCGCCGTGGCCTGTTTGAAGGCTACGATACGGGTGATTTTTACGATGAAATGTTCTTGGCCTCGGGTGAGCCCCGCCCGCACTACTCCAAGCTGTTCCAAAAGCTCAGCGCGATGGCTCCGGCGCAATTCGAGGAGCGCCGCAAGCTCGCCGATCTGTCTTTCCTGATCCAGGGGATTACGTTCACCGTCTACAGTGACGGCCAGGGAACCGAGCGGCTATTTCCATTCGATTTGATCCCGCGCATCATTCCCTACTCGGAATGGGAGCGCATCGAGCGCGGCCTGGCCCAGCGGGTGGTGGCCCTGAATCTGTTCCTTCAAGATGTTTACGGACGCCAGTGCATTTTCAGGGACCATCAGATTTCCCGCTCCTTGGTTTATTCCTGCCCGCATTTTCGCCGCGAGGTGATTGGGCTTGAAGTGCCGCGCGGGATCTATACGCACATTTGTGGGATCGATCTGGTACGCGACTCGAAAACCGGCGAATTCTGCGTGCTCGAAGACAACGTGCGCACGCCAAGCGGCATCTCCTACGTGCTGGAAAACCGGCTGGTGATGACCCGCACCCTCCCGGACGCTTTTCGAGCGGGCGAAGTATTGCCCATTCATCACTATCCCAATGAGCTTGGGCGCATTTTGCGCAGTCTTTCGCCTCGCGGCGAGGATGATGCGGAAATCGTTCTGCTCACGCCGGGCATTTACAACAGTGCCTACTTTGAGCACAGCTTCCTGGCTCAGCAAATGGGCATTGAGCTCGTCGAGGGCCGCGATCTGATCGTCGACGGCGGGATCGTTTTCATGAAAACAATCCACGGCCTCAGGCGCGTGGACGTGATCTACCGACGCGTGGACGACGATTTTCTCGATTCCCTCACCTTTCGCTCGGATTCCATTCTGGGTGTTCCAGGGCTCATGGGTGCGTACCGCGCAGGCAACGTCGCTCTCGCCAACGCGGTCGGAAATGGCGTCGCGGACGACAAAGCGATCTATGCCTACGTTCCCGATTTCATTCGCTACTACCTCGGCGAGGAACCTATCTTGAAAATCGTGGACACCTACATCTGCGCCCGGCCGAAGGACCTTGCCTACACCTTGGAGCATCTGCCGGAGCTGGTCGTAAAGGCGGTGGGAGAATCGGGCGGCTACGGAATGCTGATGGGGCCAACCGCGGACGGCAAAACGATCGAGGAATTTCGCGAGCGCATTCGGGCCCATCCGCGGAATTACATCGCGCAGCCCGTCGTGGGACTCTCGCGCGTGCCGTCCTACGATCCCGCCACGAAAACGGTCGGCGGCCGCCATGTCGATCTGCGTCCATACTGCCTCTACGACGGCAAGAAAGTTACGATCGTGCCCGGTGGTTTGACGCGCGTGGCGCTGCAACGCGGCTCTCTGGTCGTAAATTCCTCACAAGGTGGCGGAAGCAAGGACACCTGGGTTCTGCGGGGAGAAGAATAATGCTTTCCCGCATCGCTGAATCTCTGTTCTGGCTCGCGCGCTACATCGAGCGCGCCGAGGACACCGCGCGCATTCTCGACGTGAACTACCACATGCTCCTGGAGCAGTCGCAGCAGTCCTACCGCCTGCGTTGGGAGCCGCTGATCATCATGGCGGGTGAGGAAAACCGTTTTCGCCAATGCTACGAGGAAGCAAATGCGGAAAACGTGTTCGATTTTCTGGCGTTCCGGCAGGACAATCCGAGTTCCATCGTGCAATGCATCGCCAAGGCCCGCGAGAATGCCCGCACCATCCGCGACCGAATCTCCCGGGAGATGTGGGAAGACATCAATGGCCTGTATTACAAGATTTCGCGGTTCAATCCGCAGGACGAAATCGCCGCGGGTCCCCACCGTTTTTGCGACGAAATCAAGTTCGGCACGCACCGTTTCCATGGCGTCACCGACGCGACCATGCCCCACGACGAAGGCTGGCAATTTCTCCGGATCGGCTGGTCTTTGGAGCGATCGGAGATGACCGCACGGCTCGTCGATGTGCAATATCAGAATCTTCTCGAAGAGATTCCGGCTGTCGGGGAGTCTGACAATCATCAATGGATGGCCGTGCTGCGTTCGGTGGGAGCGTTCGAGGCCTATCACCGGCAATATCATTCTTCGATCGAACCGGAAAAGGTTGCGGAGATGCTCATCCTTCATCCGCTGCATCCCCGCTCGATCCGCTTCAGTACGAGCGAAGTGCGCACCGGCCTGCGAGCGCTCAGCGGAACGGGACCCGACTCCTACGCGAACGAAGCCGAACGCCTGGCGGGCCGGATCGTCCAGCGTCTGAGCTACGACAAGGTCGGCGAGATTTTTAAACAAGGTTTGCATAGTTATCTCGGAGAGTTGCTGCGAATGTGCGGGGCCATCGGCGACGATATCGCGCGAACCTACTTCTATTACGCGGTGGTCGCATGAATCGCTACCGGCTCCTGCATACCACTGAATTTCTGTACGACGGGCCGGTCTCAGAAAGCTACAACGAGGTTCGCCTGCGTCCCATTCATGACGAAAAGCAGAGCTGCATTTCCTTTCGGCTCACCACTACGCCGGGCTCGCGCGGTACGGCGTATCGCGACGCGTATGGCAACTGGGTCCATCAGTTCAACGTGCTTCCTGAGCATCGCCGCCTGAAGGTCGAAGCAGAGTCGGTTGTTCTGACTCATGATTCTTTCGAATCTCCCGGCGCGTCGCAGACCCTCGCCGAATTCGACTCCAACAGCGGACAGGTCGACGAAGAATACTTCGATTTCGTCGCCGCGACCGGATATGTGCCGCACTTGAACGATCTCAAGCCGCTGCTCGAAGCTTCGCAGAAAGCGAGCGACGGTACGGTGATGGGATTTGTGGAAAGCGCCTCAAACTTGATCCACGAACGTTTCAGTTACGTGAAGGGCGCGACGCACGTTCATTCCTCGATTGAGGAACCGCTCTCCAAAGGCGCCGGCGTTTGCCAGGATTTTGCCCATATTCTGCTGGGCGTAGTTCGGATGCGCGGGCTGCCGGCGCGCTACGTGTCTGGCTACCTGGTTCCCGGCGGTGAAAACGGCGCGGGGTCGAAACAGGAAGAGGTGATTGGGGGCCAAGCTTCGCATGCATGGACCGAGGTGCTGATACCGGACCGGGGCTGGACCGGTTTTGATCCGACGCTCGGCAAGCCGGTGGGCCTGCGTCACGTGCGAATTGCTTATGGGCGGGATTATGGAGATGTTGCTCCGGTGCGGGGCGTGTACAAAGGGCGGGCGGGGCAAAGATTGTCGGTCGATGTCTGCGTCCGGCCCGCGCTCGACGATGCCGGCCACGAGCAGATTGCCGAGAAAACCGCCGCAACGCCTCCACCGCCGCCGCTCATCGAACGACCTCAGCAACCCGCGCAGCAACAGCAGCAACAACAGTAATCGTTTACTGCACGCGTTCGTGCGAGTAACCTGCCGCGTCTAATGCGCCTTCGATCTCCGCAATGTGCTCGGGGCCGCGGGTTTCCATCGTGATATCAATGACCGTATCGCCCAGGACCACGCCGTAGTATGCGCGATCGTGGCGGGTCTCGATAATGTTGGCCTTGTGATCGGCGATCACCGTAGCGAGGCGCTGCAACGCTCCCGGATGGTCGGGCAAGTGGATGCGGATGCGCAACAGCCTTCCATCTTTAACCAAGCCGCGCTCGATGATGCGTGAGAGAAGTGTGACGTCGATATTGCCGCCGCTAATCAGCACACCCACAGTTTTCCCGCGAAGTGGCACTTTCTTATTCAGCACTGCCGCGGCGCCAACCGCGCCCGCGCCTTCGGTCAACGTTTTTTCTTTCTCCAACAGGACCAGGATAGCGTTGGCGATTTCCTCGTCATCTACAGTGACGATGTCATCGACATATTTCTGGGCCAGCGGGAAAGTGATTTCGCCGGCGCGCCGAACCGCGATTCCGTCGGCGATCGTTTTGTTCGGGGGCAAGGTGATCAGCTTGTGCTTTTCAAGAGCGGCTTTCATCGACGCCAGCTTCGATGTTTGCACGCCGATCACCTTGATTTTGGGGTTCGTTTCCTTGATAGCGCAAGCAACACCCGCGATGAGGCCGCCGCCACCTACCGGAATCACAACTGCATCCAAATCGCCGTTTACATTCAGCATTTCCAGGCCAATGGTTCCCTGCCCGGCGATGACGGCCTCGTCGTCGAAGGGATGGATGAATGTAAGGTGACGTTCCTGGCAGCGGCGCATGGCTTCCTGGCAGGCTTCGTCGTAGTTCGCGCCAACCAGCACGACTTCCGCGCCATAACCGCGCGTGGCCGAAACCTTGGTGATGGGCGTCGTGAGCGGCATGCAGATTTCAGCCGAGATCTCGCGTTTCGCGGCGTGGTAGGCGACGGCCTGGGCATGATTGCCCGCTGATGCGGCGATAACGCCTCTTTGGCGCTCATCGTCGGTCAGAAGAAGAATCTTATTGAGCGCTCCCCTTTCCTTAAACGCGCCCGTCATCTGCAGGTTATCGAGTTTGAAATAGATCGAATTTCCGGTGAGCTGCGAAAAGGTTTCGGAACGCACAAAGGGCGAGAGGTAGATTGAATCGCGAATGCGGTCGTGTGCGGCACGAATTGCCTGGATCGTCAGCAACTTAAAATCTCCGGCATGCTTTGGGTGCGCACCATTGTATCCGCAATTCTCATCGGGTCGCGCTCCCTCGCTCTGAAAATTTGCCTGCAGCACACTGCGCTCGGGTGGTTTGTCATTTTGCAGCGGAATCCAGAGCGAAGGCGCGCGAATGGAATTCGAGAGAGGCGGGAAAATGCTCGGCGAAGTAGGTCCAATCATGGCCGCCCGGGTACAGGCGAAATTCATGCGGAATTTTCTTGGCGGCGAGAAGGTTATGGAACGCCTGCGCGCCGACATCGAACCCGAACTGATCCTCGGTCCCGCAGTCAAAATAGATCTTCATACCGCCGGGGCGGGCACCATTTTCCACCAGGGTGAAAGGATTGTTGCGGGTCCAAAACGCCCGATCGAAAGGCGAGCCGAAGGCGGTGCCCATCACTCTGGATAGGGCCTCCTGGGGAGGGCTCGAAGCCTGAACCTCGGGCAGCTTGGCCACGAGTGCGGCGCTGTGCGCGCTTACCGATCCAAAAAGCTGCGGATAGCGGAAGGCGAAGCGCAGCGCGCCGTAACCGCCCATGGAAATGCCGGCAATACCGCGGTCATGGCGAACAGCGTGAATGCGGTAGTGGCTCTCGATGAAGGGCAGAAACTCGCGGATGAAAAAATCCTCGTAGCGCACCTGGCCGTCGCGCGAATTGACGTAGAAGCTGCGCCCGGCGCCCGGAGTGACGATCAGGAATTCGCCAATCTGCTTTTGCTCCCAGAGATTTTCGATGAGATTCCACCCGCCGGTGTTGAGCAGCGTCTGAGCGTTTTCTCCGAGGCCGTGCAGAAAATAGAGAACGGGAAATTTTTGCTCCTTGCTGGAGTCGTAGCTGGGAGGCAGAAAAACACAGTACGGAATGGCACGCCCGAGGATTTTGCTGGGGACGGCGCGACACTCGGTGCGGCCAGTCGCGAACGCCGACGAGGCTTGTCCGAACGCCATCCACAGGAAAAAGACAAAGAACGAAAAACGAAACAGGGCCGCCTTGGAGAAAAAGCACGAAGAGAGATCCCTCGTCGCTTCGCTCGGCTGGGATGACAATAAAAAACAACTTCTATTCATACCGCAGGGCCTCGACGGGGTTGAGGCGCGCAGCGCGCGAGGCGGGGTAAAGGCCCGCGGCTAAGCTGACGGCGATGGAGAACGCAATGGCGGCGGCCACCATCCACCCGGGAACCGATGAAACGGTGATCGGCGGCAGCCCCTGGCGACGCAGGTACACGTTGGTAGCGAAATTCATTCCGAAGCCGATCAGGGCTCCGATGCCCACCCCCAAGAAACCGCCGATCAAACCCATTACGCCGGCTTCGACGAAAAACAGTTTGCGAATGTCGCTGTCGGCTGCGCCGAGCGCTTTCAGCACACCGATCTCACGGCGGCGCTCGAGGATCGCCATCACCAAGGTATTGATGATTCCGAGCGAAGCGACAATCAGCGCGAGACTGCCGAAGATTCCCATCAGCAAATCGAAGACGGCGAAGACTTGGCGGAGATTGTTCGTCGCGTCCAGAAGAGAGAACGTCGAGAATCCCATGGGCCGGATCGCGTCCTCGACGTCTTTCACCAGGGCCGGGCTCTTCACCCGAACCGTCAGGCTCTGATAGGCGTTCCGTCCCGGACGAGCGCCGAGCATGGTCCTGAAGTCATTGGTCTGCGCGACCCTGAGTTTCTCGGCGACCTGCAACGGAATGAGCACCCGGCCGCGGCCTACGCCGCCGAAGCCGCTGGCGGGCTCGGTTTCAACGATGCCCACGATTCGCAGCTTTTCTTCTTTGGGAACCACGGAAAAGCCGCCGGACAGGCCGGTGTCGTCGGTGCCTGGAGAGGAGAGGCCCGCGTTTGCTGCGGAACTATTGGCTTCGGGCTCCGCGGGCAAAGCCTGGCGTTCGGCATAACGGAGGACAAGCTGCTTGCCTAGCAACGAATCGGTCTGCGGCGATAGCTGACGGGCGAATTCGATCTGCAGGATCGCTTCATCGGCGGCTGGCCCTGAGAAAAAATCTCCCGTCATTCCATCGTACGCGCCATTGCGCCGGGCCGATTCTGGCACTCCAGCGACGACCGTGGAGTAGGGAGTTCCCGCGTAGCGAATCTCGGTGGGGAATCGGATTTCGGGATAGACCTCTACTACGTTAGGCAAGCGCTCGAGCGCCTTTCTTGCGTCCTCATCGAGAGGGCCAACGGGAACAGCAGCGCCTCCGTTGTCCTGCGCGGAGCGGCCGAGGCCGCGGAAATTCGAGCGCGGGGCCACGATGATCGCGTCGAAAAGGCCGGAGCGCGACAGCCGCTGGTTGGCCATTTGCTGCAATCCCACGCCGAGAGACAGCATTGCCACCAGGGATGCCACGCCCACGCCAATTCCCAGCGTGGTCAGCGAGTTCCTCAGCAGGGCTTCGCGAAGATTGCGCCAAGCCAGTTCGGTCAGATCCCGGAACTTCATCGGCGCGCTCCATCGCTCACTAGTTTTCCGTCCCTCATCAGTATCATTCGATGCGCGAAGCGTTCCGCGCGCGGCTGCTCATGGGTGACCATCACCATGGTCATCTGCAAGGATTCGTTGATTTCGCGGAGCAGGTTCATAATTTCTTCGCCAGTGGCGCTGTCGAGATTGCCGGTGGGCTCATCGGCAAGCAGGATTGTCGGCCGATTCACGAGCGCGCGGGCCAGAGCCGCCCGCTGTTGCTCGCCGCCGGACAGTTCGGTTGGGCGATGAGTTAGACGCGCACCGAGCTTGACGTGGTGAATCGCCTGGTGGACGCGCGGAGCTCTTTCGGCGCGGTCGACGCCCGCCAGACGCAGCGGTAATTCGACATTTTCTTCCAGAGTCATTCGGGGCAGCAAATTGAAGGCCTGGAACACCATGCCGATTGTGTGACTTCGATGCTTTGCCAGTTCTTCGGAGTTCATCTCGGCGAGATTGCGCTCATGGGCGTAGATTCCGCCAGAGGTGGGCCGGTCAAGCCCAGCGATCAGATTGAGCAGCGTGGATTTGCCCGAACCGGAGCTGCCCAGCAGAGCCACGAATTCGCCCGGTTGAACGGAAATCGAAACATCGTCGACGGCGCGAACGAGCGCCGATCCCATTGGGTAATGCCGTGTGACATGGTCGGTGCGGATGGCCGCGCCATGGCTTGCGTTGTTATTCGCTGTGGTCATGCCAGGTCCCCATTGTATTACGCCGCCGGGCCACGCCGAATTGCACCGAGAACCAGCTATCCGGCCTGGGGATTGGGAGTATACTTCCCGCCGCAAGAAACTAGCTTTGCGCCGGAGGGAGCCCATGCGCCTCAAAGAAACAATTCTAGTTGCCGCCATCTGCTTGGCCCTGTCGTGGGTCGCTGCTCGAACCGATGCGGCAGCGCCGCAGAAGGCACCCGCCCGGCTCTACAACACCGCCAAGCAGAAATTGCGGGAAGGCCAACAAATTGTGGGTGCAACCGTGCTCTCCCCGGACCCGAATATCTATTGCGCCATGGCAAACGCGGGCTACGACTTCCTATGGATCGAGATGCAGCACAGTCCTCTGACCTTTGAAGACGTGGCCAGAATGATCTGGGCGTGTCGAGGTGCCGCAGCCATGCCCTTTATTCGTGTGCCGGACGCAACCGAAAGCGATATTCAGAAGGCCACCGATATCGGCGCGTTGGGGATTATCGTGCCAACCGTAGACACCGTCGAGAAAGCACAGGCAGCCGTAAAATGGGCCAAGTATCCGCCGCAAGGCCGGCGCAGCCAGGGCAACGGCCAATACGTGCCGTTGTGGGGAAGCGACTATCGCCAGACGGCCAATGACAACATGGTGGTGGTGGTCATGATTGAAACGCCAACCGGCGTCGAGAATGCCGAAAAAATTGCATCTGTTCCCGGCATTGACGTGATCTTTGCCGCCAGCACCGATCTGGGAAACTTTTCCGGCCACCGCCAAGGGGAACCAGAATATGAGGCCATGGTGAAGAGAATTCACGACGTGACGCTCGACCACGGGATCCGCCTGGGAGGCCCGCAGGCCTGGAGGGATCGCCCAGGATTTACCTTCTTTCAAGGGCCCGTCGAGTCCCAACTCATTCTGGCGGGCGCCAAGGTGAACCTCGCGCCGAGCGCTGCCTCGAGTGCGGACCGCAAAGCAGAGGGCCCGCGACCATCGGGCACTGCACCCATAGAAGGTTCTGAACCGCGGTAGCCGCAGCGACCGCTTTCCGAGCCATTTATCATTTCGCATCCATTGAAGGAAGCAGGATGCTTTCGTGAGTAAACTAAATACCGGCCCTACCAGCGTGTCATCCCACTACACGCTTGACATCTGGGCGTCACACATATAGTAAGAACTGCCGGGAGCGTCCGGAAAGCAGAGCTTTTCTGGAGCGCGGCTCCCGCGCTTCTGTGGCCGAGCCGCTGCATAGAACGCCGGATGGTACGTCAATCCGCTGCGGAGAGCGAGCGATGGCGGGAGGTGGCAGGTGAAAAGCAGGCTGATTGGTTTTGCGGGTGTAGCTGCTGGTTTACTGGCGATTTCGGCCCCTCTGCCTGCGCACCATGGCACCTCGGAATATGACGAGTCAAAAGTCGTTTCTCTGCCAGCAACGGTGGTCGAGTTGCAGTACGTCAATCCTCACGCATTGATTATCTTCACGGTAAAGGACGATAAGGGCGAGGCCACGGAGTGGACGGCGGAGCTGCAAAGTCCGAATCTTCTATCGAGAAGGGGTTGGAGCAGGAGCACGCTAAAACCAGGCGATCAGGTCGTCATCACCGGACATCCGGTGAAGAACGGCGCGAAGGCGATGGCGGCACAAAAGGTAGTGTTCGCCGACGGCCGTGAAACTCCCAACATGGGGCTGCCGCGAGATTCTGCGAAATGAAAATGCCGATGGTGGTTTCTCTTGCGGGGCTAGGCGTGCTGGTCCTTTCTTCTTTTGCTTTGTCCGCGCAGGCGCCACAGCCGTCAGCAAAGGTTCTGCCCCCAGGCGCAGACTTTACAGGAGTCTGGTACCCCTCGACAGGAAGCACTTTGGGAGCGGGCACCCCCGACAATCCAGGCCAACAGTTTGTCTGGCTTGATCCGGAAGGAAAGCCGATGAAGCCTCCGCTTCCCATGACTCCGTGGGGAGAAGCGAAATTCAAGGCCAACCAGCCCATTGGCCAGAACAGGACTGCGGTCGACTCGAACGATCCCGATTTCCAGTGTTTTCCGTCCGGCGTGCCGAGAATCTACCTCTTTCTATATCCCATGGAGATCATTCACACTCCGGGACGCGTGCTCATGCTCTTCGAGTATGGCCATAACATTCGCCAGATATTTACCGACGGGCGCGGCCACGCGCAGGATGCGGAACCGACCTGGATGGGCGACGCCCTCGGCCACTGGGAGGGCGACACGCTGGTGGTCGAAACCACCGGCCTCAACGACAAGACGTGGTTCGGTTACGGAGGCCAACCGCACTCCGACGAGCTCAAGGTGATCGAGCGCATTCGGCGCACCGACCACGACAGCTTGCTGATCGATATCACCCTCAACGATCCCAAGGCGTACACGGTTCCCTTGCACACGCAGAAAAAGTACGTTCTGAAACCTGACTGGAACCTCATGGAATTCGTCTGCGAAGACAATACGATCAACTTCCTCAATTACGAAAAAAAGGTGGCGGCCCCAAAGCAGTAGCTGAACCAACTGCAAATCCATTCCGTCCCAATAGAATTCCAGGCTGCGCTCAGCCGCTATTTCCAATCCGCGTATTCGGCGGCGCCCTGGACCCCAATGAGCGATGGGTTGTCGTTCGGGTCGGGCGGGTGCGAATCACGAAGGTCATGCCAAATCCTGTCAGCAAGACTCAGAATGCCGGTGCAGATTCGCCTCCAGGCCATATTCTTGCGCCGCGATTCAAGCGACACTCGGGATTGAGGTAAATAGGGGATTCCGGTTGCGCGAGGCTCGGTGACCTTACACCAGCGTGAGAGATTCACTATGGGTTGGAAGGTTGTTGTAGTTTTTTTCAGCACCAAATCGCCGGTAGTTTGCGGTCAAAATGCAGGGTAGATTAAGGTGCCAGAGCCGCTTTGAGAAAGCGCAATGGAAAGCTGGCCGAATTGGCATTCTCAGGCGTCGCTGCCCGCCGAACCACCGCTATGTGGCGGGGCGTCTGTTTGAGGGATAGTTCTGATCGTAGGTTACCGTGGACAACAATGTCTATCGCCCCGCGTGGAAGACCCTGTTGGCTTTCGCGATTCTCTATCTTGTGTGGGGATCCACATATCTCGCAATTCGTGTGGGCGTCCGCGAAGTTCCTCCGTTTCTGCTGGCGGCGATGCGCTTCGTGGTTGCGGGATTGGTTCTCTATGTCTGGATGCTTGCGCGGGGCGAGCGCTCACCGACCAGGCGCCAATGGGTCTCGGCAGCGGTGTTGGGCATTCTGTTCTTCGTCCTCGACTACGGGCTCTTATTCTGGGCCGAGCAGCGCGTGCCTTCTGGCATCGCCGCCGTAATGATGGCCACGATCCCGGTATTTATGACGCTTTCGGAAATCGTTTTTCTGCGAACACAAAGACTCACCGCGCGCCTGGCCCTGGCGCTCTTGATCGGAATGGGCGGAGTGGCCGTGCTGATGAGTGACTCGTTGAAACTCGGAGGGGCACCGATTGATCGAGGGGGCGCGATCGCTCTGATCGTGGCATCGATAAGCTGGTCGGTATCGTCTGTGCTCACGCGGAAGCTGCCGCTTCCATCTTCCAAAGTGATGAGTTCCGGGGTGCAGATGCTTGCGGGCGGGGTGTTTCTGGGTCTCACGGCCGCCGCTCTGGGCGAATTTCACAGCTTTCGCCCATGGGCGGTCTCGCAAGAAGCGTGGCTGTCTCTGCTCTATCTGATCGTCGCCGGCTCGATCATCGCGTTCACGGCCTATGTGTGGTTGATTGCTCATGAGCCGCCCACAAAAGTTGGAACCTATGCGTACGTGAATCCGGTTGTAGCCGTGCTGATCGGCTATTTCCTGGGCGGTGAAGCCCTGGGCCTGCGCACAATTGTGGGGACCGTGTTCGTTCTCGTCAGTGTAGTGGTAATTACGACGACCCAAGCGAGGAAACCGGCCTCGGCAACTCTCTCGGCGAAGGAGACGGCAACTTCCCAGTAGCGTTCTTGATGCATTTCCGTGCACCGGCTGGCACCCGCTCGTTCCGCTTGCATCGCGGCCATCAAATCGGAGAAAATCCCGCCACGCCCAGGCCCCGGGGCGCATCTTTTTGGAGGCACCATGGCAACACCGCTGCAATCACCCCTGCATTCGGTTCGTTTTCCTGGAGAAAGTGATTCTTACCGTTCCGCGCGCAACCAATTGCTGCAGGCGGAGATGGCTTTGCGCAAACAGGTCGAAGCGGTAGCCGAGCTGCGGCGGAACCTCCCGCTGGGGGGAGCCGTCCCCGAGGATTATGTCTTCACAGAGGGCGCAGCGGACCTTGATGATTCATCGGCCACGCGCGCGGTTCGCATGTCTGAACTCTTCGAGCCCGACAAAGACACCCTGGTCGTTTACAACTTCATGTATGGGCCGGAGATGAAGTCGGCTTGTACCTCGTGCACGTCCATGCTGGATAGTCTCAACGGCGCAGCGCCTCATGTATCGCAACGGCTCAATTTGGTGGTGGTCGCCAAATCCCCGCTCGAACGCATCCGTGCCTACGCCCGGGAGCGCGACTGGCGGAACTTCCGGTTGCTTTCTTCCGCCGCAAATACGTACAACCGCGATTACTACGGAGAGTCGTCTGCAGGCCAACAGCGGCCGGCGCTGAATGTGTTCCAGCGTCGCGACGGAACTATCCACCACTTCTACCAGAGCGAACTCATGTTTGCGCCTGCCGAACCCGGCCAGGATCCGCGGCACATCGATATGATCTGGCCGCTTTGGAACCTCTTCGATTTTACTCCCGAGGGCCGCGGAGAAAAGTGGTATCCGAAATTGTCGTATCGCTAGGGCCGTCTCTCAGTGTTGTTGCCATGCTAGGCAAGATTGAAGGTATGATTCGGGCGATTAATCTTCGAGGAGGAATCCAATGAAACGCTCTATTTCTTTTGCGGCTCTGGCGCTGCTTGCGATTGCGCCTTTGCTCGCACAGGCGCCGAAGGGATGGATGGTGCACATCGACCGCAGTACGGACGCCTCTGACCCGGACGCCTCCGGCAACTTGAAATTCATGGCGATGGGTTCAAGCTTGCACATCATGACTCCGCAAGGGGCGGTACTGTGGAACCCGGCGAATACGGCCAGCGGAAGCTACACGCTCAAAGGTACATTCAAGCGGCTCAAATCCGGCGGCTATGACGAATACTACGGACTGATCTTCGGCGGCAGCGGTCTGCAAAGTGGGGATCAGAGCTATCTCTACTTCATGGTCACCGACGACGGGACGTGGCTAGTGAAACGACGAACGGGGGCTTCGACCGAGAACATCTCGGAGAAAACTCCCAACGCCGCGGTAAAAAAGCCCGACGCCAGCGGAAACGCGACGAATGCCCTCGAAGTCCGCGTAAAGGCGGACAAAGTCGAGTTCGCCGTGAACGGGACGGTGGTGAGCACCATGCCCAAGGCCGGCCCGCTTGCGAAAACTGACGGGATCTATGGCCTCCGCTCGAACCATCACCTCGAGATCGAAGTCGACGGGTTCGGCGTTTCGAAGTAGTCGCCCGTCTTTGCAAACACCGGCTTCACGGAAGCAAGGAGCGGAGGCATGACTGCAAAAGATGACCGCAGAATCACAAGGCTGAGCTGGGCCGCCGCACTGTTGCTGCTAGTGGCTCTGCTCATGATTTGCACGGCTCGCGCAGCAGTTGCCGACAAATCGGACCACAGCGGAGATGCTGCGGCTGTGAAGGAAGTTATCGCGGGGTTCAGCAACGGCTGGAACGGGCACGATGCGCACGCCATGTGCGCGTCGCTGGCCGACGATGTCCAGTGGGTAAGCTGGCGCGGAGAAGTTTACAGCAGCCGCAAAGAAGTCGAGGACGTGCATGCCAAGCTGTTTGCCGACCTCTATAGGAATACGCATCGGACCGATGTGGTCAGGTCGGTAGTCTACGTGGGGCCGGACCTAGCTTCGGTGGACGATTACTGGACAATGACCGGGGCGCGCACGCGCGACGGCGCCGATTGGCCTTATCGCGCAGGCTACGCCAATTTTTTGATGGCCAAACGCAGCGGGCGTTGGATTGTGGTTCTATCGCACACCGCGGATTTCAACGCCAAAGCGCCAGCCACGCACTGATCCTTCGCAGCTTTGTGGCCCAGGGGGAGCCGCCCCGCCAGGGGGTTTGGCGCGATCAGCGGCTTCTGATCGCGCATCGGACTCTCCTGTTCACTCGAATTACCGACTCTCGAAGGAGGCCTTTGGCGGCAAGCTCACCGAGTCACTCACAGCAAGATCGGCGACGCGAAGTCGCGCCACCGTCAGGTCGTCTATCTGGAGAGACTCGAATCTGGCTTTGCCGATGAAGAATTTGCGAATCACTAATCGGCCAATCGCCAGGGCTCCGATCGCGAGCGCCCCGATTGCCAGCGCGCCGAAGGCTCCGCCAACCATCGAGGCGGTCCCGGCGCTCACCGCCCCGGCACGAATGTATTTCCTATGTTCAGAATGTCGCACGCCTTGGCTCCTTCGACTTACATGAGGACACCTGTACAGCTAACTTTATTAGCCTCCGCACATTATATGGGAAGGCACCGGGGTGCGGCGTTGCGGTGCTCGGAAACAGCGTCAAAACTGCCTTGCTCGAAACCGTGCGCTATCTCTCATTTGCGGTCCGAATCCCGCCTCGCCGTGACATGCGGCGCCCCCGAGCCATAGATTTCCGCCTTCACGCGGATCGCCGACGGGACGCACTCGCGCCTGGCGGGTAAAGGAAATTTTGCCGCCACTGGTCTCGCCCTTATATGTAGTGGTGCGATCACTCGGCCCGGGCCATTGCAGTTGAAAGAGACCGTGTTTCCTCAAATCGCGGCGTCCAAGCGAAGTCGTTGTTTGCCCAGCAGGAATGTAGCGACCCTGACTCGCCGTGCCGGTTAGCTTGGTGCCCTGCACGCCAAGAGTCAAGGCTCACGCGGCGTAGACCACGTCTTGCGCTTTCCATCTTCCAGTCAGAGCAACGGGGTCGACTCCCCCGAGTTCGGGGCACTATTCACTCGGGTGGCCGCCGCACATCGGTTTGGGAACAGTCACCTACGTGGAAAGGTCGATCGCTGCCTGGCAATGAAACCTTTTAGCTCCGAGCCCCATGGAAACAGGGCCATCGTGTCTTCGGTGTCAACGCAGAATCAGCTAGATTTAGTTTCCAGATTTTCGTCCGCGAAAAGCGGCGACTAGCCTTCGACGGTGGGGTGCGTGGCGTTGCGCAGCTCGGGAAAACTCCAGGCCCAGAGCGCGGTGACGACGAGAGTGCCAATTCCGCCGAAGACTACGGCGGGGACGGTGCCAAACCATGCGGCGGTGAGGCCCGACTCGAATTGGCCTAGTTCGTTGGACGCGCCGATGAAGATCATGTCCACTGCATTGACGCGGCCGCGCATTTCGTCCGGCGTGGCGAGCTGGACCAGGATGGCCCGGGTGATGACGCTGACCATGTCGGTTGCGCCGACCATCACCAGGGCGAGCATGGACAGAATCAAGTTATGCGAAAGGCCAAACATGATCGTGAAGACGCCGAAGGCCGCGACGCACCACAGCATGGTCGTGCCCGCGCGGCCTTTCAATGGGCGATGCGCCAGCACGATGGCCATGGTCGCGGCGCCAATTCCCGGCGAGCAACGCAGCAGGCCCAGGCCCCAGGGGCCAGTCTTCAGGATTTCGCGCGCGTAGACTGGGAGCAACGCCACGGCGCCGCCGAGCAGGACGGCGAACAAGATCAAGCGAGATCGAGCCGAGAACCACCTTGTGATTGAAAATGTAGTGGATACCGGCGAGCACGGTTTTGAAACTGACGGGCTCACGGGGGCGGGGCTTCGACTCCAATTGAATGCGCAGCATCGCCAGAGCCGCGGATAATCCCGCGATCATCGCCAGGGCATAGACCGCGTACGGACCGCGAGAAATCGCGTAGACAAACCCGCCGATTGAAGGGCCTAGAATATTTGCGCTTTGGTTGGCGCTCGAACTCCACGCCACGGCATTCGCAAAATGCTCTTCGGGCACCAACTGCGGAAGAATCGAGCGGGTCACCGGGCCGTTGAAGGAGCGCACGATGCCGCTCAGAACCACGACGCCATAAATGGGCAGGATCGCGCGGCCCGAGAGGGCGGCAATGAACAATAGAAGTCCGGAGCAGGTGGCGAAGCCGATGTAGCAAAGCACGATCAGCTTTCGCCGGTCGACGCGGTCGGCCAGGTGGCCGGAAACCAGAAAAAGAAGAAAGCTCGGTGTGAATTGCGCCAAGCCCACCAGGCCTAGATCGAGCGGCTTCTTGGTGATGTCATAGACTTGCCAGCCCACCGCGACCGATTGCATTTCGAGAGCGAGGACGATGAACCAGCGCGCGATCACGAAAACTACGAAACCGGGATGGGAAAAAGCGACTCGACCGGATGGTCTGAGCTTCTCGGCGACGGCCATCACAATCTAATGTGCCATAGAATTGCGATTCCGACGAGCACGGACCGTTTATCTCGCGCCCAGGGTCTCTCAAGCAACACTGAGTAACGGTAGCCGCAACTACGGGCTCGATTGGAGCCGATATGTACGTCAAATTGCGGTTGAAAAAATCGCGTAAAGCGTTATGCTACCCGTTTGTTTACCTCCTATAATTCTAATTGGTGCGGGAGCGCTAATCGAATGGCTTCGATTGATGTCCCTCTGACAAAGCGGGGCTTCGGCAAGACCGCTCGCAAGGATTTGTGGTGGGTTCAGCCGCTGCTTACCTTCCTGGGGTATCTATCTTTCATCGTATACGCCACCTGGGCGGGCCTTCAGGGCAATCATTATCTCTGCACCACGGCCTGCGGCGGCGCCGATTACCTGTCTCCCATGTATTCGCCGCTGCTGCTGACGGCTCGTCCGGATTGGTGGCCCGCTATTGTGCCTTTTTCGGCAGCCATGCTGATTCTGTGGGCCCCCGGCGGCTTCCGCCTGACCTGTTATTATTATCGCGGCGCGTATTACAAGGCGTTCTGGGCCGATCCGCCCAACTGCGCGGTCGGCGAGCCCCGCAACAGCTACTGGGGTGAAAAAAAATTTCCGCTGATCCTGCAAAACGTCCACCGTTATTTTCTCTACATCGCGATCCTGTTCGTTTTTATCCTGTCCTACGATGGGATCCGGGCGCTGTTCTTCACGGCGCCGGATGGCTCGAAGCATCTCGGGGCTTGGAGTCGGATCGCTCGTGCTGATCGCAAATCCGATTTTGCTGGCGCTGTACACATTCGGCTGCCATTCGTTCCGGCACCTGGTGGGCGGAAGGAAAGACGTTATCTCCTCGTCGCCCGCGCGCAAAACCGCTTACGATTGCGTGTCGTGCCTCAACCGGCGGCACATGCTTTGGGCTTGGATTAGCATGTACTATGTGGGTTTCGCCGATTTGTATGTGCGTTTGTGCGACATGGGAATCTGGCACGACTGGAGAATCTTCTAAATGGCCGAGTACCAGACGCACGAATTCGACGTACTGGTGGTGGGGGCGGGAGGCGCGGGGCTGCGCGCCGCGATTGAGGCATCGGCTGCGGGAGTGAAGGTTGGAGTCGTCTCCAAGTCGTTGCTGGGCAAAGCGCATACGGTAATGGCGGAAGGAGGAATGGCCGCCGCAATGGGCAACGTGGACGATCGCGACAACTGGCGGGTCCATTTCGCCGACACCATGCGCGGCGGGCAATACATGAACAACTGGAAAATGGCCGAACTTCATGCCAAGGAAGCCCCGAGCGCGTTCGGGAACTCGAAGCCTGGGGCGCGGTATTTGACCGCACTCGCGACGGCCGTATTCTCCAGCGCAATTTTGGGGGTCATCGATATCCCCGCCTGGCGCACGTCGGCGACCGGACCGGCCTGGAAATGATCCGCACTCTCCAGGACCACGGCGTCCATAAGGGTATCGACTTCCTCATGGAGACCACGATGTTGACGCTGCTGAAGGACGGCGGCCGCATCGTGGGCGCCTTCGGTTACGACCGTGAGCGGGGGCGGTTTCGTCTGTTCCGGGCCAAAGCCGTGGTGCTCGCTACGGGCGGCATCGGGCGCATGTATCAGATCACATCCAACAGTTGGGAATACACCGCGGACGGCCATTCGCTCGCGTTCAACGCGGGAGCGGCGCTGCTGGACATGGAGTTCGTGCAGTTTCATCCTACGGGAATGATCTGGCCGCCGAGCGTGCGCGGCATTCTGGTGACCGAAGGCGTGCGCGGCGAGGGCGGCGTTCTGAAGAACAAGGAAGGCAAGCGGTTCATGTTCGACGATATCCCGGAGAACTACCGCAGTTCGACCGCCGACGATCCAGAGGAAGGCTGGCGCTACACGCAAGGCGACAAGACGCGCGGCGTCCTCCAGAACTGCTCACCCGCGACCACGTGGCGCGCTGCATCCGCCGGGAGGTGAAGGAGGGGCGAGGCAGCCCGCATGGCGGAGTGTTCCTCGACATTGCCTGGATCAAGGAGAAAATTTCCAACGCCCCGGAGCACATCAAGAAGAAGCTGCCCAGCATGTATCACCAATTCAAGCAGCTCGCCGATATCGACATCACCAAAGAACCGATGGAAATCGGCCCCACGATGCACTACGTGATGGGCGGCGTGATGGTCGATCCCGAGACGCAGATGTCGACCGTGCCCGGACTTATTCGCGGCGGGCGAATGTTCCGCGGGACTTCATGGCGCGAACCGTCTGGGCGGAAATTCGCTTTCCGATCTTCTGGTTTTTGGAAAGCGCGCCGGGGAGTTCGCGGCGAAATACGCGAAGGAAAATAGTTCCGGCACGGTCAACACGGCTGAGGTGGACGAAACGGCGCGAAAGGCACTGGAGCCGTTTGAGCGCGGGCCCGGCGGCGAAAATCCATTCGCGATCCAGTATGACCTGCAGACCACGATGCAGAATCTGGTCGGGATCGTGCGGCGCCAGGAAGAGATGGAAAAGGCGGTCGAAGAGATCGAGGAGCTGAAGCAGCGTGCGGCAAAAGTCGGAGCCACGGGAAATCGCGAGTACAACAACGGATGGCATACGGCCCTCGATTTGGCGAACCTGCTGACGATGGCCGAAGTTGTCGCGCATCGCGGGGGCCGAGCGGAAGGAAAGCCGCGGCGGCGCATTTCCGCGAGGATTATCCCGAGAAGGATCCGAAATGGGGCGGGTTCAATATCCGGATCGACAAGGCCCCGGACGGCCGCGTGAAGGTGACGCATGTCCCGATCGCGGAAATGCCTCCCGAATTGAAGCAGGTGATTGAGGAGAATAAATAGTGGCCACTACAGCGGTGTTTAAAATCTGGCGCGGCGAGGGTGCGTCCGGCAAGTTCGTCGATTATAAAACGGAGGTCGAGGACGGCATGGTGGTGCTGGACGTGGTGCATCGCATCCAGGCCACCCAGGCCAACGACTTGGCTGTCCGCTGGAACTGCAAAGCCGGAAAATGCGGCTCGTGCTCGGCCGAAATCAACGGGAACCCGCGCCTGATGTGCATGACGCGAATGAGCCAGATCAATGTCAATGAGCCGGTGACCGTCGAGCCGATGCACACCTTTCCACATGTGAAGGATTTGGTCACCGATGTTTCCTGGAATTACCGCGTCAAGATGAAGATCAAGAAGTTCGTGCCCCGCAAGCCGGACGCACCGGACGGAACCTGGCGCGAGCAGCAGGCGGATATCGATCGCGTGCAGGAGTTTCGGAAGTGCATCGAGTGTTTCCTTTGCCAGGACGTTTGCCACGTACTGCGCGATCACCACCTCCACGAAGAGTTCATCGGGCCGCGTTTTTTTGTGTACACGGCTGCGCTGGAGATGAATCCGCTGGACACCGAAAGCCGGACCAAAGACCTTCGGGAAAACGACGGCATCGGCTACTGCAACATCACCAAATGCTGCACGAAAGTTTGCCCGGAAGAAATCAAGATCACCGATAACGCTATCATTCCGCTGAAAGAGCGCGTCGTTGACGAATTCTTCGACCCGCTGACAATGTTGTTCCGCAAAAATCGCGGCTAGCGGCGTTTCGAGGGCAGCAAGCGATATAGTTGCGCTGGGCAATCGTCGGGTAGGCCGCAGCCTCGATGAGGCTGCAGCCAGTCGCAATTTCGGCCGTTCAGACGTACAATCTCTGTACGCAAGCCATTTTGAGATGTGAGGTGTATCGATGAGCTCATCCAAGTCCAATGGAATCACACGGCGTGAGATGATTGGCAGTGCTTCGCTTGCCGCCCTCAGCACGACCATGTTGACCGCGCCTCAAGCAGGTGCGGCTGCGCAACAGAATTATCAGGTTGGTAAAGACCCCGGCAAGCATGAGCCGCTAGCCGATTTCAAGTTCGATGTCGAAGCTACGACCGGATGGGTCGGCGAAGCCGGATCGGCGAAGGAAGCGACCGTCGAGGAATTCCCGGTCTCAAAGAGCATCGCGGGTGTTTCGATGCGCCTGAAGCCGGGCGGTATTCGCGAGCTTCACTGGCACGCCATTGCGGCGGAATGGGCCTTCGTCATCAAAGGACGCGTTCTCACCACGGTGATCGCCCCGAACGGCCAGGCCGCAACCGATATTTTTGATGAGGGCGATATCTGGTATTTCCCCCGCGGTCACGGCCACGCTCTGCAGAACCTTAGCAATGACGAAGCGCATTTCGTCCTCGGCTTCGATGACGGCCATTTCTCCGAATTCGGCACCTTCAGCATTACCGATTGGGTGGCGCGCACGCCAGCGAACGTCGTGCAGCGCAATCTGGGGCTTTCCGCGGATGTGGTGAAGGGCTTGCCCACAAAGGAGCTCTATATTATCCCCGGCAAGATTCCCCAGACGGTTCCAGAAGCGTACTTGGCGGGCGATATTGAGACCTCCCAGTCGGCTCACAAATTCAGACTGGCGAACATGCCAGCGCTGACTTTCCCGGGAGGCTGGGAGCGCGTCGTTACGCAGAAGGAATTCCCAGTCAACTCCACGTTAACCTCGGTGCTGCAGTACCTCGAGCCCGGCGCGATTCGCGAAATGCACTGGCACCCCAATGCCGACGAATGGCAGTACATTTTGAGCGGGCAGTCGCGCGTAACGATCTTCGGCGCGCATGGCCGGGTGAAAACCGAGGAATTCAAGCAGGGTCAGATTTGCTTCATCGAGCGGGGCTTCGGTCATTGCGTCGAACAGATTGGCAACGAGCCCACAAAGTTTTTTGCACTCTTCAACAGCCCTACTTTCGAGGAAATTTCGATCTCCAAATGGACCGCCGGAAATCCCGCCTCGCTGCTGGCCGACAATTTCCAGATACCCAAGGATCTGGCAGGCAGGCTGCCCAATAAGACGCTGGGGATTATCCGCTAGTTGGCACGAGTGGCGGAGAACCTGAAGAATTCTCCGCCGCTTCGGAATTCCGCAGGGAATTAACTACACATATTTCACCATCATCATGAAACCGAAGTCCATATGCAGCGTCATATGGCAGTGAAATAGCGACGGGCCGGGGTTGTTTGCCACAAAGTCAACTTCGGCGTCGCTGAAGCGGGGGACATCCGCGATATCCTTGAAGATTCCTGACGTTGGCTTGCTATTGAAATTGGTAAGTTCGAAACTGTGCCGGTGTAAGTGCAGTGGATGGCTGTCACCATTCTTGTTGTGGAAGACCAGCCGGTAGCGCTTCCCTTCTTTCACCATGAGCGGATCGGTATCCGGCCAGGACTTCCCGTTGATGGTCCAACGATTGTAGGTGACACGGTTGCCCGGTATTTTCTCGAAAGTCAGTTCGATGCGCTCGTCGGGCTCGGCGGCCTTCTGCGCCGAGCCGAAAATGGTGTAGTCGAAGGGCGCTCTCGGAGGAACGGCGACCCATTGAGGTTCCCCGGACTGCCCCGCGTATTCGACCACGACCCCCATCCCTTTGGTCCGTTCTTCATCGTTGGCCGAGCCGAGAATCCAAACGCCGGGCTGATTCATTTCGACAATCGCATCGGCGCGCTCAGCCACGCCCAACTGCAGCACTTCCACTTGTTGCGGTGACGGAACGGGATTGCCATCGAGAGCGATCACCTTGAATTTGTGGCCGGCAAATGCGAGCCGAATATCCTCGGTGGCGCTGGCATTTAGGAGCCGGAAGAGCACGCGCTGCCCCTGCTTGACGCGAATGGGCTCGCCGTGGCCGAGGGCTTTGTCATTCAGCGAGCAGTTCGTATAAGCGATTTCCCACCCATTGTTTGGAGGCCCCATATGCGCAAGCGATGGCCCCCAGTGGCGCGCTGCAAGAAAAATCTCACGGTCATAATCTCCCGGCTCGCTCTTGGGTTCCACGTAGAGAAACCCGAACTGGCCTGTATACATGCCCCGGTCCAGATGCTGGCCTGCTACGGCATGAGTGTGATACCAGCGGGTGCCGGCTGGGCGCGGGATAAAACCGAACTTGCGACTCCCATGCGCGGGCACCATCGGCGTCCCCTCTTCCATGGCGCCATCCACATCGGACGGGACGAATTGGCCGTGCCAGTGCACCAGTTCGTCCAAATCTGTGTCGTTGTGAACCTCAACAGTGACGCGCTTGCCTTCGCGCATCCGCAACACGGGACCGGGAGCTGTGCCGTTGTATCCGACCGTTTCAATCACGGCGCCGGGAGCCAGTTCCAACTTTACGGGCGAGATTCGAAGAGAGAAATCGGATTTCGTGCCAGCAGCGGCAGCGGCGCGCGCCAGCGGGGATGAGGTCCAAGCCAAATCCGCCGCGGTCATGCCCGACAGAGCGAGGAAGTTCCTGCGATTCACGTTGCCCCCATTCCGGGCTCAATTACGGCCCTCTTTGTGATGCAGGAGTATAACGCCGTCGCCTGCAGGCGCGCGTGTAAAGGCTTGTAAAAAGAGGCGGCGTCCCCGGCAAGCGACCACTGTCTGCGGTGCGTCGCCGCGCCCGGATCGCACAACCGCTCAGAAGCTAGTGTTTTGGCGCGACCGATTCGGCAACACTTTTCGGTTGCTTCGGCTGGTTCGTATCATCGAGCCCGTGATTCCACGATGAGCAACCCGCGCCGGCCTGGCGGCGACCGATTGTTGTCCTCATACATACCGACGCAGGTAGACAGTCGCAGCCTTCCCAATACAGAGCCCATTTGTTATCGGAGGAATCAGCAATCAGCGCAGGAAATCGGCCCCACTTTTGTCCCCATGAATGATCCCCCGAAATGCGGAGCAGCTAACGTTTGCGCTGTAAGCGCGCAAAACACCAGAAACGCCAATCTTACGCTCCGCTATCCAACTGACGTCAAAGGAGATAGCGAGGCCTGGCCGATTCAGGAATACGCCGGCCACACCGCTACTGGTTCGACGCTGCGGCTTCCGCGCCGATCCTTCCCTGCGCTCGAGCATTGGGATGATGGTTCCCATATTCGATGAAACCATCGGCTCTCCCGAGCCCATCTCGTAATAGCGCGTCCGGATGCCGCTCAGGTCGGCATACTTCGGCTTGAGTCCTGAAATCGCGCCCTGAGGATCATCGGCTGCTATCAAGTGGCGGGCATTAAGCATCAGCGCCAGCATCGATAACAAGATTGTGGCAGCCAGCTTGTGACCCCTAGTCCTCTCCTGGTTTTGCGCCCGAACACAATAGTGCCGTCACGCGTTGGCAATACTGGCAGCCCACGACGCGAAAAACACGCGCGAGTATGCAACGTGCCGGAAATGACTTTCGAGGCTGGAAGTATTTCTAGGCGCAGCTCTAGGAGTAAGAAGCACCCCAAAAACGAAGGCTTGGGTTACTTGCGGGCAACTGGTAGTGAAAGCCTCGAGTCTCTAGCTGACTGCCAATTCAAACCAGGGCTGCATGAGCGTCCGTTGGCGGAAATCGTAGATCAAGTAGCTGCCAGGCTGTGATAGTTCAAGGACGCTGATGCGTTCGTGAGCTTGTTCAAGTCCTTTCACGCGATCGATCCACAATAACCTCTTTTCTTCGACTTGCTTATAAATGTCGTAGGAAACGTCCATTCTGGCCCTCCTACCCCATATTGCATTGCGCCGCTTGCTTGAGCGCTCACAAAGGGTACCGAGATCGTGCTGCGGAGCCCATCAGGAGTACGCTGTACTGTTTGGCTAGGTATTCTGTAGACGTAAAACGGGAAAAATCGCATCCACTCTGCAACTCCTGAATAGGGAAAACAGCATCGAAAAAATTCTGGAGCAAAAAACGAAAGGGCGAAGCGGACGCCAGCCCCTCCCGAACACCCACATGGCTGTTAGAACCAGAACACGCGCGGTCGCCACCGCTTCTGATGAGGGTATTCGCGGAATGTCGGTGTGCCCGAGAGATTCCAGTGCCGAGAGGTTGACGTGCGGCGCCGCATATTTTTCGTTAAATACGTTGCCTGCTCCCGGCCCTGAACTGTGCGCGCAGCGATTCTTTTCCCGTCTTCATAAGTGCCCGTACCACTCCCTGAAGAGCTAAGTCCGCAGCTTTAGTTCCTTGCGCGTTCAGAAGCCATTGACATCGCAATCAAAATTAATACCAGAGATTTTCCGGCTGTTTCGCGGTCAACTGACGCCCCCATCGTCACGAGTAAAACCGTAGGAGCGAGCAGATTTCACTCTGTTTTCATTCCTTAATAACAATTAGAGGGTATAGGAGTCGTGGAGGGGGCCGATCCCTCGCGATTCGAACCGCTCCTGCTAGGTTCTGCGTGTTCGCCTCGTCGCACGGTTACATCATCGTGCTTTGCGCGGAGAGAAATTGTCCTACCGTCCAAAATGCCTCCTTGGCGGAGCGTTGTTTCTTATGATAGGCATCCACACCTTCGGACAAAACCCGATGCCAGATGTCTGTCCGCGCCCACCGGCAGGCAGCAGGATTCAGGAACCAGGAGAGGTACGCAGCCGAAACGGCGTATTGAAGGTCGAGCTGCGCTACCGAAGCTTCGTCAACGCCAGCGGACACGCACGCTATTGCTATATCTCGAACCAAGGCGACCAGGCGCCAAACTTGCGCGCCCATCCAGGTGATTTGATTATTTTGTGGCTCAAGAATGAGATGGGAATAGCGCCGCAGGCAATGCACCGCTCGATGCCCATGACCGCGCGGGACGAGGCTGTTTCCGGAGCGTGTGCGAGCCCTAGCATGACTCCCCTTTCCACCAATCTTCACTTCCACGGTCTGACCGTGCCCCCTGTTTGCCATCAAGATGACGTGCTCAAGACGATGATTCAACCCGGTGACCCGCCCTTTGAATATCGGTTTCAAATCCCGGCGGACGAACCTCCCGGGCTCTATTGGTATCACCCCCACATTCACGGATTCACGAGCCCACAAGTGCTGGGCGGGGCCTCAGGCGCTTTGATCGTGGAAGGAATCGAGCGGGCGAACCAGGAGCTGGCCGGATTGCCGGAGCGAGTGTTTGTAATCCGGGATGAGGACCTGCTGAATCCGAATGCGCAACCTGTCAAGACCGATTCCGTTCCGCCGCCGATCGTGCTGCGCGACGCGGAGGGAGACGCATTGAATACGGGAACCGGCACCGGCAAGCCCGCGAAGGATCTCTCGATTAATTTCGTGCCCGTCGCGTATCCGGACTACAGGCCTGCCCTGATCGCGACCAAGCCTTCGGAGCATCAACTTTGGCGTGTGCTGAATGCGTCGGCCATCACTTATCTCGACCTTCAAGTGCTCGTGAATGGCGTCCCGCAGTCTCTGGGAGTGGTTTCGCTGGACGGCATTCCAATCAATCAGAACGGCATAGCCGCAGATCGTACGATCTGGGAAAGCCATGTTGCGCTGCCCCCAGCGGGCCGGGTGGAGTTTATTTTTAAGGGTGTGCCGCAAGGCGCACAGGCTAGCTTTGTTACGCGCAGCGTGGATACCGGACCGGCCGGAGAAAATGACCCTACCCGGCCGCTGGCAACGATTCTTTCATCAGCCGACGCGCCAGAGCCGCGCGCCAGGCTCGCAGCATCCCCCGCGCCACTGCCGGCATCGACAACCGTCCGGCTATCAAACGTGAAGCCCGCGCGTGTGCGAAAGCTCTATTTTTCCGAGCAGCCGCCGGATCCTGCGAATCCCAGTGGCCCCACTGCCTTTTTCATTACAGTCGACGGGCAAAAGCCCACGGCGTTCGATCCCCAGTCAGATGCGCCCAACATTACCGTACAGCAGGGTGATGTCGAAGACTGGATTATCGAAAACCGATCGCAGGAACTGCATGCGTTTCATATCCACCAAATCCATTTCATGCTTATGGACTGGAATGGCGTCCCGGTGGATGAGCCTTTCCTGCGCGACACGATCAACGTGCCATACTGGGACGGGAAAAGCCCCCAATATCCTAGCGTAAAACTGCGCATGGACTTTCGCGACCCAAACTCAGTCGGCACTTTCGTCTACCACTGCCATTTGCTGGAGCACGAAGACGGCGGCATGATGGGAGTCATCCGCGTCGAGCCTGCCTTGCCGAAACATTAAAAATAGGAAAACGGAATGTTTCAATCTGCTCCGCCACATGAATCAGATTTCATCCAGGTGTCATCGAGCAATAACAAGGCTCGCGTATCCACATCTTGTCACGCGTTTGAGTCCGCGGTTCCCAGCCGACCGCAACGGATGGCGAGTGGAGGCCCCGGCTCTGTTCGGGGGAGGACACCGATTCAGACCACGCATTTCAAATTCAAGGAGAATCCATGATCGAGGTGCATTTTCGCCGAGCGGCCAGTCTGCTGACGGCTGCGGCTTTGCTGGTGGCAGGACCTGGCAGTGCGTGGGCCGGTGGAAACGACAAGGATCAAGGCGCAGGTCGGAACAGCGATGAAGCAGCGGCCATAGCGACAACCACCCCGATCAAGCACGTTGTGGTGATCTTCCAAGAAAATATTTCTTTCGATCACTACTTTGCGACCTACCCTTACGCCACCAATCCGATTGCCGAAACGCCTTTTCGTGCCAAAGACGACACACCGCGAGTCAACAACCTGTTGAGTGGCGGTCTTTTGACCTCAAATCCAAACAGCACCCAGCCCTTTCGTATGGACCCCACGATGTCGGTCACCTGCGATCAGAACCACAGCTACACTCCGGAACAGGCTGCGAGCGATCACGGTTTAATGGACAAATTTCCCGAAAACACCGGGACAGGCACTTCGACTTCGTCCCCTTGCAATGATTACGGCAAGGGAACCGGAGTGGTGATGGGCTACTTTGACGGGAACGCCGTGACCGCCTTGTGGAATTACGCCCAGCACTATGCCATAAGCGACAATTCGTTCGGCACCATGTTCGGACCCTCAACCGTGGGCGCTCTGAATCTAATCGCGGGAACGACCTCTCTGGCCACTCTGGAGCCTTCGGCCGATGGAACGAAAGCCGCAAATGCTGCGAATGCTGCGGGAAATATCGCCAACGGTCAACTCACCGGGCCAGAAATTGATGATTCGCGACCGTTCTTCGATGATTGCGTCGCAACCGACCCGACGACCAGCAAACTTTTCTCGAAGATTCGCGCCCAGATCACCGGAACGAACATCGGTGACTTGCTGAATAAAAAGAACATTACCTGGGGCTGGTTCCAGGGAGGATTTGCTCCAACAGGCACGGACTCAGAGGGTCGCGCAATCTGCGGCTCGCACCACGCAGGATTGGCCGGAGACGACGCTGTTACCACCAGCGGGGATTACATCCCGCACCATGAACCGTTTGAATACTATTCGCAGTCTACCAACCAGCATCACACCCGCCCCAGCAACTCGAGCCTGATCGGGACAAGCAGCGACGGCGCGAACCATCAATACGATTTAAGCGACTTCTGGACCGCACTGGACGAGGACAGGCTGCCCGCCGTGACTTACCTGAAAGCCGCAGCTTACCAGGATGGCCATCCCGGGTATTCTGACCCCATCGACGAGCAGTTCTTTGTGGTGAACGTCATCAATGCGCTTCAGAACAGCTCTGACTGGAAAGACACGGCCGTGTTCATCGCCTACGACGATTCCGATGGCTGGTATGATCACGTTCTCGCGCCGGTTGTGAACCCGTCGGCGGTTTCCGACGATACCCTGGCCGCAGCCGGAAGCTGCGGTTCCGGGAAGTCGAATACGCAAGGTCAGTGCGGTTATGGTCCGCGGCAACCTCTGTTTGTGATTTCGCCTTATGCCAAACAGAACTACGTGGACCACCGCGTGACCGATCAGTCGTCGATCCTTCGATTCATCGAGGACAACTGGAATCTGGGGCGAATTGGAGGTAACTCCTCGGACGCCAAGGCCGGTACGCTGAACGGCTTCTTCGATTTCGACGATAAACCGAATACGTCCAGGTTCATCCTCGATCCGTCAACGGGAGTCGTTCTGAAGTAATTCTCGTTTACGGAGGGAACCGTCTCCGCAAAACCCCACCTCAACACAACGCCCCCTGGCTCGTCCTGACTAACCCCGGGACGAGCCAGTCCAGTTTCCGGGATGGCTATTTTTCCGCAAGCTCGGGCGCCTCCGATGTATCCTGATGCGGGAGCAAAACGCATCTTGGCTCGAGCGCGTCGCAACATCGATTTAACTCGTGTTTCGGAGTGGAACGATGGTCACCTTCTAGAGGAAAACAAGACTATCTCGCCGTGGGAAGAGCCCTTGGAAATTCGCGTGGGCGACCTTCCCCCTGAGCGTCACGATGCGAACTCCGGGCAATGATCTGGAACTGGCTGCCGGATTCCTTCTTACCGAAGGATTGATTCAGTCCCGCGAACAGATCACCGCGCTCGGAATGGGACCTTGAAAATCAAACCGCCAGTAGCGGGAACGTCGTTCAGGTGCGGCTTACGCCGGAGGCGGCGCCTGACATCTCGAAAGATGCAACGACATTTTTTCGCCGCTTCCAGCTGCGGCATTTGCGGCAAAGCATCGATTGACTCCGTGCGCTCCCGGTCGTTGCAAACTCCCAATCCCGATTTTCACCTGGCCCCCGAAATCCTGGTCGCGCTGCCCGATGCGCTGCGGGCTTCTCAGGCTGTGTTTGGGCGAACGGGTGGATTGCACGGTGCCGCCCTATTCAGCGCGTCGGGCGAATTGCTGGTCGTGCGCGAAGATATCGGGCGGCATAACGCCGTGGACAAAATAGCCGGCTGGGCACTGCTCGAGAACCGCATCCCCCTGTCAAACGAGGCCCTGCTGGTAAGCGGACGCGGCGGTTTCGAAATCGTGCAGAAAGCCATTGTGGCAGGAATACCCATCGTTGCCTCGGTGTCGGCGCCATCGAGTCTGGCCGTGCAACTGGCTCGCGAAATGGGGCTCACCCTGATTGGCTTCCTGCGCGGCCGACGATTTGTGATTTATGCCGGTGAAGAACGGCTGAAGAATTGAGGTGCGTCGCTACCGCACTTGCTGGAAACATTCGAGGACTTCATGGACAGAACTCTTCCCCCAGAGGCATTGCAGGAAATCGGTACGAGGCTCGAGCAAGCACATAAAGCTTTTGAGCAGCGCTATCCAGGCGATAGCGACGGCCGACAACCGGTGCATGTTGTATATGGAGGCGCACATCTGTTTCGTGCCGGCACCACGCGAAAGCTAGGTGAATTAGCTCTTCGATCCCTCGATGAATATGCGCCCGATTTTGTTTCCTTCGCGAAGGCACTGGGCCTGGCTGACGCCGATCGCTTGCCGGGCACGCCGGAAACAATTGCCGCAATCGCGAAGTCAATTGAATTGGATGCCGACGCCGTGCGACGCGAAAACCGGCCCGCATGGTTTGCGCACACCGTTTACAAGCGGGTTCGCGAAAAACTGCAGCGCGAACCGATAGAAGATTTTCGCATCGACTTCGAAGATGGTTATGGCCATCGCCCTGATGACGAAGAGGACGGTCATGCCGTTGCCGCCGCGGCCCAACTCGCACGGGCCATGAACTCGGGCGATCTGCCTGCTTTCATCGGCATCCGCTTAAAACCCCTCAGCGAAGAACTCCGGGCGAGAAGCATCCGAACCCTGGATATTTTTTTAACGGAACTAGCGGCCCAGACACGTGGCGAAATCCCCAGACATTTTCGCGTCACACTGCCCAAGGTGACGCTCCCCGACGAAGTAGCCGCGCTCGCCGATCTTTGCTCACGGCTAGAGCCCGCCCTTGATCTGCAACCGGGAGCGCTGCGGCTCGAGCTGATGATCGAAACTCCCCAGGCGCTCTTCAATGAACGCGGGGAAGTGAACCTGCTGCCTCTGGTGAGCGCCGCGCGGGGGCGCTGCATAAGCGTGCATTTTGGTCCCTACGACTACACGGCATCGCGCGGTATCGCGGCATCCGCTCATCTTCTGTCGCATTTTGCGTCGGACTTCGCAAGAGAGGTCATGCAAGTGGCTCTGGCCCGAACCGGTGTGGGCCTCGCCGATGGCCCCACCAACATCATGCCCATCCCGCCCCACCGGCCGGCAAAGGATGGTCCGCCACTCACTGCCCCCTACATCGAGGAAAATCGCGCCGTGGTGCATCATGCATGGAGGATACATTTTGAAAATGCACGGCGCTCGCTTTCTAATGGCTTTTACCAAGGATGGGACCTTCATCCCGCACAATTGCCCTCGCGGTATGCAGCGGTATTCTCGTTCTTCCTGGAAAACATCGATACCGCCGCAGAGCGGATGCGGAATTTCATCGACAAAGCCGCGCAAGCCACCCGGGTCGGTCAAGTCTTCGATGACGCGGCCATGGCGCAAGGCTTGTTGACTTATCTGCTGCGGGCCATTAATTCAGGAGCGCTTACGGCGGACGAGGTACAGGTGCTCACGACGCTCTCGGTGGCGGAGCTGCGCACCGGCTCATTCTTCAAGATTCTGGAAGGTCGCCGAAAGTAGTCTGGGGCTGGCGGGTTCCTAGGACGCCGCGCGGAACGGAACGATTCGCTCTGCAAAGCCGCGTTCTTCCCGGCGCCATAAGAAAAGCAGCGTGCAGCCGATCAAGATGAGCGCGACGCAAAGTCCAATCCAAACGCCCGCTGCACCCCAGCCAACGCGAAAGCCCAGGTAGTAGCCGATTGGCAGCCCTACGAGCCAATAAAGAAGCACCGAGCTGATCATGGGCGTGCGCGTGTCGCCGGCGCCACGCAAGGCTCCGGTCGCTACGACCTGCAAACCATCGAAGAGTTGAAAAAACGCCGCTACGAACAACAGCCCGCTGGCTGCTCGAATTACGGCTGGATCGGGCGAATAGATCCGCACGATGTATTCCGGCACGAGCAAGAACACGAGCGAGGTGCCGGTCATAAAGCTGGCGCCCAGCGCGATCGCGGTCCAGCCGGCGCGACTCGCGGCGTGTGGGTCGCGCCGGCCGAGCGCCTGTGCTACGCGCACGGCAGCCGCCGAACCGATCCCGAGCGGCACCATATAGCTGAAGCTGGCGGTGTTCAGAGCAATTTGGTGGCTCGCCAAAGGAACCGGCCCCAATTTTCCGATCATGGCAGTCGCAGCGGCAAGAATGCCGACTTCCAGCCCTAGTTGAGTAGCCGCCGGAAAACCGAGGCTGACAAGCTTCCACACTCGAGGCATGTGCGGCAGGCGGGAAGCCTCTCGCAAGCCTGTCTTGTATCGCAGATCGTAATAAACGCAGTAACCCAGCAGAAATCCCGCCATGTAAACGCGGCCAGCACAGGTGGCCCAGCCCGAGCCGACCGTCCCCATCGCGGGCAGGCCCAGATGTCCATAAATTAGCGACCAGTTCCCGACGACATTGATGATATTGGCGGACAACAGCGAAAACATGACCGGCGTGGCCAGGTTGATTCCTTGTAGGTACCGCCGAAAAACAAAATAGAGCAACAGCGGGAGCGTGCTCCAGTTCAGCGCGCGAAGATAGGGGATCGCCTGCGTCAGGACGGGCTGCTGAATGTTCAGTGCATGCAGCAGCGGCTCCCACATCCAGACAATGCCCATCAAGATTGGCGCGAGCCCCAGGCTCAAGTAAATGCCGTTGACGAGCGAGCGGTGAGCGTCCTCCAGATCGCCGGCACCATAAGAGTGCGAAACCAAGGTGTCGAGCCCAAGCATCAGACCCGTCCCGAAAATCGCCACAACGTAGTAGAGGATGCTCCCCAGGCTAACCGCGCCTATCGCGACGGCGCTATCGGCCTGTCGGCCGACCATCATCGTGTCGACAATACTCATCGACATCCAGCCGAGCTCCGCCAGAACGATCGGCGCGGCCAGCCGCATCATCGGTCGAGCTTCGTCAGCGATGTAATGCAGAAAGAGGCGCTTCAGCATGAGCACGGTCCCGTCACAAGCGCTGCAATGATGATATCGACGCTTCTAAATCTGAAAAGGGAAATCGGCAGGGACCGCTGCGATGGTGTCGAGCGGGGCCAACCTCGCCGCGCCTACAATTTGTCGATTTTCGCAGCGATAATGAAATCGCTCTCTGTGAGGCCGTTGATTTTGTGGGTCCAGGTGGTTATTTCGGCCCTACCCCAGGTGAGAAATATGTCCGGATGGTGGCCTTCCGATTCTGCCAGTTCGCCGACCTTGTTCACAAAAGCGAGCGCCTCGCGAAAATCGGCAAACCCGAAAGTCCGGGTAATATGATGACCGTCGACGACCTTCCACTCCGGCACCTGTTTGGAAAGCCCTTCTAATTCCTTGCCGGCCAAGGGTGGAACACCGCCGCGGCAGGGAACGCAGGTCTTGCTACTGAGTTCACTCATCCGGGATACCTCCGTGGTTGCCCAAACAGTTTTGATTGTACCGAAACGGCGCCCACCGAAGATAGCCTGCCATGGTGTGCGGAACGGGCCTCTGGTATTCTTTGCCCTTCGCGAAAAAAGACTGAGGAGCAAAATGGCTGACGAACTCCAGGAACTCCAGGAAAACGCCGAACACGGGGCTCATGAACCAAGCCTGGCACCGGTTACCTTGACGATGGCCATTTTTGCCGTCTTGGTGGCCGCTGTTTCGCTGCTCGGCCATCGCGCCCACACCGAAGAATTGCTTTTGCAGACAAAGGCCACCGATCAGTGGGCCTACTACCAGGCCAAGGATATCCGCCGCCGGAGCTATGAAGTTTTCCTCGACGAAATCGGGCTGGTGACTCCCACAAACGCCGAGCTGGCCGCCAGGACCAAACAGAAGTACACCAAGGAAGTGGAGCGCTACAAAAAAGAGCAGGAAGAGATCGAGGCGGAGGCCAAGAAAGCCGAACAGGAAGTCTCGATCCAGCGGCGTCGAGCCGACCGGTTTGATTTAGGCGAAGTGATGCTCGAAGCAGGACTGGTAATTTGCTCAATTACCCTAATGACCCGGAAGCGCGCCTTCTGGCTAACCGGAATGACGTTGGGATTGGTTGGCCTCGGAACCGCTGCGGCAGGTTTTCTCATCCACTGATGGGCATGGCCGGGAGCTTCCCCGGCCTGCTGCGCTTGATTTCGTACATGGCTTGATCCGCCTGCTCCATGAGTTGCTCAAGGGTGGCCGGTCGCCGCGGATCAAATCGGGCTACTCCAATACTCGCGGAAAGAAAATGCCGTGACTTCGGGCCGTTTGCGCGCTGCAGATTCTCGTTGACACGGCTAATGATCGATCGCTCATTTTGAACCGAGGCTTCCAGCGCGAGCGCCAAGAACTCGTCTCCGCCAAAGCGAGCCAGAATATCGGAATTGCGGAATGTACACCGTAGAGCCTGGGCGGTGTGAACCAGAGCAGTGTCGCCCTCCTGATGCCCGTAAGAATCGTTTATCTGCTTCAGGTTGTCGACGTCCACCGAGAAAAGCAGCAGCTCTTGCGCATTGCGATGCGCCTGCTTCAGTTGCTGCCCCGCTAGCGCCAAAAACCCACGCCGATTATGCAAGCCGGTTAAGTCATCGAGCAGGGCGAGGGTGCAGAGTTGTTTATCCAACAGCGATTGGCGGACGGCGCCCCGCACGGCCTTCATCAGCAACTCGCTTAAGTCCTGTATGTCGGGGGAGGCCTTCGACTGCAGGGCACTCGAGATTTCATTGAGATCATTCAACAGGCGGTCCAATTCATTGTGCTTCGCAAGCAGGATCGCCAACAGGTTCTCCTGCGAAATTCCGTCCGCCCAAGACTCGAACTGATCGTCGCCGCTAGGTTCCGGCACGGCCTTGTCGTTACGGCTGGGGATAGAGGACGATTGGTCAGTTTCGGGAACATGCCGGCTATGTCCCCCACGAGCACCGCTTGAAAGATACATCCTCTACTAATACCACCCGAAGCTCGAACGGGCTACTCGGGAAAAACTGTAATACCCTCGGGTAATCCCTTTAGTGTGCTGATTTGTTCAACAGGACAAATCGGGATTTGTTTCGGTTTTCTGTCTCTTATCGGAAGCCGCGGAGCGGCTACTTACATATTCCCGAACGTATGCCGAAAAGGCCTCATCGAGCTTCCGCATCACCAGCCTGGAACCGCCCCTCACTGCTCGTCCCGCAATCTCGCTTACGCCAACAACGTTTCGGTTCGTGGATGAAATGAACACCTCATCGGCGCCGTACAAATCCTCTATGGAAAGAGTGCTCTCCTCAATCGCGATTCCCGCACGGGGCCCTACCTCGAGCATGACGCCGCGCGTAATACCGGCAAGACACCCGGAAGAGAGAGGTGGCGTCAAAACGGTTCCCCCGCGCACGCAGAAAATGTTGGCCGCCGTGCATTCGGCGACATCTCCGCGCTCATTCAGAAGGACAACCTCGTCGAAGCCCGCCTGCTGGGCTTCATAGAGATTCCAGACATTGTTGAGCCAGGAGGTAACTTTCACGCCGGCCAGAGGAGATGCTGCATGGCGTCCGTGCTTGCGTACATCCAAACGCACAATCTCGCGGTGCGCCGGAAGTCCCGCAGAACAGATCAGTAAATCAACTTGCGGAAAATCTTCTTCGCTACGCCAAAAGCCGGTCTGATTGTAAATCGCGTAAATTCGGGCGCAGCCCTCCTGGACGTGATTGGCGCGCAACACTTCACCCAACTGAACTCCCACGGCCTCTTCCTTGAATGGAAGGGGACAATGCGTCCTTGCAGAATCACGCTTCAGCCGCTGCCAATGGCGCTCAAACGCGAACGGAATCCCCTCGACAATACGAATCGTGGTGAAAAGGCCCCAACCGTTCATGAGCCCCCCCTGCCCAAGCGAGAGGCGCATTCCCTCGACTGGCAGCAAACGGCCATTATGAAAGACGAAGCGATGAATCATCCTGCCTCCAAAGAGGCACTATTTTAGCGCAGAATGCAGGGAGGCCAGCAAAGTGGGTGAGAGCCTGACTCCGAAGCTAGCCACGAGAAAACAGCCCGAGAAACGTCGTGCCGTAATCATTTTTTCGCAGCGTTTACTTCGGCCAAGAGGCCCTCAGCGTACAAAGCGCCTTCGGCGGTTTCTTCATGCTTGAAATAAACAAAAACATCTCCGCGCTCCGCGAGGCTTGAGACCAACTGCGACACTTTCTTGCGAGCCTGCGCGGAATAATCCTCTTTCCGCAGCCGCAAATAAGCAAAACTCGCGGTCTGGACGTTCGGTGTTTCGATCTTCTCGCTCTCGGCCTGGCACAATGCCGCATCCGCCTTACGAAGCAACTCGTAAACCTCATCGCTGAACCAGGAAACGTGCCGAAATTCGAACGCCGCCCGAATCTGGGGAGGCAAATGGTCAAGAAAATCGCTCAGCAGCGGGAGATCGCATTTCAGGAAGGGAGGCAGCTGAAACAGCACCGGCCCTAGCTTTCCTGCTTCGCGAAGCGGACCAAGAGCCGCAAGGAAGTCCGCCGTAAACGAGGTAGTGTCGCGAAGCCGCTTGACATGCGTGATGCTCTGGTGCGCTTTCACGGCGAACCTGAAATCCGTCGGCGTCACTTCTATCCAGCCATTCAATAGCTTTTCGGTCGGAAAGCGGCGAAACGTGTAGTTCAGCTCCACCGCATTCAGCCGGCTTGAGTAGTATCCAAGGAATTTCGCGGATGCCAGTTTGGCAGGGTAAAAGTCCGGTTTCCAGCTCGCATAGGCCCACCCAGAAGTGCCTGCATATATTTTGCCCATGCGAGGATTCTATTACGGAACCTGCTGGTATGTTTCGAAGCAGTTCGAATGGTAGCGATACCGGGATTCGAACCCGGATTTGTGCCTTGAGAGGGCACCGTCCTAACCCTTAGACGATATCGCCACAGGTGCAGGCAAGCCCAGCAGCGCCGGCGTTTCACCCGGCCGGAATTGCTTCACCGTCTCTAACGATTCGGCGCGAAACTCATCTTATCAGTTTCCCCGGTGATGTTCACGAGCCATCACCGAATTCAAGGGTTGCGAACTCCCCACAACTTCGATAGTGTCTCGCCTTGTCTTCTCCGATTCGCTTCAGTGAATCAGGATTTCAATCGCCTGGAAGCGGTCACAAGAGGCCATCCATCTGTGAGCCCGTTCCCTGCTACAAAGCAAAGAACCCTGGTCGCAATCATGTTGCTGATCGCCCTCGCCTGCGACATGGCAGCGCGCGCGCAGCAAGGCCACTGGGAAAAGCTTGCGGCGTTTCCTGATCCGTGCCCCGAGCTGATTGGCGCCACGGCGAACGGCAAAATGTACGTTTTCGGAGGCCTTCTTGGCACGGCAGTGAAAGGGCTGGTCTATGAATACGATCCCGGCGCGAACATATGGACGAAAAAGAGAAATATGCCGTTGCCCGCGCACCACGCGATGGCCGTAAGCTATGGCGGCAAAGTTTACCTCTTCGGTGGCGGCGGGACTGTCGTTCCGGGTGGCCCCAACTGGGTCCCCCTCGATAACTCGTGGGAATACGATCCGGCGCAAGACTCATGGAAAGCCCTCGCGCCAATGCCCACACCCCGCGGCGCGGGCGTTGCCGCTCTGGTAGGGGCCAAGGTTTACGTCATCGGCGGCGCGTCGGTTCATCCCGGCGCAAAGCTTGTCAGCCTCACTCCCACCGGTCCGCATCGCTCCCTCGACACCAACGAGGTCTACAACATATCGACGAATGAATGGGAAACGCGCAGCCCCATGCCGACCGGACGCAACCACATGGCCGTCGGCGTGGTGAACGGCAAGATCTACGTGATCGGGGGGCGCGTCGGCTCTGTATTCGTGGTTGCCAGTGCCACCGACATCGTCGAGGAATATGATCCTGCGACCGATGGCTGGGGCTACGCAAAAGCGAGAATGCCAACTGCTCGGAGCGGCCTCACCTTCGCCACATATGCGGGGAAAATCTACGTTGCAGGCGGAGAATATTTGAACAATCTGATCGTCGGTGCTTTCCGCGATCTCGAAGCCTACGATCCCGCGACGGATACGTGGTCAATTTTACCTCCCATGGAACTGCCAAGGAATGCGCCCGCCGCTGCGATCATCGGCAATCGCCTCTACATTGTCAGCGGCCAGCTGCAGTCAGGCTCCATCGGTGGCGAGGCCCTCGCTTCAGATGCCACCGATGCTTTTGAATTCGACAAGTAGACGCAAGGGAGTGTCATTTGAACCGGTTGGAACAAGGAACAATGAGCAATCAGGCCGCGCCCGACCGGCGAAAATTTTCATTTCGCCGAGCAGCCCTAGCCGCAACACTCTTGACCTGCTCCATCCCTGTTCAGGCCCAGAAGAACCCGTGGACCAAGGGCGCTCCGGTTCCTCAGAAATCCGAAGAGTTTTCGCTCGCTTCTACCGGCAACAAAATCTATTTGTTTGGCGGGAATCCATCGGGAGATCAAACAGCTCCCCCGGGACTCGTGCAGGAGTATGACCCCGCAGTCAATCACTGGACGCCGAAGAAAAACATGCCGGTGGCCACCCATCACCTCGCCGCCGTAGCCTATGGCGGAAAGATCTATCTGTTCGGCGGCGCGATTCAACAGCAAGCAGGCGGCCCGAACCAGTTCCCCGTTGCCAATACCTGGGAATATGACCCCGCCGCCGATTCCTGGAAAGCTCTCTCGCCCATGCCGACGCCGCGCATGGCGGCGGTGGCCTCCGAAGCGGATGGCAAGATTTACGTACTTGGCGGGGCCTCGGTACACCCAGGCGCCAAAATCACATCCCTCGGTCCCAAAGTGCCGCACCGTTCGCTCAACACGAACGAAGTATATGATCCGGCCACAAACAAGTGGGAGGGGCGCATGGCCATGCCTACGCCGCGCAACCAGGCCGCCGTGGGCGTCGTCGCAGGGAAAATTTTCGTCATCGGCGGCCGTCTTGCTTCCGCTTACGTCAGCGCCGGAAGCAACACCGATGTGGTGGAGAGCTATGATCCGGCGACGAACACATGGGGCGCTGCGGGACTTCGCATGCCCACTGCCCGAAGTGGCATGGGCTATGCGACCTATGGCAGTCGTATTCTCGTGGCGGGCGGCGAGATCGACGACCGCCATATGTTCGCCGTGATCCGCGCGGTCGAAGCGTACGATCCCACCACAAATCAGTGGGCCGAACTTCCCATCATGCCTGCCGCGCGCCACGGGGTCAGCGCCGCCGTGATCGGAAGCCAATTCTTCGTCATCGGCGGACATCTGCAAGGAACGGCGGTCGGCGGCGACGAGGCCAACACCGATGAAAATGATATCTTGGACCTTGCAGGACGGTAGCTTTGGGATCCGCGGACATTTCGATATCACCAGGGCAGACCAATGGGTGACGAATCGGCAGGTGCGATCTGGTATTGTGTCGTCGTTCGCGATGGCGTCACAAAACACTTCCGCCATTACCGCTGCTTATGGAACCGCCGCGATGCCGAGATTTACAAGCTACAATTGGAACAAGCCGGAGACCGCACCGATCAGGCCTCGACCGTCGTGACGATCGAGACGCTCCCGGCTGGAGAAGTGCCTCAGAAAACAATCCAGTAAGCCAGTTTGATCGTGAAATTCGAGGTTGGGAAGCAACCAAGGGGGATGGGCCGTGGCAACTGATGCGTCAGCAGGAATTGTTTTCTGGGTCGTGATCCGAGACAAGAACACCCGAAAGATCATCAGCACGCAGCAATTCAGGACGCACGATGAAGCTGTGCACTACCACCTCTCGGCCGATGACCCGAACAATGTTGTAAACAATGGCGAAGTTTCCATCGAAATCCTGGCCCCAGGAAAACTGCCGAAATAGCAGATGCCGTTTTGATTTATTTAAACAGCCAGTAAATGACGAGTTTTTCTAAATTCTGTTGACAACGCTCCTCAAGTAAAGTATTCACCCCCGCATAGATATTCACCGGGCGTCGTGTACCGGTGAAAGCCAATCGAGATACTAGTCACGAACGCTGACGCCAGCGCTCAAACCGGCTCTGCAGTTGACACTAAGTTTTCTAGCCGCTGTTTGAAACTTCGTAACCGAAATCAGATGAGCCGGATTCAAAATCCGGCTCATTTTTCATCGAGACTGAATGCTGTTCCGGTGAGGGCATCTTATGAGCCAGATAAACACCTTCCGATTGGCTGTGTGGCTGGCATTGTCCACTGCAGTTGCTTCCGCCCTGATCGCCGCGGGAACGTATCATGTGATCAAACGAATTCCTATCCCCGGCGACTATGGATGGGACTATGTGACCGCCGATAGCGAAGCCCGACGGTTATACGTTCCACACGGCGTCGAAGTTGTCGTGCTCGACCTGGATTCCGGCGCAATCGCAGGAAAGATCAGTGGCCTTCAGGACGTGCACGGCGTGGCTATCGCCAGGGAATTTGGGCGCGGATTCATCAGCTCGAGCGATCCTGGTTCGGTCACGATCTTCGACCTCAACACACTTGCCATCGTCGACAAAATTCGCGTGGGAGATGACCCGAACGGAATCATCTATGACCCAGGAACCAAGCGCGTCTTCAGCGCCGACCGCGGCAGCAAGCGTCTCACCGCGATCGATGCAAGGACGGGCAAAGTTGTCGCGCAAGCTGACAATCTCGGGGGCAGGACCGAACACCTCGCCTCTGATGAAGAGGGAGCTGTCTTCCTGAACCTGCAAGACCGCAGCACACTTCTGAAAATTGACGCGCACACCTTGAAGGTGCTGGAAACCTGGCCAACCACTCCCTGCGAGCAACCGAGCAGCATGGATATGGACCGCAAGCATCAGCGGATTTTCATCGGCTGCAGAAGCGCCGGCATGATGGCAGTTGTAGACGCAAAAACAGGGAACATTGTGGCTACGCAGCCCATCGGAACGGCCGTCGACGCAGCGGAATTCGACCCCCAAAGTGGATTGGTCTACTTTTCAACTGGCGGAGGGGACGGCGCTCTCCATCTTCCCGAGGATGCTCCAGATAAGTACGCGCTCGTTCAAAACGCCAAAACTTTGCCAGGCGCCCGGACGCTGGCCATCGATCACAAAACCGGTACCGTGTTTTTGCCCGTGGCCGACTTAGGCCCGGCACCCGCGCCAACGCCTGACAAACCCAGGCCAAGACCAGCAATTATTCCTGGCACCTTTTCGGTCCTGGTCGTCGGCCGATAAGGCCGCGCCGAGCGCTTCTGCCCCGCACCGAAGCCGCCCTGCTTTTCCCAGCCGTCCGCCTTATAATTGAGTCTATGAGAATTCTTCTCTTCAGCGGCAAGGGTGGTGTCGGGAAAACCAGCCTGGCCGCCGCGACCGGCGTAAAGCTCGCCGAGATAGGCTACCGCACGCTCGTCATGAGCATCGACCCCGCGCATAGCCTGGGCGATTCTTTTAATCTGGAAAACGAGCTTTTCCACGCCCAAACCTCCGATCCCCTGCCGGTAAGCGAGAAGCTTTCCATATTCGAGCTGAACATCCAAAAGGAGATCAAGCGCCACTGGCAGGAAATCTCCTCCTACGTCAGTTCGGTCCTACGCACCACCGGAATCAGCGGCGTAGAAGCCGAAGAGCTCGCGATCCTCCCCGGCATGGAAGAGCTCAGCGCCATGATGTACATCAATCAGTACCGCCGCGAGCAGAGCTACGACGTCATCGTGCTTGACGCCGCCCCCACTGCCGAATCCATGCGCTTCATCAGCATGCCCACCACGCTTGACTGGTACATGAAACACATTTTCCCCTTCCAACGAAATCTGCTGAAAGCGGTGCGGCCAATTGCCAACCGCGTAGCTCCATTCGAACTGCCCACCGACAGCTACTTCGTCAACATCCGCAACCTGTTTGAGAAGCTAGAAGGCGTTGACGAAATCATGGAAGATCCGCAAACCACCAGCGTCCGTCTGGTCACCAACCCCGAAAAAATGGTCCTCCGCGAGACGCAGCGCGCCTTTGTCTATTTCTCTCTGCACGGCCTCACGGTGGACACCGTGGTAGTAAATCGCGTGCTGCCTCCCGATGTCCGCGACGCCTGGTTCGCCGAATGGCACGCCTCGCAGGAAACCGTCCTGCGTGAAATCGACGAATATTTCGCTCCCGTCCCGGTGAAACGCGTGCCACTTTTCGCGCGTGAGGTCCTCGGAAAACAACGCTTACACGAACTCGCCCAGGTGCTGTATCCTGGCGCCGAGGATCCTTCTGCCGTAACGCGCACCGAAAAGCCCTACACCTTTGGCAAGCGCGACGGCGTATACGAGATCCGTATTCTTCTGCCCTTCGCGATGAAAGGCGAAGTTGGCCTCTTCAAGAAGGGCGATGAACTCGTCATCGAGGTTGGGACGCTTCGCCGTCACATCGGCCTTCCCCGCTCGATGGCCATGCTGATGCCGTCGCGAGCGCGGCTAGACAAACACATCCTCACTGTAGAAATGAAGGAGGCATAATGAGTCAGGAAGCCGAAGCCCAACAGCCGGCCGCCGAGCATGCCGTTCAAGACCGCTGCGTCTGTAGCCACCTCATCGACCTGGTGCGCGAGCGCCTGGGCATCTCGCCGGCGGTAAAACAGCACCTGATGAATTCGCGCGTCGAATTCCTGAAAGCCATCCGCGAAGTAATCGATGAGCGCATCGACCACCTCACCGCCAAGGGCCAGCAAGGTACGAAAATCGCTGTAGAGTAGGTGCGGTAACCTTCGATTTCAACCGGTTGCTCGGTCCTTTTTTGCGGAAGCGGAGCAGCCTTGTAAGTTTGCAGAGAAATTCTCGTTTTTTTATGCCCCGAATCCCACCGCGCCCGTTTCTCGCCGGCGAATTTACCTGTGCTTTTCTCGTTGCCCTTGCCTCTTGTTGTCGTCCCGACCGAGCGACGCGACGAGAATCTATCGTCGCTCTGAATGTGCACCTCTTCAAAACCGACCGGTCTGCTTTTCTTTGGACCCGCAGAGATTCTCTCAGCGCCCTACTCAAATTAGTTATAAGATTGGACTGCTTACGGCGCGCCCGTAGCTCAGTTGGATAGAGCGTGTGCCTCCGGAGCACAAGGTCGGGAGTTCGAGCCTCTCCGGGCGCGCCATATTAATCAATAAACATAAGGCTTTTTGAAGGGTTGACGGAAATGCCAGTGTACCTGGTTTTCATTTGTGCACCCTTACGGCGAACTTCGGCCAAAACCGATACGAAAACCGAAGCGCCCTATCATGGTGCAAACCGCCGGTAGGCGCTTCTTGGCCGGTAAACGTTTATCAGACGTTGAGATGAGACTTCCCGTTGACGCGAATCAAGCATTGCACGCCAGAACAAATCACCGCATTCCTGCCTCTTCGCCGCGCACCGGCAAGTTCTGTTACCTTATGGATAAATGCTATCAGTTCTTTTAGCAATGGCGGGCTGGACAGTGCCCTGTCGTTCGCCGATTTAGAACAATGGAAACACAACTGGGTTATTAGCTGCATAACTCGTGAGCGAGCACCACGTCTCGCATGCTCTCTCTATTGTTGAAAGGATCCGCAGTCTACCCGTGTAAATGCAAATACAACAAATCCCGTAGCTAACCTTAGATGACTTCGCCTTGCTTAATTTTCTCGACCAGGTCTGCGGCTTTCTGGGCAATTTTCTTTACGTCGGCGACGTACTGACGGCCGACTACCGCAGCGTTGTGGTGGCAGCCCTGGCAGCCCTGGCAGCCCAAGTGATGCGCCAGATTCTGGAAAAACGTTTATAATAGAAGGGGAGGGAAATTATGTCTGGTAAGGTCCTGCTATCTCGATTCTCGCCGCTGCCCTGTTGATGTGTGCGCAGGCGGCTCCGGCGCAGGTTTCCATTGGCGTAAACATAGGGGCAGCCCCCGTGTGCCCCTACGGATATTTCGACTACGCTCCGTACGACTGCGCTCCGTACGGCTATTACGGGCCTGACTGGTTTGTCGGCGGAGTGTTTCTCGGAGCTGGACCCTGGTTCCACGGTCCTCGTGGGTTCTTCGGCCATGTTGATAACCGCTACGACCCTCATTACGGTTATCACGGGCCGTTGCCGGGTCGCGGGGAGGAATCCTTCAACCACTTCCATGGCAACGAGGCGCGGGATGGACGGGGTCACATAGGCCCAGCCGGTCACGATGCGGGCCGTGAGCATGCCCTCCCTGGATATCGAGGCGGTGGTAGTCATGGCGGCGGCCATGGTGGGGGGCATCACTAAGCGGGACTAAACGTGCAGGGACCAGCCTTAGCTCTCGCCCTGTCAACCACTCGAGTGGGAATGGGTTCTTTGATCGAAGATTCTTTATCGTCTGAAGGTGGTCCTTTATCGTCTGAAGGTGGTCTGATAGTCGCCGCCGAGGGCGAACAGTCGCTCCAACATAACAAGTCGGATCACGTTCGGGGTCAATGAGAACGTAAATGTGAACCAACTTATCCTTCGACTGCTGTTGGTTCGTGGTCATAAGGCCCCACTGTGGCTCAGAAGATGGAAACTTCGGGTGGAATGCGGATTAGCGTAATCGTCGCGATCTTTTATGGGCAGCCAGTGACGCTCCGCGTCGTTTGAGGATCGTGATTCCTGGCCCCCGTCCTTCCTACCGCTCAACGGACACGAAATAGTGGATGTTTCGCGGCTAACGCACTGTCCGCCTGGCTTCGTGGCACCGAGGACAAGGATTGCGTTCCGATGCCCACGGCTCGGTATACGTGTTCACCACGGTGCCCGGACAATCGAGCAGGTATAAGCTCGGGAATTGGGTCCGCGCGGCCTCGATTTGAAGCTCGCCAGGTCGTCGGCCCGCGTCTGCCGTAACCGCGGGCGGCTTCCTTCGAGTCGTTAGTTCGAAGTCCCCGTAGCTAGTGGACGCGGACCAACGCCGTTCGAGCTCCAGATTACTTTGCCCGATTGATGGAACAATCGGATAGTTGCGTTTCCGTCTCTATCAAAGCCAAACATTCCGAACGGAATGCCTTTATCGTTGGGCTCCATCGCGCTCCAAGTCCCCATATGATGTCCTGACGCGGCAGAAGTGTTAAGTGATGGAGAAAGTCCAGGTCAAAGGTGTTTCGAGTCTCACCTAATTGTGGCCCCAGCCGATAGGTCCGATCATAATATCCTTGGACCTGGATATCGGAGCCGTCGCTAAACTTCCGCTCCCAACGGCCGAGTATATTTCCGCCCGATACATCTTCGGCTCCATCCAGGTTAAGGGACGCGGGAGGGGAGTAATATGCGATATTCTCCCGCTCCCCGATAGCGCCCTTATAAAGATCACCTTGAACCGTCAACGTATCCCTGTTGTGATTGTCCCAGTCCATCCGGAAACCACCCTGGCCCAGTTGCCAATCATCGAAATTATCGTGATCCGAATGGAATTCGGGTCCCCGCCAAAAGCCATTCCGTACACTCGATAGCTCAGATTGTTTCCAATGCTGTTCCCGTAGCGGAATCCACCAGCACCCTGCTCTACGTTTCCGCCGCCAACCGAGACAAGCGTTCCTCGGCTGGCTTTGGAGCTCTTGGTAATGATATTGATCACGCCATTCACAGCATTTGTGCCCCACACGGTGCCGCCAGGTCCGCGGATCACCTCGATACGTTCCACGTCCTCCAGGATTAAATTCTGCAGCCTCCAGTTGACTCCGGCGAATAGAGGCGTGTAGACGTTCCGTCCGTCAATCAGCACTAACACCGACTTTGAAAAGCCGCTTCCGAACCCGCGTATTCCGACCGCCCAAGAACTTGAGTCTATCTGCTCTACTTCGGCTCCGGGGACCAGACGGAGCGCTTCCGGAAGGCTCGTCGCACCCGACCTTCGAATATCCTCTTGCGTAACCACATAAATGGCCGCCGGGGTATTCCACACTTCCTCGGGTTCCTTCGATGCAGTTGTGGTCTCAATTTTCCCAAGTTGCTCCAAAGTCAAGTCTGTGAGCCGCTCACTGTCGTTTTGATTTTCAGAGCAGAACGAGGAATAAGGCAAGGCAAGCACAAAAAAACAGAGTCCCAACTTCAGTGCAAGAAGAAAAGATGCCAAGTGTAAGTTATCTTGGCCCTGCAATCGCAGGCCGCAGGAGACAAATTTCAGGCTGTCGAATCCTGGCATCTTTAGGTGCACTCAGGCCCGGGAAAACGAATGAAAAGAAAATCCTCTTAATGGTAATCCACAGAATTTACGGCGGGGTTCAAAAGCCATTAGGAGTGGCTAAAGCGTTATGACGATGATAGGCAGCACTGGTTGTAACTATCCCAGGATTCTTGCACCACTGTTACCAATAAACTGAAATCCATACCGAGGGCCAGCGCCATCGTCTTTTACCACTCGGGCTAGACGTGCAAACCCCAAATCGAGTTCGCGTTCACCGCATAATAAGACCTCGACGGTTGTCGCTTCTTCCCGCGAGGAAGCGCAAGCGCAGAGAAACCCTCCCTTACTCACGTTCTCGGTGGTGGCCCGGAGCTCAAAATAAGCTCCCTGTCTGTCTTTTCCCTTCAACTTTAAGTTCACTCTCAATTGAACCCGCACGTCGGTGCGGCGTTCCGTTCTCTTGGGACGCACCGTCTCAGCCAAGCGCATTTTTAATTTCAGGAAATCGATCGGCTTTCTGAAATATGCGACGGCACCGAGGCTTTGGCAAAAGGCCTTGTTCCTTTCGTCTTCGCCACTGATGATGAATATTGGGATTTGTTGCGTAAACGTGAGCGAAGAAAGGGCTCGGCAGAGTTCGAAACCTGATAGCTCGGGCATCGATAAATCCAAAAGAATCGCGTCGGGTCTATGTTCAATCGTCAGGGAGAGAGCGGTTTCAGGATCACCCGTATCAATGACTTCATGAATACTCGAGAGATGATCCCTAATAACCTCGCGCATCGCTTCGTCGTCATCTACGACCAGGATTCGTGGCATGTGCCTCCCTTCGACGGACCAACCGGTTTCGAATGGCCAACACCGCCAGCCGCTCTCGTCGACCCAGGGGTGGTATGAACGGAAGGAGCTGCAACGCGGCAAGGCTATATGTTCAGGCGCATCATCTCAAGCGACTGCACAAGATATCTATTCAAGTAGTAATACCATGAATACCCGATTCGGAGGATTCCTGGCGATGTCGAACTCTACTCACCCTCTCCTTCACCGCTTGTCTGTCAAGCCCCGTCGCCTGGAGCACCGAACTGATTGTCCCGAGCAATCATTATCGACTGATCATGGCGGTACTGGTGGGCTATTGGGGTGAGCCGTTCCAGGGCTCAGGATCTTCCGGCGGCACATCCTTCATCGCTTGTGGAGAACAAATGGCATTAGCTGCAGATAGCACCGCTCTTACAGGCAAGTGTTCTTTGCGGATATTGCTGATTGAAGACAATGCCGATGACGCCGCGCTCTGCCAGCGCTTATTGCGAAAAACCTACCCGGAAAATCGCTGTGAGGTGGTTCAGACAGCAGAACAGTTCTCGCGCCAGATACGCAGTACGTATTACGACGCAATTCTATCAGACTATGCACTGGGACCTTGGACAGGCGTCGACGCCTTCAATCTCATGCGAAAAACGGGGCGTGATATCCCCTTTATCCTGGTTACAGGAGCTTTGGGCGATGCGCAAGCCCTCGAGTGCGTCAAAAGCGGGATTACAGATTACATCCTGAAAGACCATCCGGAACGTCTGCCATTCGCGGTCTCGCGAGCGCTGGAAGAAAGGGAACTACTCCACGAGCACAAACGAGCCGAACAGGCACTGAAAAATAGCGAGGCACAGTTCCGGATGCTGGCGGAGGCGATCTCCGCAGCTGCTTTTATTGAACGCGACACACGGTGCTCCTATGCGAATCGTCCTGCCGAACGAATCACCGGATATGGGCGGGAGGAACTTGTAAAGATGAATTTTTGGGGAATTCTGGTTCCTGAATCGAGAAATTCGGTTCTCGAAAAGCTGGAACAACCACTCGAGCGAAACCACATGACTTCTCGCTATGAACTTCAGATACTTACTAAGCAACGCGACGCGCGGTGGCTGGATGTAACGATTGGCGTGTTTCAGGTCGAAGGCGGCGTCGGGAGCCTAATCACGGCCTTCGACATCAGTGAGCGGAAGCGTCAGGAACAAGAGATTCTGAAACTCGATCCGACTCACTTTTCACTCATCGAACTGCCCCTGTTGCGGTGCTATCAGTAGAAGATTGTTTCGGTTAACTTGATTTGGCTCCTTCCGATCGTTTGATTTGGCCCCACCCTACTGCGGCAGTTCCGTGTCCCAGAGATAAGAACGGTTGGTCTCTCACTAGACATAGCAGCGGGCTGTAGCAGCGCTTGCCTCGATACCTTGGATCGTAATCGACCTCCGCACCGTCCTGCTCCCCGAACGCGGTGCCCACGGTGCTGTCCAGGTCGAGGATGAAGCGCGACCGGCGGTCCGGCCGGTGAATGAATTTTACCGCTACTCCGTTCCCCTCGAAGTGTTCCGGGTTTTGCTTGGGATGGATGGATAAATGAAGCTGAATTCGCCGGTCTGCAGCTAAGACAAGATTGATCGGATTAAACGCTGCGGCTAATTTTTAAATTCCGCGCAACGCCTTACTAAATGAGGTATGCAAGACGGCTCTCGGGCCCCAAGTCAAAATCCCGCTCCTTGGTGTAAGTGCAACGAAACCGTGGCGAGCCCGTAGTGCCTGGTTCAATCAGGCACCACAAAACCACTAGATCGATACGCGATCAGCCTCCAAGGCCTTCCGAACTTTGCGCGCCAGATCCTGTTGCGTGAAAGGCTTTTGCAGAAGAAGGCGACCCCGCCGCAAGACCTGATCGTGGCCCGGCGCAAACTCCGTGTAACCGGACATGCAGAGAACCTTTGTGCCCGGGAAGATCGAGTGAAACTCATCGGCCAGTTGCGGGCCGCTCATGCCTGGCATCACCACGTCAGTCAGGAGCAAATCGATGGTGCCTTGGTATTCCCGAGCAACACTGAGGGCCTCGACCCCGTTGGATGCTTCGAGAACAGTGTAGCCCAGTTTGGAAAGTAGGCCCGCGGTTAGCTCCCGAAGAGACGTCTCGTCTTCAACGAGCAATACTGTTTCGGATGCGGTCCACGTTGATTGGCCGGAATTCTCAATTTCCGCTTGAACGGATTCTTTAACTCGCGGCAAGAGGATCTTGAACGTCGTTCCTTGCCCGGGTTCGCTATATACCCAAATGAATCCGTCACTCTGTTTTACCACCCCATAAACAGTTGCAAGACCAAGCCCGGTTCCTTTGCCCCGCTCCTTCGTCGTGAAAAATGGTTCAAAAATGTGTGACTGAGTCTCCGCATCCATACCGACACCAGTATCTGTTACGGTGAGCATGACGAATGAACCAACCGATAAGTAACCACGCTGGCGAGCGAATGCGTCGTCTACCTCGACGTTCGCCGTTTCGATGGTCACTCTTCCCCCCAACGGCATCGCATCACGAGCGTTCACCACCAAGTTCATGATGACTTGTTCCATCTGTGTCTGATCTGCCTTAATGTTCCCTAGGTCTGATGTCAGCAAAGTTCTCAGCTCGATATGCTCTCCGATCAAGCGTCGGAGCATCTTTTCCATGTCGATCACGACAGCATTCAAGTCGAGAACCTTTGGCTCGAGCGGCTGCTGGCGGCTGAAGGCTAAGAGTTGTCGCGTCAATGCGGCTGCGCGCTGCGCCGCCTTAGTGATCTCCGTAGCGCTCTTGCGCAGTTTGTCGGCCTCATCAAGGTGTTCCTCTAGAATCTCACTGTACCCGATGATCACGCCGAGCAGGTTATTGAAGTCGTGAGCGATTCCGCCAGATAGCCGCCCGACGGCTTCCATCTTCTGCGCTTGGTGGAGTTGCCTTTCCAGGAACTTGCGTTCGGTGATGTCTTTGAAAATCGCGATAACGCACTTCTGTCCCGCAATGTCTATGATCTCAGCTGAGTCCAGAGCTGTCCGCAGTTTCCCCGATTTTGTTCGAAATGTAATTTCGAAATCCCGAACCGAACCCTGTTGATTGAGTTTTTCTACAAACCGGACGCGATGGTCTGGCTGCTCCCAAAAGTTCAGCTCCAACGACGTATGACCAATTACCTCCTCGCGTTGATACCCCGTTACTCGAAGGAAGCTTTCATTCACATCGACGTAGCGACCCTCCAAAATGGTCGCGATGGTGATGGGTTCCGGGTTAGCGTGGAACGCCTTATAGAATGTTTCTTCTGCTTTCCTGCGCTCGGTAATGTCGAGTACTACGCCCGATATTCGGACCGGCAAGCCTGTCGGATCACGCTCCACCGCCCCCCCAAGAACTTGCACGACACGTTCTGATCCATCAGGCCGCACCACACGGTATTCGAATGCGTCCAATGGCTTCCCGGCCAGCATTTCGACTACGCACTTTTCGTACAACCATCTATCGTCGGGATGGATGAATCGCGCGACCGAAGCAACGGTCGAATCAAACGCCCCGGGCGAAACACCATAGATTCGGAACATCTCGGCAGACCATGAGAGGGCATCGTTGATGATGTCCCAGCTCCAATTCCCGACATGCGCGATCGCCTGCGCGGCGGCTAGATTTGCCTCACTTAGCCGCAGTTGTTCTTCAATCAGTTTCCGCTGTGAGATATCGCGAAATAGCACTTGAAGCGCAGCGCTACCTCGATAGATGACCGAGCGCGCCATCACCTCTGCACATAGTTCGCTTCCGTCGAGACGAAGGAATTTCGTCTCGTTCCGTCTCACGGACTCGAGGTCGCGAGAGAAATGCTGGATTCTTTGCTGGACGGCCACTTGATTCTCAGGATGCACGAGGTCGAGATATTGCTTTCCAACGATTTCTTCTGCGGATGATGCCCCAAAAAGTGTCGCGCAGGCGCCGTTAGCAAAGATAATCGTCCCGTAACGATGAACCAACATTGCGTCTGGAGACTCTTCGACGAGTCGACGGTAAGCCTCCTCGCTTTCGCGAATTCGTTCTTCAGTTCGCTTCCGCTCGGTGATATCCGTAGCCAAAACCAGCCTTGCTGGTCGCCCGGCCCAGTCGAGGTCGTTCGTCGTGACCTCAACTTCGATTAGGGACCCATCCTTCTTTCTGTGTCTTCGCTCGACCTTGACGACTTCCCGCGAGACACTTTCAAGCAACGCGGGGATGTCCTGAGCGGGACGGATATCCCGAATGGTCATACGCAGAAACTCGCAATGCGAATAACCATACTTCCCGACCGCCGCTTCGTTAACGGCCAGGAAAGCCAATGATTCGACGTCATACACCCACATTGGCTGCGGATGCCGGTCGAAAAGCAATCGGTAAGACATCTCTTGGATTCGTGGAGCTCCTTCCGCCTCTTTGTTGGTCGGCCCGTCGCGCCGCGATTGTCGCTTGGTCATTGTTTGATGTAAAAGGGCTGGGAAGTTAAGAACGCGTGCGGTCCTTCTGGAAGGGCAGGCGTTCTGTCGACACCCATCGTAGAGTTGTCTAATCGGTTGGTCAATTAACAGCTATGGAGTGTTCCAATTGGTTAACTGGCGCGTTTCAGCGTTGAGTGTATGGGTACCGCGCAAACCAGATCAATACGACGATCGCTGACTGTGCTGCGCAAGGGCGTACCTGGGGACCGGGGGCCGAGGCTACGGCCTTGCGCTCAGATTCCACCCTGATCGCGGAAACCTTCTGGGGTCGGGGTCCTTTGGCCTTCCGATAGCCCGTGAACACGTTAGAGATGCAAACCTAGTTCTGCCAGCTCTGCCTCGTGGCATTCAACAGCGCGGGAGCTCAGATGTATGATCGGATTCCCAGTAGTACTGACCATGCTGGCGGCTGCCGCCGGGCTATCGTGGTCGATGATCCTCCGCCTCGATGGGATCGACAGTCGATGATGAGATTGATGTCTTTTCCCATGTGGACGCTCATGTTCCCACTTTGCGAATGGCGTGGATCGCTTTCCACGTCAAAGGATCGACATGCTCATCGATCTCATCCGGCAGCCGGCCTTCTTGATTTTCCAATTCCTTGGTCCTGCCTTGCAGGCAGCGGCCTCCGCACTGCGAGCCGCGATACCGACGCTCCCAGAGGTGGCAGTAAAATTCGCTCTTCCGGTACTGAACATTCACAGTGTTTAAGCATATGAGTTCCCGGCAATTTCCAGCTTCCGCATAAGGCTATCTGCCAACGCGAGATGTTCGCGTGCGCGGGATGGGAGTGTTAGCTCACTGAGGGAGGCGTGTAAAACCTGAGAGCATCCCGACAGCGCCTTCCAGGCAATCCGTGAACCTGGGGGGTTGACTGAGAAGGACGCGACGTTCAGCTCTCTCCCTTGCTATTCAGGGCCGTCCGAGAACTACACTCACGGCAGTTGCAAACGCCCCGGTCTATGATATCTTTCCCGCGATTCAATGGGCATGGTCAATTTTCGGGCTGCAATCATCGCCGAAGCATTCGGCGAGGCCAAAGCATCATTCTGCAACCGACGGCAACCTCGGGAGGAAAATTGATATGAGTAAAACTAGCGGCAGCGTTCTGGCACTGCTCATCGCTTTGTTAGCTACCGTGCTCGTCGTCGACGCGCCAGCGCAGACCGCCCCGGCCACCCTTGTAGTGGAGGGCGGGACACTGATTGACGGCAACGGCGGCGCGCCCCTGCGCGATTCCTCGATCGTCATCACCGGCAACAAAATCACCAGCGTCGGCCGCAAAGGCCAGCTCAAATATCCGCCGAACGCGCAGGTCATCAACGCCGACGGCAAATTCATCATTCCCGGCCTCATCGACAGCCATGGCTACGGCACCTGGTTCATCAACGACATGTACATCAACCATGGCGTGACCTCCACGGTCGACAACGGACTCGGCGGGGAGCTTTCCATCGTGCATCGCGAAGCCGTCAACCGCGGAAAAATCGCCGGCCCGCGCTACATCACCTCCATCGGCTACTTCAGCACGGACAAGTCCTTTCAGACCGGCTACGAGCCTAAGCTCTTCCACGATCGGGTTCCCAAAACCCCCGAGGAAGCACGCGACCTTACCAAGGCATTCGTCGATGCCAAAGCCGACTTCATCTTTTTTGCCGACGGCCAAATGCCGCTCGAGGTGATCGATGCCATCGCCGAAGAATCCAAGAAAGCGCACATCCCGGTCATTCTCGAAGCTGTCGGCAAGAATCTCACGCTGGATAAAGCCATCGATCTCGGCGTTGACCAGTTGACCCACTCCGGCGGCATTTCCGAAGCCATCGCCAAAGATCCCTCGAAATGGACCAACGAGCTCGACCGCTACTCCGATATGGACGACGCCAAGGCCCAAGCTGTGATCAAGCGCCTGGCCCCCAAGAAAATTACACTGACGCCGAATTTCTTGAACACCGCGCCGGGCATGCCCAAGGCTTGGGCGCGATTCCAGGAAGAGAACCGTCAACTGTTTGCCACGCCGGAAATTCTGGCCTATTTCCCGGACTTTACTAACCTCGAACACGTCCGCATCACTGCTTTGGGAATTTTGCACAGCCCTGAGCCCCCGCCTCTGGATCCAACGGTGTTTGAGCGCCGGCGCCAGGGATATCTCAACATGTTGAAGTTTCACAAAATGTATCTCGATGCGGGCGGGCGTGTGACCGCTGGCGGTAACACCAACGTGTCCAAGGCGGTGGGCCTGGATCTACACCAGGAGTTGGAAGTTTTCGTCGAAGGCGGCTTCACGCCAATGGAAGCCATTCAGGCCGCCACCAAATGGCCCGCAGAAACTTTCCACTGGCAGGACCGCGTTGGGACCATTGAGGCGGGTAAGTGGGCCGATATGATTATCCTCAACGCCGACCCGCTGCAGGACATCCACAATACTCAGAAGATCGACAACATCGTCTTCAATGGAAAACTGATCGACCGCAAATATCACCCCTGGCCGAGCGATCCCTTCATGGACATCGGCAACTATTCCTGGGGCAATCCGGCGGTGGAATCGCTTGACTGGGTGGTAGCCCTGAAGAACATTAACAAGCACAACGAGCTCGGGGCTGGCGGACGCACCGAGGGAGTGCCGAACCCGGTGATCTCTCCTCAGGTTGCCATCGAGACAATTTCCCCAACGCTTGTCACCGAGGGCGATCCCACCACCACGCTCGTCATCAAGGGCTTCGGCTTCGTGCGTCGCATGCAGGTCTACTTCAACGGCCGCTCAGTGCCCTATAAGATCACGGCGCCCGACGCGGTGGCCGTCACGCTCGACGAAACTCTCCTCCGTACGCCCGGCAAATTTGATATCGTGATCAAGAATCCAGAGCCAGTCATAAATCCTGAAATGGGCAACGGCACCTCGAACACGGCGCACTTGCTCGTAAATTTTAAGTATTGAACGGGAATCGCTTGTTCATGAATCGCGGAGTCAGGAAAATCGGCCCTAGACCGGATTTTCATTGCTGATTCTTCTGGTTCCCGCATCTCTCGACAGCTGCTTGCACACATCGCATTGTGGCCTGTCAATATTGTGCTATAAATCGCCGGGCATCTAGAAGCGGCGAGAAACGAACGGCATGACCGGCAACGTTGACCCGGGCTCCCTGGAAACCAAGACCATGCGGCAGGTTGCATGGCGACTTGCCCCCTTCCTGATGGCCTGCTACTTCGTTTCCTTCGTCGACCGCGTCAATGTGGGGTTCGCAGCTCTCCAGATGAACAAGGATCTTCGTCTTTCCCCTGGGGTTTTCGGCTTCGGCGGCGGCCTTTTCTTCTTGTCGTATTTCTTGTGCGAAGTGCCGAGCAACTTGATCCTGCAGAAAATGGGGGCGCGCCTCTGGATCGCGCGCATCATGATCACCTGGGGAGCCCTTGCCGCGGCGATGGCGCTGGTGACCAGCCCAGGCTCCTACTATGTGATGCGGTTGCTTCTGGGTGCCGCGGAAGCTGGGTTTTTCCCCGGCGTGATTCTGTACCTGACCTACTGGTTCCCCCGCCAATACCGCGCGCGTATTATCGGTATGTTCACCGTGGCCATTCCCGTCTCCAGTTTTCTTGGCTCACCCATTTCCGCCGCTCTGCTCGGGGCCAACGGCTGGCTCGGCCTCCGAGGGTGGCAATGGATGTTTATCCTCGAGGGCCTTCCGGCCATCCTCTTAGGTCTGGCGTGTTTCGTGGTGCTGAGCGACCGGCCCACGCAAGCGCGATGGCTCGATACCGAACGGCGCGACTGGCTCCAGACTCAGCTTCAAAAGGAAGCCGATCGCGAGAAGCCCGTGGGCAAACTCAGCCTGTGGAGGATTCTCTGCAACAAGTACGTCCTGGCTCTCAGCGTCGTTCTGGCCGGGAGTACCGCCGTCAGTAGTGGCCTGCAAATCTGGCAACCCCAAATCATCAAATCCTACGGTCTGACGAACATGCAAACCGGACTCCTTAACTCGGTTCCGTTTGCGCTGGCTTCGGTGCTGATGGTGCTCTGGGGCCGGCGATCGGATCAAACCGGCGAACGACTCTGGCACACGGCATTGCCGCTGATTCTTACGGCGGTCAGCCTGGCCTCGGCGCTGGCGTTCGATTCCCTCGCGGCAATCATTCTCATTTTGTGCCTCGCGGTGATCGGAATTTACGCAGGCAAGGGTCCGGTCTGGGCGCTTTCCACCGACTGGCTTTCGACCAGCACCGCAGCCGCAGGACTGGCCCAGATCAACGCAATCAGCAACCTAGCCGGTTTCGGTACGACCTACTTGCTTGGATACATCAAGCAAGCCACAGGAAGCTACCCGCTCGCGATGCTCCCATTGGCTGGCTTGTCAGCTGCCGGCGCGGTGGCAATTTTGTGGATCGCGCGCAGCCAAAGCACCCAAGCCGTGATGGCAGCAAGAGCCGCGGCGGCACGAAACTGAAGCGATACGGTGGTTCTCACCATCCCCGCGGGCGACTGCCGCTTTCATCATGCGGTCGGCGAGCTTCGGCTTTTCGGCGCTCATAACGCAGCAAGAAAATGGTCGAGCCACGGAAAACCTCAATGGGTGCGCGACATAGAAGTGAGAATCAAGCTGCCCGGTGTCCCTCCCAATAGTCCTCAAAGCGACCATTAAGATGAGAGCAGCGCAGTGCCAGGATGGCGTTGGCTCCTCGGACGGTCCAGAACATTCCCGATTGTTTGAGACGAGAGCCAATCACCGTCTTGCATCCAGCTTCGATCACACCCGAGCCAACAAATAAGTGCTGGCGGCGAAACTTGGGATAGCGCATACGCTCCGCATTTCGTTTGAAGTAATCCGCCTCCGCGCGAATCTTCTCGGCCATTGGGAGATTAGCAGTGTCGATGGACTGCAGCAGGTCCACCAGTTTTTCGATTTTTCCCTTGTCCAGCAGGCGCTTCTGGTGAAGCTTCATCCAAGCCTTCTGTTGGACTTCCTCATGGGGATACAGCTGGCGCGCCACGTCCCACAGGTGCTGACGAGCATGGTAGAGATCGACAATCTGAATCGCGCTCGGAAAGTGTTCGGCGACCAGATTCCAGATCCATTCGGCGCCATCGCCGATGACCACCTTCTTTATCGCACGGCTCCAACCACGTTTCCATGCTTCTAGATAGATGCGCTTGCCAAACTCTATCGCGGTTTCGATGGCCCCGGTGTAGGTGGTGGAATCCGGGTCGCGGATCGCATAGCCCTCCTTGTCCCAGTGCGTCTGCGTGAAGACACATCCCAATTTGGTTTCGCGCGTATGGGCTGGTTGGCCGCCTATCTTGCCAAGCCGTCCCTGAGTCTCTTTCTTCACCACCGGTACTCCCGTCCCATCCATTTGCACGTATAAGATCGGAATCGGCTTGCCGATTTCGATGGGCAGGTCCAACTGCACGGCTCTGTGGATCTGCTGTTGCTCGCGCTGAGCGATATCCTCTCCAATCCCTTCCGCCGTACGCTCGACCGACTTGGTAGTCACCTCCAATCCGGCCAGCACATGCATCTGCTCACGGCCGTGGTCAAAGGGAGCCTCTTGCCCCACCAGGGCCTGCATGCGACGCACCCCGGGAGAGAATTCCGTCTTCTCGATGTCCAGTTCGACATCGGCGGGAAATTGGCCGCGGTGACAGTGCGGGCAGAGATAGTAGGGGCGCGAGATTTGCACGCGGCCCACCGCGGTCAGCAGCGGCTTCGAGCGCAACTCTCGGTAAGCGGCTTGTTGGCCGCAAGGACAAGCTACCGTGTGGGGTGGGTTGGCGGGGGCCGGAAAGTGGAGCAGTTCGCTCAAGGCGGCAGCGCCGGCCCGGTGCATGGCCGAACGTACGGCCATCTCCATGGCTTCCAGATCGACACGCCCGGTCTTGCGCTGGCCCTGGAAAATGACCTGTAAGAGGCGCTCTACTTCGCGCGCCACCTCTTGGCGGATCGCTTCCGCCGTTTTTTTTTCCCTCCAGCGGACTCCTCCTCCGAAATCGGCCGCAAGCGGCAGATTCGTTCATTCACTTCCAGCAACTCCTGGCTCAATCGCCGAAAACGATGGTATTCCTCGACCTCGCGCTGTGCTTTGCGCAAGGCCGCATCGGTTGAAAAAGTTTCCGTCACCGTCTTGCCCTCCACCTTGCGAGTTAAGCGGTAGTACGGACCGTGACCGGGGTCGTTGGCTTGGTGGCAATGACAGCGTGGGTTCCCACAGCGTCCCCCTGTACCGGTAACCGAACCGGAGCGAAAGTCCCCGAGATCGCTAAGTTGGTTTTGCAACGCGGACCGTTGGTGCTCTAAATCGGCAAGCGAAGGTGCCATATAGCCTCCAGTTTACTGCCTAGCGTAATACTACGCTAGGCAAGGAGGCTCAGAGAACCAAATTCCTCAAACTCTCACTCTTATGTCGCACACCCAACCTCAATACGTTTGTTGACGCAACCCAGAGTCGATGACATAATCGGTTGCTCTGTGTGTCCCTAGAAACAGACCGGTGAGGAATACTCCCTGCCGGATTCAAAACAACTAGAATCAGGAGCGCAGTCGCAGCACCAATTTGTCGATGGAAATCGCCCACCAGCTTGGTGAACTATTCCTCGGAGCTGTACCTACGGTAATCATTTTTCTTCTTTTTTACTTGTTTCTACGCTGGGCTTTTTTCATGCCCCTTCTAGAAGCAATGGCCGAGCGCGAAGCGTTGATCGAGGGGGCCCGAGCCCACGCGGCAAAAGTTGAGCATGAAGCCAAGCAAGAACTCGACACCTACAACCAGGCGCTCAAGAGTGCCCTCGCCAAAATTTATGCCGAGCAGGAAGCAGCACGGCAAGCCATTCTCGACGAGCGCGCTCAACTTCTTCGCGCCATGCGCAATCGCTCACAGGAAGAAGTTGCCGAGGCCAAGAAGAAACTTGCAGCTGATTTGGCCGCGGCGCGCGCCGAAATCGAGCGCCACACCCCTGCTCTGGCAAGCGACATTGCGCGCATCATTCTGGAACGCCACCCGCCCAGCAGCGCCGGAGTACCCCAGTGAAGTGTAGTCCTCGATGGATCTGTTCGATTCGTTGGCAGGCAGTGGCATCCTGCGGTGTTTCCTTTCTTTTGATGGCCGCGCCGGCAATCTCCGCAGAAGCCACAACCAGCCCGGAAAATTCCCAAACGGGCTGGATCTTCCGCTGGATTATTTTCGCGATCGTGTTTGTGTCCCTCGTTTATGCGTTCGCCAAGGCAGCCCCGTCATTTCGAACCACTTCGGAAGGAATCGCGCAAAAGATCGCCGAAGGCGCCCGAGGGCGCGAGGCGGCGGAGAAGCAGCGCCGCGAAATCCAGGCCAAGCTTGCCGGCATTGACGCCGAAGTGGCGAAGTTCCGCGACGAAGCCAAGCGCAGCATGGAAACCGAGGCGGCTCGCCTGAAGGCCTTGTCCCGCCACGAAGCTGAAATTATCGAGCGCGCCGCCCAAGCCGAAATTCTGGCGGCGCAGCGAGCCGCGGCGCTTGAAATGAAGGCTCTTGCCGCACGCCTCGCTGTCGAACGTGCCGAGGTGATGCTCGCCGGCCAGATCACTCCCGAGGCACAGGCTTACCTGTTCCATACGTTTGTCGCCGAACTCGAGAGGAGCACGAATTGAACGAAGCCGTCGCACGGCGGTACGCGTCGGCCCTGGCCGATGTCGCGCTTGAGCAGATAAAAGCCGACCAGGTGAAAACCGATCTTTCGGCCTTTGTCGAAGCTTTCTACGGCTCATCGGATCTTCGCAATTTTCTGGAGACGCCTGCCGTCGGCCCCGAGCTAAAGCGCAAAGTAATCGCCAAGCTCGCGGAAAAAATGGGCTGGGACCCCGCAGTTCGCAATTTCGTCTACTTGCTCGTCGATCATCGACGTACCGAGTTGCTGCGCGAAATCCAGCAGGCCTTCGCCGCAGAGATGAACGCGAGGCTCGGAATCGCCGAAGCCCATGTCACCTCCGCTGGTTCTTTGAGTGATGCCGGAAGAAGGAGCTTACCGCAGCTCTCGAGCGGCGGACCGGGAAAAAAATCGAAGCGCAATTCCAGGAAGATAGAGTCGCTGCTGGGCGGCGCGGTGGTGCGCGTTGGCTCGACGGTCTACGATGGTTCGGTGCGCGAGCAATTGAACCGGCTGCGCGAGCAGCTCGAAACGGAATAGGAGCAGGAATGGCAAATATCAAAGCGGACGAAATCACACAGATTCTGCGCGAGCAGATCGAAAATTACGAACAGACGGTCGCGGTGGAGGAAGTTGGCTCGGTCATTTCGGTCGGCGACGGCATCGCGCGCATCCACGGCCTGGACCGCTGCATGTCGGGCGAAATGCTCATCTTTCCGCACGACGTCTTCGGCATCGCGCTGAACCTTGAAGAAGACCAGGTCGGCACGGTGCTTCTTGGCGACTACACCGAAATCCGCGAAGGCGACACCGTAAAGCGCTCCAACAAGATTATGTCCGTGCCCGTGGGCGACTCACTGATCGGCCGCGTCGTAAATCCGCTCGGGCAGCCGCTGGATGGCAAAGGTCCGGTGCAGACCGACCAGCGGAATCCGCTCGAGCGCATCGCGCCAGGTGTTGTGGCGCGCCAACCCGTGCGCGAGCCCTTGCAAACGGGCATCAAGCCCATCGACGCAATGATTCCCATCGGCCGCGGCCAGCGGGAATTGATCATCGGCGACCGCCAGACCGGCAAGACTGCCATTATCCTCGACACGATTCTGAACCAGCGCGGCGGCGACATGATCTGCATCTACTGCGCGATCGGTCAGAAACGCTCAACTGTCGCGCAAGTCATCAAAACGCTCACCGACCAGGGTGCCATGGATTACACCGTCGTCGTAGTGGCGTCGGCAACCGAACCCGCGACCATGCAGTACATTGCGCCCTTCGCCGCGTGCGCGATTGGTGAGTATTTCCGCGATTCCAAGCGCCATGCGGTTTGCTTCTACGACGATCTTTCGAAGCACGCCCAGTCTTATCGCGAGATTTCGCTTCTGCTTCGCCGCCCGCCGGGCCGCGAAGCGTATCCGGGAGACGTATTCTTTCTGCATTCGCGCCTTCTTGAGCGCGCCGCAAAATTGAATGATGCGCTGGGCGCGGGCTCGCTAACCGCACTCCCGGTCATTGAAACGCAAGCTGGCGACGTTTCCGCTTACATTCCGACGAACGTGATTTCCATCACCGATGGCCAAATCTACCTCGAAGCAGACTTGTTCAATAGCGGCATCCGCCCCGCCGTCAATGTGGGCCTTTCCGTCAGCCGCGTCGGGGGCAACGCGCAGATCAAGGCCATGCGCCAGGTGGCCGGCACTCTGCGTCTGGACCTCGCACAATACCGCGAGCTCGCGGCATTCGCGCAGTTCGGCTCGGAGCAGCTCGATAAAGCCACGCAGGCCCAGCTCGCTCGCGGCCAGCGCTTGGTAGAAATCCTCAAGCAGGATCAATATCAGCCGCTGCCGGTCGAAAAGCAGGTGTTAATCATCTTTGCCGGTGCCAACCGCTATCTCGACGACATTGAAGTTTCCGAATGCCGGCGCTTCGAGCGCGAGCTGTACTCCTTCGTCGAAACGAATTACGCCGGGATTTTCAACACCCTGCGCGAAAAGAAGGCGTTCGATGACGCGTTGCGCGCGGAAACATCGAAGGCCTTGGACGCATTCAAGGAACGTTTCAAAGCGACGCTTGGTACGCCCGAAGCGACAGCCGCGCGTTAAAGACGTCTGTAGGAATTAGGTAATTGGCCGAATGCCCACACTTCTCGATTATCGGCGCCGCATCCGTTCGGTGAAAAGCACGCAACAAATCACCCGCGCGATGAAATTCGTCGCTGCCGCGAAACTCCGTCGCGCGCAGGAGGGCGTATTCGCCGCCCGGCCTTATGCGCGTGAGATCCTGCGCGTGTTGCGCTCGGCCGCCGCCCGTATGGACACGACCGCGCATCCGCTGCTCGAGCGCCGCCCCGAAGAAAAAGTCCTCGTCGTCGTGCTGACCGGGGATCGCAGCCTCTGTGGGGCCTTCAACACCAACGTACTCCGCCGCGCAACCACATTCCTGCGCGAGGCCCCTGGCTCCCAAAAGGAAGTGATTGTGGTCGGCAAGAAAGGCCGCGACACGTTGCGCAAGCGCGGCTTTCATTTCCTCGGTGAATATCTGGGAGTATCGAGCCGCGTAGATTTTTCCTCCGCCAAAGAGATCGCCGCACAAATTGCAGAACTCTACGCGAAAAAGCAAGTAGATGCCGTCTACGCCATCTACAATGAATTCAAGAACGTAATGGTGCAGAACCTGCGCTCCGAGAAACTGCTTCCCATCGATCCGGCGATCCTCGCCGAGCAACCTGAGGTCGCGCGCAACACCCAGGGCGATTCCCTGCCCCAAGATCTCTCGGCCTCGGGAAAATCGAACCTTGTCGACTATATCTACGAAGAGCCCGTCGAACAGATTTTCAATGGCTTGGTCCCGCGTTATCTCGAATCCGAGATTTTCCGCATTCTGCTGGAATCCGCCGCCGCCGAGCACGCCGCCCGCATGACCGCCATGGATTCGGCCACGCGTAACGCGTCTGAGCTCATCGACAAGCTAACCCTTGACATGAACAAGATTCGCCAGGCGGCCATCACCAAGGAATTGATCGAAATCGTAAGCGGCGCCGCATCGGCCGTTTCGTGATTCGCGACTGGTGTCGTCGCTCGACGGTGTTGGTGCTTTGACTGCCGTGATTTGTGAAAATTCACCGCTTCGCAACTCTGGTGGGTTTTGGAAGGCGAACAACCCAGGTGGATGTCGACAGGGACATCGCTCGCTGCGACTCGATCGGCGTGCGGAAGGCATCACGAGTTACCAGTCACGTTCTTTGAAGGAGAACCATGACCAATCAGCACAGAATAGGGAAACTGGTCGAGGTAATCGGCCCGGTGGTCGACGTCCAATTCGAGGAAGGCCACCTTCCGCTCATTCACAACGCCGTCCGCATCACCAGCGAGGGATTCGACGTACCTGAGCCCATCGACATCGTTGCCGAAGTCGAGCAGCATTTAGGTGAGAGCCGCGTGCGCTGCGTCGCTATGAAGCCGACCGAAGGCCTGGTGCGCGGGATGAAAGCGGAAGACCTCGGCGAACCAATCTCCGTGCCGGTGGGTCGCGCGACGCTTGGTCGCGTCCTCAACGTTCTTGGTGAGCCTGTCGACCAGCTCGGCGAAGTGAAAGCTGCAAAACGCTACCCGATTCACCGCCCCGCCCCTTCGCTCGAAGATCAGTCCACAAACCTTGAAATGTTCGAGACGGGCATCAAGGTCGTCGACCTGATCGAGCCCTACCTCAAGGGCGGCAAGATCGGCCTTTTCGGCGGCGCGGGCGTCGGCAAGACGGTATTGATTCAGGAACTGATTCACAACGTCGCGATGAAGCACGGCGGCGTGTCGGTCTTTGCAGGAGTCGGTGAGCGCACTCGTGAAGGAAACGACCTGTGGCTCGAAATGCAGGAGTCGGGCGTCGTCGTTCCCGGCAATCCGGAAAAGTCGCGCTGCGCCCTGATCTACGGGCAGATGACCGAACCGCCCGGCGCGCGTCTGCGCGTCGGACTGACGGGCCTCACCGTGGCGGAATATTTCCGCGATGAAGAGCATCTTGACGTGTTGCTGTTCATCGACAATATTTTCCGCTTCGTTCAGGCAGGCTCGGAAGTATCGGCGCTCCTCGGCCGCATGCCTTCCGCCGTAGGTTATCAACCGAACCTGAACACCGAAATCGGCGAGCTTCAGGAGCGCATCACTTCGACCAAGAACGGATCGATCACCTCGGTACAGGCCATTTACGTGCCGGCCGACGATTATACCGATCCCGCGCCGGCCGCCACTTTCACGCACCTGGACGCGACCACGAACCTCAGCCGTCAAATCGTCGAGCGCGGCATTTATCCCGCCGTCGACCCCCTGGCCAGCTTCTCGCGCATCCTCGACCCGCGCATTCTCGGTCAGGATCACTACACCGTGGCCCGCAACGTGAAATCCGTGCTGCAGCGCTACAAGGAACTGCAGGACATTATCGCCATCCTCGGCATCGAAGAGCTCTCAGACGACGACAAACAGACGGTCGCGCGCGCCCGCAAGATCGAAAAATTCCTCTCGCAGCCATTCTTCGTTGCCGCGCAGTTTACCGGCATCGAAGGAAAATACGTGAAGATCGAAGACACCGTGCGCGGCTTCAAGGAAATCGTCGAAGGCAAGCATGACGATCTCCCCGAGCAAGCCTTCTACATGGTTGGTACCATCGAAGAAGCGCGCGAAAAAGCCGAGAAAATGTCAGCGACAGCCTAAACAGGCAGCGGAGACGATTCAGGAATCTACGAATGTTACCGGAAACCATCGAACTCGAGGTCGTCACCCCCGAGCGCCACGTTCTGCAACAGACCGTGAAATCGGTCGAAATACCCGGCAAGGAAGGCTATCTCGGCGTTTTGCCGGGCCACGCGCCTCTCATCACCGAACTCGGGATCGGCATACTCACCTATCGCAGCGACCGGGAAACTCGCTATCTCACGGTAATGGACGGCTACGCCGAAGTCCTTCCCGACCGGGTCATCGTGCTCGCCGAGCTTTCCGAGCGAGCCGAGGAGATCGATGTGGCGCGCACCCGCGCCGCGCTCGACCGCGCGAAAGCCCAAGTCGTGAAAACCGACGTGCGCGATCCCGAGTGGGGGCACGCCAGCTTGGCTCTTCAACGAGCACTCGTCCGCTTGCAGGCGGCATCTAGGATCGGCTCGGCAGGCGCACACGAATAGACCGAGTTACCAGTGGCGACGGGCAGGAGAATCCCGACGATGCCGACAGCATCAAATGGAGCGCTTCGGCCTGCAGGGAAATCGCGGAAATGGCCCCAATAATTATTTACAGTACGCAGTGGTGTGGCGACTGCCGGCGCGCCAAGCAATTCCTGCGTGAGCGGGGTGTTTCATTCCGAGAAGTGAATATTGACGAGACGCCTGAGGCCGAAGAGCTCGTGTTGCGCGTCAACAACGGCCGCCGCAAGATTCCCACCATAGAGATGGAAGGCCGCTATTTCGCCTGTAGCCCATTCGATCCCTACCAGCTCTCCGAAAAACTGAACATCCCGCTGAATCCTTCTGGCCCCAGCTAGTCTGCGGAGGACAATCCCGCCCCACGGGTCATCACTCCGGCAACCCGCAGATCGGGCGTAAGCGCCACCAGATCGGCATCCGCTCCGGCCGCGATCACGCCCTTTTTGCCCGCAATCCCGAGCCGCCTGGCCGGCAGCAATGTGGCCATTTGCACCGCATTCATCAGTGGAACGCCCCAAGCCACCAGATTCCTTAAAGCGCGGTCGACTGTCAGTGTGCTCCCGGCGAGCTTCCCTTCCGCATTCCGGGCGACGCCATCCTTCACATTCACTTCGAAGCCCCCGAGCCGGTAGTTGCCATCCCGCATCCCGGTGGCCGCAATCCCATCGCTTACCAGAAGCACGGTTTCAAACCCTTTCGCTCCAAGCAGCACCTGTATGGCCGCGACCGCAACGTGCACTCCGTCGGCAATGATCTCCGCCGTGACTTCCGGGTCGGTCATGATGGCGCCCAGTATTCCCGGGTCGCGGTGCAAAAAAGGGCGCATCGCATTGTATGTATGCACCGCATGCCTCGCCCCCGCCCGAATCGCGGCCCTGGCCTGATCGTAGTCGGCATCGGTATGCCCCATCGCCACCACCACATTGGCTGCGATTGCCGATGCGATCAGTTCCATCGCGCCGGGAATTTCCGGCGCGAGCGTTAGAATTTTGACAAGCCCATCGCTGGACTTCAGGAACCTTTCGAAAACGTCGACCGAAGGCCGCGCGATCGCATCCAGGGGATGCACACCACGCCGCGCGGGACTGATGAAGGGCCCCTCCAGATGTATTCCGAGAATCTCGGCCGACAGGGGGCCATTTTCCTGGGGCTTCTCGTGACCTCGAATATACTGCGCGATACCTTCGAGGCTATGGCAAGTATTCTCCACCGGAGCCGTCACGGTCGTTGCGACCATCGAAGTTGTGCCATGGCGCGCTACCGTGGACGTGATTCGGTCAAGCGCCCGCTCGTTCCCCTCCATCACGTCGTGTCCACCACCGCCGTGAATATGCAGATCGACAAACCCCGGAACCACCGTAAGCCCGGTTGCCACGTAGTCGGTTGCGCCCGAAGGAACGCGTATCTCGTCGCGATGACCCACGGCTGCGATCTGGCTGCCCTCGACGATAATCACACCATCGCTGATCTCCTCGTGAGGAGTAACGATCCGGCTGGCGTAAATGGCCGTGGTAGGCATGGCCCGAGAAGGTGAGACAAGAATCCTACTGAATCGGGCCGCGAAATCCCAGCCAGGCCTTGCATCCTGTTGCGTCTTCGTTACAATCGATGTTCACAAATTGGGGGAGGGCATGAATGTCTTATGACAAGCGTTACGTGGCTCAAAAGCGGCAGCGCCGCCGCCGCAAGACCGCCAAAGGCAAGGTAAAGCTCTACGAACAAGGCAAGATCACTCACGATAAGCTTCCCGCCCTGGCAAAGCGCTTTCTCGCCCGCAAGATGCGCGCCCTGAAGAAAGCCGAATAGTAAAAAAAACGGGCGCCCTTTACGGACGCCCGTTTCGATCCCCGCCGAATGGCAACCAGTTCTTAGTTTCCGGAAGCCTGCGCGTGGTTTGAAGCAACCTTCGGAACACTCAGATATCCCGAAATCTTATCCTTACCCACCTGGTTCACCGTGAACTCCATGGGCGCCCGAGTACCATGCGTGAAGAAGTAGATGGGCTCGTTCACCGAGCGGTTCTTCTTTTCGTAGCGTGAGTCGTCTACATAGAGCGAGACCGTGTAGACGTTCTTCTTCTGGTTGACGTTCTTGAGTTCGACCATCAGATCGCCCACCTTCTCGCGGGTGTTCCTCTTGTCGATCGTGAACTCGTAGTAGTCGCGTTCACCAAGGCGGCGAAGTTCTTCGATTTCGTCGTGGTTCTTCGCGATCAGCGTGCCGAATTCACCGCGAGCCATCGTGAGGTTATTCTTGGTCGTCTCCAGGTCCGTCTTGACGCCGTTGACGTCGGTTCCCATCTTGTTCACGTCGTCAACGCTGGCCTTGGTCGCAAGCTGCCCCGCCACGTTGGTCTGCAGGTCGGCCAGTTGCTTGGTCTCGTCTTCGCGGATTTTCTTAGCCTGGGTGCGTGCGCGGCTCAGCTCAGTTTGGGTGAGCTTCATCTTGTCTGTCACCACGCTCAGTTCGCCTTGCAGCTGAGCATTGGCGTCTTCGGCTTTCGCCAGCCGCTGACCCAGCACGTCATCGCCCTGCTTGAATTGGGCGACCTGTTGGCCTTGGCTGGACAAAGTCTGCTCGAGGGCCTTCGAACGGTTTGAGGCCGACCAGCCAACGCCCAGTCCCACCAGCGAAACTACGGCTAGCGCGACAACCGCAATGCCCATCCACCGCGGCGCAGCCGCCTCTTGCACGATTACTTCATTTCTTTCGTCGTTCATACTCGTGTCCTCCGTGAGATCCCCTTGCGAACACTAGCAAATGCACGCACCAAGCCAAACCATTTTCGAGCCTCCGGAGATACATAAGCAACTTATTATCAATACACTACAGCGTTACCTTCGAATAATCACCTGAGAGGTTGGTCCTGCGAATCTTGTAATTTTTACGCAGCCTCTCATGCTTTCTGCGTACTTGCAAAATAGGCACCCAGTCTAGCGAGCCTTTACCTTATGGTTACGCGAGCGCGCAGTCATAGAGATGTGAGTTATCGCGTGACGGTCATATTGCGCAATTGCTCGATGCGATCTTCCAGTGGAGGATGCGTGCTGAAGAGATTTGCAAAAAACTGCCCCGACGAAAGCGGAGCCACGATGCAAAGCGCCGAAGTGGACGGAGAAATATCCATGGGGATCCGTTTGTTGTAAGCGCCCAGCTTTTCCAGGGCGCGCATCAGTCCGTAGGGATGGCCAACCAGTTTCGCACCCGAAGCGTCGGCCTGGTATTCGCGCTGCCGAGAGATTCCCAGTTGGAGCAACAACGCCGCAAGCGGCGCAAGGATGAGCATCAGAATTCCTGCCAGCCCGCCCCCTTCACGTTCGTCATCGCGTCCGCCGCCCCATCCGCCAAACATCATCCCCCAGCGGCCCATCTGCGCGACCCAGGTAATGGCACCGGCAATCGTGGCGGCGATGGAGGAGGTCAGAATGTCGTAGTTCCGCACGTGTGAAAGCTCGTGCGCGATGACGCCTTCCAGTTCCTCGTCATCCATCAGTTCCATCAATCCTTGCGTGACCGCAACCGAAGCGTGGCTCGGATTCCGACCCGTTGCAAAAGCGTTCGGCGCCGCCTGGGGGATCATGTAGAGCTTCGGCATCGGAAGGTTGGATTTGCCGCACAGCCGCTCCATCACCTGATACAACCTCGGCGATTCCGCCGGGCTGATCGGCTGCGCTCCGCTTGACGCCAGCGCAATCTTGTCCGAAAAGAAATAAGCGCCGCCGTTCATAAGAATCGCGAAAACCAGGGCCAGCGTCAGCCCGCGCTGCCCTCCAAAAGCCTCGCCGATGCCCAGCAGAAGCAGCGTCAGAGCCGTCAGCAAAAACGTCGTCTTCAGAGTTTTCATTGCCCTGGTCCTGCCGCCCGGTTAGCGGCGCCCATTCCTACACCGGCACGCTCGAAGCGCATCGACTCACCATTGTTTTCGGCGTCGACGATGAGCTCGTCGCCCGCGTGCACTTCTCCATCGAGTATCTTCAGCGCCAGCGGATCCTGAATCAGCCTCTGGATGGCCCGCTTCATGGGCCTCGCGCCGTAAGCTGGGTCATATCCTTCGCGGAACAGCAGCGTTTTCGCCGCGGGCGTAAGTTTCAGCGCGATCTGCCGCCCGGCTAGCAACTGCGTCACACTGGCCAATTGCAGGTCGATAATTCGCTCGATCTGATGCTTGCCGAGAGGCTTGAACAGAACAATGTCATCGACCCTGTTCAAAAACTCCGGACGGAACAGTTCCCGCAACGCGGCCAGCGCCTGTTCCCGAGCCTTCTTGGGATCTGTTTCCGCCAGCTCAAAAATCGCGGCCGACCCTACGTTCGACGTCATAATGATCACCGCGTTCCGAAAATCGACGGTGCGCCCCTTCCCATCGGTTAGACGTCCGTCCTCGAGGATTTGTAGCAGCACGTTGAATACGTCCGGGTGCGCCTTCTCGATTTCATCGAACAGCACCACCGAGTAAGGACGGCGGCGGACCCGCTCACTCAGCTGACCGCCTTCCTCATATCCTACATATCCCGGAGGCGCGCCGATCATGCGCGCAACCGAATGCTTCTCCATGTATTCCGACATGTCCAGCCGGATCATGGCGTGCTCGTCGTCGAACAAAAACTCCGCCAACGCCCGAGCAAGTTCCGTTTTCCCCACGCCCGTCGGCCCGAGAAACAGAAACGAACCAATCGGCCGTTTCGGATCGCTCAGCCCAGACCGGCTGCGGCGAATCGCATTCGCCACGCTCGCCAGAGCAGCGTCCTGCCCCACCACGCGCAGTCGCAGCCGTTCCTCCATGTGAACGAGCTTCTGCACTTCTCCCTCGAGCAGCCGTCCGACAGGAATTCCTGTCCACTTGCTCACGATCTTGGCGATTTCTTCCTCGCCAACTTCTTCCTTGAGCATCGGATGGTCTTTTTGCAGCTCGGCCAGCTTGTCCTGCGCCGCATTCAATTCCTTTTCCGCCGCGGAAAGCTTGCCGTACCGAATCTCCGCCACCCGCGACAGATCACCCTGCCGTTCGAAGCGCTGCTCCTCGGATTTCAGCCGCTCAATTTCTTCCTTCAGCTTGCTGATCCGCGTGATGGCTTCCTTTTCGGTCTGCCAGCGAGCCTTGAGCGCATGGGACTGCTCGCGAAGGGAGCCCAGTTCCTTTTCAATTTCCCCGGTCCGCTCGCGCGACTGTGTATCGGTCTCCTTGCGCAACGCCTGTCGCTCGATTTCCAGCTGCAGGATCCGCCGCTCGATCTCATCAATCTCGGTCGGGAGCGAATCAATCTCCATGCGCAAACCAGCTGCAGCCTCGTCCACCAGGTCAATGGCCTTGTCTGGAAGGAAACGGTCGGTGATGTAACGCTGTGAAAGCATCGCCGCCGCGACGATGGCGGCGTCTTTGATGCGCACGCCGTGATGCACTTCGTACCGTTCCTTCAACCCACGCAAAATGGCGATGGTATCCTCAATGGAAGGTTCGCCGATCGTAACCGGCTGGAACCGCCGCTCCAGCGCCGGGTCCTTCTCAATATACTTGCGGTATTCGTTCAACGTAGTCGCACCGATCGCACGTAGTTCGCCTCGCGCCAGCGCCGGTTTCAGCATGTTCGAGGCGTCCATCGATCCTTCCGCTGCGCCCGCGCCCACCAGCGTGTGCAACTCATCGATGAACAAAATGATTTGACCTTCGGACTCGGTTACTTCCTTCAGCACCGCCTTCAACCGGTCCTCGAACTCGCCGCGATACTTCGCACCGGCGACCAGCGACGCCAAGTCTAGAGACACGATACGCTTCGGCTTTAGAATTTCGGGCACGTCGCCAGCAATAATGCGCTGCGCCAGGCCTTCCACAATGGCCGTCTTTCCCACACCCGGTTCCCCGATGAGTACCGGATTATTCTTCGTGCGTCGGGCCAGAATCTGCATCACCCGGCGAATCTCTTCGTCCCTGCCAATCACCGGATCGAGCTTTCCGCGTCGCGCCAGATCGGTCAGATCGCGAGCATACTTTTCCAAAGCCTGGAAGGTCGCTTCGGGATTTTGCGAAGTAACGCGCTGACTGCCTCGAATCGAAGCCATCGCATGCAGAATCCCATCGTGGCTCGCGCCAAATCGCGTCAACAGCTGGCTGGCGGGATCGCGTTCCGAGCTGGCGAGCGCCAACAGGATGTGCTCGGTCGATACATATTCATCCTTGAGCCGCTGCGCCTCATCAAACGCGCGTTGCAGCAGATCATTCGCCGCCTTGCTCAGGTATTGTTCGCCGGCCCCAGATATCTTCGGCAGCCGATCAATCTGCTTCTCGGCCTCGCTCGCCAGCGCCGCCGGAGGAGTGCCCAGCTTCTCAAGAAGCGGAGGCACCACGCCGTCACCTTGAGCTACCAGCGCCCACAAAATGTGCAGGGGCTCAATCTGCTGCTGCCCGGAGCGCGAAGCCAATTCCTGCGCCGCTTGCAAGGCTTCTTGAGCCTTTAGCGTAAGTCTGTCCAATCGGGGCGCCATAAATCATTTTCTCACTTTCTTAACTCACAAAAGGGGCCGGAAACGTCCCGGCCCCCTTTGTATCTTATTTGGAAACCGTACCTAATTGTTTCCGTTCGTAACGTTGACCTTCACCTGCTTCGGCTTGGACTCGGCGCGCTTTGGCAATTCGACCGACAGCACACCATTCTTATATTCGGCTTTGATTGCTTCGGTGTTAACGGTGTTCGGCAGCGCAAAACTCCGGCTAAAAGAACCATAGGTCCGTTCGATTCGAAGGTAATTGTCTTCCTTCACCTTCTGCTCGAACTTCCGCTCGCCGCGAATCGTCAGCATGTTGTTCTCGACGCGTATGTCGAGGTCCTGTTCATGGATATCCGGCAAATCCGCCTTCAGCACCAGCTCGTTCTCGGTTTCATAAATATCGACGGCCGGAGCCCAGCTCGTAAGCGCGGAATTGTCAGCTCGGCCAGCCTGGGCTGAATTCTCAAACAATCGGTTTACCTGCTCCTGCAGCGTGGCTACGTTCCTGAAAGGATCCCAGCGGGTGATGCTCATTGTTCATCCTCCTAGCGAGTGTTGATCTCATTGGCGCTCCATTAGCGCAGCACGAGAATATTATATGCGCGTATTATTGTCAAGTATATTTAGCCTACAATTCACCTTTTGTGTCCCGTTCTCGAAGTTAACTTATTACCTTTACTATCAGGCACTTAAGATAGTGCGTCTCCGCCATTGTCAGCAGGATGGGGTGGTCCTGAGCCTGTGTCCGCCGTTCACAGACGACGATATTTCTCTTCGCGTCGGTCGCCGCCTCCGCCAAAATCTGAAGGAAGAGGGGCTCAGTGATATGGTAGGAACAGGAGCAGGTAATGAGGTAGCCGCCCGGTTCGAGCAGCTTCACCGCCCGCAGGTTAATCTCCTTGTAGCCGCGCTGCGCGGCCGGAACACTGTCCCGGTTCTTGGCGAAGGCGGGTGGATCGAGAATGATCGTTTGGAAGCGTCGGCCCACTTCGTCGTACTCCTTCAGCAGGTCGAAGGTATTCCCTTCGCGGAAGTTGACGTTTGAAATTCCGTTCAGTTCCTGGTTTCCTGCGGGCGATCTCGATGGCAGCCGGAGCCATCTCGATCCCTTCCACATGCTCGCAGTGATCGGCAATCGTCAGCGCAAATCCTCCCTGATAGCTGAAGCAGTCAAGCACGTCGCCCGACGCATAGCGCCGGGCCGCGCAATGATTCTCCCGCTGATCCAGAAAGGAGCCGGTCTTCTGACCCTTGGCCAGATCATAGGAAAAGGCCACGCCGTTTTCTTGCACCCGTATTTCCGAAGGAACTTCCCCGTGCAACACGCTCACGCGTTGCTCGAGTCCTTCCAGGAGCCGTACTTTGGGATCATTGCGTTCGACAATCCCCTTCGGCGACAGCAGCTCCACAAGGATGGAGACCAGCATCTGCTTATGCCGTTCGCTCCCCTGACTGAGGGTTTGTAGAACCAGGTAGTCTCCATACCGATCGACGATCAACGACGGCAGTAAGTCCCCCTCGCTGTAAACCAGCCGATACGCCTCCGTATTCCGCACAATCCGTTGGCGATAAGCAATGGCTTGCTGTAAGCGTTCCACAAAAAAGCTCCGGTTCGCTGGCCTGTCCTCGCGCGTCAGCAACCGCACGGCGATCTGCGATTTGTCGCTGTAAAATGCCCGCCCGTGATAACGTCCTCGTTCATCGGTGAGTCGCACGACGGCGCCCGGCTCCGCCTGGGCCGAGCGAACATCGCTGCGATACACCCAAAGATGCCCGAGCCGAATCCGCTCGACGCCCCTTTGGCCGATGACCACGGATCCTTCTGACACGTTGCCTGCTTTCGGAAAATGAACTCGCCGGCCGATTCGCTACAATAGATTCGAGCAGCGCGGCTCGCGTCGAGTTCTTCTGACGGCTGGCCTCGCGGAAAATCAGGCGGTGATGTTTCTTACCATACTCGCAAATGCTGCACCAGTGCGTGGGGCACCGGTTGCCGCGCCGCGAATAACCTGCCGACCATTTACGGACAAATGAACCCAGCCGAACTCGACTATGATCTGCCCCAGGAACTCATCGCGCAGCGCCCGCTTGCCGAACGCGACGCGTCGCGGATGCTGCTTCTCAGCCGCAGCTCAGGAGCTTGGGAGGATCGCCAGTTCCGCGAACTGCCGAACCTACTCAACGGCAACGAGCTGATCGTGCTCAATAACGCCCGCGTGCTGCCCGCACGCCTGCTGGGCCATCGCCAGGGAATCCGCGCTGCCGAAGCGGGTGCTCAACATCCCGCTCCTGGGGAATTTCTGCGCGCTCCCATCGAAGTTCTCCTGGTGCGGCAGCTTTCACCCGACACCTGGGAAACCCTGGTTCGTCCGGGACGGAAAGTGCTCAGCGGTGAGCGCATCATCTTCGGCGAAGGTGAACTCGAAGCCCGGGTCGAAGGCCGCGGAGACTATGGCTTGCGCACGCTGCGCTTCAGCTCGAAAAATGGCTTCCTGGAAACCTTGCACCGCCTCGGGCACATTCCGCTGCCGCCCTACCTCAAGCGCGCCGATGAGCCGCTTGACCGCGAGCGCTACCAGACCGTTTACGCGAAAAAGGGAGTCGCCGTCGCTGCCCCCACCGCCGGGCTCCATTTCACTCCCGGGATTCTGGAACGCCTGCGCGCCCGCCAAATTGAGATTGCCGAGATCACGCTCGAGGTCGGCCTTGGAACCTTCCAGCCCGTCCGCACCGAACACATTGAGGACCACAAGATCCACAGTGAATCCTACGAAGTCTCAGATCCTGCAGCCGCCGCCATCGAACGCGCCCGGCGCGACAATCGCCCAATCCTCGCCGTCGGCACCACAGTGGTTCGCGCCCTCGAAGACGCCGCCGAGAAGGCCTCCGGCCGCGTCGGCCCGGGCCAAGCCGAGGCGACCATCTTTCTCTACCCCGGCAAACCGTTCCGCGTCGTCAGCGAGCTGCTTACCAACTTCCACCTGCCGCAATCGACGCTTCTGGCCATGGTGTCTGCATTCGCAGGCCAGGAAGGTGTCCTGCGCGCGTATCGCCACGCCGTCGAAGCGGAATACCGCTTCTACAGCTATGGCGATTGCATGCTGATCCGCTGATTTCCGAAACGTCATTTGAGAACAGTTCGTTGAGAGTTGAAACAACAGGCGATCTGGGGCGAGGAAACTAATCTTCTTCCGCGCTGCCCGTGACCTTCAGCACCGCCAGGAATGCCTCTTGCGGGATATCCACGCGCCCGACGCGCTTCATCCGCTTTTTGCCTTCTTTCTGCTTTTCGAGCAGCTTGCGCTTTCGCGAAATATCGCCGCCGTAGCACTTGGCCAGCACGTTCTTGCGAATCGCGCTGATGGTCTCCCGCGCGATAATGCGACTGCCGATTGCGGCTTGTATCGGCACCTCGAACATTTGCCTCGGAATCAGTTTCCGCAAACGCGCGACTAAGTCCCGACCGCGGTCGTATGACTGGTCGCGATGGCAGATCACCGTCAACGCGTCAACCGGCTCGCCCCCGACAAGCACGTCCAGCTTTACCAAATCGGATTCGCGATACCCCGACAGGTGATAATCGAGCGAAGCGTAACCTCGCGACACGCTCTTCAGCCGGTCGTAGAAATCGAGCACGATCTCGTTGAGCGGCATCTCGTAGGTGAGCATCACCCGCGTGGGCGAGAGATATTCAAAATTCTTTTGCACGCCGCGTTTTTCTTCGCATAGCGTCAATATCCCACCCAGGGATTCCTCCGAGGTAATGATCATCGCTGTTAAAATCGGCTCCTCGATCTTCTGAATCGAAGTCGGCGGCGGGAATTTTGTGGGATTGTCCACCTGGATGACTTCTGCGGCCGTAGTCGTAATGCGAAATTCCACGCTGGGCGCGGTGGTGATCAGGTCGATATTGAATTCCCGCTCGAGCCGTTCCTGCACGATCTCCATGTGCAGCAAGCCCAAAAAGCCGCAGCGGAACCCAAATCCCAGCGCCACCGAAGTTTCCGGCTCGTAAAAGAACGCCGCGTCATTCAGTTGCAGCTTCCCGAGTGCGTCACGCAGTACTTCGTAATCGGTCGCATTCACAGGGTACAGGCCGGCGAACACCATCGGCTTGATGGCCTCAAACCCAGGCAAGGGCGGCGCGGGCCGGTCGGCTTCGATCACCGTATCACCGACGCGTGCATCCGCCACGCGCTTGATGTTCGCGATAATGAACCCCACGTCACCCGCCGCCAGCTCGTCCAGCACGATCGGCTTGGGCGTCAGTACGCCGAGGTTCTCAACCTCGTAGACCTCATTATTTGAGCACAGCCGTATCTTTATCCGCGGCCTGATTCGTCCTTCCATCACGCGCACCAGCACCACCGCTCCACGAAACGAATCGAACCAGGAATCGAAAATCAGTGCTTGCAGCGGTGCCTCCGCCGAGCCCTTCGGTGGCGGCACGTGCCGCACGATGGCCTCCAGCACATCCGCAACACCCTGCCCACTTTTGGCGCTGATCGGCAATGCATTGTCTGCAGAAATCGCCAGGACGCTTTCGATCTGCTCTTTCACAACTTCGGGCTGCGCCGCCGGCAAGTCGATCTTGTTGATCACCGGAATGATCTCGAGATTGTGCCGTGAGGCGAGAAAAGCGTTGGCCATGGTCTGCGCTTCCACACCCTGGCTCGCGTCAACCACCAGCAGGGCACCTTCGCAAGCCGAAAGCGCGCGCGAAACCTCGTAGGAAAAGTCCACGTGGCCCGGCGTGTCGATCAGGTTCAGCCGGTATTCATGTCCATCCTTGGCCCTGTAATGCAGGCGAATGCTTTTCGCTTTAATGGTGATCCCGCGCTCGCGCTCGAGATCCATCGAATCGAGCACTTGCGAGGTCATCTCGCGCTGGGTCAAGGCGCCGGTCAGTTCGAGCAGCCGGTCAGCCAGCGTCGATTTCCCGTGGTCGATATGCGCGATGATGCAGAAATTCCGGATGTACTGGGGATCCATAAATAGTTGTGCTAGTCTGCCGCGCGGCTCAAAACGCCGTGCCCACTGCGCCCGCCCGTCATCTCTCTCAAACTATCGAGTGTGCCATAGTTGAGCGAACCCTGCCACCGATCAGGCTCTGGTCCGCGATGTAAGCACTTATTGGGCGAAGCTCGCCCTTGTGCCAGGCCCTCGCATTGTGATACTGAAAGCATCCATACGCGGTCTATCGTCGAGGTAAACATCCGAGCGGAAGCCAAGCTATGGGCGGTGCAGGGAGGTCGCATGCGCAGAACATTCTCAGCGTCGATCAGGCTTCTGGCACTGGGCTTACTCGTCTCTGCCGGCGCGCGCGGCCAGGCAGCGCCATCGAAAACGCCGTCGAACGCTCCCTTTGATTCTCACGATCTTTCCGGGATGTGGGACTTCTTCAACCGCGGCGTCGAAGGCCAGGGCATCTATGCGACGGTCAGCAAGACTCCCCCGCCGATGACCGAGTGGGGAAAAGCGCGCTACGCCGAGGCGCGCCCCGAATACGGACCCAAAGCGAGCATCGCCGGAAATGATCCCATCACCCAATGCGTTCCCACCGGGATTCCGCGCGTGATGTTTTATCCGCAGCCGCACGAGATTGTCGAGACTCCGGACCGCGTGTTCATGTTCTTCGAGCGCGAACACGCCTTCCGCCAGATCTGGACCGACGGCCGCCAGCATTCCAAGGATTTGGATCCCACCTATATGGGGGACTCGATTGGCTGGTGGGAAGGCGACACATTCGTGGTCGACACCGTCGGTTTCAACGACAACAAGAACTGGATCGACTTCTTCGGCGATCCGCACAGCGACCAGATGCACCTGATCGAGCGCTACCGGCGGGTCGATCACGATACCTTGGCCATGCAGCTCATCGTTGATGATCCCAAGGCCTACACGCAGACCTGGGTTGGCGACACCAAAATCTTCAAGCTCTTGCCGCCCAAAGATGCTTACATGGAAGAGCTGTTCTGCGTGTGGGCGGAAGAAAACGCCTTTACCAATAAGATCCGGTTGAAGTCGGCCGGAGATGCGGCCGCAGGTAGTACTGCGGAGCCAGCAGGCAGGCCCACGGGCCCGAAGGACAAGAAATAGTCCACTTGAGCAGCGCACCTCTTCTCAGTTTCTGTCAATGGCTGCAGGATACCGACATCAGCACGGCCATCCGCGAATCCAATTGGGTATTCCCTGCCATCGAGACAACGCACGTGCTCGCGCTCGCTCTCTCGGTCGGAACGATTGCTCTGATTGATCTGCGTCTGGTCGGCGTCGCGTTGCGCCAGCAGCCAGTGTCGGAGGTGTCGAAGCAATTGCTGCCTTGGGCGCTCGGCGGCTTCGCGATCATGTTGCTCAGCGGTCTGCTGCTTTTCTTGTCGTTGCCCATGAAGTGCTACGCCAGCATCTTCTTCCGCCTCAAGATGCTGCTGCTGGTGCTCGCGGCAGCCAACGCCTTGTTCTACCAGTTCAAGTTTTTCCCGCACATGAGCGAGTGGGACGATTTGCCGTCGCCTCCGCCAGCGGTTCGGCTCGTGGGTGCGCTTTCGCTGTTGCTTTGGATCTCGGTTGTGGCCGCAGGACGCAACATGGCCTACAGGTTCTAGCTACCGGGAATCGGGAGAGGCGGTCGCGATGAAGTTCTTCTTGCCAGTTTTCGAGTGGTCGGACCAGACGCACGTGGCAATCGCGATCCGCAATTCGCGCTGGCTGTTTCCGGTGATCGAGACCTTCCATCTGCTCGCGCTCGCGCTGCTGCTGGGCACGGTCATCATCATGAGCCTGCGGCTGTTCGGGGTGGTGATGAAACGCGAACGAATCTCCGAGCTGGCCAAGCAGCTTGCGCCGTGGACGCTCGGCGCGCTGTGCGTGGTGCTGCCCAGTGGATGGCTGCTCTTCGCATCGGAAGCTTTTAAATGCTACGACAGCATTCCGTTTCGGGTAAAAATGGTTTGTCTGTTTCTGGCGCTGATCTACCACTTTACCTTCTATCGCAAAATCGTTCGCGCCGACGATAGTCGCATCACGCCGCTCACCGCGCGCGCGACTGGAATTCTCTCGCTGCTATTGTGGTTCTCGGTCGGACTCGGTGGGCGCGGGATCGGATTTCTTTAGATCGCTGTGTGCCGCCGCTTCGACGATAGCGATCCTGCCGGTCCACTTGGTTTTAATTCCTTTGGTTCGGCAGCCTCCGCTCGCTGCCTGGCGATTGCCAGCGTCAGCAGTTTTTTCTGGCCGAGCTCGTCAGGGTGCACCGCAGCAGATGTAAGCGCAACGACTGCGAGCGCCATGCTTCCGACCTTCGTCCACGATTTCAGGGATCCGCTGCTTTTCGCCACAACACCATCGCATAAATACTTCGAGAAACGCGCCGCGCTAAAGACCGCCGCGCTACGTTCAAACCTTATTCGCTGCCGCGTCATGGTGCTTTGCAGACAAAATTCGCGGCGTCGTTGATGTTACCGCTTCCCTTGTATGTTGCCACCTGCGGATACGGACAGAGCGGGCGCGTGCGGTCAACTGCACCGTTGGTAAAGTGGGACGCTAGGATTCGCTCCGGCGCTTTGCCTTTCTCGAACCAGTCCTCGATCACGGTCATCTTGTCAAACGTGTCGGGGCCTTCGCCGCCTTCACAATGCCCCATTCCCGGAACCATGAACAGGCGCAGCCAGTTCGAAGTTTTCTCCGCGCCGCCCATCACTTCCACAACGCTGTCGTAGTACTCGACGCTGGCCAGCGGCGCCACGTTCGGGTCGGCCCACCCGTGATACATGAACAGCTTTCCGCCGTGCGCGACGAATCCGGAAAGATTCGGATCGACGGCGTTGATGGTGTTGTCGTCCACCCTGTCCGCGAGATCGACGTCGCTATCAAAATTCAGCGTGCGCCAATCCCAGTTCGGATCCCTGAACACGACGTAGCGATATTGGTCGAGCGCGTAAATAAAAGGCTCAGTGCCGCCGGCTAGCAAGCCCCAGCCAAGCTCGGTTCCCGGCTCGTAGGTGGGGAAAATTTCCTTGCCGGTACGCGGGTTCCTCACCGGCGTCATGATTTTGGTCATAGCTTCCACTTGCGGAGCCGTCAGGCAGTTGGGAGCGTCAGATCCCTGGCACAGCAGCGTGCCTGGCTTGAAGTGGCACAGCGTCGGATCGTTGATCAGGCCGTCTTTCAGTCCGTCGATTGCGTCGCAGGCATCGAGGACGGCTTTGTGAATCATGGCGTACTTGGTCTTGGGGATGAAGCTGGTGGGATCCTTCAGCATGGCTTGGCCGATCCATATCTGCCAGGTGGATAGATGCGTCCTCGGATTGGCGGCGGCGCCGGCGATCACGGCGTCGTAGTCGTTGGGGAAGCGTTGCACTTCTTTGAGTCCCTCGCGGCCCCCAGTCGAGCAGCCATTCCAGTAAGAAATGTGCGCAGGCCTGCCGTAATAGGCTTCGATGACCGTCTTGGCCTGCAGGGTCATCTCGTGCACGGCGCGGTACCCGAAATCGGCAAGCTTTTCAGGATGCCCCAGCGCGAATATGCCGCGGCCGCCGACGTGTCCGGTGTCGGTTGAGGCCGTGGCGTAGCCATTTTTCAGCGCCTGGCTCATCGCGCCGTAAGCGATGAAGCCGGCCCAGCCGCCGTTGCCGACGGCTTGAAATTTTCCGTTCCATCCGGAGGCTGGGAGCCATACTTCAATCTTGATGTCGCTGTCGCCTGTGGGCTTGAGTGTTGCGGCTACGCGGCAGAACGCCGGCACGTCCTTGAATCCAGCTTTGACTGAATCCTGCGAGTGCTCATCGGGCAGCAGGGAGAACTCACCCGCGCCGATGGCACGGGCTTGCGTAATCGTCGCGTTCGGCAGCGCCAAAGATGAGAGCGTAGGGCAGGAGGCGGCTCCGGCGGCAGCAGCACTGGTTGGCGCGGAGGTGGCCGCGGCCAGCGCAAGAAAAATAGTGGAAAGTGACAGGATGCAAAGTACGCGCATTCGAGTGGCGAACTTCATGGGCGCACTCCTTTCAGGCTGGATGGGTATGCGGACCACGCGAAGCATAGCAGAAAAAGCAATGGCTGGAGTCTGGAAGCTGCAGACTTGATTCGGCGCCGCAAATCCGCGAGAGTTCGTGTTTGCATCCGTTCTCTCGACTCGAATAGCCGAAGACCGAGGCTCACCTGGGCGGCCGTGTAGCACACAGCGAAGAGGCAGATACCTTCCGGTCAGGGTGGCCCGTCAAGTTGGTGTCCCCTCACCACCAGGGCGTTCGCAGATCACTCCCCACATTGACCTGGGCAAGCACTTTCTGATACCTACGGCAGTAGAAGGAGCGCGGAGATGAGGCAACCGACGGGCATGGGCGGGCGCAAGGCGATGTGCGGCTTGGCCGTGATTTTGGTCGCGGCGCTGGGGACGGCCCGGGGGCAGAACGGGTCGCAACTGCAGGACTGGGATGCGTTCAGCAAACAGGCTGCGGGCGCTGCGGCGCGGAAAATGGACTGCAAGGCGCTTGTGAGTTTGACCGGGTATGACTTTGCGATTACCCAGGCGACGCTCCTGCCGGCCAGCGGGGATGTGCCGGAGCATTGTCGAGTGGCGGGGCTGGTGCTTCCGGAAATTCAGTTTGAGGTGAATCTGCCGACGGCATGGAACGCGCGGCTTTATATGTTTGGCAATGGGGGGATGGCCGGGGAGGCGTTTGATAATCCGGCGCGGGTGGCATACCGGAATAATGCGCTGAGGCACGGCTTTGCGGTGGCTGCTACGAATACCGGGCATGAGGCATTGCTTGAGCCCCTGGCTAGCTTTGCGGTGAATCGCGAGAAGCTTGTTGATTACTCGTTTCGCGCGATTCATGTGACGGCCATGACGGCGAAGGCCATCGTGCGCGCGTATTATGCGGCGCCGCTTGGGCATTCCTATTTTGACGGGTGCTCTACGGGGGGGCGCCAGGGGCTCATGTCCGCGCAGCGGTTTCCTGAGGATTTTGACGGGATTACGGTGGGGGCCCCAGTGCTGAATTTTTCAGGGAGCCTGCTGCGGCACGCCTGGCGCGCGCAGGCGATGCAGAGCGCTCCGATCACACTGGAGAAACTTTCTATCGTGGCCGACCGCGTGTATGCGAAATGCGACAGGCTCGATGGCCTGGCGGACGGGCTGATCGACGACCCGAGAAAGTGCACGTTCAAGCCGGACGCCGATCTGCCGAAATGCGGACGCGACGCGGACGGTCCCGCCTGCTTTACCGCCGCGCAGATCGGAACCCTTGAAAAAATCTACGGCGGAGTGCAAAGCAACGGGCGGGTGATTTTTCCAGGGCTTCCGATGGGAGCAGAGATCTCCGTGAAGGAAGGCGACGTCGCCGTGAGCGGGTGGGAGCCGTGGATGGAGTCGCGGAACGGGCGAACAATTGACGCGCAGTTCGGGGAAAGCTATTTGCGATACATGGCGTTCGCACAACCCAATCCGCAATTCGAGCTGATGCAGTTCAATTTCGATACGGACATCGAAAAGCTCGGGGCGACGGCGCGGATGATGGATGCAACCGAGGTCGACCTTTCGCGTTTCCAGATGCGCGGAGGGAAAATCCTGATGTACTTCGGGTGGGCCGATCCGGCGCTGGCGCCGGAGATGGGCGTAGATTACTACCAGAAGGTGGAGAAGCAGATGGGAGCGTCCACCGGGGATTTCATGCGGCTGTTCATGGTCCCGGGAATGTTCCATTGCCGAGGAGGAGTGGGAGTGAGCACGTTTGATGCGGTGACGCCGGTCGTTGCGTGGGTGGAAAAGGGCGCCACGCCGATGAACATTGTGGGGTCCCGGATGGCGGCAGGGAAAGTGGTGCGGACGCGGCCGCTGTGCCCGTATCCGCAGGTGGCGAAGTATAGCGGCACCGGGAGTATCGACGATGCGAAGAATTTTGCGTGCGCGGCGCCGTGAAGCTGGCAACGGAATTGACCAAACCAACAGAACATAAGGATGTGGCGAATGGTTCGCACAGAAGGATCGATGAAGTGCGGGTGCGCCCTTTAGGGAACAAGGGCGGAAACCACCGAATTGCGGTACGACGGCTTTTTTGCCCCTGAGTTCATTTTCTTCAGCATCGGTTTTTGCGAAGAAGCAAAAAAGTCACACTCTTTCGGGATGACCAGGAAAAGCAAGGCCATCGCCGCGCGTTACTGGTGCGAATTGTTGCTGAGGCGGCGGAAGTAGTCGGCCACGGCGTCCTGGTAGCCGGAGGGGACGGGGGCGGAATCGCTGCTGCGGATCTGACCGGCTTTGTCTTCGGCCTGGCGACGCAGCTGCAATTCGAGTTTGTCGACGTCGTTGAGAACCTGGGTGTGGAGGCGCTCGACCAGCTCGGGGTTGCCGGGAAAACGGCGCGGGTCAAGACCCTGCATTTCCTTGATGAGACTGTCGACCTGGCGAGCGGCTTCGGGATCATCCTGAAGCTGCTCGCGGAGCTGGTTCAGGTTTTCTACGTTTTGCTGGATCTCGCGCTGGGCGTCCCCGGGATTTGCACCGCCGTAAGGGGCGACAGGATTCGGCAATTGTGGGTTGTTACCGGCGTCGACGTCACCGTAGTTGCGGGCACCGTCGCGATAGCCGCCGCGGTCGCCGCCACCGAAGGTGGTGCCGAAGCCGCCGCGCGGGCTGTAGCCATTATTCATGCCGCCGGGCTGATTGTCGCCGCGGCCGCCTGGTGCGGACTGGCTTCCCTGACCGTTCTGCCCTTGCTGACCACGCTGGCCCTGCTGTCCGTTGCGACCGCCGGGATTCATGGCCTGCAATTGGTTGCGCAGGCGGTCGATGCGGTCAAGGGCGGTATCCGCGCCGGGCTGCTGCTGGCCGTCGCCGCCTCCCAAGGCTTGCTGCGCCTGGCGCATCTGCTCGCTCAGCTTTTGCAGGCTGGAGGCTACTTGCTGCTCGCTATCGGGCGAGTTGGGATTTACGCCGTAGAGATGGAGATAATCGGCGCTGCGCTGGATGCGATTTTCGACGTCGTTCGAGTCGAGGTCGCCGAGCGCATCGCGGAGCTTACCGGCGGCGGGGCGCTGATTGGAGGCCAGGTCGTGCTGGGCGTCGCGCATCTGCGCCTGCAAGTGAGCCAGATCGTCGGCCAGGCGCTGGCGCTGGTCGGCTAACTTTTGCGCTTCTTCGGGATTGGGCTGCGCGCCGCCGTATTGCGGACGGCCGAAGCGGCCGCTGAGGCTCGAGGCGCTGGGCATGTTGTCGAGCTTTTGCGCTTGGGATTTTTCCTCCTCGGCGAGGCGCTGCGCTTCCTGCGACATGGCGTCGAGGCGGCCGCTTGAGCGCTGCTGCTGCGCGCCGCCCAGCAGGTTGGTGGCTTCGCGGAGGCGGTCGGCGGCGCGGCGCGCTTCGGGGCTGCCGGGCTGGGCGGAGGCGGCGCGGCGCATGTCGTCATTGGCCTGCTTCAGGCGCTCCAGCGCTTGCTGCACACGGGGGTCACCCGAGGAACCTTGCTGGCCAGCTTGTCCGGATGGGCCTGACTGACCGCCCTGTCCACCTTGGCCTGATTGACCTGATTTAGGGGATTGCCCGCTCTGACCGGATTGGCCCGACTGGCCACTCTGGCCTTGCTGGCCTTGTTGCTGGGCCATTTGCTCGATCTGGCGCTGCAGCTGCTCGGCGTCGCGGCGCAGCATCTCCTGCTGCCAGCGATCTTGTAAACTTTGCGCGGGATTGTCGCGCTGCTGGGCTAGCTCCTGCTGACGGCGGGCCAGCTCGTCGAGCTTTTGCAGGGCGTCGCTGATATCCTTCGCGCGCTGGTCGGCGGAGGAAGCTGCCTGATTTGTCTCGTACTGATTCTTTTCGGTGTCGAGCTCGAGATCGAACAGGCTGGCGAGGTCGCGGCCGGCGCTACCTGCTCCTCCGCCCCCGCCACCTTGGGCACCGAAAGCGACCTGAATCTGGCGGAAGGTGGCTTCGGCGCGCAGCAGATACTGCAAAGCTTTTTGCTCGGGCTGGATCGCATCGTGCCATTGCTGCTGCTTGAGCTTGTCGGCGGCGGGCGTCATGGCCTGCGCGGCGGCATTCATGTCGTTTTCAAAGCTGTTGAATTCTTGGTTCTGCTGATTGAGCTCGCGCGAGTTCAGGCGGCCAGCGAGCGAAAGTGCCTGGTCACGCAGGGTGGACTGCACCTGCGCGAGGAATTTTGAGGTGTCGGCGGCTTTTTGCGGCGCGGCGGTCTTGTCGCTCTGCTGCTTCCAGGTGGCGGCGATGATTTCTTTTTCACGCTGCGAAATGTCGTTCTGATCGCCGCCCATGCCGCCGCCCCCGCCGCCGCCTCCCCCCATTTGCTGCGATTGTGAAAATTCACGTTCAAAAGGATCGGCCTGGATAAAGAACATGTCGGTGCGCGATTCAGATTTGTTGTCTTTCGCCGTAGCGTAAACGCTAACCAGGTCGCCCGGGACGAGCTTGAAATTTTCCAGGGAGAGGGTGGTCGAACCATCGGCCTGCTTGGCGCCCTTCTGCTTGAGCAGACTTACGGCTTGCTCGGGGCCGCCGTTAACGGAATAGTGCAGTACAAACTCGTTCAGGCCAAAATCGCCCGTGGCTTTGGCTGTGACGGTGACTTCCTCGATAGGGCTCGCGCGATAGTCGCGGCCGGGACGGTCGATTGCGACCTGCGGCGGATTCGCCTTGCTCGCTTCGATGAAGAAGTCGCCGGAGAGGCGAACGGGCTGGCCGTGGTCGATGGCGGCGACGTGGTACTCACCGTCCTTGTCCATGTGGATGGTGCCCTGGTAGAGATTGCCCTGCCCATTGGTGAGTTGAACCTGTTTGTCGTTGTCGAGAGCAAGAATGCCGTTGCTGAGCGGGCGGTCCATGAGGACCGCTAGATCGGCGTCGGTGCCTTCTACGGCGCGCAGGTCGCCGCCGTGTTCGTCGGTGACATTCTGCAGGCCGGTCCAATTCGGGTAGCGGTAGGTGACGCGGATCTGTTTTACGCCCGGGAGGTCGACTACGCGGATGTGGAAGTGCTGGGAGTGCAGCGCGCCGGCTTCGACATAGTATTCGACGTTCTCAGGCAATCCCGCGAAGAGAAACTGGTACCCGGAACCGTTGCGCTGCGGCTGCATCTGCACCTGTTCCCATTTTGTGGTGCTTTGGTAGCGGGCGTAGAGGCGGACTTTGTCGGTTTGAACGCCGACGGGAACGGCGGTAACGACCTGATCGGAATTGCGGCGGACCGAGGCGTCGCCGGGCGTAACGCGCAGATCATAAAGGGGTGGGACGCTTGAACGCTGGCCCGTCCAAAGCAGGTTCGCGCCGTAGCCCAGGAAGCTGGGGCCGGCGAAGATCATCCACAGTAGGACGGCGAGCGACGCCAGGCCCGCGCCTAGCGCGATGAGTAGGGTTTTGTTCGGGAGCAACTGCTCGGGCCCAGTTTTGCGGGCGACTTCCAGTGTGTCGGCGGCGAGAAGGTCGATAAACGGATCGCGGCGTTGTCGTTCGCACTCGGCAAAGGTTAGGAGCCGCTGATTGAATTGTGGGAAGGCGTTTTCGGCGGTGTACGCGGCCTGGCGGCGGTTTAGGCGGCGCAGCGGCAGAATGAGTCCGACGCACGCGGCGGCGGCTAGTAGGAGGAATAGAAACGTGCGCGCGCTAATTACACTGCCAGTTGAGAAGGCGAACAGATTGGTGATCAGCACGAGCAGGGTGGTAGTGACAAGGGCGGCGGACGTAAAAATAGCCGCGCCGCGCAGGATGGCGCCCAGGCGCAGACGGCGCTCCAGTGCCTGGATGTAGGAGTTGAGCTGTTCCCGCGTGCTCACGGTTCCTCCCTTTGTGTCGCCAGGTACCGGCTGGCGAGCAGGGACTCGGCAATAGCCGCTCCCAGGACCAATAGCATAAGGTACCACCACAGGCTGTAGGGTTGCTGTTTTTGTTGCGACTGGCTGACGGCCGAGGCCTGCTCGGCCCCGGTACTGGTATTGCCGCGCCACAAAGCCAAGGTCTCATCAGGGATTAGGTCGAGATTCGATTCACGGCGGTCGGCGTTGACGCCGATCACGTCCTGGCGGCCATTGGCGAGGCGAAGCCGATAGAAACCGGATTGCGTCAGCTGGTAGGACTGCGCAGTGGTGGCTTCTTTCAGCGAGAGAGGGCGGCGGCCCTGCGGATCGATAACTTCTACGCCGACGGCTTGCTCCTTTGCGGTGCGCAATTCGAGATACGAATCGACCAGTCGCGCGCCGCTGCGGCTTTCAGTGCCGGAGAGATAGCGGGAGGTCTGCTCGACAAACGGCACAAAGACGGGATTCAGCGGGAAATCGTTGCTGAGATTGTCCAGGCCGGAGGCAAGCAGCAGGACGCGGCCCTCGCCGATTTTTTTGTCGAGCAGGACAGGCGTCTGATCGCTCAAACGCGCGACCACCCGGGAGTTGGAGGCGTCCACGACCGTGGCGTAGTAAAACTTCACCCCGGCCCAGCGCGCGGACTTGGCTGTCGACGGATGCGAGGGGTCGGAATCGCCGACCGTGAGGTAGCCGCCGGAATCGCGCGAGTAGTAATGGGCATCGAGGATGCGGTCGCCGAACACGGGGATCCGCCCGCTACGGCCGGAATTGGTCCCGGCGGCGATGAGGACGCTGCCTCCACCGCGGACGTAGCGATCCAGATCGTTCGCGAAGCTAGAAGGAAGCGAGACCGGGTCGGAGAGAACCACGAAGGCGAATTTCGAGGGATCGATGGCGCTCAGCTGCTCTGCCAGGACGGTTTGCAAAGTAAAGGCGGATTCGGCGGCGGCCGTGAGCGCATCGCTGAAATAAAGAGACGAGCGGCGGTCGCCCGATTCGTGAACAAACAGGACCCGCTCGGGATCAGAGCGCTCCACCGCAAAAAGATTTTCGTCGTCGGCCGGAAACTCGTCGGCGGAATCGATCTTCACTTCGCAGCGGCTGAAGCCGTAGGGCACATCGAGACCCTGGAAATTCACGGTGGCGCGGCCGTTCGCGGGAACCTGGACGGTATCGGTGGCAACTGTTTTTCCATTGACGAGGAGAAAAACAGTTCGCGTGGCCGCGGGCGTGTCGTAACCGGCGATGACCGCCTGCACGCGCGCTTTCTTGGTGTCCCATACCTGGCCGGGCGCATTAACGCTCTCAACTGTCCAGTTCGGTACCGGATTCTTTACCACCGGATGCAGAATGAGAGTCACGTTCGCGGGTAGTGCAAGCTCCGAAAAATTTGCGGGCAGATTGGCGCGCTGCATATCGCTGAAAAGATGCAACTCGATGGGTGTGTGGACGCTTTCGGCAAGCGAGCGCACGGAGCGGGCGAGTTCGCCAAAGCTGCCGCGCGAATCGCCCGGCTGAATACCATCCACGGCCGCGCGCAGCGCGCCTGCATCCTGAATCGGCTGCGTCAAAATGTGGAGCTCGGAACCCAGTTCGGCCACTTGGCCGCGATCGGCGGGGCTGCGCCCGGCCAGCACGGAAACAGCTTGGCTCTTGGCGTCGGCGAGCCGGGTGCCTGCGCGCATGCTGAAGGAATTGTCCACCACCACGAGCGCAAGCTTGTCGCCCGAAGCGCTCGCAGCGGGGCGATTGATAAACGGATTGGCGAAGGCCAGCACCAGCAGCAGAAGAAGCGCCAGGCGCAGCGAGAGAATAGCAGGTAGCGCAGGCGGCGGTGCTTGATCGAGCTTTGCGTGCGCTGCTCGAAAAACATAAGCGAGCCCACCGGATGCGGGTTGGTGGTGTGCCGCCGCAGCAGGTGCAGATACAGCGGCAGGCCAACAGCAGCATGCCCGCGAGAAACCAGGGAGACAAAAAGGCCCATCAATCTCTCCCCTGGCGGATGGTCAAATATTCCCGCAGCGCGCCATCGAGCGGGCGGTCGGTGACGAGCAGGTAGTAGTCCATTCCCGCAGCCTGGGTGCGTTCGCGAAGGTCGGCGATGTGCGCGTCCATCTTCTGGCGGTATTCATTTTTGGCATAGTCGGGCGTGACCTCGAGGCGCTCCTGGGTTTCCAGATCGACGAGAATGGCGGGCTCGCGCAGATCGAGCCGCATTTCCTTGCGGATCGAGCACGTGGAACAGGACGACTTCGTTGCCGTGAAAACGCAGCGGCTCAACGGTGCGAACAATTTTTTCAGGCGACTCGTAGAAATCGGAAACCATCAGCACCAGTCCGCGGCGGCGCAAAAATTCCTGAAAATGTTGCAAGGGCTTGGCAAAATCGGTGCGCGCGTGCGGCTCGGCGAGCTCCAGTCCCGCCAGCAGGCGCTGCAACTGGCCCTGGCGCGTGGACGGGCGGATGTAGTTGCGCACTTCGTCGTCGAAGACGATGAGGCCGGCGGCGTCGCGCTGGTCCTTGATGGCGAGATAAAGAGCGACGCGGCGAGTAGCGCGCGTAGTCCATTTTATTTACGGAGTGCGACGTGTAATTCATCGAATTGCTCGCGTCGAGCAGCACGGTGAGCAAGCTGTTGGTCTCGCCGCGATAGCGCTTGAGATAAGCGCGCTCGGTGCGCGCGAAAACATTCCAGTCGACGTGGCGCAGGTCGTCGCCCGGCGTGTAGGCGCGGTACTCGGCGAACTCCTGGCTGAAACCGAAGTCCGGCGAGCGGTGCAGGCCGGCGACAAAACCGTCCACGACCGTCTTGGCGAAAGGTCGAGGCCGGAAATGCCGGAAAGCACCGCGGGATC
>CAVQZU010000133.1:0-134841 GCA_963718485.1 uncultured Acidobacteriota bacterium
ACTAACACGCCGGCTTTTAGTGGCGTGGGCACAACGCTTGGGTCCACGACTTTCGGGCGCATCACCGGCGCAGGTTCCATGCGTACCATGGACATCATGATCAGATTTAATCTCTGATGGGCGGCAGCGGTAACCAACCGGTGAGATGAGTAGAAAACAGAGCATTCCATGAAGCGCGATGTCACATTCCGGCACCTGGTTGCGATACTCATTGCCGGGCTCTGCCTGCCTCCGGCAATGCCTCGTGCTCAGGAGCAGGCCGCTGCTCAGCCGGCGCAATCAGACACCGCACAGCAGGCGCCAGGCGAATCCGCGCAGCCCGTCCTTCGCAGCTCCTCCGATCTGGTTCGCATCGACGTCGAGGTCACCGACCGCTCCGGCAAGCCACTTAAGGCACTCCAATCCGACCAGTTCAGCATCACGGACGACGGCCAATCGCAAAAAGTGTCCATTTTTTCCTACGAGGACATCGAAGCGGTCGAGACTGCGGCGGATAGCGACACCAAGCCGATCGTGCTGGCCGTTGACACCCCGACCGATGCCGCGGCGGAAGCCGAGGGCCAGCAGGCCCGCAATCGCCGTCTCTTGGTTCTTTTCTTCGATCTCACCTCGATGGCTAGTGACGACCTGATCCGCGCCCACGACGCCGCCGCCAAATTTGTCAGGCAGCAGATGACCAAAGCCGATCTGGTCTCGGTCGTTTCCTTCAGCTCCACTCTCCGCGTGCTCTCTGACTTCACCAACGATCGCGACCGACTCAACAAAGCGATCGCGGAGCTTCTTCCCGGCGTGTCCTCGCAGCTTTCCAACCCGCTTTACGCCGCCGCGCAAAACGGCGAATACGATGTACAGCAGGATACCGGCGCCGCCTATAGCGCCGATGAAACTGAATTCAACGTCTTCAATACCGACCAGAAGCTCGAGGCCATCGAGAGCCTGGCCAACGTCCTCGGGGTGATTCCGGGAAGAAAATCGGTGATCGAATTCACCGGCGGCATCACCCAGACCGGCGAAGAAAACCGCACGCAAACTGCGAGCCGCAACCGACGCCGCCAATCGCGCCAACGTCTCCATCTATTCGATCGACGCGCGCGGCTTGATGGCCGCGCTTCCTGGAGGCGACGTCACCGCCGACGCCGCCACGGCCACATCGATGTTTACCGGCGCTGCCGTGTTCCATCAGACCGACCAGCGCGAAGATTCCCGCGACACGCTCGCCACGCTCTCCACCGACACCGGCGGTCGCGCCTTCTACGATCTCGGCGATCTGAGCGATGCCTTCCCGAAAATCGAGCAGGACAACGGCGGCTACTATCTGGTCGGCTATTACCTCAACGCGGATGTCAAGCGCGACGGAGCCTGGCACGCCGTGCGCGTGAAGGTAAATGCCCCCGGCGTGAAAGTCCGCTATCGCAACGGCTACTACGCGCCCCGTGATTTCCAGCATCTTGAAAAGGAATCTCGCGACGAGCAGCTTGCCGAGGCGATTCGCTCCGATAATCCGGTGGTCGAGCTGCCTATCGCCGTAGAAACCGCGATGTTCCGTCTCAACAACGACCAGATCTACGTTCCCATTTCTGCCAAGCTTTCCTCAACCGCTCTTGACTGGGCGCAGAAACACGGCCGCCACCAAGCGGAATTTGATTTTGCCGCCGAGCTTCGCGCATCCCCTTCGGGCCAAATCGTCGCGCAGCTGCGCGACACGATTAACGTCCGCCTCGACGAACAGCGGTTCGCCCAGATCCATTCATCCAGCCTGGTGTACCAGGGCGGCGTCGTGCTCTCCTCCGGCTCCTATCACCTGAAATTTGTGGCCCGCGAAAACGAATCTGGCAAGATCGGCACGTTCGAGCAAAACTTCACAGCCCCGCAGCGGTCTGCGCAGCGGCTGTCGCTCAGCTCGGTGCTGCTGTCGAGCCAGATCGTGCCGGTGGAAAAATCATCCGAAGTGGAAATCAAGACGCAAGGGCTTCGCGCCAAGCTCGCCGCTTCCCCGTTGGAGATGGAAGGCCAGCGAATCGTCCCCAGCGTGACGCGTTTTTTTACGCAGCAGCAAACCCTCTACGTTTTCTTCCAGGCTTATTACCCGGAAAAAGGCGACCCGTTTGATCCCCGCCTGCTTCGCGCGGGCCTGATCTTTTTCCACGGCGGGGTGCAGGTGAACGCCACGCCCATGCTCGCGCCGACGGCCCTCGATGAGAAAACGCACACCGCGTCGTTCCGGATCAGTCTGCCGCTCGCCAAACTCCCCAGCGGGCGCTACAGCGTCCAAGCGGTGGTGATTGGCGCCGGCACGCAGCAGTCTGCATTCGCAAGAACCTATCTCGCCCTCGAAGAGTCACCCGCAGCGCCGAATCCTTCTTCGGCCCCTCCATCGGGCCCCCCAGCAGTCCCCAGCAGCAAACCTCTCCGGCTCCGCAGCCCTAGAAACCTTGCAACAATTTCTTCGCGATGCCACGTCTAACCCAAGGCTGGGCGCAGTTTTCGGAGGCTGCTCTTGAAAATTCCCGTTGGCTTCCTCTATTTGACCGTTTCAGGCTACGGAATGTATTGGGCGCATCACATGATGACGAGGAGGCATACCAACTCCTACGTTGCATACTGGTATCTCGACCTTCTCTTGGGTGCTGTAATCCTGGGCCTGGGCGCAATTCTTCGCTGGACTCGCTGGCAGCATAGCACGCGATGGCTTCCGGTAGTGGGAAGCGCCATGCTGGCCGCATATTATGTGGGGGCGTCCGTGGTGACGGTTCGTCGCTATCTCGCGGGAAGAATCAGCGCCACGGTTCCGCAGCTTGGCTTTGCGCTCCTTCCTGTTCTGCTGGTGCTGATCTTATTTAGCGTAGCTCTGTTTGAAAAGTTACGCCCCGACCTGATTGACCCGCCTAACTTCTGAAAACGCTGCGGCTTCCGCCAGAAAAAGGAAGGCCCCGGGGCGGGGGCCTCCTGACACAAACGACCATTCAAGAATCGCCCGAGCTTGTTCTAGTGATCCCGATGTTCGTCTTTGTCCTTCTCCTGCTTGGGTGGTTTTCTGTTCCCGTTCGCCTCGTGTGATTGTGTCGGGGGCGCCGCCCGGCGCGTGGCGTTCTTCAGCTTGGTTCCGATTCACGTTCTGGTTGTTTTGCGCCGGTGGCTGGCCTCCGCCATTAGGCCGGCCCTCGTTGCGAGGCTGCGCCTCCGAGTGGGGCTGACCATTGCCAGAATTCGCGTTGCCGCCATTGGCATTCACGTTTGCGCTGCCTGCTGCCCGATTCTGGAGGGGGGTGAACGGCCGGTAGCCGTTGTTGGGGGTATCGGTGTGCGCGGCATTGTTACTGCGATTAGCAGCAGGTGCGGGCGGATTGGCTCCGGGACGATTCTCCGGCTGAAATCCGTTGTTTTCTCGATTTCTGGATGCGCTTGTCATTTCCTGCTGGACCCGGGGGCCGGCTAGCGTTCCCGCCGCTGTGCGCCGGCGCAGATGGCCGATAAGCGGCGCGTTCGGTCACCAGCGGCTGCGTGTGCCCGAGAGCCACTGCGTGCGGTGAGGGAGCCATCCTGGTCACAACCGGGCGGTTCGCCAGAGCCGCCGGCGGAACGGCTCGCGCCCCAGCCTCGGGACCGAACGAGCTTCGCTGCGTCGGTTCCAGCCGCGCATTCTGCATCACATGCGGATCATTGATCACCTCTTCGTTCACCCGCACCGTCGACCGCGCCACGGGCTGCCCATTGACAAACGTCTCGCGGTTCACGGCCGTCACCGCCACCGTGTTGTGCGCGTAGGTGTAGTTGTTAACGACCGTCGTACGGTTTACGTATACATTGTTCACTTGCGTCACGGTCACCACGCGGGTGTTGGTAACGTTGACGTTCCGCACGTAAACGGCACTAACGTGATACGCCGGCACCCACACGTCGCGGGGGCCGAGCGGAAACCACGCCACTCCTGCTACGCCCCCGCCCAGTGCGAAGGATACCCCAATTCCGCCTCCACCAACGAAACCGACCAGTGCCGGCGCATACACAGGCCGCACATGCACGCCGACCGCGACCACCGGCCCAGGCACCCAGGCCCAGCCCCCTGCAACGAGCGCCCACCGGCCGTAATGAAACGGTGCAAATCCCCAAGGCTCGTCTTCAACCCAGGTCCAACCCCACGGCGCAACATACACCCAGTGTCCGTAATGATAAGGCGCCCAGCCGACCGGAACGCCTTCAGGCACCCACACCGGTCCATATTCGGGATCGGTGCGCCACACACCGTTTCGGTCGAGATCATCGTATCCGATAACATCCCGCGAAACGTATTTTGCCGACGGGGAGCGATCTTCCAATTGGTCCCGCGACACAGCCCAAAGGTCGAATTCATCTTGCCCCGGCGCCGCATGCATGTCGTAAGTTAATTGATCATTTCCAGTGAAGACGTATTGCTGCCCCGGATTCACATTGTAGGCTTTCCCCGCGGCAGTGATTTCCGCACCGCCACTTCGCAGCGTGATGGCGGAGGAAACCCCATCCGGGTCGACGTCAATCCGGTAATCGCCGGGCCGCAGAATGGTCATCGCCAGGTTCGGCGTATCTACTTCATAAGCTTCTGTGTCGGCAATGTCTCGCACGTGCAGCTCAACCGAACCTTGCGGCACTTCGATCTGCACGGCCTGATCGTTCAGGTTAAGAATCGAAAGTCCGGTGGATCCCGACAGGCGGATCGCAGTGCTGCCAACATGCACTTCACCGCGCGAATTCTGGTCCACCCACAGATTATCGCCGGTCGTCAAAGGACGGTTGGGATTCGCATCCACCCACTGCTGCGTTCCCGCCGGTTGAAAAGAGACCGAACCCTGAATGTAGTTCAGCCTCGCCACTCGCCCGGGAGGGTCGCCTGCGGTTGCGCCTGATCCTGCGGCGCGTCAGGCGGCGCCTGGTCTTGCGCGGCAATCGTTCCAGGTAATTCGAACAAGAGTCCCAAGGCGAGCACAAAGATTAAGGATTTGATCGACGGCTTTCGCATGGCCTGAATCCTCCCGAGAGATAATGCTTCGTTGAACAATAAACGATGCTTTCACAGGATCGATTGTGCGGCTCGGCCCTCCACCGGTAGCGCCGCTGTTCCTTGTTCGTTCTTTCTTGTTACTACCCCAAAGTAACGGCACCCGGGGAATGCCCAGAACCCGCCCTTAGCCACACGATCGCACGCTTCGCTCCATACATGCTTGCCTCGGATACCACGATCCGGGAAACCCTTTGTTGACCACTTCGCAAATTTTACCTTCCCCGCCAGTGGGTGCTCCCCTGCTTTTCGGCACAATTTCCCTGTATTCGTGGCACCTTTCCATCCCTACACAGCACGACCCCGATAAATCGGGGCCGTGGCCGAATCTCAATTGTCGATCAGCGGGAATGCCCGCCGTGGCTGCTGCCACCGTGCGAGCCGCCTCCGCCGCCGTGGGAACCACCGCCGGATGAGCCGCCGGCTGGCGCACTATAGTTACCTCGCGGCGCGCTGTTTCCGCCACCGCCGTTGCCGCGTGGCGCGCTATAACCACCATAGCTTCCCCCGCGCGAACCGTTGTAGACGCCGCCATAGCCTCCGCGGCCGGACTCGTTATAACCGCCTCGTGGCGTTACGATGGGCTGCCTCATATTAAGAGGGGGACGATTGTATGAATTCGAGGAGCCCCCGTAGCCACCACGAGAAGCGGTGTTGGGTGAAATGTTTGGCGAATTGAACTGCCGCTGCGGCCCACTTGAGTTATTAAATCCGCGAACAGGCGATTCCCTTTCCGGCGTTGAAGACCCTCGATTACCAGAGGGAGGCGGAGTGAAGGTGCGCCATCCTGGAGTCCCGCCGCCGACACTGCCGCGGTTGGCTGGCGATCCGCTGCCGGGGCCATTTTCAACCCCTCGGCCATTCGTAAATCCTGCGTTGCGGTTCGCGCCGAATCCTGAGTTGCCTCTCACCGCTTCCGAGCCAGCGGCGAAACCCGTGCGATTGCCGGAGAAAAACCGCTGAGAACCGGCCGGTCCGCCCCGCATGGTTGAGGGATTCACCGACCGGTTACTCGGGCTGAAACTCTCATGCGACGGATTCACTGGCATTCTCCCTGTCATCACGCTTGCTTGCCGGAACGAGTCCGCGCTGATTCGCTCCTGACGCATCGAGACCGCTCCGCGCCCAAACTCGTTTCCGGCCATGGACGAGAAGCCATCGCGGACGCGGCCGTTGCGGAAGGCTTCGTTCACGTTCGAGAACCCGTGTCCGAGCGGCGAAAATCCCTCGTGGAAGCGCCCGAACTCACCGACGCCCACCGCCGCGTAGCGCCCTCCCCAGCCACCGTACCAGGGATGGAACCAATCTCCAGGCCCGACGGGCAACCAACCGACCCGTCCCCAGCCGCCAAATCCGATGCCGAAACTGAGGCCCCAGCCGCCGCCTCCAAACCCGAAGAAGGAAACGTATGCCGGCGCCCAAATCGGGTAGTACGCCGGATACAGCCGCACCGGCCCCGGCCACCAAACCCAGCCTCCGCCATAAACCATCCACCGCCCGTAGTGATACGGCGCCCAGCCCCACGGCTCGTAGGAAACCCAGGTCCAGCCGTAGTACGGCTCATATACCCAGCGCCCGGCGCGATACGGAGCCCATCCGGGATCCACGCTCGGAGTCCATACCGGGCCGTAGTCGGGTATCTCGCTCCAGGTGCCGTTCTGGTCTAAATCTTCACTGCCGGTGTAATAGCGGTTCGTATTCCGCCAGCTTCCGGCGCTCGTGATTCTCTTGTCGCGATCGTTATTCCAGGAATCCCATTCATCTTTTCCCGGTGCCGGATCGGTCTTGTATTGCGGGTTGTCGGTCCCCGCAATCGTGATCATCTGCCCCTTATCGACGCGCGTGGTGCCCTGCGGCGTGGAAATTTCAGCCGAGCCATTGCGGATGATTACCTGCGTTTCGGCGTTCGAGTTTACCAGGATGCGGAAATCTCCCTCGCCCAAAGGATGCACGGCCGCATTGGGCGTATCGATCTCCGACTGAACCTCGCTGCCCTTCAACACAGAATACGTGGTGAGTCCTTGTCCGACCTGAATCTGAATATTGTTGCGGGTGAGCGCGACGACATTGGCAGTCACGTTGTTTGACATCCTCAACACGTTTGCGTAATCGAGCTGGAGTTCCGCGCGCGCGCCTTCGCCTGTCGTCACCCGGTCACCCGGCTCGACCGGTGTGTTCAGGGTGGCGGCCACCCATTGCGCATTGTCGCCACGCTGCTGCGAGACATCACCATGAATGAAACTCAAACGTGCCACACCTGGCTGAATCTGCGATGACTGTTGCGAGGCAGGTGGCGGTGGCGCCTGCCCCTGTGGCCCTGGTGGCGGAGGTGGGGCGCTCTGATCCTGCGGGTACGGCGGATATTGTCCCTGTGGCGGCGGAGGCGTGTTCGGCTCCTGCTGGCCCTGTAGATTCCGATCCTGCTGCGGCTGTCCGTAGGGATACTGCTGGGGATACGCTGGGTCGTTCTGTGCGAGCGCGCTTCTCAGAGAACCTGCGCCGAAAGCCAGAAGACCGGCTGCCAACGCGACCAGAATCTTTTTTCATCACCCACCTCGTTACTTGCCTACCCCGTCAAACCCCTATGGTCCAACCTCGAACAGTGCAGGGCCACAGCCAAACGAGCCAGGAGGATCATGGGCTTTTAAGTCTTGCCTATTCAGTTGATTATAAAATTCAGGGCTGGACTTCTGGCTGCGATTTCCCGGCCTGGCTGGTGCTTTTAGCGCGCACCCGGTGCTTTTCAACCACCTCGCCGCGCGCTATTCAGAGCGGATTTTTCTTCAACCAATCCAGTACTTGATCGGCACTTCGATCGGGGGGAAACACAGGATAGAACACCGCTTCCACAGCCCCTTCGCGGAGAATCAGTGTCAACCGCTTCACGAGCCTCATGCCGGCCACCTCGAAGGTCGGAAGCTCAAGCGCGTCGCAAAACCGGAACTCCGCGTCGCTTAAGACCTCGAAGGGAAGTTTGAGCCGGTCCGCCATCTCCCGTTGGTATTCGGTGGTCTGAGTGCTCAGGCCGAAAACATCCGCTCCGCAAATCTCTAAACGCTCCGAAGTGATCTCGGAAACCGCAGGTTTGTGGGTGCATCCCCGAGCGCCGGGAATCGCGTCCCACCCTTCTGGCAGCGCCTTACCGGGCACGCCGGTCATTGGATAGCAGTAGATAATCGTTCTTTCAGCCCTAAATTCTCGAAGAGTTCATGCATGCGTCCGCCCGTCGAAGCCAAAGCCATGGCAGGCGGCCGCATGCCTTTAACATGACGGCACGCTCGGTCATCGATGGGTTCTGGCAAGTTCAGCGGCGACGGAAAAGGGTTGGACATATGGGGGTTTCACTCCCCTTCGGGGGCATCCGCGACGCCCATTTGCGACAGCCTATAGCGCAACGCATTGCGCGAGAGCCCGAGTAGGCGCGCCGCCTGGCTCTTGTTTCCATTGGCGCGCTTAAGCGCCTCCCGAATCGTTTCCTGTTCCCACTGATCGAGCGTCATACCTTGCGGCAAAACGAACTGCCCGACCGAATTGCCGCGCTGCGACCGGCTGTCGAGATGAATGTCGGGCGAGTCGATTGTGGCTCGCTCCGACAGGGTCACGGCCCGCTGGATCACATTCTCGAGTTCGCGCACATTCCCCGGCCATTCAAATTCCATCAGGCTTTTCATCGCCGCCGGCGTCACTGCCTTGGCCGCGACTCCCGCTTCGGTCGCGAATTTTTCGAGGAAGTATCTAACCAGCGCGGGAATGTCCTCTTTGTGTTCGCGCAGCGGCGGAATATCGATCGGCACGACGTTCAAGCGGTAGTAAAGATCTCGCGAAACGTTCCTTCTTCGAGCGCCGCTCGCAGATCGCGATTGGTCGCCGCGACCAGGCGAACATCCACCTTCAGCGTCTTGGTACCGCCCAGCCGCTCGAATTCCCGCTCCTGCAGCACGCGCAGCAGCTTCACTTGAATGGCCACGGCACATCTTCAATTTCATCGAGAAAAAGCGTGCCCTTGTCCGCCAATTCGAACTTCCCGGGCTTGCTCGTGGTCGCGCCGGAAAACGCGCCTTTTTTCGTATCCGAACAGCTCGCTTTCGAGCAGATTCTCGGGAATCGCCGTGCTGTTAATCTTGATGAACGGGCCTGACTTCCGCTGCGGAATGCTCGTGAATCGCCCGCGCGACCAGGTCCTTCCCTACTCCGCTTTCACCGCCGATGAGCACCGTCACATTCGAGGGCGCCACGCGCTCGACCAGCGCCAGCACCGCTTGCATCTTCTCGCTCTGCGCCACAATATTTTTATATTCGTAGCGCCGCCCCAGCGCTTCGCGAAGGCTACGGTTTTCCTTGCGGAGTTGCCGCGTATCCAATTCCTTGCGGATCACCATGACCAGCTCGGCCAGTGAAAAAGGCTTCAGCACGTAATCGCTCGCGCCCGCTTTCATGGCATCCACGGCCGACTCCACCGTCCCAAACGCCGTCATGATGACAACCGGCATCTGCGCATCGATCCGTTTCACCGCCTGCAGAAATTCCAGCCCGCTTCATCCCCGGCAATTTGAAGTCTGTGGCGATCAGGTCAAACTGAATTTCGTGCACCATTTTCAGGCCCGTTTCCGCATCGGGCGCGCTTTGCACGAGAAACCCTTCATCAGCCAGCTGCAGCTCGATCAGCCGGCGCAGCTTGGCCTCATCTTCAACGACTAGGATCGATCGCTTTTCAGTGGCCATGTCGCGTTCACTTTTTATCGAGCTCTGCAAGGAGCACATCATCTTAGTACACACACCGCGCAGCGCAAGCGTTCGCCGGCAAAGAAGTAATCCTAAGTTTAGGCACTGTCTTTTTAGGCGGGCGCTGCAGCCGTGGACCTCACTGCGCGCACGGCGGCGTTTCCTTTCGCGGTGTTCTTCTGCGAGTGTGGGATGTCGAGGCCGTCAGAACCAGGATATTCCCAGGTGGTCAGGCCCGCTCTGCTTTGCACATCCATCCGAGCAGGTATACGCTGGTATCCTCCTCGGATGGATGTGCAAAGCAGAGCGGGCCTGACCGCCTGGCAATATCCTGGTTCTGACGGCCTCGACATCCCACACTCGCAGAAGAACACCGCGAAAGGAAACGCCGCCGTGCGCGCCGTGAGGTCCATGGCTGCAGCGCCCGCCTAAAAAGACAGTGCCTAAACTTAGGATTACTTCTTTGCCGGCGAACGCTTGCGCTGCGCGGTGTGTGTACTAAGATGATGTGCTCCTTGCAGAGCTCGATAAAAAGTGAACGCGACATGGCCACTGAAAAGCGATCGATCCTAGTCGTTGAAGATGAGGCCAAGCTGCGCCGGCTGATCGAGCTGCAGCTGGCTGATGAAGGGTTTCTCGTGCAAAGCGCGCCCGATGCGGAAACGGGCCTGAAAATCGTGCAGCGAAATTGGTTTTCTGATCCGCCACGGCTTCCAATTGCCGGGGATGAGCGGGCTGGAATTTCTGCCGGCGGGGAAACGGATCGATGCGCGGATGCCGGTTGTCGTCCATGACGGCGTTTGGGACGGTGGAGTCGGCCGTGGATGCCATGAAAGCGGGCGCGAGCGATTACGTGCTGAAGCCTTTTTCACTGGCCGAGCTGGTCATGGTGATCCGCAAGGAATTGGATACGCGGCAACTCCGCGAGGAAAACCGTAGCCTTCGCGAAGCGCTGGGGCGGCGCTACGAATATAAAAATATTGTGGCGCAGAGCGAGAAGATGCAAGCGGTGCTGGCGCTGGTCGAGCGCGTGGCGCCCTCGAATGTGACGGTGCTCATCGGCGGTGAAAGCGGAGTAGGGAAGGACCTGGTCGCGCGGGCGATTCACGAGCATTCGCAGCGGAAGTGCAGCCCGATCATCAAGATTAACAGCACGGCGATTCCCGAGAATCTGCTCGAAAGCGAGCTGTTCGGATACGAAAAAGGCGCGTTTTCCGGCGCGACCCGAGCAAGCCCGGGAAGTTCGATTGGCGGACAAGGGCACGCTTTTTCTCGATGAAATCGGAGATGTGCCGGCGGCCATTCAAGTGAAGCTGCTGCGCGTGCTGCAGGAGCGGGAATTCGAGCGGCTGGGCGGTACCAAGACGCTGAAGGTGGATGTTCGCCTGGTCGCGGCAACCAATCGCGATCTGCGAGCGGCGCTCGAAGAAGGAACGTTTCGCGAAGATCTTTACTACCGCTTGAACGTCGTGCCGATCGATATTCCGCCGCTGCGCGAACACAAAGAGGACATTCCCGCGCTGGTTAGATACTTCCTCGAAAAATTCGCGACCGAAGCGGGAGTCGCGGCCAAGGCAGTGACGCCGGCGGCGATGAAAAGCCTGATGGAATTTGAATGGCCGGGGAATGTGCGCGAACTCGAGATGTGATCCAGCGGGCCGTGACCCTGTCGGAGCGAGCCACAATCGACTCGCCCGACATTCATCTCGACAGCCGGTCGCAGCGCGGCAATTCGGTCGGGCAGTTCGTTTTGCCGCAAGGTATGACGCTCGATCAGTGGGAACAGGAAACGATTCGGGAGGCGCTTAAGCGCGCCAATGGAAACAAGAGCCAGGCGGCGCGCCTACTCGGGCTCTCGCGCAATGCGTTGCGCTATAGGCTGTCGCAAATGGGCGTCGCGGATGCCCCCGAAGGGGAGTGAAACCCCCATATGTCCAACCCTTTTCCGTTGCCGCTGAACTTGCCAGAACCCATCGATGACCGAGCGTGCCGTCATGTTAAAGGCATGCGGCCGCCTGCCATGGCTTTGGCTTCGACGGGCGGACGCATGGTGAACCTTCGAGAATTTAGGGCTGAAAGAACGATTATCTACTGCTATCCAATGACCGGCGTGCCCGGTAAGGCGCTGCCAGAAGGGTGGGACGCGATTCCCGGCGCTCGGGGATGCACCCCACAAACCTGCGGTTTCCGAGATCACTTCGGAGCGTTTAGAGATCTGCGAGCGGATGTTTTCGGCCTGAGCACTCAGACCACCGAATACCAACGGGAGATGGCGGACCGGCTCAAACTTCCCTTCGAGGTCTTAAGCGACGCGGAGTTCCGGTTTTGCGACGCGCTTGAGCTTCCGACCTTCGAGGTGGCCGGCATGAGGCTCGTGAAGCGGTTGACACTGATTCTCCGCGAAGGGGCTGTGGAAGCGGTGTTCTATCCTGTGTTTCCCCCCGATCGAAGTGCCGATCAAGTACTGGATTGGTTGAAGAAAAATCCGCTCTGAATAGCGCGCGGCGAGGTGGTTGAAAAGCACCGGGTGCGCGCTAAAGCACCAGCCAGGCCGGGAAATCGCAGCCAGAAGTCCAGCCCTGAATTTTATAATCAACTGAATAGGCAAGACTTAAAAGCCCACGATCCTCCTGGCTCGTTTGGCTGTGGCCCTGCACTGTTCGAGGTTGGACCATAGGGGTTTGACGGGGTAGGCAAGTAACGAGGTGGTGATGAAAAAGATTCTGGTCGCGTTGGCAGCCGGTCTTCTGGCTTTCGGCGCAGGTTCTCTGAGAAGCGCGCTCGCACAGAACGACCCAGCGTATCCCCAGCAGTATCCCTACGGACAGCCGCAGCAGGATCGGAATATACGGGCCAGCAGGAGCCGAACACGCCTCCGCCGCCACAGGGACAATATCCGCCGTACCCGCAGGATCAGAGCGCCCCACCTCCGCCACGGGCCACAGGGGCAGGCGCCACCGCCACCTGCCTCGCAACAGTCATCGCAGATTCAGCCAGGTGTGGCACGTTTAGTTTCATTCATGGTGATGTCTCGCAGCAGCGTGGCGACAATGCGCAATGGTGGCCGCCACCCTGAACACACCGGTCGAGCCGGGTGACCGGGTAACGACAGGCGAAGGCGCGCGCGCGGAACTCCAGCTCGATTACGCAAACGTGTTGAGGATGTCGAACAACGTGACTGCCAATGTCGTCGCGCTCACCCGCAACAATATTCGGACCCAGGTCGGACGAGGATCACCACGTATTCTGTGTTGAAGGGCAGCGAGGTTAAGTCGGAGATCGATACGCCCAATGCGGCCGATGCATCCTTTGGGCGAGGGAGATTTCCGCATCCTGGTAAACTCGAACGCCGAAACGCAGGTAATCATCCGCAATGGCTCGGCTGAAATTTCCACGCCGCAGGGCACCGCGCGCATCAATAAGGGGCAGATGATCACGATTGCGGTCGGACAACCCGCAATACAGACCGATCCGGCACCGGGAAAAGATGAATGGGATTCCTGGAATAACGATCGCGACAAGAGGATCACGAGCGCCGGAAGCTGGCGAAATACGAACCGCTATTACACCGGCAGTGAAGATTTAGACCAGAACGGCACCTGGAGCGAGATACCCGATTACGGCCCGGTATGGACTCCGCAACGTGGATCCCGGATGGGCTCCGTATCGCGCCGGGCGCTGGGTATATGAGCCGTACTACGGCTGGACCTGGGTTTCCTACGAGCCATGGGGCTGGGCGCCGTATCACTACGGGCGGTGGATGGTTTATGGCGGAGGCTGGGTTTGGTGGCCGGGGCCGGTGCGGCTGTATCCGGCGTACTACCCGATTTGGTCGCCGGCATACGTTTCCTTCTTCGGGTTTGGAGGCGGCGGCTGGGGCCTCAGTTTCGGCATCGGATTCGGCGGCTGGGGACGGGTCGGTTGGTTGCCCGTCGGGCCTGGAGATTGGTTCCATCCCTGGTACGGTGGCTGGGGCGGGAGGTACGCGGCGGTGGGCGATCGGAGAGTTCGGGCGATTCCACGAGGGATTTTCGCCTCTTGGGCCGGCAGATTTTCGAATTTGAACGAAGCGTTGCGGAACGGCCGGGATGCCAGGATGGATTCTCGTCGATGGGCGGAAACGAGTTCGGACGTGGAGCGGTCTCGGATGCATCAGGATCAAATCAGCGAAGCGGACTCGTTCCGGCAATCAAGCGCGATGACGGGGAGAATGCCAGGAATCCGTCCCATGAGAGTTTCAGCCCGAGTAACCGGTCAGCGAGTCCCTCAACGATGCGGGGCGGATCGGCCGATTCGCAGCGGTTTTTCTCGGTACTCGCACGGGTTTCACGGCTGGATCGAAAGCGGGGGGAGGCAATTCCGGAATCGGCGCGGAACCTCAACGGAGGATTTACGGATGGCCGCGGGTTGAAAATGGCACAGGCAGCGGATCGCCAGCGAACCGGGCAGTGGCGGCGGCCGAACTCCAGGATGGCGCACTTCACCCGCCTCCCTCTGGTAACGCAGGGTCTTCAACGCTCGGAGGGAGTCGCTGTTCGCGGATCCAAGAACTCAAGTCGGGCCGCAGGGGCAGTTCAATTCGCCAAACATTTCACCCAACACCGCTTCTCGTGGTGGCTACGGGGGCTCCTCGAATTCATACAATCGTCCTCCTCTTAATATGAGGCAGCCCATCGTAACGCCACGAGGAGGTGATAACGAGTCCGGCCGCGGAGGCTATGGCGGCGTCTACAACGGTCGCGCGGGGGAAGCTATGGTGATTATAGCGCGCCACGCGGCAACGGCGGCGGCGGAAACAGCGCGCCGCGAGGTAACTATAGTGCGCCAGCCGGCGGCTCATCCGGCGGTGGTTTCCACGGCGGCGGAGGCGGCTCGCACGGTGGCAGCAGCCACGGCGGGCATTCCCGCTGATCGACAATTGAGATCGGCCACGGCCCGATCTATCGGGGTCGTGCTGTGTAGGGATGGAAGGGTGCCACGAATACAGGGAAATTGTGCCGAAAAGCAGGGGAGCAACCCCTGGCGGGAAAGGGAAAATTTGCGAGTGGTCAACAAAGGGTTTCCTGGACCGTGGTATCTGAGGCAACATGTATGGAGCGAAGCGGGCGATCTGTGGCTAAGGGCGGGTCTGGGCACCCGGCGCCCGATACTCCGGGGTAGTAACAAGAAAGAACGAACAAGGAACAGCGGCGCGACCGGTGGAGGCCGAGCCGCACAATCGATCCTGTGAAACACCGTCGATCGTTCAACGAAGCATTATCTCTCGGGAGGATTCAGGCCATGCGAAAGCCGTCGATCAAATCCTTAATCTTGGTGCTCGCGTTGGGACTATGGTTCGAATTACCTGGAACGATTGCCGCGCAAGACCAGGCGCCGCCTGACGCGCCGCAGGATCAGGCGCAACCCAGGCAGACCCTCCGGGCGAGTGGCGAGGCTGAACTACATTCAGGGTTCGGTCTCTTTTCAACCGGCGGGAACGCAGCAGTGGGTGGATGCGAATCCCAACCGTCCTTTGACGACCGGCGATAATCTGTGGGTGGACCAGAATTCGCGCGGTGAAGTGCATGTTGGCAGCACTGCGATCCGCCTGTCGGGATCCACCGGACTTTCGATCCTTAACCTGAACGATCAGGCCGTGCAGATCGAAGTGCCGCAAGGTTCGGTTGAGCTGCACGTGCGAGACATTGCCGACACAGAAGCTTATGAAGTAGATACGCCGAACCTGGCGATGACCATTCTGCGGCCCGGCGATTACCGGATTGACGTCGACCCGGATGGGGTTTCCTCCGCCATCACGCTGCGAAGTGGCGGTGCGGAAATCACTGCCGCGGGGAAAGCCTACAATGTGAATCCGGGGCAGCAATCGTCTTCACTGGAAATGATCAATTAACTTACGACATGCATGCGGCGCCGGGGCAAGATGAATTCGACCTTTGGGCTGTGTCGCGGGACCAATTGGAAGATCGCTCCCCGTCGGCAAAATACGTTTCGCGGGATGTTATCGGATACGATGATCTCGACCGAAACGGTGTGTGGCGCACCGATCCGAATATGGACCGGTGTGGGTGCCTGAAGGCGTTCCGGTCGGCTGGGCGCCTTATCATTACGGACACTGGGTGTATGTTGCGCCGTGGGGTTGGACCTGGGTTGAAGACGAGCCTTGGGGATTTGCACCGTTTCATTACGGCCGGTGGGCGCTCGTTGCAGGGGGCTGGGCCTGGGTGCCTGGGCCGGTGGTCGCGGTCGGCGTGCATGTGCGGCCTGTGTATGCGCCGGCACTGGTCGGTTTCGTTGGTGGAGGCGGAATTGGGGTATCCTTCGCACTGGGCGGGGGCGTAGCAGGAGTGGCGTGGTTTCCGCTCGGCCCCCGCGACGTGTGGGTGCCGGCGTATGACGTTGCGTGCCGTTTACGTGCGGAACGTCAACGTTACCAACACCCGCGTGGTGACCGTGACGCAAGTGAACAATGTGTACGTAAACCGTACGACGGTCGTTAACAACTACACCTACGCGCACAACACGGTGGCGGTGACGGCCGTGAACCGCGAGACGTTTGTCAATGGGCAGCCCGTGGCGCGGTCGACGGTGCGGGTGAACGAAGAGGTGATCAATCATCCGCAAGTGATGCAGAATGCGCGGCTGGAACCGACGCAGCGAAGCTCGTTCGGTCCCGAGGCTGGGGCGCGAGCCGTTCCGCCGGCGGCTCTGGCGAACCGCCCGGTTGTGACCAGGATGGCTCCCTCACCGCACGCAGTGGCTCTCGGGCACACGCAGCCGCTGGTGACCGAACGCGCCGCTTATCGGCCATCTGCGCCGGCGCACAGCGGCGGGAACGCTAGCCGGCCCCCGGGTCCAGCAGGAAATGACAGCGCATCCAGAAATCGAGAAAACAACGGATTTCAGCCGGAGAATCGTCCCGGAGCCAATCCGCCCGCACCTGCTGCTAATCGCAGTAACAATGCCGCGCACACCGATACCCCCAACAACGGCTACCGGCCGTTCACGCCTCCGAATCGGGCAGCAGGCAGCGCAAACGTGAATGCCAATGGCGGCAACGCGAATTCTGGCAATGGTCAGCCCCACTCGGAGGCGCAGCCTCGCAACGAGGGCCGGCCTAATGGCGGAGGCCAGCCACCGGCGCAAAACAACCAGAACGTGAATCGGAACCAAGCTGAAGAACGCCACGCGCCGGGCGGCGCCCCCGACACAATCACACGAGGCGAACGGGAACAGAAAACCACCCAAGCAGGAGAAGGACAAAGACGAACATCGGGATCACTAGAACAAGCTCGGGCGATTCTTGAATGGTCGTTTGTGTCAGGAGGCCCCCGCCCCGGGGCCTTCCTTTTTCTGGCGGAAGCCGCAGCGTTTTCAGAAGTTAGGCGGGTCAATCAGGTCGGGGCGTAACTTTTCAAACAGAGCTACGCTAAATAAGATCAGCACCAGCAGAACAGGAAGGAGCGCAAAGCCAAGCTGCGGAACCGTGGCGCTGATTCTTCCCGCGAGATAGCGACGAACCGTCACCACGGACGCCCCCACATAATATGCGGCCAGCATGGCGCTTCCCACTACCGGAAGCCATCGCGTGCTATGCTGCCAGCGAGTCCAGCGAAGAATTGCGCCCAGGCCCAGGATTACAGCACCCAAGAGAAGGTCGAGATACCAGTATGCAACGTAGGAGTTGGTATGCCTCCTCGTCATCATGTGATGCGCCCAATACATTCCGTAGCCTGAAACGGTCAAATAGAGGAAGCCAACGGGAATTTTCAAGAGCAGCCTCCGAAAACTGCGCTCAGCCTTGGGTTAGACGTGGCATCGCGAAGAAATTGTTGCAAGGTTTCTAGGGCTGCGGAGCCGGAGAGGTTTGCTGCTGGGGACTGCTCGGGGGGCCCGATGGAGGGGCCGAAGAAGGATTCGGCGCTGCGGGTGACTCTTCGAGGGCGAGATAGGTTCTTGCGAATGCAGACTGCTGCGTGCCGGCGCCAATCACCACCGCTTGGACGCTGTAGCGCCCGCTGGGGAGTTTGGCGAGCGGCAGACTGATCCGGAACGACGCGGTGTGCGTTTTCTCATCGAGGGCCGTCGGCGCGAGCATGGGCGTGGCGTTCACCTGCACCCCGCCGTGGAAAAAGATCAGGCCCGCGCGAAGCAGGCGGGGATCAAACGGGTCGCCTTTTTCCGGGTAATAAGCCTGGAAGAAAACGTAGAGGGTTTGCTGCTGCGTAAAAAAACGCGTCACGCTGGGGACGATTCGCTGGCCTTCCATCTCCAACGGGGAAGCGGCGAGCTTGGCGCGAAGCCCTTGCGTCTTGATTTCCACTTCGGATGATTTTTCCACCGGCACGATCTGGCTCGACAGCAGCACGCGAGCTGAGCGACAGCCGCTGCGGCAGATCGTTGCGGGGCTGTGAAGTTTTGCTCGAACGTGCCGATCTTGCCAGATTCGTTTTCGCGGGCCACAAATTTCAGGTGATAGGAGCCGGGGAGAGAACCACTCCGCCCTGGTAGACGAGAGGCTGGACGAATGGACCTGCGGCGAATTGCTGTTCGTCGAGGTGGACGGTGATCGTGTCGCGCAGCTGCGCGACGATTTGGCCCTAAGGGGATGCGCTAAGTTCGGCAGCGAAATCAAATTCCGCTTGGTGGCGATCGTGTTTTTGCGCCCAGTCGAGAGCGGTTCGAGGAAAGCTTGGCGGAAATGGGAACGTAGATCTGGTCGTCGTTCAGACGGAACATTGCGGTTTCTACGGCGATCGGCAGCTCGACCACCGGATTATCGGAGCGAATCGCCTCGGCAAGCTGCTGCGTCGCGAGATTCCTTTTCAAGATGCTGGAAATCACGGGGCGCGTAGTAGCCGTTGCGATAGCGGACTTTCACGCCGGGGGCATTTACCTTCACGCGCGACGGCGTGCCAGGCTGCCGTCGCGCTTGACATCCGGCGTTGAGGTAATAGCCGACCAGATAGTAGCCGCCGTTGTCCTGCTCGAATTTTCGGGAAGGCATCGCTCAGATCGCCGAGATCGTAGAAGGCGCGACCGCCGGTGTCGGTGGAGAGCGTGGCGAGCGTGTCGCGGGAATCTTCGCGCTGGTCGGTCTGATGGAACACGGCAGCGCCGGTAAACATGGATGTTCCCGTGGCGGCGTCGGCGGTGACGTCGCCTCCAGGAAGCGCGGCCATCAAGCCGCGCGCGTCGATCGAATAGATGGAGACGTTGGCGCGATTGGCGGCGTCGGTTGCGGCTCGCAGTTGCGTGCGGTTTTCTTCGCCGGTCTGGGTGATGCCGCCGGTGAATTCGATCACCGATTTTCTTCCCGGAATCACCCCGAGGACGTTGGCCAGGCTCTCGATGGCCTCGAGCTTCTGGTCGGTATTGAAGACGTTGAATTCGGTTTCATCGGCGCTATAGGCGGCGCCGGTATCCTGCTGTACATCGTATTCGCCGTTTTGCGCGGCGGCGTAAAGCGGGTTGGAAAGCTGCGAGGACACGCCGGGAAGAAGCTCCGCGATCGCTTTGTTGAGTCGGTCGCGATCGTTGGTGAAGTCAGAGAGCACGCGGAGAGTGGAGCTGAAGGAAACGACCGAGACCAGATCGGCTTTGGTCATCTGCTGCCTGACAAATTTGGCGGCGGCGTCGTGGGCGCGGATCAGGTCGTCACTAGCCATCGAGGTGAGATCGAAGAAAAGAACCAAGAGACGGCGATTGCGGGCCTGCTGGCCCTCGGCTTCCGCCGCGGCATCGGTCGGGGTGTCAACGGCCAGCACGATCGGCTTGGTGTCGCTATCCGCCGCAGTCTCGACCGCTTCGATGTCCTCGTAGGAAAAAATGGACACTTTTTGCGATTGGCCGTCGTCCGTGATGCTGAACTGGTCGGATTGGAGTGCCTTAAGTGGCTTGCCGGAGCGGTCGGTGACCTCGACGTCGATGCGAACCAGATCGGAGGAGCTGCGAAGGACGGGCTGCGCGGATTCGCCTGGCGCCTGCTGTGCGGTGTCTGATTGCGCCGGCTGAGCAGCGGCCTGCTCCTGAGCACGAGGCATTGCCGGAGGCAGGCAGAGCCCGGCAATGAGTATCGCAACCAGGTGCCGGAATGTGACATCGCGCTTCATGGAATGCTCTGTTTTCTACTCATCTCACCGGTTGGTTACCGCTGCCGCCCATCAGAGATTAAATCTGATCATGATGTCCATGGTACGCATGGAACCTGCGCCGGTGATGCGCCCGAAAGTCGTGGACCCAAGCGTTGTGCCCACGCCACTAAAAGCCGGCGTGTTAGTCAGGTTCTGAATTTCCCAGCTGGCATTAAAGGTGTGGCGTTGCTCGGGGCCGAATCGCACGGATTTGGCGATGGAGAGGTTCCAACTAAATTGGCAGGGACCCTCGATGGCGCCGCGATGCTCGTCGCCATATTCGCCGGCGGCTGGCGTGGCGAATGCGGCGGTGTTGAAAAAGCCCAGGGGCGAGCCGCCGCAAATTGCAAAATTGGGATTGCCAATTTGATTGGCGCGCTCGGAGAAATTCGAGCCGGTACCGGAATTGTTGGCGGCGCTGCCACCGAGGTACGCGGTGAGAGGCGTGCCGGTGTGCCAGGTGATGTTGTTCAACAGCCGCAAATTTCCGAAAGCCTTTTCTTCCCAGCCGTGATTGGCCCAGCGGTTGCGTTCGCCGAGGGGCAGCTCGTAGGTGGAGGTGAAGTGGAACTGGTGGCGCATATCGAACGAAGAGAGGCCGCGCTCGGCGGCGAAGTTGCCGTCCTGCTGAACGACAATACCGCCGGAACCTCCGATGGAGCTGGCGTTATCAAGCGACTTCGAATAGGTGTAGATGCCCGAAAATGAAAGACCATGAGTGAAGCGGTGAACGACGCGCACCTGCAAAGCGTGGTAGATGGAATGGGCGCCGCTCTGGTCGTAGTAGAAGCTGCTGGCGTAGGGAATCTGCAGCTCGGCCTGGGTGTTGAGCTGGCTGGTGCCCAGGGGAGCGCGATTGGGAGCGCGCAGCAAATCGAGATCGGTGCCTGCAGTGCCGCTGTAGGTGAGATCGAGCAGCCAGTTCTGGGTGAAAGAGGTTTCGGTGCCGAGCATCCAGATCTGGGCATAGGCCGGCTTGTAAAAGGGGCTCACGCCTGCGGTGTTGAGAATCCTGTTGCTGGCAGCTGGCGACGGAAAACCTTGCTGAAGCGTGAGAACCTGCGTTGCCGAGGTATATACATTCTCGGACTGGTCGAAAGGCGGCTGATAAGCGAGGTATTTCTGCGCGAGCGTGTTGTAGACCGACTGGTTGTAAAACAGGGAGTAGCCACTGCGCACAATCGTGCGGGGCTGGATGCCAGGGTCCCAGGCAAATCCAATGCGGGGCGCCCAATGTTGGTAATCGCCGTGGATCAGCGCTCGCGGATAAGCCCCGCTGAAGGGGCCGGTTTCGCCCGGAGTTACCACGGCAACGGCCGTGGCGCTGGAATTCAGGTCGAGGTTGGCGAGGTGATTGTACAGCTCGATGGGCGGGGTCTGGGACTGGTAGCGCACGCCGTACTGAAACGTGAAGCGCTTGTTGACGCGAAAATCGTCCTGCGCATAGCCGATGAAACCCCAGCTGCGAAAATACGTGTTGGGGTCGCCAAACTGCACCGACGTGTTGTAGGGGAGGCCGAGCAGGAAATCGGCGAACTCGTAGTAGGGTTCGGTGAGCGGAGTGAGCGGTGCAGCGGTGCCGCCGGTGGCGGTGAGTTGCGTGGTCATGACGCCGGTAAATCGGAACAGGCCGCGCGGGTTAGGATTGGAGTCCGAGTTGAGCTCGATGCGGCGAATTTCGCCGCCGAAGGTCAGTGTGTGTTTGGTGTGAATCCAGGTGATGGCATCCGAGAAGCGCAGCGTCTGGTTGCGGACGAGCGAGGGCAAGGGATCGCTAAAGCCGGTGAAGCTTGAGAACTGAACGCCCGGCAAACCGTAGTCCATGGGATCGGTGGCAATGCCGGCGATTCCCAGGTTCCCGGCGATGTCGTTGACAAAGGAGTTGGCGCTGAGCGTCTCGCTGCGGCTGCGGCTCCAGTTCAAATGGGTATTCTCGACGAATTTCGGAGACCAGTTGTGCGTGAGGCCCACATCGAGGTTCTGGCCTCGCGTGGTCGTTCGGCCGCGGATGTCCGGGAAGGCCCCAAGTGTGTCCTGCCGCGAGGAGTTGAAGTTGTAACCGAGGTTGAGGTTGAGTTTGGCATTGATCGTGTGCAGCAGGTGGATGTTGAAGCCCTCGGTGTTGTGCGGCGTGGTGGCTTGCAGCACATAGTTCTGAGCGGTCTGCCCCGGCACATTCGGGAGCGGATAATAGGACAATAAAGCTTCTGACGCTGGATTGACGGTCGGAATCTGGCAGCCATTGCCGAGAGGAGTGCGCGGCCCAGCCAAATTCGAGAAGGGATTATAGAGCGTGATCCCGAGGCCGCAGAAATCGCCGCTGCGTTCGGCCAGAGTGGGTACGGTTGAAAAAGTGTCCACGCCGGCTTTCTGGGTTTCGCCCTGAAAATTGGCGAAGAAGAACGTTTTGTTGCTGCCGTCGTAGATGTGCGGAATCTTGAGCGGGCCGCCCATGTTGGCGCCGAAGCGCTCGTCGTAGTTGGAGACCTTGGGAAACTCGTTTCCGGTGATCGAATAGGGACGTGCGTCGAACGCCGAATTCGCGTAGCGGTCATAGAAGCTGAAGCGCACGCGGTTGACGGCTTGGCGACCCAGCCGGCCGCCTCCGCGGCCACCATTACCGCCTCCTCCGCCCCCGCGGAATATGCCGCCTTGGGCCAAGCGTCCACCCGGAGGACCGCCCGGGCCACCGAACCCCCCAGGCCCAGCGGGGCCGCCGAATCCTTCCCCGGCGAAAGCGGTGCGCCCTCCGACCGATCCAAAACCCTGAGGTGCACCTGGAGCAGCGGGAGCCAGGCCGTCAGGACCAAATCCTCCGAGGCCGCCGCCCGGGCCACCGGGACCGCTGGCGGCAAGCCCTTGCCCGGTTGTGCCCTGCAGCAAGAATGAATCCGATGAAGATGACACGGCAGTGCCGGAAGAAAGCTCCGCGGTTGCCTGCACCCCGGCGTTGGCTTGGCCGACTGTTTCTTCTGCGGCCCCGGTTCCGCCACCTTCGCCAGTCAGGTCGGTCGGCGCGAATCCACCGCCAGCCATGCCTTGATTAATTGCGTTTGCGACTCCCGGAGGCAAGGACCCGCGCCCTCCAGCTCCGCCTGGGCCCTGCCCGCCTTGGCCAAAGCGTCGCTGACCATTTCCGAAATTGCCGCCGCCCAATTGGCCGCGCCCCTGTCCAGGCGCTCCTGCCGAATTCCGGCCACCGACCTGCGCGCGCCCCCCGCCCCCTTGCGGGGCGTTCAACTCAGCCAGAGTCGCGACTCGCAGGATGACGGCGACGGGCTTACCGGCCGACACTGGGAGCTGCACGTCGGACGCAGATTTGACGAATCCCAGTTGGCTCGCCTCGATGTGGTAATGGCCCGAGGGCAGAGCAGGGAATTCGAATTTACCGGATTCATCGGTCCAGCTAACCCAGCTTTTGTTGGTGTCGGTGTTCGTGAGCCGAACGGTTGCAGAAGGAATTGCGGCACCCTCGACAGTCTTTACCATGCCAGTCGTAAGCGAAACGGCTTCACCGCTGGCGCGCGAGCCTTGAGGCGCGGCCGGTTGCTCGGTTTGCTTGCCGACCGCGAGTGTCGCGGTGCATATGGCGAGAAATGAAGCGAGGAGGCAGCCTAGTTTGGGACCGAATTGGGTCTTGGCGGCCATGCTCTTATCCTCTCGACTTTGCTGACAAGCCCATCCGCCCGAAAAGGTGCCCCAAGCCCGCCAAGAGGCGCTCTCAGTCGCCGCCGGTGCTAACGGTCACAGGGTCGTAGACCTGGCGGATGGTCACCGGTTGCTTGGAGCGCTGGTTGTCAATTCTCGTGGTGACGATGAGTTGCTGATTGTCCGAGGACATTTCGTAGCTGCGCGTGATCGAACCGCCATTCGGCATTTGCTGTGTGGTCACGAGCTTGTTGTCCTGCCATTGCGCCGGCGGCGGTGGATTGGCATGGGAGTCTGAGGAAGACGAGCTGGCCTGATCGGGCTGAGACTGGTAGAGGGCAATCACGCGTCCGGAGGAATCGGTGACTTTTGCCGATGCGGGAGTTTGCTCGATGACCAGTTGGGCCATCGCGAGCATTCCGCCGCCGCGGCGCCGGTTCCCTCCATTTTCTTGTTCGTCGCCATTTTGTTGCCCGCCGCTGTTACCGCCACCGTAGCCGCCGGCCCCGTATCCACCGCCACTGTTTCCGCCTCCGCCACCAAATCCGCCGCCGCGACGGCCTGCGCCAAATCCACCGCCAGATTCCTGCTGCTGTTCACGTATCTTCTGCACCGGGTTGTCGCTCTGGCCGGCGTTTAATTTCCAGGTGCCGGCAAGATGAGGTTTGCTGGTGGTTTGCTCAGCGGAACGAGCAGGCGGCGCTGGGGATGGCTGATCGGAGGGAGCCGCGGCGGGCAAGGGGCCCGCCGCGCTTTGGGCGATAGCACTGCTTGGGGGCCAAAGCGATAGAAGCAGAGCCGTGCCACAAATCAATGTGCGGCGGACGACCATTCGATTCAACGACGTGCGGTTCTGGCTCATCTCTCACCGGCCTCCCTTCGCAGATGTACGACAACAGGCTGAACCTTTCGATACTTCTATTGTTCCGGTGGGACGCCCGGCAAGTTCCCGAAACTTCGATGCCGCGGCCCGATTTGGCGCGGCAAGGGAAACATCAGCTGCGGGGGGCCAGTCGGGTGCTAGTGCTTTACGGCTTCCAAATCTTCCGCGGAGGAACTGATAAGGGCGCGTTCGTTCTCAAGCACTCTGGTCACGCGCTCGATTTCCGCGTTCGCTTCATCCCACTGCTTTTGTTCGATGGCCTCGCGCACACCCGGCAACGTTTTAACCCCGTACCCTGAATAAACCCCAGGTGCGTAGATCATGTGCCGGTACCATTGGCGGCGAAGCAGGCCCTCCTGGGTGGTCAGTCGACGTTCGCTTTCGGTGAGCTTCTCATTCAACTCCGCAAGCGTGGCCGGCGAAAGGCCAGCCGCCCAAGCCTTGCTTAAGGCGGCTTGATAACGCTGCGCGCTGCGCGTGAGTGCCTCAGCGACGTTGTCGAGCGGCGCGAAATTTAGATACGGCGGAACGTCCTGTTTCAAAGGAGCGACCTGGGGATGGCGCGGATCGTTGACCCCGCTGAAAAGTCCTTCCTCGATTTCCTGGTTGCGTTCGAGCGCGGCGTTGCGCTCGTCGTCGGCGAGTTTTTTCAATTCCTTCGAATACATGCGGATGGTGTCGGCAAAATCGGTGAATTCAAAGGGCAGCAAGTCGGCATCGGCCAGGCGCATCACCGCCGTGCCAATCGTTTGCGAAAGCGCTCGCCCATAAACGAAATCAGTATCCGAGAAATGCGTGTACCAGTAAAAATCGTCGTAAATCGAGTGGTAGATACCCTCGTCGCCTTCGCCATCGAAGCCCACATTGACCGATGCGATGCCGAGATGATCGAGGAAGGCGGTGTAATCCGAGCCCGAACCAAGCGCGCCGACGCGCATCATCCGGGCGCTGCCGGAGTTCCTGGCGATCTTCGGCAGTCCGGGCGCGCTCGATTTGCCGCAGGTGCAGCCGTTGCAGAACCGAGAGTTTCGTTTCCGGATCCTGAATGTCGCGGGCCACGCCGTTCATGAAATGCTCCAGCGTATGCGAGCCTTCCACGCCGAGATAGCCGCGGCCGTTGCCGTCGCTATTGATGTAGGCGACCGCGTGCTGCTGCAACTCCTTATCGTGAGCCTCGGCCCATTCGGTTGAGCCGAGCAGCATGGGTTCTTCGCCGTCCCACGAGCAATAAATAATGGTGCGCTGGGGCTTCCAGCCTTGCTTGACCAGCTCGCCGAAAGCGCGGGCTTCTTCGAGTAGCGCGATCTGCCCGGAAATAGGATCCTCGGCGCCGTTCACCCAAGCATCATGATGATTCCCGCGAATCACCCAGGCGTCCGGCTCTTGTGCGCCGCGGATGCGGGCGATGACGTCGTAGACCGGCTTGATATCCCAGTTGAACGCCACCCGGAGGTGCACCTTCGCAGGTCCCGGACCAACGTGGTAGGGAATTGGCAGACCGCCGCGCCACTCCTTGGGCGCCATCGGCCCGGCGAGCGCCGTCAGCAGCGGCTGCGCGTCGCCGTATGAAATGGGAAGCACCGGAATCTTGGTGAGGCTTGGAGCGTCTTTGACGGTCCAGCCGCTTTGCATCGGCCGTCGCGCCGACGCCGGGCGTGAGCGGATCGCCCGGGCTGTAGGAAGGAAAGTCCATGACACTGCCGCGCTGGACGCCATCCGGGAGGCCGCATCGGCCCCTTGGGGAAAACATTGTCGGCGTTGTAACCGTCGTCGCCCGGATCGGAGTAGATCAGGCAGCCGACCGCGCCGTGTTCGGCCGCGACTTTCGGCTTGATGCCGCGCCAGGAATTGCCGTACTTCGCGATCACGATCGCGCCCTTCACCGAAATGCCCAGCCGGTCAAGACTCTCGTAATCCTTGGGCAGGCCGTAGTTTACGAAGATCAGCGGCGCGGTGACGTCACCGTCAATGGAGTACGCGTTGTAAGAAGGCAACTGCTCGTTCTGCTGATTCGAGGTCGGATCGATGGCAATCGGCGGCTCCTGCAGTTTCGCGGTGAATTTCGTCGGCTCGGTCATTTCGAGCAGACGCTCTTGGGGGTTGGGAAGAGCACCTGGAAGATTTCGATGTGCGCGTCCCAGCCCCATTCTTTGTACTTGGCGAGAATCCACTCGGCGTTTTCCTTGTCGTAAGGCGAGCCGACATGGTGCGGGCGGGCGCTCAGCCGCTGCATATAGGCGCGCTGATTCTCCGGGCTGGGAATGGCGCGGAATTTGGTTTCCCATTGCTGCTCGACGGGTGAGCTTTGCGCACTGAAGCCTTGCAGAAGCTCTTGGTCGGCACGAGCAGAAAGAAGCAGCGCAAGTGTCGGTAGGATGGCCATGAGAACAACGCGACGCATAGGACCTGCCTTTCGAAGCACGCGGCTGGAAGATATCCGATTGAGACAAAGAAGGGTACCAACAAAGAAACCATGCTGACAAAGGATTACTCGCGCGGGCCGATCGAGCCTACAACTTTGCCGCTCCATCCTGTATCATGCGGCTTGTCTCCACTTGCTGACACGTTTTCCAGCTTGATTCACGCGAAAGGGGAAATGGCATGGCCACTGCTCCCAGTCCCATGCGGCTCGCTGTCCTTGGAGCCGGGAAAATGGGTGGCATATTGATTGAAGCGTTTGTGAAGCAGGGACTGGTGTCGCCGCAGCATATCAGCGCGACGGTCGGGCACGCTAACGGCGAGCGAAAAAACCTCTTGAAAGCTTCGATTGCCGCGGGAACCGATAACCGCGCCGCGGCGCGCGCCGCGGACGTGATTATTTTGGGTGTGAAGCCGCAGACGGTGGGGCAGGTGGTGGATGAGATCGCGCCCGAGTTGCATGAACGGAAGCTTTTGATATCGGTGGCGGCTTCGGTGCCGACCAATTACATCGAGCGGCGGATCGAAGTGAAGGTGCCGGTGATTCGCGCGATGCCGAACACTCCTTCCATGGTCGGCGCCGGGATTACCGCCATCTCCAAGGGCAAGTTTGCGACGCAGAAGGATGTTGATACGGCGCGGAAGCTCTTCGACGCCGTGGGAAAGACCGTGGTGGTTGACGAAAAACATATGGATGCAGTCACGGGGCTTTCGGCGAGCGGGCCAGCGTTTATTTACATCATTCTTGAATCTCTGGCTGAGGGCGGTGTAAAGGTTGGACTGCCGCGCGATCTGGCGACCCTGCTTGCGTCGCAGATGACCCTCGGTGCCGCGAAAATGGTGATTGAGACGGGCGATCATCCCGCCCTGTTAAAGGATACGGTGACAACTCCTGCCGGTTGCACGATCGACGGGATTCTGGAGTTGGAAGAGGGCGGCTTACGCGTCACGCTGATTAAGGCCGTCGTGAAGGCGGCGCAGCGCGCGAAGGAACTGCTGGTTACCGACTCTGAATGAGTTCTTTCTTGCGGTGTGCGATTTCGATTTGAGTCGTGAGCGGTTTTTGAGCCGAACAAGCACAGCGCTACGAAGGGCGGCCAGCTTGCTTCTCGGGCATCGACAGCCTGGCCATGATCAGGCGGACAACACACGCAGGCCAAGACCGACCAATTCCCGGACGCGCAGAGAATCCGCCGGCGTTTCGCCGGTGTGAACCGCCATCATCTTTGAATAAAACGCCGGCTGCGACGCGAACAAGCGCAAAGCTTTTCGGCGGATCCAGGTGCTGCTGTCCATCAGCAGCAGCAATTGGGTCATGCGGAGGGCTAGACGGGTGATTTGCCTGTGCGCGATTTGGTAGTGGCCAAGGTTCCCGCGACCCAGCGAATCGCCCAGAGCAATGGCTTCCTGGAATGCGAGGCTCAGCCCTTGGCCGGCGATTCCGTCAATTGAGCAGGACGCATCGCCAACCAAAGCAGCACTACCGCTCACAACGCATCTGGCGCTGCCGAGCGCGGTGATCGCGCCGCCTTCGGCAAATGCCGGGGGCGCACCCTGCAGTCGTCGTTCGACATCAGGGAATTGAGCGATGCCGCGTGCAATCCGTAACTGCGGATCGCTTGAAAGCAATGCGATGCACACTTCATCCGCCGCGGTCGGGGTAACGAATAATTGGCAGCGCCTGCCCCAGTGCACTTCGACCACATCGGTCCAGGGCGACACGCGGTAGTGGCGACGGAACCCGAAGCGCGAACGCCTGTAGCAATCTAGACCTAGCTTCGCCCAGGCACGCACAATCGAACGCTGACCATCGGCGCCCACCAGCCACTTGTAGGGAATGAATTCTCCGTCGACGGTGACGCCGAGGGAATCGAGCCGGGAAATTCTTGCGCCCCACCGAAAAGAAACGCCGAGATTCCGGGCGCGATCAAGCAGAGCTTCATGAAGCGCCGTGCGGCGAACACCGAAGGCCTGTCCGCGCCCGATCGTGGCGGTCGCCGAAGAATTCTCATCCAAGAAGCGTATTCCGCGAAAAGGGAAGGCAATGGAGGAGTCAAGTTCGATGCCTAAGGCGGAAAGGGCGGCGACTGCTTCGGGAAGAAGGCCCTCACCGCAGGGCTTGTCGATGGGGGGCCTACGCGAGTCGAGAACCGTAACCCGGAGGCCTTTGACCGAAGCGGCAATTGCGGTGGCAATTCCCGCCGGCCCTCCGCCGACAACGACTACGTCCGGATGCATGTGTCCGAATCCTCACTGTCTTCACCACCGCAACAGGACGAGTTCGGAGCAGAATCCAGGACCCATGGCAGCTAGGATGCTGAGCGTACCGGGCTCCGGGCGGCGGTGCGAATAAACGTCCTCCAGAACGAGCAGGACGGACGTGGAAGAAAGATTGCCCACTTTTCGCAAGCATTCCCACGACGCCGCAAGGTCTTTTTCCGTAATACCCAGCGCTGTGGCGGTTGCCTCGAGCACTTTCGGGCCGCCCGTATGCATCACCCAGCTCTTGATGTCGCTTCGGCTGAAGCCTTGTTCGGCGAGAAAAGTGTCCACGTCCTCGCCGAGATGCCGCAGCACGGTATCTGGAACTTCCGGCGACAATACGATGCGAAAGCCCTTTTCGGAGATGTCCCAGCCCATCACTCGCTCGGAGTTGGGGTAGAGGATGGATTTCGTGGCGACAATTTCGGGGCCATCCGATTCCACTTCCGAGCCCACGATGACGGTCGCCGCAGCGCCATCGCCGAACAGAAGCGCCGAAATAAGGTGGGCCATCGAGAGGTCATCACGCTGCAGGGTCAGGGAACACAGTTCAACTGATAGAAGTGCCGCCGCCTGATCGGGGTAACCGCGCACGTAATCGGCGGCGCGAGCGATTCCCGCCGCACCGGCGACGCAACCGAGGCCAAAAATTGGAATACGCTTGATATTCGGCGACAGTCCCATACGGTTGGCAAGCCGCGCGTCCAGCGACGGCGCCGCAATTCCCGTGATGGAAGTCACGAAAATTGCGCTCAACTCGCGTGGCTGAAGCCCGGCCCCGACAAGCGCGCGGCACAGCGCTTTTTCGCCGAGTTCGAGGCCGGCTTCGATCCAAGCATCGTTGGCCTGTCCCCAAGTCGTCATGTTGGTGTAGAAATCGATCGGGCGAACCAGGTACCGGCCGTCCACCTTCATGCTGTCGTCGAGCCGGTCGAGGATGTCCGGATTCGGCAGGCGGTGGCGCCAGTCGTTCTTGAGCGCCTCCACGAGAAGCTCCTGCTTGTAGTAGTGCTTCGGGAACGCACTCGCGACTCCGGCAATCCTCATGAACGCTCCTTGGTGCTGCGCATTATTGAGTTAAACTAGGACAGTGCAAGGTATCGTGACTTAGCCCCAGGTTCAATGCTGATGTTTCAAATAATCCGATACAAGCCATGCAAGGCCGCTAGCGAATAACTACCGGGAATAATGTACCTCAGATGCCGGCTTTCACTGGCCAGTTGGTTTTTGGGCAGTTTTCAAGAGTACCGGTTCAGACGCCGCGGCAGCTTCCGAGAGGTTGGCCTTCGGTTCCGGAACGCGCAGAAGGCCACGATACACAAAGACGGCACATGCCAGCGATAGCAATACCAGGATGAGGCCCGGCCTCCATTCGAGCAAACAAATCTTGCCTATTCCAAATAACGCGGAATAGATCATGGCACAGCCCGCCACCCAATCGCCGAGATTGCGGGCCAGGTTCTTCTCCTCGGGAATGTCTAAAGCAAACTGCAGCATTGGTTTCCAGCCGAAGGCAGCGGGGCGCACCAGGCGATAAAACCTGAGCAGCGCTTCGGTAGGCTCGGGGGGCGTCAGAAGCGTCACAACGATCCACGCCGCCGTAGTGAGTATGGTTGTCAGCAGCGTTTGCTTTGCAAAGACGGCGGGCTCGGAACCGTGAAAGGGGGCAAGCCAGCGCATCGCAAGCGAGGCAATCAGGGCCACGGTCATCGCCGCGATTTCGCTCCAGGCATTGATCCGCCACCAATACCAGCGCAGCAGGTACACGCTTCCGGTTCCGGCCCCGACTTCAAGAAGGATTTCCCAGCCTGCGCGAATGGTAGCCAGCTCCCAGGAAACCCAGGCGCCCAGTACCACAAGCAGAGTCGTGACCAGACGAGCGACGTAGACGTAGCGTTTCTCTGTTTCATTCGGGCGGATGAATCTTCGGTAGAAGTCCGAGACAAGATAGGAACTGCCCCAGTTGAGATGGGTGGCAATCGTGGACATAAATGCAGCGAGAAAGCCGGCGACAAGCAGGCCTCGCATCGCGCCCGGCAGGTGATCGGCCGCAAGTAACACGTATCCGGATTCCGGCTGGGAGAGATTCGGATAGAGCACCACGACGGCCAGGGCCGCCAGAATCCAGGGCCACGAACGCAGGGCGTAATGCGCGAAGTTGAACCACAGCACCGACAATAGTCCGTCGCGCTCGGTGCGGGCGCTCAAGATTCGCTGCGCCACGTAGCCTCCGCCGCCCGGTTCCGAACCCGGGTACCAAAAAGCCCACCACTGCACTCCGAGGTAAACGCAAAATGTGATGACGGGAATCGTCCAAAGAGCTTCAGAGGTAGGGCCACGCGAAAAATCTGGGAAGAACGAGGTGATACTTGAGGCCGCGGGCCCCGCGGCGGCTTTTGACTCGTTTAATTTTGTGAGCAGCTGGCGCATTCCGCCCGCTGCGCCCACGCCATAGCAGGCCACCGCGATTACGACGCTCATTTTCAGTACGAATTGAAAGAGGTCGGTCCAGAGAACGCCCCACAATCCGCCCATGGCCACGTAGATGCCGGTGAAGGGAATCAAAACGAAAACACAGAGTGCGAGCGCAGTGCGCTCGTTTACACCGAGAATAACGGTGGTGATCGTGGTCATGGCCTTGGTGACCCAACCAAGGATCACGCAATTCACCAGGAGACCCAGATAGATCGCGCGGAATCCGCGAAGAAATGCAGCGGGCTTCCCCGAGTAGCGCACTTCCGCGAATTCGACGTCGGTCAGCAACCCCGCGCGGACCCATAGCCGCGCGAACAGGAAGACCGTCATGACTCCGGCGGGCAGCATACTCCACCAGATCCAGTTGCCCGCGATGCCGTTGCGATAGACCAGGCCGGTTACGACCAGGGGCGTGTCGGCTGCAAAAGTCGTAGCGACCATGGAGGTTCCGATGAGCCACCACGCGGCGCGCCGCCCGGAAACAAAGTAATCGGCGGTGCTGCGGCTGGAACGTCCCCGGAAGTAGAGTCCCAGAATCAGGGTGAACAGGAAGTAGGCTGCGATGACCATCCAATCGGCAAGGGAAAGTCTCATGTCTGCGCCAGTCGCGGCATAGTCTTATCGAGGATACGCGGAGAGTCAAAGAGAATGCGAGCGTTGATGAGAGCGGAGCAGGACCCGGGTCTGGGGGGTAGGCCCGGGTCGGGGTGAGGGGAAGCAACTTTTTAGCGAAACCTCTGCTGGCCCCCTAGCTGGACGACTCTTAGTAGTTTAAGCGTCTGGCCAGGTGCATGGCTCGAAACACCAGCTGAAGCGACAGCACCAGAAGGGTGTCGAAGACCAGCTTCAGCTTCTCCCGCATGGAGCTTTCCTCGCAATTGGTGGGGAATGCCATCTTGGCCGAGGCAGCATCGACAGCGAACGGTTCGTTGCCACCTGCTGGCGCGCTCATGCCTTCCCTTTATTAGTTGACGACGAATACGGGGAGGTCGTGCTCGACGGCTGCAACCATGGATTTGAAAATATCCACGTCCCAGCTGTCGGAAATGCGTAGCCGGATGGAGTCATTTGTTTCCGAGACCAGGCGGCCCCGCAAAGGTACGCGCAGGTTGCCTGTAACTACCCTTAGAACCACCGGTTGTCCCATCCAGACTGCGTAGCCGCCTTCCATGTGATGGCCTCTTTCTTGAATGTCGCCTTGACCAATGCGATTGTGTTGGGCGGCGCTGCCTGCGCCAATGGTACCGAGGACCAGTAAGGAGTAGGAGCGAAGTACTACCCCGCAATGATGCGAACGATGGATCGGGAAGCGACGGTGCTTTCTGCTATTGTGGGAAGCAAGTCGGTCCTGAGGGCCGTCGAGAAATACCTGCATATCGAGGAAGCCAGCACATGATGGAGACCCTGCACCGCCTGCTAACGCACCTCTACGATGTCCGGGGATTGATTGAATGGGGCGGTACCGCGCTCGTATGTATTATCGTGTTTGTCGAGACCGGCATGTTTGTCGGATTTTTCCTCCCCGGCGACTCGCTGCTGGTTACCGCGGGAGTTTTCGCCGGTGCCGGACAATTGAAGCTAGCCTACCTTCTTTCACTGGTGACCTTGTGCGCGATCGCCGGCGATCAGCTCGGCTACTTTATCGGATGGAGGGCCGGGAGAACGCTTTATGAGCGCTCCGATGCGCGGTTCTTCAAAAAGAAGCATCTTGAGCGCGCACATGAGTTTTATGAAACCTACGGAGGGAAGACGATCATCTTTGCGCGGTTCGTTCCGATCGTGCGCACGTTCTGCCCGCCGGTGGCGGGCGCCGCGCGGATGAACTACCGGCACTACCTTCTCTATGACATCGCCGGTGGAATCGGGTGGGTTTGGGGCATGGTGCTGCTGGGATACACTCTCGGTCGAACCATCCCGAATATCGATAAGCGAATCCATTATGTAATTGCCGCGGTAATTGTGGCTTCCTTCCTGCCCGCTGCTTATCACGCGTGGAAGGTTCGCGCGCGCAGCCAGCCGATTCCCCTGAAGCGAGTTCAGCCTGAAAGAGAGTAATCCCCGCGGCGAAACGGAATGAATGCAAAAAGGGGAGCCTGGCGGCTCCCCTTTTTGCTCGTTCGACAGGCCGTTTGCAGCGTCGAAGACGCTACAAACGGTTTCGCACCGCAAGAGCGGTGTGTCAGAAGTTTTGTCAAAAGGACTCTAAGCCCGGTGGAGTCATCCTTTCCTCCGGTGCAATAGCTCCTACAATTTGACAAATACGCTCGTGTTTAGGGGAATGCAAGCAGAAAGTGAAAGCTGGCCTGGGATGCTAGGGTGCCGAGCCGAACGGGAAAATTCAGAAATGGATCACTTCAGGAAAAGTCCTTCGCGAACCTGGTCGCGGCCTACGAAAGTCTTCGAGGAGCGGAACTTTTCGAACAGCTCCAGAATTTCGCGATTTTGAAACACGCGGGCGTGGACAGCTAGCGTCGAAGCGTCAACCAGTTCGACGGTCTGCGTATCCACGATCCGGTACCGACGGAATCGTTCCGGCGCGCGGCTGTGGAAAAGTGCAAGAACTGCGCCGCCGGGATTCAGAATAGTGAACAGACGATCCATGATTTGAGCGCCAACTGCGGGATCGAAATAGTCGAGCAGGTCCCAGGCCAATACGCCGTGCACGCTGTCGGGCGGATACTGCAGGGCGTTTTCCAGAAACTTCTGCGCCAGGATGGTCGCAGAGACCCTCTCCACATAGCCATCCGCGCTCGGAGGAGCGGTGCGAATGCGCTCTTCTTCCGAGGAAACAAATTCCTTCCAGGTGCCCAGCAGATCCTCGGTGGAAATGCGGAAGCCTTTTTCCAGGAAGAAATTAACCGTAGCTTGCCAGACAGGCCCGAGGTCGAGTACGCGTACACGCGGAATATCACTCAGGAGCCAAAGGAATTCCTTCAGGCCGTTTGAGGTACGTGCCCGTAGATTGCCATTGGCTGCGACAGCCGTGGCGCCAGCCTTTGATGATGTGGCGGTGGCGGTCCCGGTGGCACCGGGGCGGGATTTGCCCGTCCAGTTCATGAACGCGTCTGCTCGCTTTCGGTTGCTGCGGACACCGTCTTGTAGGCCGATGCGGCGGCCGGTTTTTCAGGAGCAGAGGGCTTGGAGGATTTCGGTTCGCCCGCGCGGATCATTTCAACTTTACCGCGCAGCCGGGCGCCGTCATCGATTCCAATTCGTGGAGTCAGGATACTGCCCTGAACCCTAGAAGAAGGGCCGAGGTGAACACTCTCCCGAGCTTTTAAGTTTCCTTGTATCGTACCCTCGATGACGATTTCACGGGCGTCTATATCGGCCTGAACGCTCCCCTTGACGCCGACCGTAACTTTCGAATCCGTCAGAGTTATTTTTCCTTGGGCTTCGCCGTCAATATACAGATCGGATGTTCCAGATAATTCTCCACGGATTTTCAAACCGCTCCCAATCGAAGTTCCGACAGAAGTGTCGTGTGTGACAACTTTTGTCACCGGAGCCGAGTAGACCGGTGCAACCGGTACCGCAGCAGCTGCCGGAACCGGCGGCGCGGCAAGCGGCGCGGGCGATATGGGGGCCTGTACGGGAAGCGGGAGCGGCGCCGGAGGCTCGGGACGAGCGTCGGGACGCGGTGAAGACGGCTTTGGATCGGTGGGCTTACGCCACATACGGTTCCCCCTCAGGTAGGGACCTCCTAGGCCGGGCGGCAGGGCGTCCTCAAACCGTGAATGCACTATAGTATAGCCAGACGGCAGTGTAAACCGGACCGCGCGTATTTCGGTAATACTTTGGTATCAAAATGCCAATACGGCGCTTGATCGAGTCAAACAATCGAGGTTGGGAGGTTTGCACGGAGTTCTGCCGCACTTCCCACATGGCCACCGGCATTCCTATCGTTTCGTGGAAGAAGAGCTTTAGCCCCTCGCGCGTGTGCCACCAATTGTCGGGGTCGTAGCCGGCGTCCCGGGCGGCGACGACGTGAAGAATCGTGCCGGCGGGGAACAGACGCTCGCAGATATAACGCGAGCGGCGCGTGTGATAATTCGAGGTAACCAGAATGACGCGCTTCCATCCGTGTGAGGAAAGCTGCTGGCTGATGACCGTGGCTTCCTCGCGGGTGTCTGAGGAGGAATGGGTGAGGCGCACGACGGCGGAGGCGGGCACGCCGCGGTCGGCCAGATCGTGTTGCTCAAGTTCGGCGATGCTGGCGTAGGGGCGCAGGAACCGGCCGCTGGCGATGATGCGGGAGGCGAATCCCGATTTGTAGAGCTCCGCAGCGCGCGTGGCGCGATCGGCGCGGAAATTGTCGTCACCCAAGATCACGATGACGTCAGAATTTTCGGGCTCATCGTCGACCACCCAGAAGCTTCCGGCCAGACGAAGCAGCGGATGGCGGGCGAGGTAGAGGATGCCAAGCATGGCGATGAAGAACAACAGAAACAGCAAACGGAAGAAAATGCCGCCGCGTTGCGATCTCGGTCGCTGCGATTTCTGGCGCCGGCGGGATTTTTCCGGAGAGCGCGTCATTTGCCCGGATCGAGCTGGCGCAAGTGCTCGGCGGCCTTTTCCGGAAGGGTTCCGTTGAAGTAGACCTCTTTGAGACTATAAGACTTGCTCTGCTGTTCGACGATGGGGAGTATCTCGATGTGCCAGTGGTAGTCGCCTTCAAGGGTACGCCAGTATTCGCTGAGCTCACCCTTCGTCTGCAGAGTATTGGGCGCGGTGTGCACCACCAGGTGGAAGCTGTCGGTCACCTGCAGCAGACGGCGCAGCGTGCGGCCAAGCAGGGTGGCGAGATGCCGACGGACCTCTCCGGGCTGGAGCGTTTCGAATTGATGGTTGTGAGTCTTGGGCATGATCCACGTTTCATAAGGCACGCGGGACGCATAGGGGCAGAACGCGTAGTAGTCGCCAACGCTGTCGACGATGCGCTTGGACTGGCGAATTTCCTGGCGGAGGATGTCGCAGAAAACACAGCGCTCGCGCTCGCGGTACCAGAAGCGCGCGGAGCGCAGCTCGTACAGGATGCGGCGCGGAACGAATGTGGTGGCATTGAGTTGTGAATGGGAATGAGTCCATTCCTCACCGGAATGCAGGCCCTGGTTTTTGTATACCGTGATGTACTTGAAGCGCGCATCGCGCTTGAGGTCGCCAATACGCAGCGCGTAGGCTTCCAGGACCCGTTCGATTTCCTCGTCGCTGAACTCGGGAAGAGAGCGAGCATGATCAGGCGTCTCGACGATGATCTCGTGCGCGCCGACAAGATCCATACGATCGTAAATGCCTTCGGCGGTGCGGCCCGGTTCGCCTTCGACACGGTAGAGCGGGCGAAAGTGCGGCAGGGCCCGAACTTGCCACGCACCTTGGCGCGGAAGCTCGAGTAACGAATGCGTTTCGGCGCGATCTTCGGCACACAGCGGACAGGGCCCCGGCCTGGGTTTTTGACGTTCTTGGTGGCCGACGACCACCCAACTGCGAGTGATGGGATCTTTGCGTAGTTCCATTGAGCTCCGCTGCGAAAAACGAAGGCAACATCTTATACCGAGGATTCGGAGTAACAAAGCATCAGTGCGGGCGGTTTGTGTTGAAAGAATTAAAGAATGAATGAGGGTTCTCGCGGGAGAAGAAGATGAGGCCTTGAAGGAGCCGCTACCAACAGGTGCCAAACGCCCACCAACCGGGCGATTTTTCATTCAACGGTGACGTCGAATACCGCGGTTTCGATTTGGCCGGCGCGCTTGACTTGCACGAAAACGCGGTAGAGGCCGGGTTTGGGAAAACCGTAGGGAAAGGAAATTTCCGGGCTGACGCTCCCGGGTGCGTTCATGTTCATTTCAGCCATATCCATTCCGGGCATGGCGACCACCGGGGCCTGCGGACTTGGTTGCGAAGACCAGGCTCCGCCCCTTTGGGCTAGATCGAGCGCGGCCATGGCGGCCGATCCAACGGGGTGCACATGGGCAAAGACGGAAGCGTCTGAGCGAATAATTTCGGCGTGCGCTGCCATGCCCATGTAAGGCTCCAGGTCGCGGGCGGGGCGGCCATCCTTAGCTTGCACCTGGAATTTGAATGAGAGAGGCGTGCCAGCTTTTAGCGGCGCGGAGCCGCGTTCCCAGATCATCCGGCCGCCGCTGGCGAGTGTAGACACGGACGAATCTTTCGCGCTTTGAGTTATCGGCGCGGCTTCGATTCCGCTGTCGTCGCCGGCGAGTGCTTTGCCTTGAATAGAGGGAACATCGAGCTGGCCAACCATCGTCACCGGGAAACCGCTAGTGAGCACCACGTCGGCAAAAAGCTGGTAATGACCGGGAGGAAGGGAAGGCAGATCGAGAGAAAAATCGCCCTGGCCGTCTGGGGCGGGATGGAGGTGCCAGAAGCTGTCCATTTGCGGGCTGCGGATCATGAAGAAGTGCATCAGGTGCTCGTGGTCGGGGATCAGGTTCTGGAAGCTGATCGCATCGGCGGGGCGGCGTGGATTCCCCGCGCTGATGCGCGCTGGTTTTTGATGAAGGATCAGGCGGCCGTCTGGAGTGAGTGTCGATTCCAGTTCGGGCGGAGTGTATACGCGTCGGGCGAAGCGGGTGTCGTCTGACTTCCACCATTCGGCACCGATGAAGAGAATAGCTGCGACCACGATGACGGCAATCACCAGAGCGACTCGCGAGCGGCTAACTTTGGCTGCGGGGGCTAGAGCTCCGGGTGGCAAATCTGCTTCGCGGACGGCGGCGCCGGCGATGGAGACCATGGCGAAGCCCAACAGGAGCATCAAGAGGAAAAGCAGCAGGCCGAGCGGCCTTTGCATGGGGAGTGTCCGCTGTGCTACGGCCGGGACGGGGACGGCGAGCTGTCCAGCGCCGCGGGTTCCGTCCACATCGACGCGCACTTTCAGGGATCCAAATTCCATGAGCCAGAGACTGGCTGTGAAAAATTGCGGATCGGTTTTGGAGCGCAGCGCGACGTCCGGCGTGGGGGCGTACTGCGAACCTGGGCCGGTGAGCTGCATCGGAGCGACCCGGATTTCGCGCGCGTCGTTCGATTCGCTGCGGATTTCGATCTGGGCGATTCCGGGAATAACCTGAGGCACTCGAACGGTGACGAAAAGACGATACGGGCCGGCGTTGCCTTCAAGGAAAACGTCGGGGCTTCCTACATGAGCGAAGGTGGGGATCAGAAAAAACGCGAAGAAAAGTGCGAAACCCAGACTCACTTTTCTGTGAGGGGCGGGTGTAAAGCCAGGGCTTTGTGTTCTGTATCGCAGCCTGGGAGACCTCTGGGCCGATGTTCGTGGCTTTTGCCGACAAGGTTCCAGGGTTTTTGCCGGCCTTGAGTATCGCGGTTGCGAATCGTTGTGAATCTTCATCTCCGCAGAATCATGTCTAGCACGACGCGAGGCAGGTTGGAAGGAGGTTCGGTGTTGCGGGGAAGTGTGGAAAAATCTTGAAACGAAAAACGAATCAGCCCCCCAGAGTTCGATGCGTGTTGGAATAGAAGCGACTTTAGAAGTGCCGCCGGGCCTTTGGTCGGGCCCTCAGTTGATCACCGTGGCTTTCAACATCGTCGGCGGTGCTGGCTTACTCGCAGAAACTGCGCTCGTTGGCAGCAGCACGAAAGCGCCGAATTCCGGCTCGGTGCTTTGTGGAACGTAGGTCCACGCGAAAACCGGAGCGACCGTCACACTTTTCATGGGGATGGAGATCGACTGGCCGGCGGTGTATGTGCCCGTGAGGACCGGGCCCGCGAAGAAGTTCTCGGCGTCGCGCACCTCAAAAGTGTCGCCGGTGTGCAAGCCTGCGGTCGTAACATCCACGCTGACCGACGGGTTCAACTGCCAATTATAGATAGTAATGTTCGCGCGTCCTGGTTCGTACTTGTTTGGCGCGACGTAGACGACGTTCTGCGTCGGCCGGGCGGTAAGATAGGTGTTGTTTGGGAACTGGGAGGGAGTATATCCGCCGTCCTGAAAATTGGTGTTGCCCAGGAAGGTGTTGCCGGTCATGGTGAGGTTGACGATACCGGGGAAGAAAGCCAAAGCGTTGTCTTTGTTCACGTCGGGCGCTATGAAATAGTTGCCGATGATACTGCCATTAGTCACGTTGTAGAAGCGGTTCCATTCCTGGTGGGCCCACTGTGGCGCGTAGGTATAGTTGTTGAGTAGGTGGGTGTTTGCGTCACCGCCCCCGGCGCCGATCCAAATGTTGTAAACCATGCCGCTCACGATAGAAGGCTCGCCGTTGTTGAAGAAGGTGTTTCCTTTGTAGGTGGTATTGTCTCCGCAAGCAGCATTCGACCCATAGAGCTGCGTTCCATTGCCAAATTGCCGAAAGACGATGTTGTTTTCAATGTTCTTGGGATCGCCGCCGCACTTGTTTTGCACGTAAAGACCGTGCCCGTGTCCGCGGTCCGGGAGGTCGTAGCCGTTGTAATAGATCAGGCTGCCGTAAATTTCGCTGTCAACGGCTGGCTCCCAGAAGCCGAATCCCAAACCAGTATCGTGCACGATCAAATTGATGAACCGCGTACCCGGCCCGAAGATATTGAAGCCAAACGTGAATTCAGCGTTGCGATTGGTCACCGCAAGGTTTGTAACTTCGAATCCCCAGTACCAGGTGTAGGCACCGTTTACTTCCAATCCGCCGTTAATGATGGCGCGCTGACCAGCAGCCGCACGAACGATAATCGGGTTTGCGGCTGTACCAGTGAGCGTAGCATTGAATTGAAAGCTGCCGTCCCCGTAAGTGCCTGCCTGCAGCCAGAGCTCATCCCCAGGCTGGACCAGTGAGGATGTGAGCGCGGTTGCTAGGTCCCAAGGAGCGGCCTGCGTGCCCTTGCCTGACGAAGTACCCGAAGGAGCGGCATACCATTGCGTTGCGCTCGCGGTCCAGGAACACAGAATCACTGCAAGAATAACCAAGCCGATATTTCGCATGTTCATCACTTTCTTTGATGTCATCAGGGACTGCCATCTGGTTGCTGTTCTCGTTTCACACGCAGGGTCCTAAAGCTGGGTTGCCTTGTTCATTCCCGGCCGTGCCAATCGAGATGCTTCCGGTCTGCTGGAATTCTTATCCGGGCGGGGTAGGAGGGTCAACTGAACCAAGGGCCGTGGGGTAACTGTTCGCAAGGACAGGTATTTACGCCGGCCGTGGAGGCCTCGCCGTGCCCCGCGACTGCAGGCATGCTGGGGCCAGCGGATTCAGAGTAAAAGAGAAGCAAAAGGCCGGCCCGTGGATTTCAAGTTCGCACGCAGGAGCCCGGTGACCTGCAAAAAACGATTCCGTTTTTGTGGTTCAACGATAAGGCCTTAAGAGGCCATGAATTTTTATGTTTCTGTTCTCAAGAATTCCCAGGTCTTGATGACGGACGGCGTTTGAACCGCATGGCGAACAGTTCTTGGCCCTCAATGGTGGGGCGCATTTCGCCTTTTCGCCGGCGATATCGTTTTTCGTGAATTGGTAGCGGGATGGCAGCCAGCGGCCAGCCTCTGCAACCTGTATGAGTGAGTCTGTTCCTGGGTACCGAAGCGCTCGAGTACCCAGATACCTTCTGTGCCAGGCCGAAAATCAGCCGATCTGGTGTGTCTTCAACGAGGCGAAAACCGTGGTACATGTTCTCACCCATCGTCTCGCGGGTTCCCGTTTATGGCTCCCGGTCATGATCCGACGTAAAGTGCCAAATGTCCGCTGGCTAAGGAGTCTGGGGATTCAATGAGCATTTTGGGCGGAATGGAAAGGGTGCTCACAAAGCGGCCCTGAAAACGGAATAAGACGCGGGGAAGGCTAAAAGATAAGAGCGATCCCGATTACGACTATCACCACCGGAGAGAGGGGCCGAAGATTCTCAACGACGGTGGGCGAAAAAACGTTCAGCTGAGAGCGCCGGGGCCATCCGCGGCGAAGAAAGGAACAGGACGATGTTACTGCTGATCATTCTTTTGGTTCTGTTGTTTGGAGGCGGCGGCGGATACTACGGATATTCGAGATGGGGAACTGGCGGCGGGCTTGGAATTCTGGGCACCGTGCTGTTGATCGTGCTGGTGGTGTATTTGCTCGGCGGGTTGGGCTTCACGCATTAGCTTTTCTTTCGGGACTCGACTCTGAGTAGGAGAAAATGACGATGAAACAAGGCACGAAGGACAAAGCGCAAGGGAAGTTTCACGAGGTGAAGGGTAAGGTGAAAGAGAAAGTCGGGCGAGCGACCAACAATCCCAATCTGGAAGCCGATGGGCGGGACGAGAAGGTTGGAGGGAAGGTGCAGAAGAAGGTTGGACAGGTGGAACAAGTTCTGGGAGAGTAGTTTTTTCACAAGAGTAGATCGAGTGAACGGCTTCGCTGTTTGTTTGAGCCGAGCCGTTTTTTATTTGCGTGGACAGAGAGGGGAATCCACTTTAGTAGCTGAACTCGGGCCAAGCAGGCAACGCCACAGATAAGAGCAAAATCATTCGCTCGGGCCAACAGCAGCTGCAAAAGTCTGGTTCCACACCGGACGGCATTCGCTGCGCTGCATGTGCTCCCCGAAAAACGTCTTGACGCAACATTAGCGGCGGATTTTCCTGACCCAGTGGCCCCAGGCCAAGCCCAGGCGGCTGCTCAGGATGGCTAGCAGGAGTGCTTCGGCCATGATGCGCCAGAATTCCAAAGAAGTCTGTTCCACGGGGAAGAAAAGGTGGCGGACGTCGAAGCCGTTGGGGCTGGCGAAATAGGCGAAGTATTTTGTGCCGAAGAACCAATTCGCGGAGGCGGGGGAGACAAGGAATGTTGCGAACGGCCATTGGACCGCGAGGAATGCGAGCAAGGAAATTGCGCCCATGGCGGCGGACTGACGCCACTTTCCCCAGGCGGCGATTCGCGGGCGGAGCAGGTCGAGGGCGATTGCCGGGACGATTACGAGAAGAGGGAACTCCATCGGGACCATGTGCGTGATGCGCTGGTAGACAGGGCCGAGTTTTGGCGTGGCCGGGAAAAGCGGAAAGAGCCAGAGCATAAACATCGAGTACAGCGTGTAGATTGCCGCTACAATCGTGCAGGCCCAGCGGTGGCGGGAGACCATGGCGAAGCCGATCAGCACGACCGGCAGAACGACCGCGACGACGCGGTAGCAACTGGCGCTGTGCATCAGCACGCGGTAGGTCGATTCCCAAACAACCGTCAGCGCCAGCATTGTGACCATGCCGCCCAGGAGCAGCAGGAGGCGATCGAGTTTCTGAGCCAGGGCATCGGTCGAGCGGTTCATCGTGCTGGCGATCAGGACCACCGCGCCGACTTGGATGGCCAGGACGCCCCCGTCCAGGACTACGTGTGGAGGGCTGAAGATTTTTACGTCGAGACCATAGGCGTTGTGCCACCAGTTGTCGAAGGGCGCTGAGCTGAGCATGGTCGCGCCGCCCCAGGCTGCGATGAATGCGCCGAGCGGGCCGCGGAACTTCCAGACTTCGACCGACGCAGCGCGCATGGCGGGATCGCGACCTAGGGTGGTGGAAAAAATTAAGTAGCCGCAGGAGAATCCCGCGAGTATTCCGCACATCTGAATAGCAATGTGCGCAGGTGTCCAGAAGGTGTCGCGGCCTATGGACATGTGCCAGGAGATGTCCCAGTACCCGCCGACCACGACAAAGACGACAGCGGCGAAGAGAACCCAGATGTACCAAGGGACACGGGCGACTTCATCGGGAGGAAAAAAATCTACGGCGGTGAGTGATCGAGTAGTCACTGAGGATTTCCAGACATCAGCAGGGCATCTTGAGTTCGCTCTAGAAACATGATCGTACCATCGGATGCTGGCCGCTCGGGTGTAGTTGCGCGGGCAGGCCTGGACAACGCGACCGGATAGAGCAACCGGCAGGGCGGCGACGAGCGTTGCTGGGTGCCCTCCTATGGAGAGCCGCGATCTGGTTGGGGATGGGGGATTACGACTGCGGCGGTTCATTCGAGTTGATGGGAGGGGCGTTTGATCGGCCGGAAACCAATGGTTCGCTAGCCGCCGTGGCTCCAACAGGGGAGCAGGGGCGACCTGGGTCATGGTCGGGCCTGCTCATCAATAGCGGGTGCAGCGTCGATGAGGCGTTCACGGAGGCGCCGAAGTGCACCGACAGTGTGGCGGGAGCAAAACTGGTTTTATACGACGACACCCTCCGGCAGATTTATGAGCTGGAGCCGCCGGGGAAGGCGGCTCGGACACCTGGGCGAAAGTGTCACGCGATTCGGGCCTAGGAGGCGCTCAACTCGGAGGCGATTGGCGAGTGCCACGGGATGGCGCGGCCGGGGTATTTGTTCATCGATCCAAATGATGTGATTCGGGAGAAATATTTTGAGACGCAGTATCGCGAGCGGGAAAATATCCGGCATAAATAGAGCACCTATCGCAAACCCAGGGGCCGGAAGTGGGTAGGAGAAATTGAGCTTCCCGCGTTCTTAGTCTGCGGGCACCGCTCGTGAGCGAGCCCATTCTCGTATCGCCTGCAGTTGTTCAGCGCGGGTTACACTGAGCGGCTGCGTGTTCCTGATTTCGGCCAGTAAGATTTCGGTGGTCAGCTGCTGTTTTTGCCCGAATGCCGTGTACAGTGCAGCGGAAATCAACTGCTCGATTTCCGCCCCGGAAAATCCTTCCGTTTTTGCCGCCAGCGCCGGTAGGTCGAAGGCCGCCGGATCGCGCTCGCGTCGTTTGAGATAAAGGGTAAAGAGCGAGGCACGCACCGTTACATCCGGCAGGTCTACGAAAAAGATTTCGTCAAAGCGGCCTTTTCGCAGCATCTCTGGCGGCAAGGCCGTGATGTTATTTGAGGTGGCTGCGAGAAAGACACCGCTCTCGCGGTCCTGCATCCACGTCAACAGCGTAGCCAGCAGTCGTTGCGACAAGCCGGCATCGGCGTCTCCGCTGGCTCCCGCGGAGGCGAATGCTTTCTCGATCTCGTCAATCCACAGAACCATCGGCGCAAGTTTTTGGGCCAACTCCAGCACCTTGTGCAGACGCTTTTCGCTCTCGCCGACGAACTTTTCATAAAGGGTTCCTGCATCGAGCCGTGCAAGTTCGATGCCCCATTCTCCGGCAACCGCGCGAGCGGCCAGACTCTTGCCACAACCCTGCACTCCGGTGATGAGCACACCTTTTGGCGGCACGAGTCCGAATCGCCGTCCCTCGGGAGTCAGTGCGTTCTGTCTTTTCACAACCCACTCCCGCAGACGCCTCAAGCCGGCGACGTCCGCAAACGAGGCGTCGCGCCGGACGGGATCAAGGAGGCCATCGACGTGCAGCGCCTCGCGCTTTGCCTCGAGTACGGCGTCGAGCAAACCTGTATCGGCTTTGCCGCGCGTCAGTAAGCATTTGCGCAGGGTGCGCATGGCTTCTTCTTCGGTTAGGCCCACCAGGTTTCGCGCAATCTGCTCTCGCGCCGCTGCGTCCAGGGCCGCCGAGATTCGCTGACTCATCGTTACGTCAGCCATCACTTCGCGCACGCGAGGCAGCAATTCTTCGGCGCTCGGGAGACCGAGCTGGAACCGCGCTGTCTCGCATTCGAGCTCGGGAGGGAGCTGCAACGCGGCTGAACTGATGACGATGGACCGCCTCGCCTCCCGGAATTTTTCGGCAATGTCTCGCAGTCGCCGGCTGATGCGATCGTTCTCGCAGTACCGGGCGAAATCTTTCAGCAGAAAGATGGCATCACCATCAATGCGCCCGATATTCGCCAGAGCCTGCTCCGGCTGGTCGGTTGCGTAAATCGCGGAGCCTGGGGTCTTTGATAGTCCGGCGGTCACGGTCCAGGTATAGAGCGGTACCCCGAGCTCTGCCGAGACGGCTACTAGCAACTCCAGCAGCCGGTCCTCTTCACCAGTTTCTACGGTGACAATCGGGCTTCGGGAGTTAATCAATAACGCCAATTGGTCGCGCTTGGCGTCGCTACCTCTGCCTATTTCGGGTAGCAAACCCGAAGATACTCCTGCCGGCGATCGTTGCGAACCGCTGGAGGAAGGACTCTTGAGATCGTTGGACAAGCCTTTCGCCTCGACAGAAGTCTGAAGTGGCAATCACAATGGACGGCCCTGAGAGCAGGGTATCAAAGCTTCGTCTTGGGTAGGGGGCGATCAGCAGAGATATGCGGGCTAGGTTCCGCGAAAGTAACCGTCGAATCACTGCCAAAGCAATCAGAGGCCGTGAGAATCCGAATCGACATCGTCGTGATCCTTCAGCGAGGTTTGGGCTTGGCTTTACGGCCTGACTTGGGACGCGAATAATTAGCCATATGCTCAAGGACGGCGCAAACCGATGCGGTGTCAGCTGCGCCCAGGCCCATGGCCATGGCTGATGTGTAGACGGGGGCGCTGGCGGAGAAAAGGGGCGTGGGGCATTCGAGTTTGCGGGCGTAGTCGGTGATGACGGTCACGTCTTTTTGCCAGGTTTGGACTTTCATGGTGGCTGCGGAGTAGTCGTTTTTGACCATCATGGGGCCGCGGATCTCCAGCATGCGGGAATTGCCGGCGCCGTCGGTGATTACCTTTAGTACGGTGGCCGGGTCCAGGCCGGATTTCATGGCTAGGACCATGGCCTCGGCGGCGGCGACATTGTGGATAGCTACCAGCAAGTTGGCGACGAATTTCATTTTTGAGCCTGCGCCGAATTCGCCGATGTAGTAATGCGCCCGGGAAAATCCTTCGAAAATTGATGTGATTTGCTGGCAGGACCTTTCGTCGCCGCTGGCGTACACGATGAGATCCTTTGCCCGGGCTTGCGCGCCGGTGCCGCTCAGGGGGCAATCGAGGAGGGTGATGCCTTTGGTGGCCAGGCATTGGCGGGCTTGTTCCTTAATGGGGATGGGGAGTGTGCTTGTTTCAGCGACGATTTTGAGCGCTCGCGGGGATTTCGCGAGCGCTACCGCTGTTTCAAGTAGCGCATCGGGTGACGGCAGGGAAGTGATGAGCACCGAACATCGCTTCGAGACCTGGGCACAGTCGGATGCGACGGTGCCGCCGGCTTTTCGGTGTTCGTTGCGGCAGCGGTCCACTACGTCGTAGCCGACGACCCCGAATCCGGCCTTGATCAGATTGGCAGACATTGCCGAACCCATGATGCCCAGGCCGATCATGCCGACTGTTTCGCGGGCCATTTTGCTCCTTCAGCGAAAGATTGCGTTCCACGCAAGAGAATAGGTGTGCTGATCGCCGAAGAGTATCGCAGATTTGCGAAATTCAACTCAACTCGGTCTGGATTTGAATGCTTTCTCAATCGGATGGATTAGAAATTGAGGACTCCCGGGCTGGAGGCGCGATGGAAGGCGGTGCCCCTGAGAGTGTTTGTTCGAATCGGGTGCGACGACTGCGGCGGCTGAAGTCAGCCGGTCTGTGACTTCCCGGGATTCTATGTGGGGTTGGAAGCCGCCGAAGTTTGCGGCGATGCGGCGGGCGATGGTTGTGGCGGTTTTGAGTGAGCGGGCACTTTCTTCGTCGAGGGGCCGCTCAGATGGATTATGGCGGCGGCCGCAGCGAAACGGGCCGGCTGCGATTTGTCGTTCTGCATCATGTCCTGGAGCTGAGGCAAAGCGTCGCGGTGACCCAATTTTGCGACCGCTCTTACGGCCGCCGCGCGCACCGTCCAGTTCTTATCGCTGAGTGCGAAGGTCAACTCACCGGCGGTTTCAGGGGTGCCATCAGAGGAAAGCATCTGTGCGGAGAGCGCCTGCACCGATGTGCCGCCGCCCTTCGCGTATTCCTCCACCATGGAGACCCCCATGGAGAAGGGGCCGAGGAAGGCGCCGCTGACTTCGTTGACGCCGATGAGAGCGAGCGCTTTGGGGTCGTGCATGTCAACGCGGGCCTGGCGGATCTTTTGCTTGACGGGGTCGGGAGCGACTTTGCGCTCACCATCGAGAACGTCGTAGAAAATCTCGCGGCCGCTGCGGTCGCCCATTTTCCAGAGGGCCTGTGCGACTGCGAAGCTGACTTGCGGGGATTTGTCATCCAAGGCTGTTTTCAGTTTGGGAATTGCAGGTCTGGCTTTGATCTCTCCCAGAGAGGTGGCGCTCAGTACGCGAATGGTTTCTTCCTTATCGTCGAGTCCGTTGGAAATGACCGCGATGGCCCTGCGGTCGCGACCGAGAATTGTCAACGCGGAAATCGCGTCGGAGCGGTCGCGCAGCTTGCCGGAATTCGCGCCCTGCATCAATAGTGACCACGCCGCGTCGGGCGCAGCCTCGAGAGACGTGGCGGTTGAGGCATCCGCCGGTTCGCCGCTTTGGGAACTGCTCGCAGGCGGCGCGGGTTTAGGAGGGGCAGAATTTTGGGCAGCGGCAAACCATGCCGGCAGCGTCAAAATCGCAGCCCCCGCGAGGAGCATCACTGGTCTGGGGTTAAACATCAGCGGCCTCCTGACTCAGATGACCAATTTCCGCGGGCCACAAGTCCGGCGCGGTAACAATTTGTCGGGAGTAACAATTCCTTCCGGTAACCACCCCGCGGCAGGTAACCAGGCCGTGGGTTCGGTGACGATTGAGGAGCAGTCCAAAGGGCGTGGTATTCTGGCAGGCCATGGACGAAGCGAGCAACGCAGATCGCATTTTCATGGAAGGCGCGTTGGAAGAGGCGCGGCTTGCCGCAGAAAGAGGTGAGGTGCCCGTTGGCGCCGTACTGGTCGCAGACGGCGTAATGGTGTCTCGCGCGGGGAATCGCACGATCGCCGACTGCGACCCTACCGCGCACGCCGAGGTGGTTACCCTCCGCATGGCCGCGAAGGAACTTGGCAATTACCGGCTGCCAAACGCAACACTTTACGTGACGATCGAGCCGTGTGCCATGTGCGCGGGCGCGATGATTCAGGCGCGCCTGTGCCGGCTTGTTTATGGAGCGGACGACCCGAAGGGGGGAGCCGTCCGGTCGAGTTTCCTGATGCTTGATCATCCGCAGCTCAATCACCGCGTCGAAGTGACGGCCGGGGTCCTGGCGAGCGAAGCCGCAGCCGTACTTCGGAATTTTTTCGCTGCGCGCCGATAGCACCCGCGGCCAAGGCGCTTCGGCCACCGAGATACGAGGACTAGATTCTGCCCATGACGACTAGGATGATCAGGATAAGGAGCAGCAATCCCAAGCCGCCGCTCGGATAGTAGCCCCAGCCGGTGCTGTAAGGCCAAGCGGGGAGGCTGCCCAGGAGTAGGAGAACTAGCACGACAATCAGCACTGTTCGAATCACGATTTTCACCTCGCGGGCGACATCCTAGCTGACGTGCTGCAATCAGCCATACGGACTTGGCAGTATTTATGGGGAAATGTTGAGGCAGTCACGAGCTGCCGTGGCGAGGGATCCTAAAATCTCTAGAGAAGAATTAAACCGCGGCGGGCACCAATGGCAACTGCTTCGGCTCGGCTAGAGGCGTTCAATTTATTGAAGATGGAGGTGACGTGGAATTTTACCGTGTGTTCTGAGATGTTCAGTTGCGAAGCGATCTGCTTGTTGCCCAATCCCGTGGCGAGCAGGTTGAGAATTTCGCTTTCGCGAGGGGAGAGGGTTTGCGCGCCGGGACCGCTGTCATGCGCGGCCTGACCGGGTGCTGCCAGCGCCCGATTTGCGAAATCAGGATGGAGAACCAGCAAGCCTTCGGCCGTGGCGGCGATGGCGGCTCGCAGCTCCCATTCGGAGGACCATGCAGGGAGGACCGCTCGAATCGATGTCTCGCTTGAGCGCATGGCGTCGAGGGCGCCAGCAACCTGCGGTTCGCCAACCAGTAAGATCCTGGCGAGCGACGCATCAGGCAATTCATCGCCCGCCTCATCGATATCGCCCTGTTCAACCAAGACATCGGGTCTAACACTGTCGATCAGCTCGCTAAGCCGGCTGCGGCCCAAGCTGCTTCCGACCAACTGCAGAGAACCGGACTCGCGAACGGTGACTTCCAATTCAGCGAGTTCTTCTACCGCGTCGGCGCAAACAAGCACTCGGATTACATGATTCTCAACCGTATGCGATCCCCCTCATTGGGTGTGCGCCTTTTAGATGCAGGAGCAAGAAGCACGACTTGCGAGATTTGGGATTGGCTTTGGGGGGGGGACAGGAAAGATTAGCCGACAAAGCCGCGGAGCCAGGTAGGGTGTCCACTCCAGGACCAGTAGAATTCCGCAAAGGCGAGCAAGACAGAAGCCAGGGCCATGCCCCAGACGAAGCGACGCCTGGCTGGGACGGCTTCGTAGGTGAAGGGGCTTCGAACCACGTATATCGAAAAGATTCCGAGCAAGGGAGCGAGGGTTGAAAGGTCCAAGCCAACCTCGCCGAGGAAGCGCCAGGCCGGGGGAGCAGGCCTGATAATGGGATTGAGGTTCTGGTCGGTGGAAGCGATGCCGACGAGCTGAATCAGGAAGGCGACGTAAACGAGGCTGCAAAGATAACAGAAAGGCCAGCCTTCACGTTCGAGAAAATTCTTTAGGCTGCTGCTCATGGCCTGATCTGCCATCCACCGCACCCAAGCTTTATTTCAAAACGCGAGCTAACGAACGTTCATCCAGTGTATAGAGACTTTCCCGTAGTGCATCGGCGGCCGAACGCCTTGACACTCCGCGGAGCTTGCTGCTACGTTGCAAAACGGATGAACCCCAAATTGCGCCGGTACCTTCTTCTGTTCGTCGGTATTTTAGGCCTTGCTTACTTCTTCTACAAGTTTCGCAATGCGATTACGCTCGAGGGCTTTCGCTGGTCAATCGTAGGTGAATCGCTGTGGCATGCAAATATTCCTTTGCTCCTGCTGGCCGTCGTGACCACCTACGCGTGCTTCGCGATTCGGGCCCTGCGGTGGATGCGATTCTCACGGGCCATCGGGGAAACGCGGTTTTGGAACGTGTATCGCGCGACGCTCATGGGCTTTGCATGCACTTTTTTGCTGGGCCGCGCCGGGGAACCGGTGCGCCCAGTGTTGATCGCGCGGAAGGATTCGCTGCCGATCCCGCACATGTTCGGAGTGTACGTGCTCGAACGCGTGTTCGATATGGCGGCGGCTATTGTGCTGGCGGGTTCGGCGTTACTGCTCTTCGAGCGGCAAGGACTCGTCGGCGGGAGGGATACGCCGATTATGCGGGTGGCGCGTTCGACGGGAGTGCGCGCTGCTGGCGGGGCTGCTGGTGATCGCGATTCCTGGCGTACTTTCAGTTTCACGGCGGGGCATGGCTCGGGAAGGAAATTGCAGCACGAGACGTGGCGGACGGGCTGGCGCGAGAAAGTGGCGGTGCTGCTCGGAGGGATTCAGCGACGGGCTTGCAGGGAATTCGGAGCTGGGGTGACCTGGCGGTGTTGCTCGGCTAAACCGCGGTGCATTGGGATGCTGGTGATCGTCGCTTACCTTTGGAATGCATGCGCTGGCGAGGGGAATTGTTGCGCGTTAAGCTTCGCGGCGCGCGACTCTGGTGCTGGCGTTTACGCTGGTAGGATCTGCGGCGCAGCTCCCCGGCGTGGGCGGTGGCGCGCAAGTGGCGAGCTTTTGGTGCTGACGCTGATCCTGGGGATTGACAAGGAGCCTGCGGCCACGGCGCAATCATGGTGTGGCTGGTGACTTTTGCTTCCTGTTCCCTTGCCGGGTTGCCGTTGTTGTTTCAGGAAGGGTGGTCGATGGGAGAGCTGCGGCAGATGGTGGAGGCGGAAGAAAAAGCGGGTGAGGCGGCGCTTCTTGAGGAAGCCGAACATGCCTCGAAACCGGGAGAGAGGAGAGCTGTGAAATGCCCGTTTTGCGCGCATCTTGATGACAAGGTGATCGATTCGCGGGAGGCGCGCACCGGCGATCTGATCCGCCGGCGGCGGGAATGCCTGAAGTGCAATCGGCGCTTTACAACCTACGAGCGGATCGACGAAATTCCGTACATGGTCATCAAGAAAGATGGCCGGCGGGAGAAGTTCGAGCGACAGAAGCTTTTGCAGGGATTGCTGAAAGCTTGCGAGAAGCGGCCGGTGCCGGTGGGCAAGCTCGAGACGATCGTTGATGAGGCGGAGGCCTTCGTCAGTGAAGCGGCGGAGCGGGAGCGCACCACAACCGAGATCGGCGAGTTGCTGATGAACCAGTTGAAGAAGCTCGACAAGGTTGCGTACGTGCGGTTTGCGTCGGTCTATCTGGATTTCAAGGACGTGAAGGAATTTATGGACGAGTTGAAGGGACTGCTCAAAGACCGCGCCAAGAAATGAAGTGCCGGCGGCTCGCCAGCAGAGAGTGCCAGCGTTTAGAGCCTGTGTGGCAATTTCGTGGTCCTGTGGAGGGAGCCGAATTTGTGAGCGAATGATTGTGAACTCGGTGCGGAAAAACTCACCGCGCCGAAACGCGGCGGGGTGCGCAGCCGGCTGCGTAGGCCGACTCGCCGCTAGGTAGGTTCACTTCGCCTTGGAAATACTCGTTCTGCTAGGACTGCGCGCCAGACGCCTGCCGCGAATGTTTTTAGCGCGTGGAAGCCGAGATGTTCGTAGAGTTCGACGGCGCGTTTGTTCATGGAAGTGACCGTGAGTGAAAGAGATTCGTAGTTCCTGTGCCGCAGCGCCTGGATTGCGCTCTCCATCAGCAGCCTGCCGATGTTGTGGCCTTGATAGCCGGGCATGACGCAAATCTGCGTGGTGTGGCCGACCCGTTCGGCGACCGTCGAGGTGAGCACCATGGCGATGAGGCGGCTTTCGCCGGCGGGGCGGACGCAGGAAGGATGCTTCGGGAAGAAATTGTCCGCAACCTGGCAACAGGACGATGTTGCGAAGGAATTTCAGTCCTCCGGCTTCGCTGCAGTATTGATCGTTGATCTGGCTATCCACATGGTCGGCGTAGGCTAGATGGATGAGCCGCGCGGCCGCTTCGAAGGCGCGGTCGGACCATGGTTCGAGGCGAAGGCCAGCCGACAGCGGTTGGCCAGTGAGCTTTGCTTCCGCCAGGGGAAGTAACATGAATTGGCGTGGGTACAAGCGAAAGTATTGAGAGAGAAAGACGGGGTCGAGTTCGGTGCCGAAGGGCATCAACTGCGCTTCAATGCGTTGCAGGCGCGGTGTGGCGCGGAGCGAATTGAGCATCTCGCCCAACAGCTTTTGGGTGACGGGAGATTGCACAGATTGAGAAGAGACAAACAGGCCGCCGATCAGGCCCTTGTGATCTTCCAGCACGTAGAATCCGTAACCTTTGGGATGGCCGTTCTCAGTGCAGCATAACCACCGAGAGCGCGAGAATCGATAAATTTGCGAATCAGTTCGATCGACGGGCGATAGTCCCAGAAAAGCTCCTCGCGCCAATGCCGAGCCTCTTCCTGAAAGAGGATCTCCAGGGTGCGGGAATGGAGTTGCCGCAGGTCGACGATTTGCATCGAGTGCCAGCGCCATTATAGCGTCCTGCTGGTAAAGAACCCAAAACCCAAAATGCTGAGTGAAAGGGGGTTAAAGCGAAGTATGCTAATGGCTGCGGGCCCCGGCGCGAATTTGGCCCGCTTACTTGACGAATGCCCGTCCTCTCCGAGCTTCGCTACCCCACAACGCGTCTTGGCAAAGTCCTCTCGGGGCTTCTCGCCCTTGTTTTGTTCGGATTTGTGGCGATTTCGACGGTTTCGGGCTTTCTTCTCTACCAGATGATCCGCCCGGCAAGGACACCTACTTCGTTCGATCTGACAGTGATGATGGGGCATCCGACGACATTTTCCTTCTCGCTGGCGGACGGAACAACGCGGGAAGGATGGTTTTTCCCGGGACTTCGAGGCGCGCCGACCATCGTTGTGGCGCACGGATATCGGGAGCAGCGGGCGGACGTGCTCACGCTGGTGACCGCGTTGCAGGAGCAGCAGTTCAATGCGTTCCTGTTCGATTTTACGGGGCACGGGACGAGCGCCGGCGTGACGACCCTGGGGTACAAGGAAACCGAAGAATTGCGATCCGCCGTGCAGACGCTATCCGGGCGTGACGATGTGGACCCCAAAAGATTCGGGCTGTGGGGTGGGGATATGGGAGGGTATGCGGCGCTTCGGCTGGCGACGTCGGATCCGCGGATTGCGGCGTTAGCAGTCGACAATGCATATGCGGACCCGCGCGACATGGTGCAAGTGGAGGTGAATCGCTCGGGACTTACGGCGTTGCCTGGGGTGAGCGAATTTTCCGACGCAGGATTTCGCCTGCTGAACTTTTCGTTTCGCCACGAGCCGCCGGTGCGGATGGATCGCACCGCAGGCATGCCAAAATTATTCATTGAATCCGACGACCGGCCGGCGCTAGCAAAGCTGACCGTGAAATTGTTCAGCGAAGCTCCGGAGCCCAAGCAATTGGCGCGCGTTCGCGTGAACTATCCGGATATGTCGGATGAGGAACGCAAGAATTACGAAAGCCAGATCGTGACCTTCTTTTTGCAGTCGCTGCCTCCTGCCTCGCACGACAGCCATTAGCCTGGTGTCAAGCGTGTGGAATCAATCAGCGCGGCGCCGGGCCAATCGGCACGTACAGGATTCCCTGGGCTGTTTCATCCAACTCTCCGTAAAATCTGTGAACCTGCCGTATTTCCCTCAAGCCAGCCGGCGTGGTGAGCACGAGCGCCGGATTCGGATCGCTTGCGGACCATTCCGGCAGTTCCCGGCCAAGATAAAACGCGAATCCGTAGGTCCAGGAACGCGGCAAGCGATAGGCGAAGATGCGGTCGGGATGGCGGTCGTTGCGAAGCAATTGGACATGCCAGCGGGCGGAGAGGAAGGGATCGAGCTTGGGAAGAATGCCGGTATTAGCGATGGTCACCACAGCAGTGGCCAATAGAACCGAGAGCGTGACGAGTACTTTTTGGCCACGAAAGGCAAGAAAGCCGACGGCCAGGGCTCCGGCAAAGGCAACGCAGGCGGCGAGCAGAATCGAATTGCCGGCTGCCTCGCGCTGTGCCGCTGGCAAACGGTGGGCCAAAATTATGGCGGCAACGCCAAGCACCGACCAGGTGCCTGCGATTGCGAATCCGATTGGCGATGCGACTCTCGTTTTTCCACTGGATGACCAGGCCATGCGGCAGAGGCTCGCAGCCGAGAGTAGGGCGAGCGCCGGAATCGCGGGCAAGATGTAACTGGGGAGCTTTGACTGCGAGAGGCTGAAGAACAAGACGGGAAAGACTGCCCAGCAGGCGAAGAATAAGCCGGGAGAATCGTGCCAGGATTTTTCGCGCCAGAGGCGTAGCCCTTCTTGCACGGCGGGCCAGAGAAGCGCTGTCCAGGGAAGCAGCGCGAGGAAAGTGATCGGTGCGAAAAACCAGAAAGGCTGGCGGTGTTGAAATACGGGCGTGAGATAGCGCTCGAAATTGTGCTGGAAGATAAAAACACGGAGGAAGTCGGGATTGCGCCGCGCGCACAGCAGATACCAAGGAAGCGTTACGACGCAGAATGATGCCAGGGCATACGGATGAGCCAGGCCGAACGCCGCGCTCCAGCGCCCGGTGGCCAGGGCCCACAGCACGATCGCGCCGGCGGCGAGTAAAACGGCCGCTGGTCCTTTGGCCAGAACCGCCATGCCCAGGAATGCGCCGAAAAGCAGCAGGGCAGGCGCGTCGAATTTTTGCCTAGCGCCGGCGACCGGCACAGCGGAGCGCAACAAGCCGCGGCGGCGAAAAATGTCCGCGGCGCAAGCCATGGCCAGGGCGATGAAGGCGCTGAAGAGCATGTCCGGAGTTGCGGCGCGGGCAAATCCGATTGCCGCGACCGTGGTGGAGAACAGTAGCGGCGCGAGAAGCGTGGGCGCGGCAAGCGTGTTCATCGATCGTGCGGCACGGGCATAGTGTTTCGAGGACAGCCATCCGACTACGACAGCCGCGCCCAGGGCGGCGAAAGAGGATGGCAAACGGAGCGCCCATTCGGTGGGAAGGTGAAGCTGGAAGCCGATCGCAGCGGCCCAATAGTAAAGGATGGGTTTTTCAAACCACGGCTGGCCGTAGAGGCGTGGGGTAACCCAGTCGCCGGTTACAGCCATCGCCCGGGCGATCCAAGCATAACGAGGCTCGTCGGGGCCGACGACGCCAACGGCACCGAGATAGCTGAACAAGCAGATTAAAAGGACAAGAGCTGCGAACGCCGCGGTCTCTAGATCGAGCGATTTTATTTGGCGAGGCGATTCGTGCAAAGCATCAAGAGTCTATCATCGAGACGCGGGCGGATTGGCGGACAAAAAGTTCGCTGGGCATCCCTCCTGGGTTGGGGATGACGGTGGCGAGTTGGGCCGGCGAATCGATCTCTGCTTCCTTGATCGCCTGGTCATCGAAATTGCTGTGCACCATTTGCTGGCGTCTGGCTCAGTCGCTCTAGCATAATTGCGCGGAATGCGTGAATGGATCGAGTTTGCAGCGCTCTGGGTGGGGCTCAAAATATTGGGATTTTTGCCGCGGCCGGCGGCGCGGTTGGTAGGGGAGAGCTTCGCGGCGGCCGCCTTTCTGATTCGGACGCCGCTGCGACGCGCGGCTGCCTTCAATCTCCAACTGGCATTCCCCGATTGGAACGAGGAGCAGCGGAGAAAGACGATTCGGAGAATGGTGCAGCAAATCGGCTGGATGGCTGCGGAGTTCGCGCGGTTCCCCAAATACGTGCGAGGGAATATCGAGCAAACCGTTATGGTAGACGGGGCTGAGAATTTCGAGTACGCCCGGCTGAGGCACAAGGGCGTACTTTTTCTTACTGGACACATGAGCGCGTGGGAACTGGCGCCTTTTGCGCATGCGCTCTATGGGCATCCGCTACATTTTCTGGTACGACCCATCAGGAACTGGCGCGTGGATGAACTTGTCAATCACTATCGGTGCTTGTCGGGGAACCAGCCTATCGAAAAAAACAAATCAGCACGGACCATCTTGAAGCTGCTCGGGGATGGCGGGACAGTGGGAATTCTTTCCGATCACAACACGGTTCGCGAAGAAGGAGTATTCGTCGACTTTTTCGGTATTCGAGCGTCAACCACTTCCGGGCTGGCGCGAATCGCGCTGCGGACCGATGCGGCGGTGGTGCCGGGCTTTCTCCTATGGGACTACCAACGCAAGATTTACCGATTGCAGTTTCAGCCTCCGGTTGAGTTGTCGCGCACTGAAAATGAAGAAGCAGACATTCGCGAGAATACGGCGAGGTTCACGCGCGTTATCGAGAACTATATTCGCGAACATCCGGACCAATGGTTGTGGGTTCACAAGCGCTGGAAAACGCGACCGCCGGGAGAGAAATCGATTTATCCGTTCTGATGAATGGTTGCCGAGGGGCGCGAGTTTTTACAGAGAGGCGAACATGAGCCGCACAGCGGAGGAACTTGCTGCATACTTGAGCGTTTCGGTTAGCGGAGATTCACACGCGCTGATTTCAGGAGTCGCCAGCCCGGAACGTGCCGGCGCGGAGGATGTTATTTTTCTCGATTCGGCGAGGAACCGCGGGCGCGCGGAACAGTCGGAGGCGCGTTGCGTGCTGGCGCAGCCGGGTACGCGACTGGAAGGGAAGACGATTATCGAGGCCGGAGAGCCGAAGCTGGCGTTTGCGAAAGCAGCGGCGTGGCTACTGCCCGCGGCCTTATTCCGGGCCGGAGTTCATGCGACCGCGGTTGTGGGAGCGAATACCAAATCGGGTGCGCAGGTCACCGTGGGGCCCTATGTGGTGATCGAAGAAGATGTGTGCATTGGCGGCGGAACGGTGATCGAGGCCTTTTGCTTTCTGGGGCGAGGCTCTTCGGTGGGGGAGGGCTGTCGATTGCATCCGCGGGTTACTTTGTACCCAGGCGCGCGGCTGGGCAATCGAGTCGAAGTGCATTCGGGAGCGGTCATTGGTGGCGACGGGTTCGGCTATGTGTTTGGCGAGGGGCGCCACTGGAAGTTTCCGCAGATTGGGAATGTCGAGATCGGAGACGACGTCGAAATTGGATGCAATACTACGATTGATCGCGGATCACTCGGAAGTACCCAGCTTTCGCGTGGAGTGAAGATCGATAACCTCGTGCAGGTGGCGCATAACGTCCGGATCGACGAGCACACCGTGATCGCCGCCCAGACCGGAATATCCGGGAGCACCGTTGTTGGAAAAAGGGTGCTGGTCGGAGGTCAAGCGGGAATCGGCGATCATTGTACCGTCGAGGACGGAGCCCGGGTGGGAGGGCAGGCGGGAGTCGTCGTAGGCAAGACGGTTCGCCAGGGTCAAATGGTTTGGGGTACTCCGGCGAGGCCGCTTCAGAAATTCAAAGAGCAGTACGGCTGGCTTACGCGTCTGCCGGGATTGGCGGAACGGGTTCGGAAGCTCGAGGCGGAATATGGAGGAAGGCAAGAAAGTTCCCTAGCCTGCCGGTCAAGCTTACATGTTAGTATGCGTTTTCGAGTTTTCTTCGCCGGTGGGGGGTGCGTAGAAGGGTTATCTTCGACATTTCCATTTTATTTAAGTATCCGGCGGGCAGCCACAAGGCTGCGTTCCCTCATCAGACAATTTTGGCAGCGAGATGGTTTTCGATTGACCATGAGAGGGATACAAAAGATAATAGAGACTGAGCCGTAACTATCTGTAACTTCGGGAGATTGGGATTATTCCCCAGGCTCCTGAGTCTATCGCGTGACGGTATTTTTCCCTCCGAGAGTGGCGTGTTGGGGTCAAGGCCCTCCCGGAAACGAGGTCCAGTAGATTTGGATCGAAACCACTAGGAATACCAAACAACGACAAATGGGTGTTATCGAGGGTTATGTCTGAGGGATTGATGGCGCCGGAAGCAAATCTGCGCGGTGGCCTGGCGGAGGATGGCCCTTCGGCAGGCGGAGCTGTGGTGCAAGTGCGATCGGAGCAGCCTCCGGTTGAGCAGGTGATCGCTCGGGCTCGGGAATGGCTGCTGGCGGCTCAGAACCAGGAGGGTTACTGGTGGGCCGAGCTGGAAGCCGACACCACGCTTGAATCAGACTACGTGCTGTACCTGCAGATCCTAGGACAGCTGCATTCTCCCAAAGTAAACAAGCTCGCAAAATACATTCGAGATCGGCAGCTTGCCGATGGCGGCTGGAATATTTTTTACGGCGGCCCGGCGGAGCTGAACGCTACCGTAAAGGCTTACGTCGCGCTGCGACTGGCGGGCGATTCGGCAGCGGCGCCGCACCTGGAGAAGGCCAGGGCGAAAGTCCATGAGCTGGGCGGGTTGGAGGCGACCAATTCCTACGTACGGTTTTACATGGCGATGGTGGGAGTTCTCGATTGGAAGATGGTTCCCGCGATACCGCCCGAGCTAATGCTCTTGGCGAATTGGCTGCCGATCAATATTTACGAGATGTCCTCGTGGACGCGGGGAATCGTGATTCCGCTGGCGATTGTCTATGCCCAAAAGCCCGGATGGCGTTTGCCGGATGGGATGACATTTAACGAGTTATTCAAGCGGCCCGGCGCGCAGCCGACCTCGTTCAAGTGGGATGGCCGCGTCTTCTCGTGGCGGAACTGCTTTCTCGCGCTCGACCGCGGGCTCAAGCTCTATGAAAAATCGCCGTGGAAGCCTTTTCGAGCGCTGGCGATGGAGCGCGCCCGGAAATGGATGCTCCAGCGGCTGGAGCGGAGTGAAGGGCTGGGAACGATTTATCCGGCGATGATGAATTCAATTTTTGCGCTGTTGGCGATGGGGGGCGACACGACCGATCCCCTCGTGGCGCGCGAGATCCGGTTTCTTGAGCGGTATGAAATTGAGGACAAGACCGGGATACGCTTGCAGCCTTGCATTTCGCCGGTGTGGGACACGGCGATCGCAATGGTTTCGCTGGAAGAAGCAGGACTTGATCCTGCGCATCCATCGTTAATTGCTGCGGAACGATGGCTTCTGGACAATCAAATTCTCGGTCCCGGCGACTGGCAGGTGAAGAATCCGAATGCCGAGCCGGGGGGCTGGGTTTTCGAGTTTCGGAATGACTTTTATCCGGACGTGGATGACACGGCGTTTGTGTTGATGGCGCTTGGTCGGGTCGCTGACCCGGAGCCGACCCGGCTTCAGAGCGCAATTCGGCGCGGGCTTGCCTGGTTGCTCAGCATGCAGAATGGCGATGGGGGCTGGGGTGCTTTCGATCACGAGAATAATCTGCAATTTTTGAACCATATTCCGTTTGCAGATCATAATGCGATGCTCGATCCGTCGACCGCGGATGTGACGGCGCGGGCGGTTGAGTGCCTGGGCCAGATGGGCTGGCCGGCATCGCATCCGGTGCTCGAGAGTGCGCGGGCGTTTTTGCGCAAAGATCAGACCGAAGATGGTTCGTGGTTCGGGCGATGGGGAGTGAATTACGTTTATGGAACGAGCGGCGTGCTGCGCGCGCTGGAAACGATCGGTTTGGCGTCGCGCGATCATTGCCAGAGGGCGGCGAACTGGCTGCGCTCGGTGCAAAATCCAGACGGCGGATTCGGAGAATCGATTTTGTCGTATTACGATCCTTCTCTGAAGGCCAAGGGGAAGAGCACTGCGTCGCAAACCGCGTGGGGATTGATTGGATTGTTGGCGGTTTCGGGGCCGAACGATGCGGCGGCGGAACGCGCTGTGGAATGGCTGGTGGCGCATCAGAACGCCGATGGCACCTGGGAGGAGGCAGAATTTACGGGCACCGGCTTCCCGTGCGTTTTTTATTTGAAGTATCACCTGTACCGGAATTCGTTCCCGCTGTATGCGCTGGCGCGATATGACAACTTGCGCAAGGGACGCAGAAAATTCGCGGGTGTGCAGGTTCGTCCCGAACAGATCGAGCATCGAAACGGACATTGGGGGTAATGGATGAGAGTTCCTCTTAGCTTGACGACGAATATGGCCGGTTATCTGGCTGGCAAAGCACTCAGCGGCGACAAGAAGTTTCCACTGGTGATGATGCTCGAGCCTTTACACGCCTGCAATTTAACTTGCACCGGCTGCGGGCGGATTCGGGAATACAAGTCGACCATCAACGAGCTGTTGACAGTTGAGGAGTGCATGGCGGCGGTGGATGATTGCGGAGCGCCGATCGTTTCGATCTGCGGCGGGGAGCCGCTGATTTATCCGGAGATTGGCAGGCTGGCAAGCGAGATCCTGGCGCGCAAGAAGCACATTTATTTGTGCACGAATGGGATGTTCATTCGCAAGCGACTCGCGGACTTCAAGCCGACTTCGCGGCTGTTTTTCAACGTCCATCTGGACGGGCTCGAGAAAACGCACGACATTTGCGTCGAGCGCGACGGAGTGTACCGTGAGGCGATTCAAGGCATCAAGGCGGCGAAAGCGGCGGGCTTTTTGGTCACCTCGAATACGACGATTTACAAAGAAACCGACATTGAGGAGATCGCCGAACTGTTCGCTTACCTGCAGACGCTCGGCGTCGACGGGCATATGCTCTCACCTGCGTATTCCTATGCCGCGGTAATGACCAAGGACATCTTTATGTCGCGGGCGGAGATTCGCGAAAAATTCCAGAAGGCAAGCGCGCTGCTCGAGCAGTACAACATCGTGACCTCGCCAATCTACATGGAGTTTTTGCGAGGCGAGCGCGAGCTGATGTGCACGGCATGGGGGAACCCGACCTACAATCCGCGAGGATGGAAGGGCCCCTGTTACTTGATGACCGACGAACATCACAAGACGTTCAAGGATCTGATCGACAAGACGCCCTGGGAGAACTATGGGAAGGGACGCGATCCGCGCTGTGAGGATTGCATGGTGCATGCGGGATATGAGGCGTCGGCGGTGCTGGGCGGAAACAAGAAGCTCGGCGACACCTGGAAAATGCTGAGCTGGACGCTTTCCGGGAAGATGGGTGGACTCAAGGGCGGCAAGGCACCCAAGAACAACGGGAACGGTCATGGGAAAGCGGGTGCGCCGTCCGCAGTGGGTGCCGTGGCGCAGGCTGCCGCGAAGGAGAACGAGGCGTTCCGCATTTTATGACCATCCTCGTCACGGGTGCGGCTGGGTTCGTGGGGAGCCACGTCGCCCGTCAACTTGTCGAAACGGGTGATTCGGTTCGCGTTCTGGTTCGTCACCATAGCAATTTGCGGCTGCTGGAAGGAATGCCGGTCGAGCGTGTCGAGGGTGATTTGCGCGACCCGGATTCGCTGGAACGGGCCGTGACGGGCGTTCGGCGCGTGTTTCATGTGGCCGCTGACTACCGGTTGTGGACCCGGAATCCCGCGGAAATCTACCAAAGCAATGTGGACGGGACGCGGCAGCTGTTTGCAGCGGCCGCGCGCGAAGGCGTTGAACGGATCGTCTACACGAGCACGGTGGCGACAGTGGCCGTGCCGGGGCCCGGTTCCAAAGACACTTTGCCGAACGAGGACACACGCGCAACGCTTGGTCAGATGATCGGGCACTACAAGCGGTCGAAGTTTTTAGCCGAGCAGGAAGCCGAGAAGGCCGCAGCGGCTGGCGTGCCGATTGTGATTGTGAATCCGACCACGCCGGTGGGGCCGGGCGATTGGAAGCCGACGCCGACTGGGCGGATCATCGTTGATTTCCTGAACGGAAAGATGCCGGCGTATGTCGATACGGGTTTGAACGTTGTGCCGGTCGAAGATGTCGCGGCAGGGCATTTGCTTGCCGCCGATTCAGGGCGCGTCGGCCAGCGGTATATCCTGGGCGGCCGGAACATGACGCTAAAGGAGATTTTGGATGCTCTTGCGGTGATTACCGGGCGCCCCGCGCCGAGAGTGAAGCTGCCGCATGCGGTCGCGCTTGCCGCAGGTTATGCCGACGAGTGGTTTTCGCGCTGGACCGGGCGGGAACCGCGGATTCCCGTTGAGGGCGTGAAAATGTCGCGTCACCGGATGTTCGTTGCCAGCGACAAAGCCGAGAGGGAACTTGGCTATCAGCCGGGATCGATCGAGGCGGCGCTGGAGCGGGCGGTGCGATGGTATGAAGGGTCGGGATCGTTGAAGGCTCGAGGCGGGAAGACGGTGTCGCATCCGCAGGCTGCGTAAATATCGGCAATGAGGATTCTGGTCACATTCGCGCTGGAGAATGAATTTGCTCCCTGGCGGGCGTTGCGAAAATTTCGCCGGCTGAAGTGGGGTGCAGCAAATGTCATTCGCGCGGAGATTGGCGCAGCGGAGGTGAACGTAATTCTCACCGGAGTTGGCGGACGGCAGGCGGCGCTTGAAATGTCCAAGGTCACCTGGGGCGATTCAGATGCGGTGGAGTTCTGTATTTCGTCGGGTTCGGCCGGCGCTCTACGGCCGCAATATCGGATTGGGCAGGTGCTCGCGGCGCAAAGGGTGGTCGTGGAGCGGGCGCCGGAAGGTCTCGACGGCAGAGTGATTGAGTGTAGCGCTCCTTTGGTTTCTTTTGCGGAGGATTGCGGCGCAAGGATCGTCGGAGGTTTTTATAGCGCCGACCGGGTGGTTTCCCGCGCCGACGAGAAAGAGCATCTGGGTTCGAGCGCGGATGCGGTTGAGATGGAAAGCTTCGTGGTTCTTTCGAAGGCGCGGGCTAACGGAGTGCCCGGCGTGGCAATCCGTGCGATCAGCGACACGGTGGACGAGGATTTGCCGCTCGACATGAACGAAGTCTTTACGGACAACGGCGTAGTGAGCATTCCGCGGGTTCTCGGTCAAGTGGCGCTTCGTCCGCAGGCGATACCGGCGCTGGTGAAGCTGGGGCAGAGGAGCAAACGCGCGGCGGAGGCGCTGGCGTCTTTTCTCGATCGGTACGTTGTGGAATTTTCCGAGCGTGCGAAAGGATTGGAGTCAAAATCGGTGGCGGCGCCACATTCATAGGAACATGAGCCAAACCATCACGCAGATCGGATTGCAGGACGCACCGCCCGATGCGCGCGACGGGCAGATGCGCGCCGGAGTTTACCGGGGCCAGGGGCGTGTCGTCGTCGAAACCGTGCCAATTCCGGAAATCAGGGAAGGCGAGGTGTTGTTCCGCGTCGGGGCCTGCGGGATTTGCGGGACGGACATCAAGAAAATCCATCACGGGTTTCTGTCTCCGCCACAGATCCTCGGCCATGAACTCGCGGGAACGGTCGTCAAAGTGGGTGCTGGAGTGCAGAAGTTCAAGCCGGGCGACCGAGTGGTGAGCTTCCATCACATTCCGTGTGGATCGTGTTTTTACTGCGAGCAGAAACTTTTTTCGCAGTGCGCTGCTTACAAGAAGGTGGGGCTGACGGCGGGATTCGATCCGAACGGCGGCGGGTTCGCGGAATACGTGCGCGCGATGCCGTGGATCGTCGAGCGGGGAATGATTCTGTTGCCGCCTGAGGTCGGGTTCGAAGAAGCGACCTTTGTCGAGCCGGTGAACACCTGCCTCAAAGCCGTACGCAAAGCGCGCGTGGCGAAGGGCGAGACGGTGCTCGTGATCGGACAGGGGCCGATCGGCATGCTGCTGATGCTTCTTGCGAAGCTCGAAGGCGCGGCCGTGTATGCCAGTGATCCGATGCCGGGACGCCGCGCGGCGAGCGTGCGATTCGGAGCGGTGAAAGCGTTTGATCCGAAAGACGGTCATTTGCTTGACGACATGCGGGCGCGAACCGGTGGCCGAGGGGCCGATGCCGTCCTGCTAGCGGTGCCCAACCCGTCATTAGTGCCGGAAGCTCTTGCTATCGCGCGACCGGGCGGAAGAGTGCTACTGTTTGCACATAACGATCCGGTTATGCAGCTGGAATTTCCCGCGGCAGCGGTGGGCATCGAGGAAAAGGAAATTCTTGGAAGCTACAGTGCATCGGTGGAAGATCAGGAGGAATCGGCGGCCCTTGTATTCGATCATCAGTTTGCCGATGCGAGAAATGATTTCGCACCGTTTTCCACTGGAGCGAATCGGGGACGCCCTGGAATTGGCGGCCCGCCCGGCAGATGATACTCTTAAAGTGGTGATAGCTCACGAATGAAACAGGATGCGAATGGCCATATGACTGCGGCCGTGCTGTATGGCCGCGAGGATATGAAAATCGAGCAAGTGGACATACCTTCACTTGCGGAAGACGAAGTCCTGGTTCGAGTGGAAGTCGCGCTCACCTGCGGCACCGACCTGAAGGTGTGGAAGCAAGGATCGCATCCGCGGATGATCAAGCCGCCCGCGCTTTTCGGCCACGAACTCGCCGGCGTGGTCGAAGAGAAGGGCCGTGCTGTGAATCACGGCGTTCGCGAGGGGATGCGCGTGGTACCGTCGAACTCGGCTCCCTGCAACGTGTGCGTGTACTGCCGCAAGGGTCAGCCTAACCTGTGTGAAGACCTCCTTTTTAATAACGGGGCTTACGCCGAGTACATTCGCATTCCCGCGCGAATCGTCCAGCAGAACATGCTGGAGATTCCCGATTCGGTTCCGTTTCTGGATGCGGCGATGGTGGAACCGCTGGCGTGTGTTTTGCGCGGGGCGCATGAGATTAATCCACATGACGGCGACACGGTCGTGGTGATCGGCTGCGGGCCGATCGGACTGAAATTCATCCGTATCCTCTCTGCTCGCGGCGTCCGCGTAATCGCGCTCGGAAAGCGCAACAGCCAGATCCGTGCGGCGGAGCGGCTGGGCGCGACGGCGGCCTTCGATGTGGCGGAAATGGAGAATCCCGTGACCCTGGTTCGCCAGCTCACCGAAGGAGGGCGCGGCGCCGATGCGGTGGTTGAGGCCGTCGGCTCGGCCAAGACCTGGCAGTGGGCGCTGCAAATGGTGCGCAAGGGTGGGAACGTGAATTTGTTCGGAGGCTGCCCGAGCGGAACGCAGGTGAATTTCGACCCGGCCGCGCTGCACTACTCCGAAATCACCATTAAGTCGACGTTTCACCATACGCCTCGGTTCATCCGCGAGGCGCTCGACACGATCGTGCGCGGGGAAATTCGTGCCAGCGATTTCATCACCGGCGAAGTACCGTTGACGGAACTGCCCCACGTGTTCGAGCATATGAAACAGCGGAATGGCGAGCTGAAAACAGCCGTCATCCCCTAGTCTTTTTGGATGCGCATTTCACGGGCCCGCAACAGGGCTTCATGCTGCCCACACCAGAACTGGACATTGCCCACAATCTTCCCGCGGAAGACTGTGCGCCCATTGACGCCGAGCGCTATACGCGCTGGCTTGCCAGGCACCACTACGAGAATTTCAATGTGGTGTCGTGGCTGTTGCCGCGGGCGGCTGCACCAGCATTTTTACAATGTGTACGCCTACTGCCGCTGGTCGGACGATCTGGGCGACGAGGTTGCTGATCCTGCGCGGGCGCTTGAGTTGCTGGATGCGTGGGAAGACGAGTTGCGGCTGGTGTATCGTGGCGACCGTAAGCCGCTGCATCCCGTGCTGATCGCGCTGCGCGAGACGGTTCGCGCGAAGAACATACCAATCGAACCCTTCAGCGACTTGCTGCGCGCGTTTCGTCAGGATCAGCGCGTGCGCCGCTATGCGACGTGGGATGATTTGCTGGGATACTGCGTTTATTCCGCGAATCCCGTGGGCCGGCTGGTGCTTTATCTTTGCGATTACCGGGATGAACAGCGGCAGGGTCTTTCCGATTGCACCTGTACGGCCTTGCAGCTGGCAAATTTCTGGCAGGATGTTTCGCGCGATCTCAAGAAAGGGCGGATCTACATACCGCTTGACGCGCTTCGCGCGCATGGACTGAGTGAAGAAGAGATTGCCGCCCGCCGGTTCGATGAGCGCTATGTCCAGCTGATGAAGGCGCTGATCGCGCGCACCCGCGACCTTTTTGCGGCCGGCGCGCCCTTGGCGTCGCAGGTGGATGGAACGCTTCGCGTCGACATCGAGTTGTTCAGCAGGGGCGGGTGCGCGATTCTGGATGCGATCGCAGCATCCGGCTACGACACGCTGGGGCACCGTCCCGCGCTTAGGAAACTGTCGAAGCTGCGATTGATGGGCGGCGCGCTGTTCGCGAAGGGTTTTGGGAAGTTTGGCGCGGCACCTAGGGTCGGAACCACGATACCCTCTGCCCCGGCGGCGGCGCCTGCACGGCCAGTATCCGCTCCGAATGCAGATATGGTTAGAGATTCTTATGCCGAGTGCGCACGGATCGCGCGGGAATCGCGGAGCAGCTTCTATCTGGCGTTTTTCGGCTTGCGCAAGCCGAAGCGCAACGCGCTGTGCGCCTTGTATGCGTTCATGCGGCTTGTGGACAACGTATCCGACGAGCCGGGTGACCTCGAATCGAAGCGCCGCGGTTTGGCCCGGTGGCGCGCCATGCTCGATGAGGCTGCGGCATGGAACACTGCCAGCCATCCGATTCTTCCCGCGCTGGCGGACACGATTTCGCGGTTCGCGATTCCGACGCGCTATTTCCATGATCTGATCCTCGGCGCGGAAATGGATTTGACGATCGAATCCTATGCCACCTTTGACCGACTTTCGGAATATTGTTATCGCGTGGCGGGGACGGTGGGCCTCACCTGCCTGCACGTGTTTCGGCTTCCGTGATCCGAAGGCGCCGGACCTGGCCGAAAGGCTGGGGCTCGCGTTTCAATTAACCAACATCATTCGCGACGTGCGCACGGACTACGAAATGGGCCGGGTGTACCTACCGCAGGAGGATTTGCAGCGGTTTGGTGTGCGTGCCCAGGATTTGGCGGGGCCGTTGGCGACTGCCGCTGCGGAACCTGCTGCAATTCGAGGCGGACCGCGCGTGGCGCTTCTACGAGGAGGGTGCGCCGCTCGTGCATCAGGTGGATCCCGACAGCCGCGCGACGCTGTGGGCGCTGACGCGGACCTACAGCACGTTGCTTGCGCGGATCGAAGAACGGGATTGCGACGTGTTTTCCTCGCGCTTGTCGCTTTCGAGCGCGGAAAAAATTCAATATCTTCTTACGGCGGGAGTGAGCGGTTGGTGGAAGAAGGATGCCCTCGCAAAGCGTGCTGGTGATCGGCGGCGGACTGGCGGGGCTGTCTTCCGCCGTCGCGCTGGCTGAAGCGGGCTTCCAGGTCCGCCTGTTGGAGAAGCGCCCGCACTTGGGCGGGCGCGCCACTTCCTACACGTTGCCCGACGGCAGCGAAGTGGACAATTGCCAGCACGTCACGCTTGGCTGCTGCACGAATCTGGCTGATTTTTACCGGCGCGTGGGCGCAGCCGAAAAGATTCACTTTTACGACCGTCTTTATTTCGTGGATAAAGATGGCCGGCGCTCGACAATTGAGGGTTCGCGGCTTCCTCCGCCGCTGCATATGCTGCCGTCATTTACGTTTTTCGGGGGGTTGACGCTGTGCGATAAGGCGTCGATTGCGAAGGCGTTGCTGGTGATTGCGCGTGCCGCGGGGCATCCGCCGGAGATCGACGGTATGACCATGCTCGAGTGGCTGCATCGGATGAAGCAAACGCCGGGATCGATCGAGCGGTTTTGGCGGGTGGTGCTGGTCAGCGCATTGGACGAAGAGCTTTCGCGGACCGATGCCCGCTATGGGATCGACGTGTTCTGGAAGGCTTTTCTGGGCAAGTCACCAAGGATACCGCGTTGGCATTCCTTCGGTACCGCTGGCCAACCTCTATGAAGGATGCCGGCTAGCGGTGACGAAGCGGGGCGGGGAAGTGCGGGTGCGGTGCGGAGTTCGTGAAATTCGCGATCGAGGAGTGCCGCTTTGCTGGAGCCGTGCTGGAAGACGGCTCGGAAATTGGGGCCGATGCATGTATCGCGGCCGTGCCGCACGGAATGTCTTCCGGAACTTCTGCCGACGGAAATCGACGAAAGCGGCGAATGGCTGGAAGGACTGCGGCATCTGAAGACCTCGCCGATTACGAGCGTGCATTTTTGGTTCGAAGGCCGGGTCATGGCTGAGCCGTTTCTGACGCTGATGGATCACACGACGCAGTGGATCTTTAACAAGTCGGTGCTTTCGGCCGGGAATGAAACCGGCGGGCGTGCCGCGCATCTAACAGAGGCCGGGGTTCGTGGACAAGCGTCCAGCGGTCAGTATCTGCAGCTTGTGATCAGCGCCTCCTACGATCTGGTATCGCGATCGCGTCAGGAAATTATCGATCTGTGCCGCCGGGAACTGGCGGATGTGCTTCCCGCGACGCGTGATGTGAAGGTGCGAAAGGCAACGGTCATCAAGGAAGTGAATGCGACTTTTTCACCTGAGCCGGGTGTTGATCAACGCCGGCCGCCACAGGATATCGGCGCTCAGAATTTTTTTCTCGCGGGCGATTGGACGCGCACCGGCTGGCCTTCGACGATGGAGGGCGCGGTGCGCAGCGGCTATCTGGCGGCGGAGGCTGTGGCGGCGAAGGCCGGAAAGCCCAGCGGATTTCCTGCAGGCCTGAATCTGCCGCTCGAAGGCTTTCCAGCATGAGAGCCGATGGGCGAGGTCGAAACGGAGCGCGGTTCGCCGTCACGACGGGAATTTCGGAAAGGCTCACATTTACAGGATTCGTGGGACAATCCCCCCGGAGGTATTTCATGGACCGGAAGTACAAGCAAAGGGGTATCACGATCGTGATTGCGGAAGATAAGAAACGCGAGCGCAGGCGAGCGGCCGCCTGAGCCCAGGCCGAAGCAGCAGGATATGCTGGGTCCGCGGACGCCGCGCATGGTTGGAACGGTGATGCGGGCGCGCTGCTCGAGTTGCGGGGCGGTGCTTTCACCCGGGTTCGATCAGAATGGTGAATGCCCGCGGTGCCATGCCGCGTTGCATTCGTGTAAGCAGTGCGTGCCATTTCGATACCGGAAGACAGTTTGAGTGCACGCAGCCGATTCCGGAGCGAGTCGCGAAGAAGGATGCGAAGAATGATTGCTCGTTTTTCGAGTTTCGCATGACTGTCGAGAAGGATACTTCGCCGGTAACGTATGCCACGAGTGCGCCGGTGGCGCCGACCACCGCTGGCCGCCCCAACGACGCGCGAAAAGCCTTCGAAGACCTCTTCAAGAAATAGTTGTCTTGCGCCGGCAAGGGGATCGCTCTTCGTTTGAACTGCCGCCTCTAAGCCAGCTTTCAGGGTTTGCGTTCAGGAATACCCCGATTGAAACGCGGATTGCAGAGCGCTATGCTGAAGTCGTCCGCATGCGAATCTTCCCTTCAGCAACAAGTCCAGATGTAACCGGGTGCCCAAATGAAGATTAGCTACAGCCGAATAGCAGCCGAAGCTCGTCCAGCTGTGGAACACGAGTTTGAGCGTCATGTTGAGAAGCTGGAGCGTTTCTTGAAGCATTACGATCCCGATTCGGTGGAACTGCATGGTTCTCTCGTGAAAATTCCGCGGAAGAACGAATTCAGCTTTTCACTGAATTTGAATTTGCCCACCGGGACTCTGCACGCAACCGGTACAGGCCCGGATGTTCCCTCCAGCGCGAAGGCCACTTTTGGGGAAATTGAAGCGCAGCTGAAAAAGCACCAGCAAAAGGTGCGCAAGGACTATGTGTGGAAGCGCAAGCGCGGCCGGGGCCTCCCGAAGCTCGGCGAGGTCGTGCCGGCCGACTAGCCGAAGTTCGTCGCGGCCCGGCGATGTTGAGCTAATTTGAACCTCAAAGCGACCTGACGAGCACGTATGTGGAGGGCTCAGCCGATTTCGGTAATTTCACTTTAGGAGCACTCTCATGGTTTGCGGTACCTCGTTCCAGCGCTGTCGACTGGCGGTGACGATGCTTCTGATGTTCGGATCTGCCGATCCATGCGCAGACCTCCCCTGAGAGCAGCCGACATTACCGCCAAGTACGAGCCGCCCGCGGCATCCTACGATTACTTCAAAGCGCGACGTGATGATTCCGATGCGCGATGGAGTGAAGTTGCACACCGTGATCGTCGTTCCGCGAGGGGCCAAGAACGCGCCGATCCTTTTGACGAGGACACCCTACAACGCCTCTGAGACGCGCCGAGCGCAATAGATCGCCGTACATGTTGGCCACCTTGCCTCAGGGTGACGAGGTGTTCGTCGATGATGGCTACATTCGCGTGTTCCAGGATATTCGCGGCAAGTACGGGTCCGAGGGTGACTACATCATGACGCGGCCGTTGCGAGGTCCGCTCAATTCCATGACTACAGATGATTCAACCGACGCCTACGACACGATTGACTGGCTGGTGAAGAACGTGCCGGAGTCCAATGGCAAAGTTGGCATGCTGGGCAGTTCGTACGAAGGCTGGACGGTCGTTATGGCGCTGGTGAATCCGCATCCGGCGTTGAAGGTTGCCGCACCGATGAGCCCGATGGTCGACGGCTGGATGGGCGACGACTGGTTCCACTTTGGGGCGTTTCGTCAGCCGAATCTGGACTACTTCACCGAACAGGCCACGGTGAGAGGCGAAGGTCACGCGATCGTTCGGCAGGGCAACGACGATTACGATAATTTTCTGCGCGGCGGATCCGCAGGCGACTTTGCAAAGGCCGCGGGTTTGGATCAGATTCCGTGGTGGCACAAGACAATTGAACATCCGGCATACGACGCATTTTGGCAGGAGCAGGCGCTCGACAAGACCATGGCGACGCAACCTCTAAAGGTGCCAGTAATGTGGATTCAGGGTTTGTGGGACCAGGAAGATATGTGGGGCGCGAACCATTGCTACTTGGCAATTGAGCCGAAGGACACCCGCAACGACATGAACTTTCTGGTAATGGGCCCATGGCGGCACAGCGGGGTTAACTATGACGGTTCTTCGCTTGGGCCACTGAAGTGGAATGGCGACACGGCGCTGGAATTCCGGCGCGATGTGCTCAAGCCATTTTTCGATCAGTATTTGAAAGATGGCGCGCCGAAAGCCGACACGCCACCAGTATTGATCTATAACACGGGCGAGAACCATTGGGATCGGCTGAAATCCTGGCCGCTCGAGCTGTGAGAGCGGTTGCGCAGGCAAATCGAAACCTCTTTATCTGACCGCGAGCTTTGGCCTCTCTTTCAACGCGCCAGCGAGCGGGACGCCAGGCGGCGGCCTATGACGAATATGTCTCCGATCCCGCCAAGCCTGTGCCGTATTTGCCGCGCCCAGTGAATCCTGCCGATGGTGACGCCTGGCGGAGATGGCTGGTCACCGACCAGCGATTTGTCGATGGGCGGCCCGACGTACTGACATACGTCACGCCTGCGCTGACGGAAGCGTTGCGCATCAGCGGCCCTCCCGTCGTGAACCTTGTGGCCTCGACTAGCGGCACCGACAGCGATTGGGTCGTCAAGTTGATCGACGTCTATCCCGACGAAGTTCCGAGCCAGCCGGAAATGAGCGGCTACGAGCTGAATATCGCGATGGATATTTTTCGCGGGCGCTACCGCGAGAGTTTCGAGGGAGCCAAAAGCGATCGAGCCGAATACACCGTTGACCTACAAATTTGCTTTGCCGATGGCGAATCACGTTTTTCTGCCCGGGCACAGGATCATGGTGCAAGTGCAGTCGAGTTGGTTTCCGCTTTACGATCGCAATCCGCAGACATTCGTGCCAAATATTTTTTTGGCGAAGCCGAAGGATTACGTGAAGGCGACACAGCATATTTATCACGCACAAGGTGCAGCGAGCTTCATTGATTTGCCCGTGGTTCAGGCACGCTGAGTTCGGCTCGGGCTTCTCAAGGAGAGCCCGAAAAAGATCCCCTGGACGTAAGGGATATGAGCGTTGTTTTCCTCTCCAAGCGAAGCACGAAATCGCTGCGGAATCCGACCTCAGATGAAAGCTGGTAGCTTGGCGATTGCAGTGCGCGCCGAATGATTCCATCGCGCAGGAACCGGAGCATTCCTTGGAGTTGATTGCGACGCGGCAGGTGTCCAACAGAGCGGAGAGTCCTTGGCCAGGACCCGTTCCTCTATTTCATCAAGTATCTTTCTGCACGCATCTTTGCCCATTCGAATTTGGCAGAAAAGTAGAGACGAAGTCTTCACAAATAGGTTGCCTTGCTAATCGCCAGTAAAAAAGGCTGCTTTGCGCACACGCTCCCAGGCTGCCAATATTCTAACGCGCATCTGTCGCCGCATCAGTGTGCTACTGTCCGTCAATCGAGGCCATCCCCGGTCTCGACGATGGCGGCGGCTGCAAATCCTTGAGATCTAACTTGTTCACATCGTTCAAGATTTTACAGAAGGCCTGAACCGCGTTTCTCAGACTGTCCTCCGGCACGATAGCAGGCACGTCGGCATCGGAATGGTAGAACACACCCTTATTGTGCAGATAAAAGGACGGCGCATCGAATTGGATTCTAGCCAACTGACCTGCCGAACCACCGCCTGCGATTTGCGTCGGTACGCCAAAGAGCGCGTAATCATCCGCAACGATGTGAGCAAGGCGGTCGCTACCGTAAACTCCCCACCACGATGGACCGACACCGTTGGTCGGATCAGACTAGGTTCGATATTGGAACCCCAAGGACGATCCCAGACCGCGTTCATAGCCACAACGTGTTCGGAATTAAGGAGCGCTGCGGTCTTTGTGAAGATCGACTGAAAATTCTTATGCATCCACGCTCCGCCATAATCGCCGCCATGATGGTCGGGCAGCGCGACGAAATACATCGTCCTGCGGCGCCGTTCCTTTGGTAATTCTGCGAAGTAAGCGGCAGTCCCGAGGAGGGCCGCCGTTCCAGCTCCATCATCATTCGCACCCTGGAAGAAGCCGTCGGTGTGAGCAATCATAACGATATTCTCATCGGTCATACCTGCCAGTTTGCCGATGACGATGCCCTCGGTGAGGTCGGGGTAGTGGCCCACGTCCCAGCGAAGGTGCGTCTTCACACCGACCCCGTTGCTTGTCGCATGAAGCGTCTCGACGCTGGTGCCATCGGCGTCTCCAATTGTGAAGATGGGTATCTTGAAATCCCGCAAAGCTCCGTTCATGTGACTGACATAGTGCATATTCCCAGGAATCGCGAGGTCCACGATCACCGCTTTCGCACCAGCCCGCTGTGCACGTGCCACTGAGCCCATCCACATCGCCGATTGCACAAGGGAGCTAGGAGTCGGAACGCTGTAGATGAACACTGCTTTACCCCGCACGTCTCTTCCGATGAAATCCGAAGCCTGCCCTAGCCCGACCCAAACTGTGTCCAGTTCCTCGTCACCCTGAGAGGAGGGCATAAATAGTGGAAAATCTATGATTGGCTGCGAGCTCTCGAGCCTAATCGTCTTGCCATTTGCTGCGACGCTGACCTCCCATGACTTGGGGATATCCTGTGGGTCTGGAGTTATTTTGGTTTCGGTCGGTACGCCAATTTCTTTGAACTTTTGTTCTATCCAAGCCTGCGTCTCGGCTCCTGACGGCATTCCGGCGATGCGGCCCCACCATTGATTCCCCGCGTCACGGTACTTCAGAGAGATGGCGGCCTGTTGCTCGACGTAAAGATGCAGGAGATGTCCGTCGATCGAGTTGTAGGTCGCGTCGACATTCGCCGGCATCTGCCAAATGAGTTCGGATGCCGGAATACGAGAAATTTTTCCTTTCGCCGCCGGTCGAACTTCCCCGTCTTGGCCGTGGGCGGCCGGCGCGGTGAACAGCGGCATAGCGCAAGCCAAAGCGGCGACCCGAGCGCATTTCAAAAAGCTGAGTCTTTTAGAGTACTCGATTGACATCTAACTCCTCCATGAATCTCAGAAGGACCGCTAGAACCGTGCCCTTTCCTTCCGTGGCCTCCCCTCCGCTCCCTGCGCTTCCCAGTAGTAACGCGATACTACCTTAGAAGAGCCGCAAAAACACCCGCTCGTAGTAGGCGCCTTCCTGAGTGTATACTCCGCGTTTTGACACGGCAGACAAGCCTCGCTCTACGGGCGGGACAAAATCAGGAGGAAATAAAGGATGAATTATCGAGGCAAGTTCACTTTTGCGTCGGCGACACTCTCTGCTGTCGCGGCCCTCGCCACCATCACCTCTGGGCAGCTCGTGTCCGGTCCACTCAAAGTGGCCAATATCAGAGATAACGTCTACTGGGCCGAGGGAGGGGCGGGCGTAAACACCGAGTTTATAGTCGGCACGACGGGCGTTATCGTCGTGGATGCAAAAACAACCGACGAATCGCAGAAGGAAGTGCTAGCCGAAATTGCCAGGATCACGCCAAAACCCGTGACAACAGTCATCATCACCCACAGCGACCATATCAAGGGCATTAGCGCTTTCCCTTCGGGCGTTACCATCATTGCGCAGGAAAACTGTAAGAAGGAGATGGAAGCTTCCCGCGCTCGCGATGCCGCACCCCTTGATCGTCTTCCCACAAAGACGATTGCCAAAGATGAAATGTTGACCATCGATGGCGTTCATCTTCGACTGCTTCACTGGGCGCCGGCACACACCAGCGGTGATCTTGTCGTTTACTTGCCTGATCAAAAGATCGTGTTCGCCGAAGACCTGCTCGTGACTGATCGACCGCCGGATGACACGCCTATCCATGCTAGCTTGCACGGCTCTGCAGCAGGGTGGTTTGAAAATGTTAAGGGGATGCTAGCCCTTGACGCAGACACCTACGTTCTCGGCCACGGCGAGGCTTTGTTTACAAAGGATGACGCGAGGAGGAAGCTAGCATTGGTTCAAGGCAAGTGGGACAAGATCCAGGCGATGGTCGCACAAGGTAAATCTCTCAGCGATGTGAAGGCGGTTATGGGCGAATCCACGGCTCCCCCGGCGCCCAACGCGCAAGGGAACATGCCCGAGCCGTCCTTGACTGAGATCATGTATAACGAAATCACCAAAAAAGCTGAGGATGCGACACGAACGGGTAGACAAATCAGCACGTAGGTAAATAGTTGCCGTCGGCAGTGCCCCAGGTTTGCAAACACCGTCCCACGCGGATCCCCAACTTCCCCGGGTAGCGATCTTCATGTTCCCGCTCTTCCTTGCACATAGAGCTTCCTGGACTCACTCTTCGTGCGCGTAAACGAAAACGCAGCCTTGCTTCGGGGGAAAGCCAAACATCGTATTGCATGGATCGGCCGGAACTGCTGCGGTCGGAGGAGCGATTGGCACAAATACGTGATTGTTCTCCCGAAAAGCCGCTACGGAATGAACGCCAGCTCCGGCCGGCAAGTTAGTAATAAAATCTCCTGTGTTTGCATCGATAACGCTAACCATCTGTGTGGCACGGCTCGGAGCATAGAAATTCCTATCTCCTGAGTTGTACCAGACCTCGTCAGCACCATGGGACTGGTCAACTGCGACAATCATTTTTCCTGTAAGTCCGTCGATTATGATGTTCGGGTTCCCGCCTCCACATCCGACGAGCAAATGTTGCGAAGGACCGAGCGCGAGACCAGACCCGCAATTAGGCGTTTGGTATACCGTTTCTACAATCGGCGATTTGGGATCTTTAAAATTAATAACCGCAACTTCCCCCATGCCGCTCTCGCCCGGCACGGTAGCCAACATACGACCGCCTTTCAACTCAGGATCCCACACCGGTTGCTCAAAGCCGCGCGCACCGGAAAAAGGGATTTTGGCCAGGACCGTATATGGTGGCTCCGCTGAAATCACGACAGCCACAGGAGGCTTTTCCGACGGGTTCCCGACAACGATCAGGTGATCTTTTGGATCGAATCCTATTTCATCGGCGCGACACTGCGCACCGGTGGGAATCGTCGCAATCGGATTTAAGTTAAACGGTGGTGTTGCATTGTTGAGATCAAACACTTTTACGATGCCGTGAGCGTCGGTTGCCCAGAGCTGGTTGTTTGAGGTTACCAGTACACCGCTCGGCCCCATCCCTTGAGTCGGTCCGCACGGATCATCCGGAGCGCCGACTCCGTGAAAGCCCGTTATGCGACCCAGGTACAAATCATTACGAGCATCGATGACATCCACACTCGCGTTGCCGGCTTCGCCCAGATAGTAACGACCAGTAGCCTGATCAACCCAGCTAATGTCAAAGCGGAGTGGGTTACCAGGTATAAAAATCGCTCCCATCAGTCTCACGGGTTTGGTCTGAGGTTTCTCTTGATTTTTCGGAGCATGACGACCTTCACCACGAATGCCTGCCGTGAAAGTCAAGGCCAAGGCAAACGCGGCGATCAAGAAAATAGAGCCGCTTATCCGAGCTTTTACTCCGCTGCGAATTTGGTCCATTTCCAACCTCCTAGCAATCGCCGGAAGGCTACACCTGGTTTGCCTCCTTCGACCTAATCCTTCGAAAGGAAACGGTAGATCCAGTAGTTTTTCCGGGTGCTCCGAGAAAGCGGACATCTTAAGCCACGCTTCACTCTGCCAGGCATTACTACGTCGATAATCGCGTGTTGACCCCTGGAAACCGAGAGTGTAGTATCCCCGCTCGGAGATGACAACATGCTCTTTCATTTCGGGCAATCGCTACAGCACAACCCACTTGTAGTGTGGCTTAATGCCACTGCGTGGACAGCTGTGGTTACCGAGGTAGTCCACTATTTCAGTATGTTTGTATTAGTCGGTTCAACGGCAATTGTAGACCTGAGGGTGCTTGGTGTTGCAGCACGAAACCAAAGTGCAAGCTTTTTGGCGGAAAGGCTGTTCCCTTGGACTTGGGCGGCGTTAGCCCTAAACGTCGTGTCTGGCTTCCTTATGTTTGCCGGTGATGCACCATCGTATATTCCCAATTCCCTGTTTCACCTGAAGGTTACGATCGTGGTGCTGGCCGTGCTATTTGGGATCCTGGTGCAATGGGGGGTGCCAAGATGGGACCACCTGCCATTCATTCCCGCGTGGGGCAAACTTGTGGCCCTGATTTCGTTGGTGCTGTGGATGAGCGCAATCATTGCGGGAGTAGAAGTTCCCGCTCTGACAGGGGTTGGATAAGATCTCGGGGACCATATGGAACATTTCCTTCCTAGTTTAGGCCATTGGCTGCAAACCAGATCTTTCGCCTTAGCGATTGCTCAATCAGACTGGGCTTATCCCTATGTTCAGGCGACTCATTTTGCAGGCCTGTCCCTGTGGATCGGGACCAACGTCGCGCTTGATCTGAGTTTGCTGGGTGTAGGTAATAAACATCAGCCGCCTGCCCGACTTTCTTCTGGATTGTTTGTTTGGAACTGGGTGGGTTTCGCGATCGCTGTCACAGGTGGTTTTCTGCTGTTTTCTTCTTCAGCCTCGATGTATGTAACCAATATCGCTTTTCTAACTAAACTGGGTGTACTGATCCCCCTGGCACTTGTAATGCACATTTTTAACCAGCGAAAGGTGCAGAAGTGGAGTTTTGATCCCGGGCCGCCCTACGCGGCCAAGCTTGCGGGTGCAGTAGAGTTGCTGTTGTGGGTGAGCGTGGTGACTGCAGCGGTATCGATTCCTTACATGGAATAAATCCTTGAAGGCGGCGAAGCTGGTATGGGGTCAACATATTGATCAAGACCAAATGAGGTCCACCCTGAGGAACTAAAAATAAAACTGAAGCAATCCGCGCTGGTTTCAGAAGTAAGCTGTCCAGCGTCCAGCGATGATAATGCCAAACCATAAGACCATTGATACATAGCCAACTAACTTTGCTTGCCATGGCATCACTGGAGCGTCATCCCATTCCGCCACTTTCGGGTAAACCTTCGCATGGAAGTACCATACATTCAGGCCCGTTAAAATCAGCATTACCGCTTTGAAGCGAAAAGCTATGGCGGTATAGCACTTCATAGGCTCAGCAAGGAACAGCAAACTGCCGCTGAGAAACATGACCGCAAATCCGCGGATTGCCCAAGGCTCAAGTTGACTTACTACTTGAGAAACGGGTTGGCGTCGCAAGGTAAGCCCAATCAGGCGCAAATCGAGCCACAGAATGACGCCGACGGATAGCCCCAGCCCCAAGATATGGAATGTCTCAATAATAGGAAAGGGCCAGTCGTCTTCACGAAGGGCAACGCTGAAAGGCAAATTATTGAGCCATTGGAAGAAATCAGCGGGATGCATTTTATATTTCGGTGCCCATGGCCGTTGTTTCTGACTGTAGTATTAATCTAAGAAATTTGCCGCTTACTAACTACGTCATGGCAGCCTTCCTGTCAAGGACGATATCGATAAGATGTCGATAAGATGTCAAACCAAATTAGAAATGTCCCCTTCCTTACCAAGATAGAAATGGCCGAGTCGCGACTGCCACCTCCGACGCTCGCTTCTGCATCTCGCGCCGCGCTCCTCGAGCCACCGCCGGTGAAAGCACCCGTCAATCTGACACCATCTCCCCAAAGTGGCTGTCGAGGCTCGGCAGGGCTGAAATACCGAAGCGCAGCACGGCGCTCGAACCATGCTCACGAGTCGAAGTTTCAGAACAAGGTGGTGCAGTTAGTGCGGGAGAAGACGGCGGAACACCTGGGGACGTGCTGAAAATCGATGCAGAAACGCGGCCGCGATGAATGCTGGAGAGAGAGTTGTGGAGCCGGGCACGGAAGGGGAAATGGGTGGCAGCATGGGCCTGGACTCAACCTGGGATCGAATCGGACAGAACTTAACGACTCTTACAAGAGATCCCCGTTTCGCACTAGAGCGAGGCCGCACCAGGCCGAACCAGCGATTCCGCAACCGAGAATTTGATATAGGCTAAATAGAGCTTCCCGTTAGAATTACCCCTTCCTGTGCTCCTGGCAGCAAATTCGCATTCGTTTTTTTACGCTTGACAGTACCATATTCTTGTATACTGTAGTGTATAAGATATAAAGGAGGCTGCTTGCACCGCTCACAGTTCTCCGCTCGGGAACGGCAGCAGCGATCGCGCCTGGCGCAGGTCATCCACGTCGCTCGCTTCCTGCGCGGCACTCTCACCGTTCGCAATGTGCGGTGTGGCAAACCCGGCTGTCATTGCGCCCAGGGAGAACTGCATGCCTGTCTCTATCTGGTCCGGCGCAAGGGCGGGAAATTACGCCAGATGTTCGTGCCTCGCCAATGGGAGCAGCGTGTGCGGCAAGCCGTCGAGAATCAGCAGGAGATGGAAAAGTTGATCGAGGAACTTTCCGACTTAGAGTGGAAGCGCCTGAAGGAGAGAAAGGAGTAAGCCGGTTCTCCGACGACTAATCCGCTACTCGGAGAAGATCTTTGACCTCGGCGAGGTTCTGGGAGAAGTTTCCGACGAGCGTCTGCATCCGCGCATTCCTACCTGGGTATTGCTGCAATCGGCTTTGGCTCTGTACTGGGCTCGTCTGGGCAGCCTGAATGCCCTGGAGACGGTTCGAGGGGCTGCTTTCTGGAAGCGTTGGCTGGGAAGGGCGCCGGCGAGTGCCGATACCATGGGTCGTGTGCATGCCCAGCTAGAGAATGAGGGACTGCGCCGAGCGCTGCAGCAGGTGTATAGGCGCTTGAAGCGGAATAAAGCCCTGCGGGGGGTGGGGGAATGGAATATCGCCGTGCTCGACGGACATGAGAATCATGCCAGCTACCGAAGGCATTGCCGCGGATGCCTGAAAAGGACTCTGCGCACCGAGCAGGGAGAGAAGATTCAGTTTTATCATCGCCAAGTGACCCTGATGCTGCGCTGCGAGAAGATGCGCTTGTTGCTGGATGTGGAAGCACAGCTTCCTGGTGAAAGCGAGGTAACCACGGCGGTCCGTCTGCTGGAGCGCGTGCTACAAGCGTACCCGCGTGCCTTCCAGTTGCTGCTGGGCGATGCCCTCTACGCGCAGGCACCTTTTCTGAACTTCCTGATCCGTCACGGCAAGCAAGCCTTGTTGGTTCTCAAACAAGAGCGCCGCGACCTGTATCAAGATGTTTTGGGGATCTTGCCTCTGGTGGCACCTCAGAAGGGACAGTATCGGTCGCGAGACTGCTTGTGGTGGGATGTGTCGAATCTGACTTCTTGGTCGAAAGTGAGCATCCCAGTGCGGGTGGTGCGTTCGGAAGAAACCTATCAGGTGCGTCGCCAATCGAACCAACAACTGACCCAGGAGAAGAGCGAATGGATGTGGGTGACGACCTTGCCGGCCGCTCGAGCTTCCACCGCGCTGGTGGTCCATCTGGGACATGCGCGGTGGGACATAGAAAACTATGGCTTCAATGAACTGGTGAATGGTTGGCACGCCGATCACATCTATAAACACGATCCGCGTGCGATTGAGGCCTTTACCCTGTTAGCTTTCCTAGCCTACAACTTGTTCCACGCTTTCTTGGCCCGCAATATCAAACCCGCCCGTCGCGGCGTCCACACCGAGTCCTTCTGGGCTCAGCTCATCGCCGCCCAAATCTATACGGAGGCGGGGAGAGGTCTCACGGCGCGTTCCCCATGAAGAAAATTTTCCTTCGACCACTTTTCCTCCGCGCTCACCCATGATCACGGGGGGAGTCTTTCTCTTTGCAGACCGAGCGAACGAAAAGATCCTTTTCCTGCCCTACCTGCACACCAAAAACGTTCGCCAGAACGTGCCTGGAATCGTAGTCCCGCCCAATCGACGCAGTTTCCTACACTTCCATTCGCGACTGCGGAATCGCTGAGGCCGAACGCCTTTCCTTGACTTCGTGATACTATTTCAGTAAATTCCTGCGATTAGCAGTGGAGGTTTTTGCTATGACACGCAAGGTTTTGCTTAGCGTTCTGCTTCTCCTGAGCTTTGCATTCGTCGGGGTTTCGGCATTTGCACATCATGGGTTTCAGGCGGAGTTCGATGGAAGCAGGTTGATTTATGTTAAAGGGACGTTGACAAAATTCGAGTGGGAAAATCCGCACATGTTCCTTTATCTGGATTCAACCGATGCCACCGGGAAGGTCACTCAATGGCAGTTTGAGGGTGCCTCACCAACGGTCGTGAAGAGAACCGGAACCTACCGCGAAGACCTCATCGCAAACGTCGGCAAAACCATAACCGTGAGGGCATGTCCGGCAAAAGACGGAACCAACAGGGGGGCCGCGGAAACAATCAAGGTTCCCGACGGCCGAGAGCTTGTGGTTGGCGGTAAGAGATATTTCGGAACCGGAAAAGAAAGCGATCAATAGGCTTGTTCTGCAGCGTGAGTGTTTCCCTGTCCGCATTTTATTCGCATGGCAAGTCATGGAGGACTGCATGGGCCGCCGTTTGAGCATTGCCGTGGCGATTGAGGCAGCCCTTCTGGCGATTCTATTTCTGCCTCTGGTTTCAGCGCGGCCCCAGGCTGGACAGGTTTCTGTCCCAGGATTCGGGAAGCCCAATGCTAAACCGCTTCCCAGTGGAGGGGCTACTCCTCGTACGCCCGATGGACACCCCGACCTGTCAGGCGTGTGGTTCCCCGGCAATACCGGGGGTTACGATTTGACGGCTGAAGATGACCCTGCCCAAAAACAGTTCGACCCAAAGCAAACACCGGAAGAGAAGCCTTCCTTCCAACCTTGGGCCGAGGAACGGCTAAAAAGAATGTCGCGCGTGGACATGGAATTGCTTCGGCCTTCCGTAAATTGTCTCCCACGTGGCGTTCCAGGCATGTTTATAACGAATCCGTATCCAATACAGTTAGTGCAAACCGGAAATCAACTGATACAGCTGAACGAACTTAATAACAATTTCCGTATCGTGCCAATAGACGGCCGGCCTCATCCGAAGGACCCTGACCCAACATTCAACGGCAATGCCATTAGCCACTGGGAAGGGGATACGCTGGTAATAGATGTCATCGCCATTGACGTAAGCACTTGGAATAACTTCACCGGCTGGTTCCACAGTGATCAGGAACACGTAGTCGAGCGCCTCAACCGCCCGAGCAAAAACTATTTGATTTATCAGGTGACGATCGAAGATCCACGGGTGTTGACAAAAATGTGGGTTTCGGCGCCGCGTCATTGGTCGCTCGGGCACGAGGGCCTGGACGAATATTACTGTACGAACAATAAGGAAGAAGAAGCGCTAAAGGCGCTGAAGAAATTGTCGAATGAAAGCTCTGACAAGTGAAAAACATTTCCTGATATCCGCCGGAGCTCTTGCTTGACCCCGCTCCGCCCGCGTGGTTTTTTGCAATTGGAAGTTAAAACCCCGTTGTTATTTCATATAGATACCCGAGATTGGCAATTTCATAATTGCATTGACGTCAGATATCACCTGCTGTAGTGTCTTGCGCGATTGGGTATTTGAGCTCGACATTTCGCCACAGATTTAGTTTTGTCAGCGCAAAGAAGAGCGAGGCATCATGCCCAGGATTTCTTTGATTCTGTTATTTTTATTTTCCGTGGCGATGGGTGTCTCGGCGCAGCAGCGCAAGGTCGATTGGGATAAAGTTGAAATCCACGTGCAGAAGCTGGGTGACAACGTATACATGGCCCAGGCCACGGGGGTTCCTGCGGCCATAGGGAATGTAGGCGTTCTCACAGGAGATGATGGCCTTGTCCTGGTGGACTGTGAATATTTTGAGCTCGGGCCAAAGCTCGAGGCTGCTGTTAAGACTATTTCTGATAAGCCCATCAAATACATTTTTAACACCCATTGGCATGGCGATCACACGGGGGGAGACGCGTATTTCGGAACGAAAGCAACCATCATTGCGCATGAAAATGCGAGAAGGATGATGGAAAATGGTGGCAAACTTTTCTCCCCTTCCCCAGCGATTGCTCTCCCAGTCATCACATTTTCGGACCGTCTAACCCTCCACACAAGCGCGGGCGATATCCAAGCGATTCATTTTCCTCACGGCCACACAAACACAGACACCCTGATTGTTTTCCCTGGCGGCCAAGTGGTTCAAACAGGAGACACGTTTGTGAACTGGGAGGTGCCGGGGTTCCCGGCAATTGATCAAGACAATGATGGGAGCGGGGGCGCGCGGGGCGAAATTGCAGTCGCCGAGTATGTGCTGGCCCACACTCCGGATGATGTGAAGATCATTCCTGGACACGGGGTCTTGGGCACCAAAGCTGACTTGAGAAAAGAATTGGCTGTACTCAAAGACAGCTCGGCAGCCGTCCAAGAGGGTATCGATCGGGGGAAGAGCCTGGAGCAGCTCAAGCAGGAAAAGGTGCTCGCGAAATGGGATTACTTAAACGAGTCTCACCATATCCAAAGTGATGTTTATTTTGAGCGGCTTTATCGGGAGTTATCAAAGCACAATGATAATTCTAACGCTCCACAGTAACGTGTAGCGTCGGTTGATTTTTAGTAACGGCCCCGCGTGAGTGTTTCCTGTATTAGGAGAAAACATATGAGAAACCAGACTTGCACGATGCTCGTCACGCTTTGTGCGCTGCTCTTCACCGCCATGCCTACCATCGCCCACCATTCTTTTGCAGCTGAATTCGACGCAAACAAGTGCACAGATATCACGGGTACGTTCACAAGTTTTGAGTGGCAAAACCCGCATGGATATTTTCATCTGGATGCCAAGGGTGCCGACGGCACTATGGCCTCATGGACATTTGAGACCGTCTCTCTCTCCACTTTGAAGAGAAGCGGAACGACGAGGCGAAATTTCGAGGACAGTGTCGGAAAACTTGTCACGGTGAGGGCCTGCCTCGCCAAGAACGGCGTCAAAAACAGAGCCGCAGCCGAAACAATCAAGCTCGCGGACGGACAAGTGCACAGAATCGGGCAGGACGTTGAGGGGAAATTCGATAGCCAGCCGTGAAGTCTAAGGCTGAAATTAGCTTGCGGCTCAGGTCAGGCAATTACGAGAGAAGGAGGATCCGAGATGAAAGTGCATCCTGGTTTCTTCGTAAGTGCTACAGCAATGCTGCTCGTTTTAAGTGTTGTCAACAAGCCTGCCGCTGCGCAGACAGGAAAATCACAGGGTGAGCCCGCGAAAACCGCGGCTCATCCGGTGCCCACGGGTGGACCAGCACCGCGAAGTTCAGACGGGCACCCGGATTTGTCCGGAGTCTGGTTCCCGGGCACCGCCGGCGGCTTCACTTTTAGCACGGCGCTCAAAAAGCAATTTGATCCTAAGGTTACGCCGGAAGAACCTCCTTCCTTTCAACCCTGGGCAGCAGCCAAGATCAAGGGGATGAGTCAGACAGATTATGAACTCGGACGCGCCTCGGTGAACTGTCTGCCCCGCGGTGTTCCAGGAATGTTCATTATTAACCCGTATCCCATCCAGTTGGTCCAAACACCCGGGCAGTTAGTTCAGTTGGACGAATTAAATAACAATTTTCGGGTTATGCATACCGACGGGCGACCGCACGCGGAAGACCCGGATCCCACATTTACTGGCGATGCTGTTGGTCACTGGGATGGGGACACCTTGGTCATCGACGTGATTGCGATTGACGAGAGGACCTGGAACAACTTCGTAGGCTGGTTTCACAGCGATCAAGAGCACGTAATCGAGAGACTTAGCCGCCCCAGCATGAACTATTTGAACTACCAGGTAACCATCGAAGACCCAAAAGTGTTGGCCAAGCCCTGGACCTCAGTTCCTCACCAGTGGACGCTCGGCCACGAAGACTTGCTGCAATACTACTGCACCAACAATCAGGATGTGGAACAATATAAATCACTGAAAGCAAAAGAATCGGGTGGAAACAAGGCAGGGTCGGACCCCAGTAGCGAAAAATAGGAGGAAGCCATGATCAACAAATTCTGCAGAATTGTGATTGCAGCGATGGGGTTCCTGACACTTTCCATGTCCGCGACGGCACATCACTCCGTAACCGCGGAATTCGACACTTCCAAGACATTCACTGTGTCTGGCACGATCACAAAACTGGAATGGGTCAATCCGCACGTTTATATCTATCTGGATGCCAAAGATGACAAGGGAAACGTGACGCCCTTTTCGTTTGAAAGCGGTCCTCCGGGTAACCTGCGCAGGACGGGGGTGCTTAAAACGATGTTCGGCGTTGGCGATATTGTGACGATTGAAGCGGAGGTCGCTAAAGATGGATCCAAGCACTTAGGGCATCTCAAAGCCGTCCATTTTGCGGATGGCCACACGATTGTTTTCGGCAACGGATCGGATACCGAAAGCAAATAGATCTGATCACGCCTGCGATTTGAAAGCTGCTAAAACCTGTGGGGATCCGGATGTCACTACCGGAGGTTCAATATGAAGGGCAATTTTTTTAGCGGTCGTCTGGCCACAATCTCCGCTCTCGGTTTGTTGTACTTGCTTTCCTTTTCAACTGCCGCCCAAGATAGCAAACCTAAGCCTGGCACTTTCGAAAACAAAAAGGTACGAACCGGTTTCGGTCCAGACGCAGACCAGCTTTTCGCCGGAGCAGATCCCGATGGAACCGGGCTCCCCTGGAAGGAGCCGCCCCCAGATGTAGTTGAGGCGGCGAAGAAAGCCCCCACGCCCCATCTGCCGGATGGCCATCCCGATCTTTCAGGCTTCTGGCAGCCAGCTGGCTGGGGTTACGCAGTGACCCAAGGTCGATTGAGCGAAGACGGGAAGACGTATTACACCCAGCGGGCCCCCGAAGGATCGGTGCAGCCGCCCAAGAAAGTAGCTGAACTAAAGCATCGACTGGAAGGCGCGAATTTACCGCCGTATAAGCCTGAGCTCGTTGAGAAGGTAAAATATCTCGGCGAGCATCAAAGTCATGAAGATCCCGCGTTCAAGTGTGCGCCGAAGGGCTTCCCCCGTGTAGGGCCTCCCACGGAAATCGTGCAAATTCCCAGCGAGATTGTGTTCCTGTACGATACGGTGAATTCGTCAGAACAAAATGCATTCAGGGTAGTCTCAACCGACAGTAGAGATCACGACCCCACGCTGAACCCCTCTTACTACGGCGATTCGATCGGTCACTGGGAAGGGAACACCATGGTGATTGACGTGACTAATTTCGTAGACGACACGTGGCTCAGCCAGAATGGGACAATCCATAGCGACGCCATGCATGTAGTCGAAAAGCTGACCAGGGAAGGTAACGTAGTAACCTGGGAAATCTCTATTGACGATCCGAAGATGTTTACGCGGCCGTGGGTAATTACCCGTCATTTGGTGCATGGTCTTAAAGGGGGGCATGCCCTCGAAGAATCGCCCTGCGTCGAGCACGACTACGGCCATCTGGTAAACGACGACCGAAACTAGGATCCGCAACGGCGCGGTTTTTGCATCTAGAATAATATGCTGGCCGGAAAACGCTTATGCAGAAATCCATCTGCTCCCAGCGAGCGGCCCGCCGAACTGAACACAAAGACTAGATGCAGCAAGACAAAGGTCCGGTTGATTCCCAGCACCGAGCTTGGTCCACTCCAGCCGATGGCAAGAAGAATGTTCAAATTGTGAAACGCTCCGAACGAAGAGGATACTCGCGCGAGGAACCCGAGCAGGAGTGAGGTGCCGATGGCAATTTCCCCAAAGGTAACCAGATAGCTGAAGAAATGAACGTGCGGGACCACGACTCCCAGGATGAAGCTGCGGTGAAACGCCAATGGATCATTGGGAGCGCCCCGCAACATGTCATTGGTCAGGGTTCTACCGGTCAAAAAATTATGAAATAATTTCTCAAAACCCGTGCCCAGGAAATGGAACCCTAGAAGAATTCGTAGCACCGCTATATAGCCGAGGTAGGTGCTCTGCTTGAAATTCTCCGCGAGCGACATTCCTCACCTCCAGGATCACATTTCTGGACCGTGATTTGCGGCCGCCTCCAAGGACGGCTCATCGCCGCTTGTGCGCAACTAGAAGCGGGACCTGCGAGAATTAATTCGTTGCAGGCCGGTTGGTTACGGGCAGCTAGTTCTCGCTTTTCGCGTTGCCACTCACAGGGATGAATTTCTGAATTCGCTTCCCGTCTTCCACCTCGCCGGTGTAAACGTTGCCCTTGGAGTCCATCGCAATCGAATCGATCCAATGGAGCTGCCCCGCATAACGTCCATTACCGCCAAATGAGCCTACCAGAGCGCCATTATCCCGATTGAGAATCCAGACGATATTGTTCGTTCCGTCCGCCACCAATATGTATTTCTGCTGGGGATCGGTCGAAAGGGCGAGATTGTAGATGGTCCCGCAAGGAGCATCCGTAGTGCTCCAGATGCTTCCACAGTGTGGGCCGCGCGATTGTGTCGACGGGTGAATGAAAAACTGCTTTACGAACTTTCCCTGTTTGGTGAAAACCTGAATCCTATCGCTCCCGCGCTCGCAAACATAGATGAGCCCGTCCCGCGACGGATGGGCGCAGTGCAGCGCTGGAGCGAATTGCTTTTGGTCCGGGGAGGACCAGAGATGTCATAAGGAGACGTGGGATCATTATTAATTTCGTTCAGGGGAATGCCATGACCTCCCCACCCTCGTTTAAAGGCGCCGGTATCCATGTCGTAGACGAGTATGCGCTTGTTCAAGAATCCGTCGGGGATGATGATTTCGCGGGCATCCTCGTCAAAGTCGAATGCTGCGATTCCCGGCGGAAAGGTCTCTGTTTGTTGGTTATTTTCCTTTACTTCTGATGCCGGCACTTTGGGTCCTCGGTGGCCAAAGTCCCAAAGAAATTGGCCATTCTTCGTAAATTTGATAATTCCGTCGCCCGGCGCTGTGCCAGAAAGCCAGACGTTTTCGTCTCGATCGATGCCGATCGTTTGCAGCCGCACGGGCCAGCCGGGAACGTAATCCTTGCTTCCCCAGGCCCTGAGAACGTTTCCGTCAGTGTCAAATTCCAGTATCTCTGGCCCAACTACGCAGCACTCGGTGCGTACCGGTACTGTGGCGGCTCCAAGCTCATCTGGCCTGGCATCGTCCGGTCGGTTTATCGCCCACACGTGGTCCTCTTTGTCGATGTAGATGTCGACGATTTGCTGCATGCTCCACTTGTTGGGCAGCCGCTTTGGCCAATAAGGATCTACCTTATAGGTGGGAGGATTCTGCGGTCGCGCTAAGGGGGCGGCAGCCAAAGCGGCAAAACTGAATAGTCCAATTGCGAGGCTAGAAATTGTGGATCGTATTCTCATAGGGACCTCATCTTCCTGGGACCGAGTGTTGCCGATGCACCTTCTCGACCCACGCATTTAACTGCTCCTTGCGGATATTGTCCAAAAGAAGCGGAAAAAAACCGGCGGAATCCAGTCAACAGCATAGGCAGCGTCAATGAAATATTAGCCTGGGGGCCCAGCGGTTACTCACCTGTCGATCGAAGTGGCATTAAGATACTAGCTCTCCTTTGTCAGCGAGAAGTTGGCGGAGAATGCCCAGCTGGGTTTTGAGGGCAATGCGCTTCGCGGGCCATCACGCGACCTCGATGCCGACCCGCCGCAACGCCAATCTGCAGGTTATAGCTCCTAGTGTCAGCTCTTAAAACTGATACTTCAGCCCAAATTGAATCACGCGTGGGCTTACCGAAGATGTGGTGATGGCCCCCATGCCGACACCGTTCTGCACATCACTGCCTACCAGATTGCTGAACTGCGGGTGGTTGAACGTATTGTAAAACTCGGCCCGGAACTGAAGCGTGGCATTCTCGCGAATGCCGCCGACCGTGGTCATCTTTGCCAGGGACATATCCCAGTTGCTTTGCCCGGGTCCCAGAACATTTCCGAAGGGCATATTCCCGAAGCCGACACCACCTCCGAGCCCATTAATCGCTCCAACGCTAGAGGGAACGGCGTCACCACACGAAATGAAGGCGGCGGAGTTGATCCAGCCATCTAGGCCATTCAACCCATTCCTAACTCTCTGCGAGGCGCTGCCTGAGGTGAGGATTTGCGAACGTGAAAATCCGGGGCACAGCTGAGCCCTGCCAATCGTGCCTGCAACTCCACCGCTGATACCGAAGATTCCTCCATCTCCGCTGTCAACAATGTCGATAGGTTGGCCGTTTTGGATAACCGTCACCCCGGATAGGCTCCAGCCCTCCGTCGCCTTTCCCATCAAGCCATCATGATGACCGAGCGGTAGATCCCAAACATAGTTCACCACCAGGCGCAGGGGGCGGACGAAGTATTCGGGCGCGTAGGCTTGTATCACATAGGGGTAGGTATTGCTGCCAGTTGGTACGGTCTCAAAACCTCGACTCCAACTGAAAGCCGCTTGTAACTGCAACCCGTGCGACATCTGCTTCCGAAGCGTGGTCTGGAGGCTGTTAAATTTGTAGTTACTTATGGTTTGGATTTCGGAAGCGTTCGCCGATATGCCCAGGTTCGGTACGCGTAGGACGGCGTTCCCGTTTGAATTGGCAGCGACACCTGTCACGCCGCAGCTCACACATGGGGCTCCAACCCCTGCTAATTGAGCCACGTTAAAATAAGTATTAATTGGAGATCCGTCGGCAGTTGGCCCGTTGACCGCACCGGGGCTCAATTGATGAATGCCGTGCGAACCGACATAACCTACCTCCAGCACCCAGCTCGGCATGAATTCCCACTGAGTACTGAGGTTCCATTGGTAGGTTAGTGGAACGGTCAGATCCTGCCCGTAGGCTGTCGGAGTTATGTTCGAGCTGCAGGGAGGTTGAAGGCAAAGCGTTGTGGGATTTGTCGAAACAGTTGAGGAATCAACCCACCGAGGCACGAACCCAAAGTAGCCCGGACCTAAGGCAACGAGCCCCGGCGGGATCGCCCAGGGATTTTGCAGGCTCGCGGCAGCGGACCCGAAGGCGGGAGGCCCAAAGACTGGATTGGCACGGCCAAACGTAGCCGAATATTGAGCGGAGATCAGATCATAGAAATAGCCGAACCCGCCTCGCACGACCAACCGGTTACTGGTTGTAGGTTGCCAGGCGAAACCGACCCGTGGCGCAAAATTGTCCTTCGGGGCGCTGCGCCGCGTGTAATAGGGAATACTGTTCTGGTAAACGCCCAGCCCCGCGGGAGGAAGGGGGCCATTGTAATTGCTTGGCAACACGTATCCTGTCAGAGTTTCGCCGGCACCCCCAGGAACAGTTACGATCGGGGGCGGTGCGGTACTCATCAGGCTCGGCCATACGGTGCTGAAGTTCCCGCTCGCGTCAGTAGGCCAGTTGTCTAGCTCCCACCGCAAGCCCAAATTAAGAGTAAGACGGGCGTTCAGCTTGAAATCATCCTGAAAGAAGCTATTGAACAAATGGACGCGTGGATTGACAGACCTCGTCGGATTAGCGGCGGTAGTGCCACCCTGGTTAGTGAGGTTACTGGCCGTGCCTCCGTTACAGCCGCCTGGATTCGCAGGGTTCGGAGTTACTAGGAGGCCCGCGCCGCAGCCCGCCCGGCCAATAAGAAAGTCCGCAAACGAAGTGAACGTCGGCTGCCCCACCGATCCGCTGCCTGAAACGGTTGAAACTCTTACCCACTCGGCTTCGAAACCTGTCCGAAAGGTGTGCTTGCCGTGGGTAATAGAGACTTGATCACCAGCCACGTATTGATTGACTGCCGAGTGGCCGCCGAAAGTCGGATGTACGCCGAAGTCCAACAGCCCGCTGGTCCCGGAGCCATTGATGTTGATGTACGACAGATTGTCGGGCCCAGGGGCATTCGGCGTACTGAAATCCTGAATGCCTACCTGAGAATTGTGGAATAGAACCGCTTCGCTATTGTTCGTGGCGATTAGTTGGTACGCCATGTGGGCTTCGTTCACGATATTGGCGGAAACAATCGAGGTGAGCTTGGCGGTGGTGTTTTGGTTTGTTTTTACGGTTTGAATCGTATTTCCCGGGACGGAGTTCCCAGGTTCGAGGGCATTCAATGCTGGGAAATTGGCATTGAGTGGATCTTTTTCATAAATGTAACGCCCGGAGAACGTGTTGTTGCTGTTGATGACGTAGTCGAAGTTACCGATACCCTGATGGTCTTTGAAGCCAGCTGGATTCAGGAAGTTCTGTGCCACATAGCCAGAAGTGCCCGAGCCAGGAACGTAATTGGCCCCGCTGGGCAGTTTAAGCTGGAGAATACTAATCGCAATAGGGTTGATGTTAAATAAACCTGCCGGGTCGCCGGGGCCTGCTGAGGGACACTGGACGCGCGCGGTAGTGCCCTTCCTTACGGAGGATGAACACATGTTCTGCGCCAAATTTCTTACGAAAGCGGCTCCGGCCGCATCGCATGCTGCGATCGTCGAGAAGCCAACTGGCCCGCAGGTGCCGCGGTCGCCATTGGGAATAGGAGGCAAAACAGTTGCGGCTTGGCTGTAGCTGGCAAATCCGTTTTTCTGCTGGGTTTCCTGATAATTCACAAAGAAGAAAAGCTTGTCTTTCTTCACAGGTCCGCCGAACGCGCCTCCAAATTGGTTGGAATTTAACACTGGTTTCGCAAGACCCTGCTCCTTAATAAACCAGTCGTTCGCGTTGAGAACGGAATTGCGAAAGAATTCGAACGCGGTCCCATGGAAGCTATTGGTACCAGACTTCGTTATGACGTTCACATTCGCGCCAGGGTTGCGCCCGTAGCCGGCGTCGTAACTCGAGGTCTGGATTTTGAACTCCGCAATGGCATCGGGATTGGGCATGGCAAACGTTCCGGGTACCGTCCCCTCAGTCACGCCACCAAGCGCTGTCCAGTTATTCACCGTGATTCCATCCATAAGGTAGGTGTTCTGGGCCGTGGACGCACCATTGACGGCCATGTTGGTTGCACCTTTCCCAATGGTGGTCGCGTTGCTCACATTCGCCGCTACACCTGAGGACATCGCGAGCAGATTCGTGAAGTTCCGAGTATTCAGGGGAAGTTCGGAGACAGTTGCCGTGTTTACCACCGTTCCCAGCGCAGAATTCTCGGTCTGAACCGTCTCCACCTCACCTTCCACGGTAACCTGCTGGGTTTGCGTCCCGACCACTAGTGCACGGTTTAAGACGTTTGTCTCCGTGACATTGATCGTCGCGCTAGGAACTTCCACTGCGCTAAAGCCGGCGGCTTCAAACTTCACTGAGTAGTTCCCGGGCGGCAGCAAATTAAACTTGTAGGTGCCGTCGGGTCCCGTCTTCGCGGTTCGCACCTGGCCGGTGTCGACACTTGTGGCCCTAACCGTGACGTTTGCGATCACGGCACCACTCGAATCGGTCACTGTGCCTTCGAGTGCACCCGTTCCGGCTGTTTGGGCCTTAACAGAGGTTCCCGACGTCATGAAGAGGAAAAGAACAAGCAACGCGATAGCGCCACGAAAAACGCCTCTCAGATGGTAATTCGACATTCTCCACCTCCGCTCAATATCCTATTGCTACAGGCGCATCCCAATGTAAGGCGTTTCAACACCGCCAGTGCGTTGCCACAGCTTCATCAGCACTTTTTGATAGGATTGTGCAGGAACGCGAAGCGAATACACCCAACGATTCCTTATGTCAAGGAAATCATGCTTGCTTCAGGAAGGTTTAATTCGAGCGGTACCCAAAACAGCTAGTTATTCGCGGGTGGGCCCTCAAAAATCTCCAGCCAAATCTTTGTTCCGCTTGTGGGCTTCAGGCATTGCATCGCAGGCCGTTCTGTTGGATGGACGCGTTCTTAATGTTGTCTTGTTGACCCCGGTCAACAAAAATACTAACTTCCTTTCTCGATAACCGGCAAAGGCGGGGATGATCGTTGCCATGCTATGTAGAATTTCCAATCGTCCTCAATCGACGATAAGAAAGAGACGGCCATGAGAAAATCCTGGGCATCGTCAGGGAAGACCATAGACGTCCATCGGATTGTGAGAGCCGCTATCCTGGCTGCTGTGTGCTCAGCACCGTTTACGGTACCGACTGCGGGCGCGCCGCAAGCGGAACCCGGCAAGTGCTCGAATCTGAAGCAAAGCTTTTCAATGCCAAAAACGATCATCACTTCCTCAGAGACGATTGCTGCTGGCACCTTTAACCCAACCGATCCGGGGCCGCGTGCGCTCTCAGTTGCCGGGTTGCCAACGTTCTGCCGCGTCATCGGTGTCTCACAACCCGGGGACGATTCGGAGATCGGATTCGAAGTATGGTTGCCCGTGGCGGGTTGGAACGGAAAGTTCCAAGCGGTGGGCAATCATAATTTGGGCGGTGTTTACTACTACGGAGACATGGGACTCGAGCTTAAGAGGAATTTCGCGGTTGCATCAACAGATACGGGTCATGTGGGGAATGATGCCAAGTGGGCAGCGGGGCATCCCGAGAAGGTTAAAGATTTTGGCTGGCGGGCCGTCCACGAGATGACCTTAGCCGCAAAAGCAATTGTCGCGAGCTTCTATGGTTCTGCGCCTCGTTTTTCGTATTTCAACGGCTGCTCGACCGGTGGCAGGGAAGCTCTTAGAGAGGCGCAGCAATTTCCAACCGATTACGATGCAATCATATCCGGCTCGGCAATGAATCATTGGACCCACTCGCATCTTGAGCACATCTGGACGGCACAGGCTTTTCTTCAAGAGAGTGCCAACGGCGATCACTACGTCCCGCCGGCTAAGTATCAGCTCATCATCAATGCGGCGCTGGCCCAGTGCAGAAGATCCAACACCGAATATCAAAGTGATGGATTCCTCAGAAATCCTTCACGCTGCGACTGGAACCCGAAGACACTGGTATGCAAAGCAGGGCAAGATCCGAACACCTGCATCACCGCCGCGCAGTCGGAAGCACTCGAGAAGATCTACGCTCCTCTTCTCAATCCCCGCACGAAGGAGGAAATTTATCCTTCCTCTGCCGTTACGAGTGAGCCGCCCAATCCAAACGGTCTAACGTCGGGTCCAGCCGCAAAATACTTGCAATGGATCGTCTTTAATAATCCAAGCTGGAACTATGGCATGTTGAATTTCGACAGCGATGTGAAGTTTGCCGACGATTCGGACGCCTCCGGTCCTCAGATCAATGCGATCAATCCAGATTTGCACGCTTTTCAGGAACACCGGAGTAAGCTCATTGAATATCATGGCTGGGTTGACCCCGGCTTTACGCCGGAATTTGCGGTTGAGTATTATGAAAGCGTGGTGCAGTTCATGGCGAAAAACCATGGTACTCAAGACGCTCAAGCGCTCAAGAATGTGCAAGATTTTTATCGGTTGTTCATGGTTCCAGGGATGGGCCACTGCTCGGATGGTCCGGGCCCAAATGCTTTCGGTGGTCTGGCGCAGCCGGAAGTATCAGTGGACTCCCAACACGACCTGTTGAGCGCGCTAGAGCAATGGGTTGAACACGGCGTCCCGCCAGCGCAGCTGATCGCCACCAAGTATGTCAATGACGACCCGAAGCAGGGCATCGCTATGCAGCGGCCTGTTTGCCCCTATCCTCAGGAAGCACACTTTAGAGGGTCGGGCGATCCCACGCAGGCTGCTAGTTTTATTTGTGTCGCTGAGGCTAGGACGTTGAAGCCATGGAACGCCGGGCGATCATTAGCGGATCGTTCGTTTTTGGAGGGTCATTGAACCGACGGCACGGGAATTGTGGGTACTGCGGAATCTTGCAGCATCTCGGGCGGATTCTTTTCTTGTTGTGCTGATTTTCGGCCAGAGCAGCCAATTGAAATCGGTTTTCGGGCCTGCTACAGTCTGCGGCATTAGACAGGCAACCGGCCCAATCAAGACTTTTCCGAGGAGGCAACCATGAGGCGTCGACTTCAAGAGTTTTGGATGGTGGTTTTCTGCCTTTGTGCTTCCGTTTTGCCCACCCTTGCGCACCACTCCTATCAGGCTGAGTTCGATGCGTCGAAGTGCTCGGACATCAAGGGCACTCTTACCAAAGTGGACTGGGATAATCCGCACATCTACTTTTATCTGGACGCTGCCGATTCTAGCGGCAAAGTAGGATCGTGGACTTTCGAAGGTCACTCTCTTCCAGCCTTGCAGAGAAATGGTACACACCGCGTCGATTTCGCTCAAAACATCGGCAAGGTTCTGACGGTAAGGGCGTGCATGGCGAAAAATGGTGGATTGAGGGCGGCAGCCGAGACGGTCACGACGCCAGATGGCAAAGTTCATGTGGTCGGGGTTGATGTAGAGCACGGGCAAGCAGCCCCGCAGGATTCCTACCGAGCACACACGAACAATTGAAAGCTCTACACGAATCGCGCCGCTTGGTGCCTTGCGCGGGCCGCTGCCAGTGTGTAGCGCTCTGAAGCGACTCTGACGAGTGTGGGACTTTCTGGATGGCATGGAGAACAAGGAGGAGAGAGATGAAGCTTCGTCTTGGGCCCGTCCAGTTGAGTGCGGTGGCCCTGGTGACAGCCGCCTGCCTGTTCTCGACTCCTGTGTTTCTCCGGGCAGGACAAACCGGCGGAGCCGAAGGTGGCCCGCTGAAGAACTTGCCGACAGATATGCCAACGCCACGGACCGCCGACGGGCACCCCGACCTGTCGGGGGTTTGGTTTCACGGTCTCGTCGGAAAAGCAGTGGAAGGGGGACTTCCTCCCGCCCTGCGCGAGTTTGACCCCAAACAGGAAGAACCTCCACCGTACCAGCCTTGGGCGGCCGCTAAGGTCAAAATGTCTGATGTGCAAGTTGAGCTAGGGCGTGCGTCGGTAAACTGTCTCCCGCGCGGAATTCCAGGGATGCTTCTGATCAATCCTTATCCCATTCAGTTGATTCAAACGCCTGGCCAATTCGCGCAACTCAATGAGTTGAACAACAACTGGCGCGTGGTGCCCTTGGATGGACGAGCGCATACCAAAGATGTAGACCCTACGTTTAATGGAGAGGGAATTGGGCACTGGGAAGGCGACACCCTGGTCATCGACGTCGTCGGAATTGATGAGAGGACCTGGAACAATTTCACGGGCTGGTTTCATAGCGACCAGGAACACGTGATTGAACGCTTCACCCGTCCGGATTTGAATCATCTCAATTACCAAGTCACGATTGAGGATCCCAAAGTCCTTACCAAAGCATGGACGTCTTCGGTCCGCCACTGGTCACTCGGGCACGAACCATTGCTCGAATACTATTGCACGCACAACGAAGAAGTGAATGAATATAAGGAATTGAACCAGAAGCAAGTCAAGTCCGGGCAAACTGCCCCTCCTCGATAGCGGAGCGTCATCAGATAGCGAACGAGCAGCCAGGTGGCAGGCGGGTCGTAAGTGATAGCAAGGTCTAGGTCCTGGTGCAGCGATTCGGCCAACCGCTAGCCTCGGCTGCGTAAGGCCGAAAATCCAGTAAACCCGATACGAGCTGCGAGCGTTACGCCTGCGTATTCAACCGCGGAAACAGAACGAGCGCGTTCTCGCGATCGATCTTCTGAAGATCCTGGGAGCTCAGCACCCCGCATTCTTTCAGTCCCTTCACGTGATCTGCAATGCCCCTGGCGGGATAATCGGTTCCAAACACGATTTGCGATATAGGCACAACCTTTGTGAGCGCAGACATGGCCGGCGGATTCGAAACCTGTGCTGTGTCGTAATAAAATTTTGCGGCCGCCGCACCGAAGCCTTGAGGGAACTTCGCCGCGAATTTAGGAGACTTCGCCATCCCGTTAAAACGTTCGATCAGGAACGGCATCGTGCCACCGCCATGTGAAAAAATAACCCTGACATTTGGATACCGCTCTTGGAAACCATTGAAGATCATCTGGGCGATCGCTCGCGTGGTGTCGGTCTGCCATTCGATTGCGCCGTCGTTAATGTCAGGAATTAGATCTTTGCAGCAGTTGGCCGTGATCGGGTGCGTGAACACAACCGCCTTGCGTCGATTGAGTTCCTCGAAAACCGGATTGAAGAAGGTATCGCCTAACCATTTGTCACCGTAGTTTGTGTACAAGCCCACACCGTCCGCTCTGAGCGTATCAAAGGCATATTCCATCTCGCGCAGAGTGGCATCGATATGGGGCATCGGCAAAAACGCGAAAACGCCGAATCGTCCCGGATGATCCGCTGAAAGCCGCGCCGCATATTCATTGGATCCGCGGGCAATACGGTCCACTGTTGCAGGATCGTAATGAGGCGGCACCGAAACCATTGCGGTGGTCACACCGCCCTCTTCCATTGCCTGGAGTGCTTTTTCCGGCGTCCATTTCGCAAAACCTCCGAGCGCTTCCGCTCCGACGGTCTGAAGCAAGATCGGCGGTGTCAGGTGACCATGCACATCAATGCGACCGTTCTTGGGGCCCGCTGGAGAAGTGCTTTGCGCGCTCAACCCCGTTAGCGGAAGCATCGCACCGGCTCCCAGTGCAACAGCGGATTTCAGAAAAGCTCGCCGGGAGCTGCCGGAAGTACAAACCGAAGATCCATTCTCTTCGCACATCGTTCCGACCCGGTCGCGATGCCCCAAAATTTGGCTGGCCATGTTTGCCTCCATAGCTGAGCAGTACACTTGACCGGCAGAGCCTATTACCGTCTTCGGTCTATGTCAATTTCATAACGTATTGAATTGCGGGAAGCTCATTTTCGCGAACCGCCTCCTCCTCCGGTGAAAAAGCCAGACCATTGGGCGGAAAGCCTCCCGGATCCTTGTCCAGGAGTTGCAGATTGCCATTTTTCAGAAGGTACACACCGTGATAAAGCAATTCGTTGGCGGGGTCATCTTCCCGTTTCGGCAGGCATCCTGCGGCGCCATCGGTGAAGTCGATAGCCCCGTCCGATGTCACTAGGATGTCGTTGGGGCAGGTGAGGCGTTTCCCAAAATCGTGTGCGTCCCATTCTTCTCCATTCGCTCGACGGCGCGATCACCCGTCAGCATCCATTACCATCTGCCTTTTCGGCCAAATGTCAGTCCATTCGAACCGTATAGTCGCGTGCCGTTCGCGTCTTTGCTTCCGACCCGGGTAGCGTCCTTGTACCCGGAATGTTCCAGGAACACAGAAAGCTTTCCCTCCGCCGGGCACGGGTATCTCGAACAGGAAGGTGTCCACTTAAAAATCTGGTTCCCGCTCGGGTCGCTAAATAACAGGTATGCAGCTCCCTTTCGCTGGACCCAGACCGGCCCCTCCCCACCTTCTAAGGATCCCTCGCCTTGCAGCAACTCCAGCCCTGTGTCAGCGGCTAGAATTTCTTCTAGGGCGAGATTCACCTTAACGATGTCCTGAGGGCCTTTCGTTTGCGCCCTTATCGAGTTGCACTCGATCGCCATCCCTCTAGAACATACATAGCAGGAACACCGACAATCTTTTCGTCACCCAGCCTCCCTGTCTAAAGCTAGTTCCAACCTGCAAACCCCCGATTGGCGTCGGATAGATCGCCATTGCAGCGCGCTTATCCTTCCCTAAGATCAAGACGGGGTCAACGCTTCACAATGTTGGCCGGCGCAACTCTTGGCGGCGACAGCCACAACCATGTTCTCGTTAGAAATCGCAAGGCTAATAGCCATTTGGCAAAAGTCAACGGAACGAATCGGAACGAATACGGGGCACCTGTCAAGCCATCTAAGAATGTAACCCTAGCGATGATCGTCGAGACATTTGAAATGTAACCGTAGATTCGTCGTCGCCGTGGCTGTGCGAAAGTGGAAATCGATTTGTGATTTCCAAGCTCGCGGAGCGAGCGTCTTTGTGTGCCGAGCATGTCCGATAGCTGGGAGGTGAAAGTCCTCTACCCGACCTGATGGAGGTGAAGGGTTAGCAAAGCGCAAGGGCGTCGCCGCGAGGCGAGGTCTGAAAGAAGCGCGGAGCAAAGGTGCGAGCCGATGGACAAGAACCGGATCGGAGGCATGCGGCGCTGGACGAGCTGGCAAAGGACGGCAAAGTCCAATCCATCAAAGTGCGTTGCATGTAAATTCGGCGGTTGTGCACCGAAAGCTGTCGAACTTACCTCGGGAGATCTTTCGCTTGTCGAGAAATCACGACTAAGGATGGAGCGATCCATCCTGACCGGGCGAGAGAAGTCAGCAGAGGGCGAAGTACCCACGAAAGTGGGGAAGGCCTGAACGGTCCTCCGCAAGGAGGGTAATGGGAGCGGTGAGTAGGCGACGCGACTCATGAACGACACGCGGCAGAAGAACCAACTAGTGTTGGCCTTTCCGGCAGAGAGTAGGAGTGAAGCTCTGAGGGCTGCTGGGGAAGGGACCGAATCGTTCACGGCGAAGCGCACGACTGAAAGCTCGGCTATTACCGAACGGTTGATGGAAGAAGTCTGCGAGCGGGAAAACTGCAAGCAGGCATTACGACGAGTCAAAGCCAACAAGGGAAGTCCTGGGGTAGACGGGATGACCGTGCACCAACTGCCGGGATACCTGAGACAACATTGGCCAACAATCCGGGCACATTTGCTGAACGGAAACTACAAGCCGCAACCGGTGAAACGGGTGGAAATTCCCAAACCAGAGGGTGGGGTGCGGAAGCTTGGCGTCCCAACTGTACTGGACCGATTCATCCAACAAGCGGTGATGCAGGTTCTGCAACGCACGTGGGATCGGACGTTTTCCAAGCACAGCTACGGGTTTCGTCCCGGGCGCTCGGCTCATCAGGGAGTGGCAGCGGCGCAACAGTACATCGCTGCGGGCTACCGCTGGGTGATCGACCTCGATTTAGAAAAGTTTTTCGATCGAGTAAATCACGACCGACTGATGGCAAAACTTGCGGAACGGATTAGCGATAAACGAATGCTGAAACTGATCCGGACATTTCTGCAAGCCGGGGTGATGGAGAACGGGTTGGTGAGTTCCGTAGATGAAGGAACACCGCAAGGTGGTCCTCTATCTCCTTTGTTATCGAACATCGTGCTCGACGAGTTGGATCAAGAGTTGGAGCGACGCAAACTCCGATACGCCCGATACGCGGATGACTGCAACATCTATGTCCGAAGTCGGCGAGCAGGAGAGCGGGTGATGGCGCGTCTCACCGCATTCATCACTTCCAAGCTCAAACTCAAAGTGAACCAACAGAAGAGTGCGGTGGCGCGACATTGGGAGCGGAAGTTCTTGGGATTCAGCTTTACGAGCGGGCCAGAGCCGAGACGGCGGATTGCACCAAAGGCGCTGATCCGTTTCAAAAAGCGAGTACGAGAGCTGACGAAACGGACTCGCGGGATCAGCATCGAGGAGATGGCTCGCCAACTGGGACGCTATCTCCGGGGATGGCACGGCTATTTTGGTGCGTGCCAAACCCCGTCGGTGTTGAAGGAACTGGACCAGTGGATCAGGCGGCGACTGCGGTCGTTCTTATGGAAGCAGTGGAAACGCGGTCCGGTGCGGTACACAGAGCTGACCCGACGGGGCGTGAGGAAGGATCTTGCCGTTCGCACGGTTAAGAGTCCTCGCGGCCCGTGGCACCTCGCTGCATCGCCGGGACTGGCGTTCGCCCTGCCCAATGCCTACTTCACCTCGCTCGGGATTCCTCAACTGTTCAGAACTCGATAGCTCAACCCGCCGAACCGCCGTATGCGGACCCGCATGTACGGTGGTGTGACAGGGAAAACGGGCAACCGTTTACCTATGTCGATTGCACAGTCATCTCCCCGCCGCGTGCTTGTTTCCCGCACCTCTTTCGGACTCAGGCGGCGATTCGCCAGTCGATAGATCCGTTCCAGCTTGCTCTCGATGGTCCTGGCCAACTGAAATGGGTCCAGACGCTTCCTCAGCTGGTCGAGCCGAGCCACTTCCGCCCGATCCGCTTGTGGGCAAGCCCGCACCCGCTCGAACGGCGTTCGCGGTCCGTCATACACCCGCCGCACTTTCGAACCCACGCGCACTTTCTTGAGCAACTTCACCGAAGGAAGAAACAGGTTCAGCCACAACCGCAGTTCCTGGCTGTAGAGATCGTTGATCGCCTCGACCGCCTCGGGCCTGTCGTAGCGTTCCCAACCCAGCAACTTGCGCACTGCGTCCAGTTCTTCTGCTCGATGTGCGCGTTGTCGTCCTTCTTGTAGGGCCGCCCGCGAGTGAGTTGAATCTCCTTCTGTTCGCACCAGCGCTTCAGGTGCCAGTTGATGAACTCCGATCCGTTGTCCGAGTCCACTCCCAACAGCCGGAAAGGCAACCTCCCGGCAATGTCGTTTAGAGCCCGCTGTACGGCCTCTTCGCCCCGTCCCAGCACCGCTCTGGATTCGGTCCAGGTGGTATGAATGTCGGTCACATTCAGCGTGTGCCCAAACTCTCCGCTAGCCGAATTGCCAGAATGCGAGACTAAATCGACTTCCGTGAAGCCGGGGCTTTGCACGTCCCAGCGATCGGTCTTCACCGGGATGTGATGCTTGAGCAGATAGCCTGGCTTGGTGCGTCCGTAGATTCGCCGCCGCTGCTGCGTCTTGGCCGCTTTCAGCCGTCGGTCGATTTGTCGCGCGCTGATTTTCAACAGTTGCTTCTCGACTTCCGGCCGCAGACGAAAGCGTTTACGGATCCGCGGCATCCACAAAGGCAACAGCGCCTTCAACCGCACCGACCAGGGATAGCCAGCTGCCTCCCATACCGCCGTCAGTACGGCTAGGGTTTCCTGGCCATAGCTCAACCCGCGTCGCCGGGGAGGTCTCCGTCGCTTCTCCGGTCGCGGCCCGTTCAGCAAACGGATCGCATACTTCCGGTTGTACCCGGTGTTCGCGCAAAACTCGCTCAAAATCACTTTCTTGCTCTTTCGTCCTGCTGTCCGATAACGTTCATAGATCGCTCGCAGATACTCCAACCGTCCCTTAATCCCCAACCGTTCCTCCTCAAATGCTCTTTTTGGTTGGGTTACATTCTAAATGGCGCGACGTTTCAACCTTCGGTTACATTCTAGACGGCTCGATACGGGGCATTGACAGCCAGGAAATGCGATGGGAGAATGCGCGCACGCGGAGGCGCCACATGGGGACTAAGTTATCAGTGATCGTTCTTGTTGTTGTTCTGGTGGTTTCGAAGCCGATTCTGGCTCATCACGGCACGGCTGCATACGATACGAGTCAAACCGTGACGGTAAAGGCCATGATGACAGAGTTCGATTTTACTAATCCACACTGCACGCTTTTTTTCGATGTGAAAACCGACAAAGGCGAAATCGAGAAATGGCAGGGTGAGCTCACAGCTCCGAACAAGCTGTCGCGCGCCGGTTGGACGAAGAACACGCTCAAGCCCGGCGATGCGGTCACCGTGAGCGGCTATCGTTCGAAAAACGGTTCGCGCTCGCTTTGGATTCGAAGCCTTATTGGTCCCGACGGTAGCTCTCTTCCATTGTCCGAGAATCAGGATTGACCCCGCTCGTCGGCGTGGACGCACTCGGCGTGGATGCACTCGGCGTGGATGCACATTGACCGATACGAGGGACTACTAAATGGCTAGATTCTTGATCAAGTTTACGGTAATGCTATTCACGACGATAGCTTTCGTCGGCGCGCTATGTGCTCAAATTCCGGCTCCGTCCGTCAAACCCGCCGCCAAGAGTGCGAAACCGTCGGAGCCGGCGCCCTCCCACGATTTAACGGGCGTTTGGATGATGCACAATCCCCCAGGCTCAAACCGCGGTTACACGAACTATACGTTCACTGATCCGAAGACAGCGCCGCCGGCTCTTACACCATGGGGAGAAGAGAAGTTCAAGGAAGCCAAGGATTCCAACGGAGGCGCCTACACACTGGACCAAACGAACGATCCGGTCCTGACAAAGTGTTATCCGCCCGGCGTACCTCGCGTTTATTTCCATCCCTATCCCTTCGAGTTCGTACAGACACCCAAATCAGTTCTCTTGCTTTATGAGTACGATCACGTAATCCGTCGGATATATACCGATGGCCGTGCACTCCCGACTGATCCCGATTTGCTCTGGATGGGTACCTCCGTGGGCCATTGGGAGGATGACACAACGCTCGTTGTCGATACGGTCGGTTTCAATGAAAAGACCTGGCTAGACCGGCTCGGCCATGCGCATAGCAATCAGTTGCATGTCACCGAGCGATTCCACCGGGTGGACAAAGATAACCTCGAGCTTGGCATTACTATGATCGATCCGAAGGCGCTCGCGAAACCCTGGACAACGACCTTCTATTACCAGTTGAGACCTACCTGGGAACTGGGAGAAATCTCATGTTCGGGCGATTATCTGGATTTTAGTAAATTCGAGAAATAGTGTTGCGGCCTTCCATGCACGCCGAGTCTAGATCATTTCGCGACGCATTCCCTGGCGACGCCCACATCGGGAGGATTAGTCGTGAATAGGACGAGCGACCATTTTCCTTGTAACAAGTATTGCCATGCAGGCGTCCAAACACGCTAGGGAGGCGACAGCTATGAGGCGGTCCAAGATGAGGTATGCATTCTTGATCAGTATCATATCGTTTAGTTGTTTGGTTTTCGCTGGGAAAGCGTTGGCCCATCACTCTGTTCAAGCCGAATTTGATATTAATAAGACAATTACCGTTGTCGGCACCGTTGTTAAGGTGGAATGGATCAATCCCCATTCGTACCTGACCGTGGAGTCAAAAGATGCCGCCGGCAAGACGCAGCGCTGGGGCTTCGAATTAGGAGGACCAGGAGCCCTCCGTCGAGCAGGTATGAGCAGGGCTGACCGTGGCGGTCTCAAGCCTGGCGATGAGGTAACCGCCCTCGCTCTTGCGGCAAAGGATGGCTCCAGCAACGGCTTTCTTCGCGAGCTGAGGACTTCCGATGGACGCGTATTCAAGTTTGGTGTGGATCCCAACGGTAACTAGTTGGAAAACGGAGGTTCGGCACGATGCGCTGCAGATACCATAAGTTTGTCGCTCTCGCCGCGGTGTTGTGCTTGCTGCCAGCAGGTGCCATTGCCCAGCGAGCAGCGATTACAACCAATGCACCACCGGAGCCTTCGGGCCCGACGCCGCGCACACCGGATGGACACCCCGATTTGAGCGGGGTCTGGAATGGCCTGGGGGACAATCTTCTCGGTGTCCCCAATCAAATGGCCAACGTCGGAATCGAGGTGAAAAGCGACTCGACTAGGGATATCTTCAGTGGGACGCAAATCGCCACTTTTCCACGGAATTCCACCCGCCCGCTTAATAACGCACAGGGAGAGCGGGGAGCCACCCTTTTGCGGAGAATGGGGGCGAACAGACCGCTGTACAAGCCACAATATTGGGAAACGGTGAAGAATTTCGACGCGAATGCCAATGAGGATGATCCATCCAATAATTGCATGCCGGCCGGCGTTCCGCGCGTGGGGATTCCATCTTACATCGGGCAGACTCCGACATACTTAATGTTCATCTATCCGGGTCAAGGCGGATTGATTGCCACTCAAACCAGCTATCGCATGATCCCTCTGGATGGCCGCAAGCACACGCCATTGAGTGATTTGGATGGCACCTACAACGGAGAGCCCATTGCCCGATGGGAGGGCGACACACTGGTCGTCGACACCTACGGTTTCAATAGCTCAACTTGGTTTGATCAGCTAGGCGGCTATTTTCACAGCGAAAACATGCATGTGATTGAACGCTTCACCCGCGAAGGAAACACTCTCAAATGGACAGCAACGGTTGAGGATCCCGACGTACTTCTGGAGCCATGGACAACAACTCCGCGCGTCGCGCTCCTGAATCCCAATCCCAAGGCCATGCTTCCAGAATCACTGCCCTGCAGCGAGAGAGATTTGGTTCACGCCGTCACGAAAGAACATCATTAGGCCTCTGCTCCATCGGTCGGCAAAACGGCGCGAAAAGGAGGGCGGCGCGATGAATTGCTTCAGGCATAGAAGAATTGTGGGAACTGCAGTGTTGTGTCTGCTGCCAGCCGCAGCCATGGGCCAACGGCCTTCGCGGGCCACGTATTCAACCAATGCGTCGCCGGAGCCTTCGGGCCCGACGCCGCGCACACCGGATGGACACCCCGATTTGAGCGGGGTCTGGAATGGCCTGGGGGACAACCTGCTCGGTGTCCCCAATCAAATGGCTAACGTGGGAATTGAGGTCAAAGAGGGTTCCACGCACGACATTTTCAGCGGCGCTCAAATTGCCACTTTTCCCCGAAACGCGGAGAACAGTTGGGATTCTGGGCCGGCAGCTGGGCAGGAGGGCGAGCGGGCCGCCACCCTTTTGCGGAGAATGGGGGCGAACAGACCGCTGTACAAGCCACAATATTGGGAAACGGTGAAGAATTTCGACGCGAATGCCAATGAGGATGATCCATCCAATAATTGCATGCCGGCCGGCGTTCCGCGCGTGGGGATTCCATCTTACATCGGGCAGACTCCGACATACTTAATGTTCATCTATCCGGGTCAAGGTGGATTGATTGCCACTCAAACCAGCTATCGCATGATCCCTCTGGATGGCCGCAAGCACACGCCATTGAGTGATTTGGATGGCACCTACAACGGAGAGCCCATTGCCCGATGGGAGGGCGACACACTGGTCGTCGACACCTACGGTTTCAATAGCTCAACTTGGTTTGATCAGCTAGGCGGCTATTTTCACAGCGAAAACATGCACGTGATTGAACGCTTTACCCGCGAAGGGGACACTCTCAAATGGACAGCAACGGTTGAGGATCCCGACGTGCTTCTGGAGCCATGGACAACAACTCCGCGCGTCGCGCTCCTGAATCCCAATCCCAAGGCCATGCTTCCAGAATCACTGCCCTGCAGCGAGAGAGATTTGGTTCACGCCGTCACGAAAGAACATCACTAAGACAGGAACCCGGTATAGGTTCGGTCGCAAGAGTTGAACTCGAATAAGGAGCAAGCATGTTCATGAAGATGAGGGTTATCAAGAAGATGACGATCGCGGCGATGGCGCTAGTTATCGCGCACCCTGCAGCCGCACAGTATGAAAAGGCGAAGGGCACTGCTGGCGACACGACCGATGTTGCCAAAACCCTGCGTGCCGCGGCAGATGCCATGGGCATGGTTCGCTGGTCGGACATCGGCGCCGGTAAAGTAGTGCTCCCTGCCGTGGACGTAATCACGACCATGGAGTTCTGGGGCAGCGGCACCTCCACAGGCCCCGGCCAAGCGACGCCATCCAAAGTCGATTACCATGCTTCACTCTCCTACAACCCTCCGTCAATGCGTGTCGAGATAACTCGCGAATCGCCCGCGCAGCATTCTATTCAAGTGGTGCGCGAGAAGTACGCTTGGAATGAATCCGAACTAGGCGCCGGTTTGGTCCCTGGAAAGGGCACAGCGACTCCGGCGATGGCTGCGGTTGACGAACGGCTGCTTCAGATTTGGATCCTTCCCTACGGTATTGTTAAGGCCGCCATAGCCGCTGGCGATAAGACGAGGGTATCGAATGGGAATGGACTTACGATAGTCACTTTTCCATTAACCGGGAAGCTTGCCGGCGTTACCGCGAAGGCTACTCTTGACGCTAAGAACTTCATAACCAAAGTCGAAACCCAAACCGACAATCCGGCGATGGGCGATCTCGTCACTGAAGTGGATTATTCCGACTATGCCGATCATGGAGAAATTTTGACTGATGTTAAGTCCCCAGGGCACATTGTCGAGAAAAAGGCGGGACGTTCAGTTCTGGACATTCAAATCAAAATGTGGGACGCCAACAATCCCTATTTGGTCTTTCCGGTCCCTGAAGCTGTTAAGAAGGCGGGTGCCTAACTAAAGATACGGGCGTTGGTCGATCCTTCGCAGAGCCCGTAATTTCCTGCTCTGCGCGTTCAGCGCATGATTTTCAGTGCGGGCTGAGGCTATCGACGTTATCGCTGAACCATTGTATATATCTGCCAAAAGTGATGATTGCAAAACAAAGAAATAGCGAACTCCCCGCGATGAATTTAGCCAGTGGTGGCGCATCTTCGCCGGCGCCTAGGCCCACCACCCGTTCGAAGGTGTGCGTCAGATAAAACGCCGCTGCATTAAGTCCAAGCAGCACTATCGCCAGTATTTTCAGCCAAAACGCAATGTCATAGGTGTAAAAAGTAGGCATACCAATAAAGGCTAGAACGCCCGTAACGAGATTAATGCCGAATCCAAGCAGCGCCCAAGGTACTAACCGGTGTAAGGGGCCTATAGGCAGGCTTTTTGCAAAGCCTAGCATGCGCAAGTCCAGAACTCCAATGGCCCCCACAAGCAAGGCCAGTCCTATGAAGTGCATATCCATCATGAATGCCCACCAAAACTTATTGTTGAGCATAAGTTGGGTGAGCTTAGTAGGCGACGGCTCGAAAACATAAATAATCTTCGAGAACAGTGACTCTTCAGCTGCGGATTTGTCCCGAGTCTCGGGATGTCGAACAGCGTCTCCTGTAGTACCGACTCGTGCCATGAGCACGGTCGTGATAACGGCCAAAATCAACACTGCGGACAAGCTCCAGCTCCACCGTGCAGAAGCTGCATATCCGGCGCCGCCAAAGTTCCACCAGGGCCAGGGTGCCTGTAAGTTCCATAAACAAGAGGGCCAGTATTGCCGCGCCTTCGTGCCTCTCAATTAACGCGTCAGACACATCGGCCGCGCCTTTGAGTGTTCCCTGGGCCCCCACTCCACTAAAAAAAGTCGGAAGGGCCACGAGAGCTATGATGGCGAAAATGATGAGGCTCGCTCGTCTCAAGTCCTCGTGTTTTCCAGCCATTGAAATGAGGAATAAACCAAGGCCCACCACCGTGCCAATGAATGGAAAATGATTCAATAAAAGATGCAGATGAGCCAGGTTCATTAGCGTTTTCCTTTAGAAATGTGAACTACGGGTAGGTTACATACTTGTATGTATAAGCCAGCAGACGGCCTGCCGTAATGGCTCCAACCCACAGCGCGAGCGACCACTTTGCCAGCCCAGCGCCTTTCCGCACCATACCTGCATCGTCCAGGCTGGGATCCTCAAATACCGTGCGTTTCATTCTATGCATGATCCATACAGCGAAACCTATGCACGTCAATTTAAGATAGAAGTCCGGGTTGGTGAGGGATTTTGTCGGATAAGCAAACAACAGGAACGCGCCGGACGTGACGTTAATCCAGAAGCCCAGCCACATAATGCCGAAAAATCGCTTGAGTGGCGAAAGCGGTATTTGCCGCGAAACACCGAGAAGACGCAGGTCGATAATCGCATTTGCGCCCACCAACAACGCTAGACCTACGGTATGAATGAGAAGAATGAAGTAGAACCCAAAGGGTGATTCCGATTCGCGCATCCATGTGCTCAAAGAAGTCCCTTCAATCGTACGTAAGAAGACAGGCAACGCCAAGGCAACCCCCTATTCGAATCTCCTTCGTGGCTTGTCAAGCCGTGAAAACTATACGCCGATTTCCGTATTCGTCGAGTAGATTTTCCTATCTCGTCCAGGGTTCAGCTTGGAAAATCAAAAAGTGGTATCGGATGCTCGTCGTCAAGGGTCTGACAATACGGTTCTCGCTGAATGTTGGGGAGCGGTCGGCGAGGCAGAAGAGAAGTAGGGTCCGTAAAAAATGGCCGCAACTCTTGCGGTTCCCCCAAGTCCAGGGCTCTGGCTCGGCTGAAATCTGTCGTGGTTAGGGGCAGAAACGTATGCAGAAGAACATTGGGGTGGTCGCAATGACTTCTTCGTAGGTGTTTTCTAGGTCCACTCCCGCCAGGCCAGGGTATGTCTCATAGCGCTGTAGCCAAACGGAAGGTGAAAGGCACTGCGCAGCTCAATGAAACACCACCCAACGTTCGCATGGTTGTGGATGTAAGTGGGTTGAGGCCCGGCAAGCATGGCTTTCACATACATGAAACAGGTGACTGCAGTGTGCCGAACACTAGCAGCGCGGGAGCACATTTCAATCCGGAAAATAAAAAGCATGGCCATCCTGAAACGTCCAAACACCACGTGAGCGATCCGGGAAAACGTTCGTGTTACAGATGAGAGATGAGAGAGAAAAATGCTCAAACGGTTAGCGGCAAACAGTGACGTTGTCTGTACACGGCACGAAAGCTTGACCGCGGGCCCTACTCCCAGCAATTCCGCCAATAAGCCAGTCCTACAATGCGCTGCAGAACTGGGCGTACATATTTGTCAACTGTGTTGTAGGATAGCCCCGCACCGCTCGGCGAGTACGAACGCCAAGTAACAAACAGGGCGACGCCTTGCCAGCGTGGCATGGGCGTCCGTTTGAAAATGCGAGTGGTTCCTGCGTGAAAAGGAGGAGTCCTGTGAAGACGGAAAGGGATCGAACCGTGGCATCTACCGTAGGCCTGGCCATCTGGTGCGCCGTGGCGCTCATTGCGATTTTAGGAGGGCGCTCGCAGGCCCAGCAGAATCAAGCGATGGTCGCGCAAGGTGTACCTGTCGTGCGGGTGGATCCGTTCTGGCCGAAGCCCCTGCCCCACCGGTGGAGTATGCAACAAGTAACCGGGCTATATGTAGAAGGAAAGAACGACCACATCTGGTTCCTGAATCGTGGCGCAGCAGCCGATGGCGATGAAATTGGCGGCGGAGATAACCCTCCCCGTATCGACTGTTGCGTCCGGGGGCCTGAGGTCATCGAGTTAGACCCGGAAGGCAATGTGATCAACGCGTGGGGCGGTCCTGGCTATATTCCTCAGTGGCCAACCGCGTTGCAAACCGTCATCGCGGACCGCGACGGCAATATATGGGTGGCTGGAACCGCGCCGCAAGACAGCATCCTCAAGTTCTCGCGAGATGGAAAGCTCCTTTGGGATTTTGGCCATCGTCCACCGAAAGATTTGCCACCATTGAAAGAGAACAATCAGCAGACTGATATTCCTCGCTTCTAAGGGGCGCTTCAACCTTGACGAGGATGCTCGCGAGATTTACGTGGTTAACTGGAAACGCGTCCTGGTTTTCGATATGGATACAGGGGCGTTCAAGCGCGGCTGGGGGGGCCATGGCATGCCCTTAAGCGAGATTTCCAATGAACCGATTCCGCCGTACAAGTGGACTGGTGCACCCCCACCAGACGAAAAGAATTTTGTGCCCGACCTGCACTTTGCGGAGATTTCCAAGGACAAATTGGTGTACGTCGGCGAGCGGGGCCAGGACCGGATCGAGGTCTTCACAACGGAAGGCAAGTTTGTAAAGGAGTTTTACGTATCGCCCAACACTCCCTCTCGCGGAGAGGATTGTGGAGGTCTTCCACCGAATACGAAGATGCCTCCTTGCGGAACCACCTATAAAATGGCTTTTTCAAAAGACCCCGCGCAGAAGTTCATGTATGTGGCGGACGGGACGAACGATCACGTTTGGATCCTGGATCGCAACAGTGGCAAGACCCTCGGGTGGTTTGGCAGCAATGGCAAATACGCCGGCCAGTTCCATTGGATCAATGCGATCGGCGTTGATTCGAAAGGGAACATCTACACCGGCGAAGTCGAGGAAGCCAAGCGGATCCAGAAGTTCGTGCCAGTAACGACCGAGAGTCGCTAGAATCGGAACACGGGGAACCGTAATGGGTCAACTGGCAACAGGAGGAACTCCCCGGTTTTGGTGGGTGCGGCAGCTCTCAACTGTCGCGCACGGATTTGTGAGGGGCTCGGGGTGAAATTCCTCGGGCCTACTCGGCGGAATTCGTGGGAAAGCTCCCATGGCGGCTATAAAGCCCGGGTCTGATAAACAGTCAAGCGCGTAGCGCAGAGCCAGGGCCGAGAGCTTGGTCAGGTTCGGGGAAAAAAGTGACGGACCTCCTTCGGCTAGCCCTGGTCGGTGATATCGAAGCGGATTTTGTTGTAGGGCCCGACGCGACAGCGAGTCTTCAGAAATCGTTGCACCGTTTGGCCGCGGCGATTTTGCCCGCTCTTAGCTGCTTTTCACTCCGGCTGCTCAGGAAACTGCAACCGGCTGTGGTACAGTACTTTCATTGCGGTGGCTGGTGATCAGTCCCTTTGAGCTTCCTACGGTTGTTGCGGCCTACTCGTGCGGACGTGGTCGCCCTTTCGCATCTCCATTTGTCAGAATGAATTTCTGAACCCGTTTGCCAGTATCCACCTCTCCGGTATAAATGTTTCCCTTGGAATCCATCGCAATGCCATCGATCCAGTGAAACTGTCCGGCCATGCGCCCATTGTCGCCAATAGAGCCCGCAAGGGCCCCGGTCTTACGGTCCTGGATCCATATCTTGTCGTTGGTGCCGTCCGCAATCAGCACATACTTCTGCTCTGCATCATGCGAGAAGGTCAGATTATAGATCGTACGCACATCCCAAATAGCGTGCTGCCTGGTCCGCCGCATTCTGTGCCACGAGCGGGCGTCGAGGGATGGACGAAGTAACTTGTTACGAAAACTTTCCCTCCTTGGTGAACACCTGCACGCGGTATCGCTGCCACGTTCGCAAATGTAGACCAGACCGTCGGTTGCGATATGGACGCAATGGAGCGCCGGTGCAAACTGCTTCTGGTCGGGCGGCGAACCCGACTTCCAGTCGTAAGGAGGAGTGGGATCGTTGTCAATTTCACTCAATGGAATCCCGTGGCCGCCCCAACCGCGCTTGAATGCACCGGTATCCATGTTGTAAACGAGAACGCGTTTCGTATCCACGATGTATATCTCATGAGCATCCTCGTCCAAATCGAAGAAAAAGATGCCGCCCGGAAAGACTTCGGTTTCCTGATTATTTTGTTTCAGCGGATCTAATTTTGCTCCTGGCACGGGACGCGGTCCGTGATGGCCGAAGTCCCACAACAACTTCCCATCGCCTGTAAATTTCTGGATGCTGTCGCCTCGAGCGTTTCCGGACATCCAAACATTACCCTCGCGGTCCACGACGATGCCGTGCTCAGCTGCTGGTCCAGGGCGTTCGATTCCGGGAGCTGGCCAGTCTGGCACGTGGCCGGGTCCTCCCCATCCCTTGATTAGGTTTCCCTCTGTGTCGAATTCCAATACCGCTGGAGCTGCCTTGCAGCAGTCCGTGCGAGGTGGATCGGTCGCCGCGCCCGATTCATCGGGCATGATGTCTGGGGCCGATTCATTACCCAAATATGATCGTTGTTGTCCACCACCAAGTCAGGAACTCCTTGCATGATCCACTTATTCGGCATGGGCTTCGGCCAGGACGGATCGACCTTATAGTTCGGCACGCCCTGCGTTGGCTGGGGTGCGCCAGAGGTCATGAATAGGAAGCAGCTGAAGCCGATCGCCAGAGCGATCACCCCACCCCTGATCATTTTAGTCTCCATGGAATGCTCCTCTCACAGTTGCAACTCAATGTCTCAAGCTTGAGCCTGCCAATTCCAGGCGTGTGCGTCGCTTCTTATCCTGAAATGTGACCATTCAAATGCTTTGCGAAAAACATTCCCGTTCCGAGCATGAAATTCTCAACTCACCTTTCCTCAACCGAAAAACCACGATGGAGCGTTTCATACGACTGGCGTCCCTCGAAGGGACTTCAATCCGGCGGAGTATACACCCGAATGTCGTGAATCGCAGACGTACTCGAATTTCAACAGCTTTTCGCATCGCCTGCCAAGTCACGAAGTACTACTGGAAGGGTCGCCGCGTGCGCTGGCGCGCCTTCTTGGGTTGGACGAAGCCGCAAGCCTGCTGGGACAGAACCTCGTTCAGGAAGGCTAGGGATAAGGACTTCGCAGAAACCTCGGTGAATTCGGAAGCGCCGGCATTTCAAAATAGCCTGCGTGGCGTGAATCGGATAGGCATCGTTTGAAGCCGGAGCTATGGAACGTGGGGCACCCGTCGTTGCGATAAGGTTCGGATCGGTGTCCTGTGGATTGTTACAAAAAGGCAATCGCTCGCCCGGCCAGCGCAATGGCCAACCAGCACACCATCGAAAGGCTGGCTGCAACTTTAGCGAGTCCCCCCTCCTCGACCCCCGACCTAGTCGCCCGCCGATGTACCGTAAGATGAAATAGGAGCGCCAAGGACAGAAATACCATCTTGTAAAAAAAAGGGGCGCTCGAAGAAAGCCGTACCGCCTCTGAGAGGTACATCGGAATGCCCGTCGCGACCATAACCGCAAAAGAAACCCAACTCGTGGGGGCGAAGTGACTTGCAACTTCAGCTATCGTTTGCCCTCGCATTACGAGCCCAAACAACCGCAAATCAACTAACAGAAAGGAGCCTAGCAACACGGCAAGAGCCATAATATGAATGGTTTCGATTACCGCAAATGTCCATTTTGATCCCTGGATGCTTAGACCCAGCGCGCTTTTTTCGCACCACTGGAAAAACCAAAACGGCAGAACGTGCTGCAGGTTCATTCACTTGCCTCCCTCATAGCGCTCGTGCCGATTGCCAGAGCCTCAGCATACGCGTTTCAAAAATGGCGGTCCATCGTCCCGCGACGATAGGTCAACACAAAATGCCTCGGCATCGAAGTATCACAAATCTCGCGGTCTTACAAGCTCACACGTGAGCATCTTTCAGCGTTGGCAACTCCGGGATTCAGCCGGAGAAAAATGCCGCGGTTGCCCGAGGGACGCCTGACAAATCCGCCGCTGGACGGTTTGAAACCGCGAGAGTCCGTGGCACGGGGGCACGGGGCGGGAAACTGGTGATTTGCCACGATTGGAAGGCTCCTGAGAAAGACCACGGCTGGCCGGCGGACAGAGTTAAGACGAACTCACGGGTGTTTTTCGTGCAAGAGCCATCGATTTCTGGGCAGAAGTTCGCTACTGTTTCGAAGCCCCGAATATCGTAGAAAGTCAAAGCATTGTGGTGGCATACATGTGGTTTTGAAAGCTGCGAGCTGAAGGCTCATACCGACGGCTCCGGCCGCTTGGTTCATCCCGGACTGAACGTTGCCCACGCCGACGACGATGCCTAATCATAGTGTTGCCTCATCGGCCATAAATCCTCTCAGTTTCTAAACCATTTAAGTTCGTCTTCAGTTATTTTTATCCCCGGTACTTTCCACAGGCGATAGAGTATGCTCGCGTCAGGCCCTAATCTCGGTACGGGGTGCAGTAATGAAAAGTCCCTTCCGCGACCGCGTTTTGAGTGAATCGACGCTGCTCGTTCTGCTTGGTATTCTCGCGCTCTTGGCAGCAGTGGTTCACCTCAAGAGATGAGATTTCGGATTTCATTTGATTTTTATCTCGGCCAAACACCCTGCTGCGGCAACATGTCACTTGAGAGCGTTGCTATTCGTTCGCGGCGTGCCCGCTGGCCTGGTGCACCCGCAGCAAAGTGTTAGAGTGGAAGCCGTACACTTCGCCACGAGAAATAAACCGCCATGCGTGCGGCTCAGGAAACGCGCGCGGCCGTCGCTAACGCATTTCTGTTAATTCGGCAATGGAACTCGACATTCGCTTATGGCATCTGGGGGTCCTTCGGTCCGGCTGGCCGTCGTCGTGGGTCAGCCATCGGAGCCCGGCCCTTACACAATCAGGGTCAAAGCGCCCCACGGCGAGAAGCTGATGCCTCACAAGCACCCCTTTCTAGAACTAAGACTCTGGGGTGATCGAAGAAACAGCGCGACTTAACGAGTCGTACACTCCGATTCCGCTAAAGCATTTAGCTTCTTGTCAAATTGAAGGCTCAAGATGAACGATCAACAAAAGAAGGAGCAGTATTCTGGAGTGCGAGATCAAGAGATCCGTGCGGCACTGGATCAGCATTGGGCGGCGTCCGATGCCAACGATTTTGAAACGGAGCACCGCATCTATCACGAAGACGCGGTGCTGGAATACCCGCAGTCAGGCGAGCGAACCCGCGGTCGACGCAACATACAGAACCAACGCGCTAGTCAGCCGAGCAAAAAGCGGTTTGCTGTCCGACGAATCATTGGCGGCGGTGATCTTTGGATCACCGAATTCATCCTGACATATGACGGCAAGCCGTCCTACACCGTGAGCATCATGGAGTTCAGGGACGACAAGGTTGCGCGGGAAACACAGTACTTTGCGGATCCATTCGTGGCTCCCGCATGGCGCGCTCAATGGGTCGAACGGATGGACACATAATCTCGAGGCGCGAGAATTCGCTAACGACACCGCCATTTGCGGTTTGCAGCATAATTGTTGAGAACAGAGATTAACGCCAGAGACCCGCGAAGTCCTGATTAACGCATTTGCCGGAGAAGTCGAACTGTATGATATGGGGTATCGTTACAGCACATCCTCCGATGGAGGGACAAGAGGTGGATTGGAAACGGTTGGTCCAGTTTGCGCTGCTGGGTAGCAGCGATTTGGAACAATATGCCATCCTGTTGGTACGCGTTTCGCTCGGGCTGTTCTTCGCTATCTCCGGGGCAAACAAATTGTTTGTCGCCGGCAGCACGCAAACTATGTACGAAACGCTCGTTGAGGCCAAAGTCCCGTTTCCCCACCTGATGACTTATTTCGTGTCGGGTGTCGAGTTCGTTGGCGGATCCTTGCTGACCGTGGGGTTTCTTTCGAGCCCGGCTTGCGCGGCTTTATTGGTCGATATGCTTGTCGCCATCCTAACCACCAAGCTTTCCGCCATGCCTAAGGGACTTTCACCTCTTAACTGGCTCGACGATTTCCTCTACCTTCCGGAAGTCCTGTATGTGCTCTTCTTTGTCTGGCTGATCTGCTCTGGTCCGGGAAAGTGCAGTGTCGATTACTGGCTCGCCGGCAAGTTACGGAGGTGATCGATCGTCGAAGCAGCTTGTGCTAGACAAGAGCTTGATGGTCATTACCAGAATTGTTCAGCCGCAGGAGTGGCGCTAAGTCCTTCTGATTAACGCCGTTTGGGCGGCGCTGAAAGGGTTTGGAAGGAAGGTGTGGAGCAAACGAAAAAGGAAATTGCGTCGTGGACCGAAAATAACAATCTGGTTTTACGGACGGATAGTTTGGATATTCTCGCGTTCACTCCCAGCTGCGCCCCATTTTCTGTTTTTCCCTTCCCTGAGAGGCTGAGCCACGCAAGGGGAGTCAATACGGACTCACGTGGGACATGGTAGACTGGACGTCCCGAGAGCTTCACATTCCACGCATCAAGAATGAGGAGCCGCTGCACGTACCGCTAAACGAGGCGGCTATCGCCGCGCTCAAGGTGGTTTTTGCGGGTGGTGAGGGAACGGGGCGTGTTCAAATCGAGCAAGACAGGCGAGCCGCTCGAAAACGGCCGTCACTGGTTTGATGACGCGGCGGTGGAAGCGAAACTGAAAAACTTTAACTGGCACGACTTGCGGCATACGTTCGCAAGCCGCTTGAGAATGAAAGGCGCTCCGTTTGAAGATATTGCGGACCTGCTGGGACACAAGAGTTTGACGATGACGAAACGGTACGCGCACCTGGGTCCGAACAAGCTTCACACGGTGGTGTCACTGCTAAAACCAAGTGACCCCACAGGTGACACCAGCCAAACGGGCGTTTCAGCACCCACCTCGCAAGTTGCTGTGCAGTAACACGATAGGGGCGTAGCTCAGTGGTAGAGCAGCGGCCTTTTAAGCCGAAGGTCGTGGGTTCGATCCCCACCGCCCCTACCAGAACTCTCTAGTACAAAAGCACTTAGTCTCCTCCGGTTGTACTAATTGGCACATTTGTACCAATTGAGATGGTTGCAAGTGCATCCCTCTGTGCGTCCACATCGCTGTGAACGTAATAGCGGAACGTCGTTTTAATGTCGGTATGCCGGAGAATCTGCTGCACGGTCTTCGGCGAAACCTTGCGGTCCGCTAATGCAGTTCCAATACCATGCCTGAAGGCATGAAATCCGACCCTTTCAGTCGGCAGTCCGAGTTTCTTGAGCACCGGCTTGAGGCCGAACTCACAACATGAGCCCGTTTCCACGGCCTACCGTTCCGATTGGGGAAGAGCAGCTTGTTCGGATTGTCTTGCCAATGGTTCTGAAGATAGTTCTTCAGGACACCTGCGAGTTCGGGCGTCATTGCAATGGGTGATTTGGACTTGGGAGTTTTCAATTCACGTAACTGTCGAGTGCGATCATCTGCTTGCATACGCGGTTGAATTACGCCCCGTTCAAAATCCAAATCAGTTGTCCTCAGGCCCAGAATCTCGCCAGCACGCAAGCCGGAACTCCAGTCCAACGTATAGATAGTCCGATGAGGCTCGCGCATCATTGCGAGGATTTTGGGTACATCCTGAGCCTTAATGTAAGGCGGTTCTCCTTCGCCTCGCTTTGCTCTGATCATCAGCGATGCGAGATTCACGTCATGCGTTCGCATCCCACACTTGCGAGCAAACTCCAAAATGGCGAACAGAGTTCCCAATACGTTAAGGATTGTTTTGCGGCTGCACGTTGCCAACAACTCAGTTGCGAATTGCTGTAAGGTTCGGACATCCAGCGCCATTAACGCTGATGTGCCAAACCGAGGAAGCAAGTGACAGCCCAAATGTGATTGTCGTTGCCGAACGGTTGAACACGATAGATGTGGCGCAATGCTGCTCATATACGCTTTGGCCGCATCAGAAAACGTCTCCCCACGGGGCGCTGTCGGAACACTACCGCGTTCCCGATTAATCTGTTGGCGTAATGTGTCGTGCTCCCTACGAGCCGAGAGTTCGGACACATCTCCAACCTTGCCGTGGTCGAAGCGTTCTTTCTTCGAGCGTGTGCTGCCATCCGGCATGATTCTGTCACGATAGAAGAACGAGTAAAAGTGGCCGTTCTCCTTCCGAAAAGTACCATCTTGATACCGGCGTTTGGGCACGGGACCCCTTCTGCCCGTACTTCGCGTCGGCGTTGCGTCGGCAATCCTAGCACACGAAACTTCTGGACACACTTCTGCTGCCAAATCGTCTTCATTAAACACACTTCTCTCTCTGTTCTGACCCTGCTGGTTTGGAAACCAAGACTGCTAGGTAGTGGGAAAAGCTAATGCGGTGAAGCGAAACTCTACTGCGTAATCATCCCTTCAGTTTATTGCTCTATACACCTCCTCGTTCATGCGGCACGCCTGATGACCAAATCTGGGCAAGCCAATTCGAGCGCCGTTCTCAGACGATTGATGTGCGATCCAAATGCACAAACGCATGGCATTTTTCGGTATCGGGAACCGGCACGTTTGGTCCAAGTTGACTTAAAAGTGACCGGCAGTTGGATACTTCCGGATTCTGGATGCCACCGACTCCTCAAAATGGTGAACCCTCGGACCGTGAAGTTGAAGATCACCCAAGTCGTCTGGCGTGTGTTATCGGCATTCATTTCACGACTGATGCCACATTTTCCGATCTTCAATACGCATGGCCTCCTGTCGCGTGGCGTTTGAGTAAGACCGGATTCGAGAAGTTTTTGTAGACGCTTTACCAGAGAGCCGTGAGCGAAAACGACATCTTGCGGTGTTCGGCTATTGCGGGGATACCGGACAGGAAACCACACCGCTCTTGTGACTGGGTGCCATCGGCAGTTGCGAATACAGAAACCACCGACGTTCAGGTTGAAAAGCTGCCAACCCTTTTGCTGAATTCGGATGTTTGATATCTTCATCATGTGAACTTCCTCCTTTAGAGGCGTACTTTTACTTTCTTGATATTTACAGTAGGTGACACGCTGCTGATGCTCTTTCGGTTCCTCCTTTAGCCACTGGCCCGCCCCCTCGCCAAGGCAGAGACGTACCCGCAAAGTACTTCTAAGTGCTTTGTTTTCTGCGATGGGTCTTCTGCGGGTGCGTGCGGGTGTGTATTTACATAAACTTCTTCATAGAGAAATCTATAGAGAACTTCTCTTATTCCGCGCCCGCATCCACCCGCGCACCCGCAACGTCGGGGAGCAGTTTTAGACCAAACCAAGTCCGAACTTTGTGACGCCCGACCTCCTCAGAAGTGAACTTCCGGCGTTTGAGATGATCGGCAAATACTTTCCGGGTCAGCGGCGATTCCTTGTTTTCAGCGACCCAATCGAGGTAGGAACTCCACAGCTCCGCCGATGCCACTGACGCAGTGCCGTCAATGACGCAGCGGTCTTGGAGAAACGGGACGAGCACATCACTTTCGCTCTGATATTCCCGAGTCGCATCCTCGACCACCTTCGGGGTTTCTAACCCCTCTCTCTGCCATTGAAGACAACCCTTGATCGCCCAATTTAAGATTCCTGGTGCCTCGGCTTTCAGCTTCTCTAGCAGTCGGGCGTCCTTTTGTGCTCCCTTAAACCTCTGGATAAAGGGAATCATCCGTATTCGCCGCCACATCGCAGGAGAGTCATCGGTAATCACAGGTTTGTGATTGAACGCGAGCCACAGCTTGTGCGTGGGCTGAAACGAAAGTGCGTTGCAATAAAGTGGCCGCACAGTCATGGTGTCGCCGCCGGTCCACGACTTGATCCGCGCTTCATCGAGGTGGCGTCCTTCACGTATTTCCACGACCTTTGCGAAGCGGGCGGACGGTAAATTGACACCTTCGCCGAGGGTATTCCCATATTGCTTCGCTTCGAGCGCACTGAACGGCAGATCAATTCCATAATCCCCGAGCAGATATAGCATCACTTCTAGAAGGGTTGATTTGCCGTTGCTCCCCTCGCCATAACATGCGAAAAGGCACTGTTCCTGTACGCTGCTGTCATCGATCATCTGAATCCGTCTTTTTTTGAACGTCGGTCGGAAAAGTAAGAAAAAGATCCGTCATCACTGTGCCGCAGGCACAGTTCCCCATTCATCATCAGGTGTAAGGTAGCCGTCCAAGGCGGGAAGTGTGGACCTCGGCCGCTTGCAACGACCGAGGTCCTGAAATGGTCAACCCCTCATCAGGGTAAACTCAAGTTAACCGCTTTTACCCTGCCATGATCGGTCGCCGTTGTCCAGTCCCGCCTGCGAGGCGAGATGGCGGCGGCCGGTTGCGAAGTCATTTTACGTCAGCGGATTTGCCTTACCTGCCGCACGCTGTTCTGGATCTGTCGCCGCTGTGACCGAGGTCACCGTTACTGCAGTGCATCCTGTCGCTACCAAGCCTATTGCCAACAGCGGCGCGTGGCCAACCGACGTCACCAGCAAAGCCCCGAGGGACGACTCGATCATCGAGACCGTCAGCGGGCGTATCGGCGGCGCCGTCTGCGGGCGCAAAAAAGGGTGACGGATGAATCTTCCCTTCGTTCCGCTCTCTGCTACACGATGCCCGTGGCGCTTGCTCTTCGTAGACCCAACCGCCCCGGGAGCCCTTCGCCATGGTTCTCCGGTTGGCTTCGCTGCATCGTTTGCGGCTGGCGAGGACGATTCGTCAATCCGTATCGCTGAAGTGGAGGAATAGGATGCTGAATCTGGAGACTCAGACTCAGATTCGTCACTGGTTCTATGCCGAACATTGGAAAGTCGGCACTATCGCTCGAGAACTCGGTGTGCACCCCGATGCGGTGCGCCGTGCTTTGCAGAACAGCTCATCCCGGCGGGAGGCGACTTTGCGTCCCTGTCTGACCGATCCCTACGTCGAGTTCGTGCGAGCCACTTTGCAGAACCATCCTCGGCTGCGGGCTACCCGTATTTTCCAGATGGTCCGCGATCGCGGCTATCCTGGAAGTATGGTGCAGTTGCGGCGCCTGGTCGCCCGCCTGCGCCCAGTACGGCGGGAAGCATTTCTACGACTGGCTCTCTTTCCCGGACAGCAGGCCCAGGCCGACTGGGCTCATTTCGGCGAAGTACGAGTCGGCCGTGCTCGCCGGCGCCTCTCCTGCTTTGTGATCGTTCTCTCGTATTCGCGCGCTCTGTACTTGGAGTTTTTCTTCGATCAGACCCTGGAGAATCTTCTCTGCGGGCATGTGCGCGCTTTTCAGTCCTGGTCTGGCGTGCCCCGAATCGTGCTCTACGACAACATGAAGAGTGTCGTCGTGGAGCGTCGCGGCGACGCCATCCACTTCCATCCTCGGCTGCTCGAGTTTTGCGCTCACTATCATTACCTGCCTCGACCGTGCGCGGTGCGCGCGGGAAATCAAAAGGGGCGCGTGGAGCGAGCCATTCGCTACGTACGGGAATCTTTCTGGGCCGGCCGCTGCTTCACGACTCTGCAAGAGTGCAATCGCCAGGCCCTTCTCTGGCGCGATCAAATCGCTCACCAGCGCCCTTGGCCGGGAGACGATTCCCGAACCGTGGCTCAAGCGTTCGCGGAAGAACAACCCCGACTTCTTCCTTTGCCGACCCATCCGTTCGAGACCGATCTGGTTCTCCCCATCCACTCGGGCAAAACCATCTACCTGCGGTTCGACCTGAACGACTATTCTATCCCTCCGGAGGCCGTGCGGCGCCCGCTGACCCTGGTGGCCTCCGAATCAACCGTGCGCATTCTGGACGGCACCAAGGAAATCGCCCGCCATCACCGCTCCTACGATCGGCACCAACTGCTGCTCGATCCCACTCACCAACAAGCGTTGTTGGAGGAAAAGCGCAAAGCCAGAGGATCAACTCCCGGCGGTCGCCTGGCCGAGGTCCTACCGGAAAGCAAGGCTTTACTGGATGTCGCTTTCGCGCGGGGAGAATCGGCGGGAAATCAGACCGCACAGCTCCTCAAGCTCTTAGACACCTATGGTGCGGCGGAGTTGCGCTGCGCCATCCAGGAAGCTCTCGAGCGCAACACGCCACGCGCTTCTTCGGTAGCTTTCATCCTGAGCCGACGGCAGCGCGTCCAGCAATGCTCCACGGCCCCACCCGTGGATCTCAGCCGCCACCCGGAAATGCAATCTCTCGATATCACCCCTCACGACCTGGAGTCCTACGATGAGCTTACCGACAAGAACCATGAGCCCGATGAATGATCTGCCTGCACAGCTCAAGCAGATCGGTCTGCAGACCCTCCCCGCCAACCTGGACGACTTTCTCGCCCGAGCTGCCCAAGCGCATTGGTCTGCTCGCATGCTGCTCGAGCAACTTGCCCAGGAGGAAACTCAAGAACGTTCTCGCCGCAGCCTGGAGCGGCGGCTCCGCTGGTCGGGGATCAAAAAATTCAAGGTCATGGCCGACTTCGAATGGAGTTGGCCCAAAAAGATCGAACGCGACGTCATCGAACAGGCCCTGACGCTGGCCTTCCTTCGTGAAGCCCGCAATTTCGTATTAATCGGACCGAACGGGCTGGGCAAGACCATGATTGCCAAAAACGTCTGCCACCTCGCCGTCTTAGCCGGCTACTCGGTTCTCTTTCGTACCGCGGCGGCTATCGTCGAAAACTTGCGCCATGAAATGTTCGAAGGTCGCCGACGCAAGCTGCGCGCTTACAGCAAGGTCGATCTGTTATGCATCGATGAGTGTGCCTACCTCTCGTTTGACGATAAGGCTGCCGACATCCTCTACGAAGTCATCAATCGCCGTTACGAAAGCAAGTCCGTGATCCTGACGACCAACAGATCGTTTAAAGAATGGAACCAAGTCTTTCCCAATGCCACCTGTATCGCCACGCTGCTGGATCGTCTGTTGCACCATGCCGATGTGACGCGTCTGGACGGCGAAAGTTACCGCATTCGAGAAAGCCAACTGGAAGCCACGGCTCGGAGGAAAAAACCATGACGCCAGCGCTGCCTAGCGATGTCGAATCGTACATCCGCACCATCCTGAGTCTTTATCAGCAGCTTCCCGAAACGCCAACGCGGCCAAGCTCCAGGGACTACCTCTGCGCCTATCAGCTGCAACAACGCAGAGTTCCTTTGGCTCTGATCGAATCGGCTTTCCTGTTGGGTTCTTTGCGTCGGCTTCTGAGACCACCCGACTCTCCGCCTCTTCCACCGATTCGTTCTCTGGCTTACTTCGACCCCGTGATCGAGGAACTTCTTCACACTCCCATTCCCGACAGCTACATCCGCTACCTTCGATATAAGATCCAGCCCTTCGCAGAAAAGAAAATCACCCTGCCTGAATCCCCCACGACGAACGTTCAAAAAAAGACGGATTCGGATGATCGCTAACACGCTGCCGGTGAGCGAATAGCCGATGGCTTTCTGAACAAAATGGATTAGCTCTCTGTTACCGCCAAAAACTTGGGAGATAAATCGCTCAAACTGAGGGCATCCCGCATTGGGAGCAAAGGAAACCGGCGAGCGTTTCGTCATTTGGTCCAGGCGAGTTGCTTGACGAGCTTTCCCGGTTTTTAGGTCGATAGCGCCGTTGGCGACCCCGAGCAACCACGGATAGCGTCCCAACCATCACCGGCATCGCTCACCGGCGGCTCAGATTTGGCCAGTTCAGTGCCGCGTCGATACCGTACCGACTCTCGCTTTCGAGCGCCCACTTAAATTCGCGGACCCGATCATCTGGAAGTACGGCTACACTGTTTAACCTTTCCCGCACGGTCATTTTCATAATCCCGCGCACCAGCGTCTGTTTGTCCTCGGACCATATCTGTTGCTGGTTTCCATATCCATATCAGCCATCGTTCTCGTTTGTGATCGAATCGGACGTTTGCTCCATATAACGCGGCAAAGAGTTCTGCGTTCCCCGAATCGGTGCGAGGATAGCTCCCCGGTTTATTTATTCGATTTCCCATGCTGACCGAGAGGGCGTCGTCGCCCAATCCGAGAAGCACTGCGAGAAATCCTGTAATGCGAGTTGCGATACGGTAAGAAACTAGTCATGTTGGTCGTTCTCCTTGGTTTTGTGAAGAAACCGCGAACTGCTTTCCTGCATCCCTGCTGAAACTGTGCAAACACACCAATACCAAAGCTCAATTCTCAGGGATCGAAACGAACCTCTCAGGCTATCCGGTCAGCTTCGCCGGAATACGCCACAAGGGACCCACTTCAGGTCGAAAATCTATCTAGCGTGGCATGTCGCTGTGGCCGCGCAACGGGATTTTTGGAGCCGAAGTAATTACTTCCCAAGACCGGCGTGAGCAGGCACACCACTCCTCACGTCGCCTTGCTTGACTTAACGCAAACACACTAATCCCCACGCTGCCGTGCTTGGATCAGCGCAAACACACTAATCCCCACGCTTTCCTGCCTCAATCGCGCACGCACACTTATGCCTGAGCCGTGAACCTCACGTATACGTGAAGACACTGATCCCTTTCGATGGGGATATTCTGTTTACGCTAAATTTTACCTGCGAGAACCGTGGTAATCCTTTCCTCCTCCCTTCGGGCAAGGTTCAGAAAAGCCGCTAGCCCAAACAGCAAACCATGGCTAGGGCCGTTGGTATTCGCCCGGACTTGACATATACCCGTATGGAGTCATAATACACATAGGGTATACATGCATTATACCTGATACCCGTTGGGTGTCAAGAGGGAAAAATGGGAAAAGGAGCATCGAATGAGGGACCCTTTCGAGACGAGCGAAGTGATTGAGCTAGTTGGAATTAGGCCAAACTATCTGAACAAGTTTGTAGAGCGCAACCTTTATGGAGTCGTGCCTTCTGATCGTACAGGCGAGGGCCGAGGAAGCCGCCGCCGTTTCACACTTGAAGACGTTTTCGGGATTGCACTCGTGTGGTGGCTCTTTGAAGCAGGGTTGCGATCTGAGGTAATCAAAAGAGTCTTGCGCGACATCAGCGGCTCGAAAAAGGCCAATGCAAATCTGGCCGCGACTAAACTGCGGCAGCACAGAGCGGACCTTCTGATCGTTAAGCGGGAGACGCGATCACACAAAGAGAAGCAGAAATGGCCGCAAGAAACTGTCGTCATGCTTGCCCACGGTGAAATCGCAAAGATGGTAGCCAAAGGCGGCAGACATTCGCATCTCATACTGCCCATCGGGGAACTGCTCGCAGACCTGAATAAGGAAATTGAAAGGCCGGTGTAAGCGAATCGCCGAGAACACCCCCGTAGGCCCTGGCGAGCTTCCCGGCTCGCCTCGACGCGGCCAGATTGGCCATCCTTCCTGCGCTACCTAAAAAAGGGTCCCACCGAACGATCACTCCCAGGCTCAGGGCAGCACACTTGCAGCGGACGTATCGACCTCGATTCCGCTGTCTGGGCCAGCTGTCTGGGCCAACCCTTTTTCAACGCTTTGAATGGGTCCTAGCGCATTCCCACCGCCTCCTGAGTTTGGCCCGCACGCTGTGGCTGCTCTGAGGCGCCAACAAAGAGGGCTTTACGCCAATCTAGCTAGGAATTTTCTAAATGTAGTCTAAATGCGAGTTATTGCAATTTGCAGATAGAAAACGAAGGGGCCAGAGGCGAAATTGGCTTATCTCTTTTGTTTCTTTATGTTTAACATATGGGTTACGTACGTTGTTAGTATATCTTCCATTAGATCGAGCGAGGATGCCTCGAAAACACCCGTACTCCGCCCTTTGTTTTCAATGACATAAGCCAGTTTGGCGTGAAGCAACGACAATCGAGTTTAACTACTATTGGAAGCCCCTGGTTCCGGCTGAAGAATCAGGAGGTTACGGGCGGCAGGCATAGGGTTTGCAAAAACAATGTGAGGGACAGGACGTGAGCGTGAAATATGATCCTCGCAATACTGAGAAATCCGTGCTGGTTGAGACTTCCATTCTGGGCCGATCAGTGCTTCAGAATCCGCTATGGCTTGATTGAATGAACGATTAAGATTCTGGGAATGAGGCTTCTCGACATAGTCATTCTGGCTATCGTGCAAGGTCTTGCGGAACTACTTCCCGTATCCAGTTCTGCTCACGTAGTGGTCGCCGAAAAACTTATGGGCATCGATCCATCCAGGCCCGAGATGACGCTACTGCTGGTAATGTTGCACACGGGTACGATGGTTGCCGTCATTGTGTATTTTTGGAACCGGTGGCAGAGAACCTATTTCGACAGCGTTAAGGCTTTCAAAAATTCTGCGTTCCAGTTGTTCTTGGCGTCGGCGGTTACCGCCCTTGTGGGGGAAGTGCTAATTCAGAGCATTGAGAGAATCTGGTTTCACAGCTCTCCAAACGCTGAAGTCGAACAATTATTCGGCCACCTCGAACTTATAGCGCCAGCACTGGCCCTCGTGGGTATTCTGATTCTCGTCACAGGCATCTTCTTCGGCGCTCGCGAGAATTGACCCAGCCCTGCTTTCCAAAACTAACCCAGACAGATTGAACGGAAGTTTAGCGGACCCGCGCATGGGAGGTGATCATGAAACATCCCCATGCCAGAGACCCGAAAGAGACCGTGTGCGATCTGTCGCCGGTGGTTCCGGCCGAACGCGCGAGTAGGAAACCGGCAACATAGCTGCGGTAAGCCGGAATGCCAGGCGTCGCGCCGGCAGAAGACCCAAGCCAGTTGGCGCCGCCGGAACCCTGGCTACGCCATCGCCTACCGCATCGATCAGCGGGCGGCACAAACCCAACCGCCGCCTGAAGTGATGCGGTTACCCGCCCCGTTGAACCAACTACCCTGGGAGTTCGCGAAAGACCAGTTCGGCGCACAACGCGCTGATTTCATTGGGAGTATGGGGGCACTCCTGGTCCGAACCGCGAAAGACGAGTTCCGGGCGTATCTGATTGATCCCACAAGGCTTTCCGGCACACTTCCCCCGTCACCACAAAAGACCAGTCCCGGCTTCGGCGATACTGAACCCGCAGGCAACGATGCAACTGGAATTTCACCAACTCGACCGGCGATTGGAACATCTGCGAGCCCGCCAACCGCAGCGTGAGAGGCGGTTGATGGCGTCGTTGGCTGAGTCAGGTCAGCAAACGCCCATCGTGGTGGTCCTGGCCTCAGACCAGCAGGATCGTTACCTGGTGATCGACGGCCACAAGCGTGTCGCGGTGCTGCAGCAACTGGGCCGGGACACGATCGAAGCCACGGTCTGGGCAATGAGCGAAGCCGAAGCTCTGCTGCTGTACCGGACGTTGCGCAGCGGTCCACAGGAAAGCGCGCTGGAACAAGGCTGGTTGTTGTCGGAGATGGAGCAACGTTTTGGTTACTCGCTGCAGGAGTTGGCGCGCCGCTTCGACCGCAGCGTGAGTTGGGTGTCGCGGCGATTGGCGTTGGTCGAGTTGTTGCCGGAGAGCATCCAGCAGCAAGTGCGTGAAGCAACACTCGGCGCGCAACTGGCGATGAAGTATCTGGTGCCGGTGGCGCGAGTCAAGGTGGAAGACTGCGCGCGGATGGCGGCCGCTTTCGTCCAGCACCATTGCGACACGCGGCAAGCCGGACAACTCTATGCCGCCTGGCGGGACGGCTCGCGCGTGGTCCGCGAGCGCATCCTGGCCGAGCCGGAACTGTTTTTGAAAACACAGCGGCCGCCGCCGGCCACCAGGCCGGTCGCGGCCGGACTGGAGCGCGACCTGGAGATGGCGGTTGCCATCCTGCGTCGCGCCGGCCGGCGGCTCGTAGAAGCTCTGCCGGAGATGGATGGCCTGCGACAGGAACAAGCGCAACGCCAGATCGAAAGCGCGCGCCGGGAACTGGGCCGGATGGCGGCACGAATCGGAAAGGAACCGGAAGCCCCTCATGTTGAGCCAGGCACAACGAACCGCGATTCTGGAACTGAGTGCGAAGGGAGTGAGCAAACGCGAGATCTCACTCGTGTTGCAACTGTCGCGCCTGACCGTGCGCAAAGTTCTGCGCTCGAACTCTATCCAGGTCCCGAAAATCCAACGGGCGGAGAAAGCCGAACCCTACCGGCAACAGATCCTCGATCTTTGGATCGGCTGCCAGGGGAATCTCGTGCGAGTCCATGAGGAGCTGACCGCGGGCGGCGTGATGTTGTCGTATCCGGCGCTGACCGCATTCTGCCGCAGGCAAGGCATCGGAGTAACTCAGATCGTGCCCGCGGGTCAGTATCATTTCGAACCGGGTGTGGAGATGCAGCACGACACATCGCCGCACGCCGTCGAGGTGGGCGGCAGCAGGTACCAGGCGCAGACCGCCTCAGCGGTGTTGTGCTACTCGCGCATGTTGTTCTTCCAGATCCACCCTACGTTCCAGAGGTTCGACTGCAAAGTGTTCCTTACCGACGCGCTGCGCTACATGGGCGGTGCTGTCGAACGCATCATGATCGACAACACGCATGTGGTGGTGTTGCGCGGAACGGGGCGGGAAATGATCCCTGTGCCCGAAATGGAGGCCTTTGCGGAACGCTTCGGATTCCGCTTTGTGGCACATGAGCGCGGCGACGCCAACCGCTCGGCGCGCGTGGAACGTCCCTTCTCCTTCATTGAAAACAACTTTCTGGCGGGCCGCAAGTTCGTCAGTTGGCAGGATCTGAATCAACAAGCCCGCCAGTGGTGCGACCGCGTCAACTCGACCTACAAGAAACACATCCGCGCCGTGCCGCGCGAACTATTCGCGGTCGAGCGCCTGCATTTGAAACCGCTGCCCGCGTGGATTCCCGAAGTGTATCGGCTCCATCAGCGCATGGTGGACGTGGAAGGATACGTCGCGGTGAACTCGATTCGCTACTCGGTTCCGGTCTCCTGGATCGGGCGGCGCGTGGAAGTGCGCGAGACCCGGGACAAGATCGAGATCGAACTCGACGCGCGCCACATCGTCACCCATGTCCGCTCCGTGACTCCACCGTCCCTGCGGATTACCCTCGCCGAACATCGGCCCCCTCGCGGGGAAGGCATCAAGCGCGGCGATCCGCACCCCGAAGAACAAGCGATCTTACAGGCCGCGCCGGAGCTCGCACCCTATGTGACGGGGCTGAAGCAAAAGGGCCGCAAAGTGGTGGCGCTTGCCCTGCGGCAACTGTTGCGCTTGCTAAAGGAATATCCGCGCGAGCCCTTCCTGGCGGCGGTCCGGGAAGCCACCCAGTATGGACTCTACGATCTGGACCGGCTGGAACGGATGATTCTGCGCCGCGTGGCACAAGACTACTTTCTGTTGCTGGGTACCAACTCCGACCCCCATGACTGAAGAACTGGAACAACTTCTGAAGAATCTCAAGCTGCGGCGCATGCTGAGCGTTTATGACGAACAGTTGCGCGCTGCCGAGAAAGCGCAAGTGTCTTACTCGGAGTTCGTCGCCGGACTCTTGCGCGCACAATGGCACGACCGGCAGGAAAGCGCGCTGGAGTGGCGCATCCGTAGAGCCAATCTGCCGGAGCGCTGGTCGCTGGAATCGTTTCCCTGGTCCGCCAGCCCGGCGTAAACCGTAAGCAGATACGCGCCTTCGCCGAACTCGACTTCGTTGCCAAACACGAAAACCTGGTGTTGGTTGGCCCGACGGGCGTAGGCAAAACGGGACTTGCTTGCGGTCTGCTGTTGAAGGCTTTGCAGAATGGCCACCGCTGCCAGTTCATCCGCGCTCAGGATCTGTTCGACGAAATGTACGCATCTCTGGCCGACCGCTCCACGCGCCAGTTACTGAATCGCCTGGCTCGCTTGGACGTCTTGTTGATCGACGAATTCGGATATTTAAATCTCAAGCCCGAACAATCGAACACTTTTTTCAAGCTGATGGAGGAGCGCTATCATCGCCACGCGACGATCATCACAACCAATTTGATCTATGACGAATGGCAGAATTTTCTAGGCAACAAATCCATGGTGGAGGCGCTGCTGAGCCGCGTGCGGCATTACTGCCACACCGTCACCATCAGCGGCCCGTCGCTGCGCGAACCTCAAAGCTGAACTCATGGAGCAACGCGATTATGTCCGCAGACTTCTGGAGGCCTACCGTACGACACCGGGCACCTGCGGCGCCGTCCGTCGGCCCGACCGTCTGCTCGCGGCCCAACTGCACCAACGCGGCGTGCCGCTCGAAGCGGTTGAGAACGCCCTGACTTTGGCCGTCGCGCGGCGTCTGGCGCGACCCGCCGATGCTCCACCTCTCGGGATCATCCGCTCGCTGGCCTACTTCCTGCCTGTGATTGAAGAGGTTCTCAGCCTTCAGGTTAGTCCAGAGTACTTCCGCCATCTGCGCAATCGCATCGCAACGTTCACACCAGCCCCGTAGTTTCGTTCTGACTGAAAGCACCCACGCCTGCGGCGTGGATGATATTGTTTCTCCCCCCCACCTTCAACCACCTGCGCGCCTACGGCGCGGATGATGACGCCTTCACACCCTCGATCCTGTTCTGAGTATGGGTCACTCTAGCCGATTGCTACTGGGTCACTTCTGATGAGCGCCGAAGGGCATCTTCGAGAGGCTCGCATTGCCAGCAAAGGAATGTGATCGTTGCGCTATAAAAGCGAAGCAGGCTGGGCTTATCGGAGCCGTACAGGGACTCTGCTTGCCCTTCCGTGGGTTTTCGCGCTCGGGCGCAACAATTTCAACTGCTATCCTGACCGGCTTGCCGAAAGCACATGCTGAGGATTTCAGTTTCGCCCTTGCGGTGATCTTAACGCCTGCGGCGGACGCTCGCGAATTGTTAAGGCTCGCGAAAGCAGAACACCTCGCTGGTGGAGCAAACCTTGCTTCTGTAGTGATGCCAAGCCTGCTGGGAACCTTTCTTGCATTTCTTGCTGGCCTCGTTGCCCTGAAGTGGCTTAGTCGATGGCTGGAAAATGGCCGCTGGTATCTGTTTGGCATCTATTGCTTGCTTGCAGCAATAGGCGTAGCCATCCTCCACCACGCTGGCTACTAATTGTGCTCTGAAATGCCATCCGCCTTTCAAAGTCGCCGAGTCGCCCATTTGAAGCAGGCATTAGGAACTTTGTCAGTCAAAAAGGTGTCCAAGAAGTATGTGCGAGAGCAAATCATCGCGGGGACAATCGGTCTTCTCGTGGGACTTTCTGTCACGCAGCTGTGGACTGAACAAAACAGGCAGCGGGAACGCGAAAAGTGGGTAGCTCAAGAATTGAAGGAGGCGCGGACTATCAAGGCTGGAATGTCGGCAGCGGAACTGATGAAGGTTTTCGAGCTGGACGGTGGCTTGATTCCCGCTCCACCCGGCACGCCAACGAGCCATCCTCATTGGTTTGACGGGTGAGATTGCGGAGCTGCCCGTTTATTAAGGTTGATGTTGAGTTCCAACCTCCCGACCCGTTAGCTCAACGCCAGCCGGACGATAAGGTAACAGTGGTGAATATCTCCAAACCGTACCTAGAGGCTCCAGAGAATGGTCTCGACTAGGCAATGCAACGCCACGCCCTTTTAGCTAGTTTCTTGTTCTGCTCACTCACTGCGCTCGGACAAGCCTCGCAAGTCGTTCCTCCATACCACAAACCGATTGAGAAGTTTGAAAGCCACGGTGAATCTGTTCTGGATTCACTTCTGCGACTTGGCATCGAAAACAAAATCCCCTTGCGTATCATCCGCTCCAATGATCGCTTGTGTACAAGAGTCGAACTCGCGGTTCACGGCGAACCAGCAACGAACATTATCGACGGCCTCCTGAGGCAGGTCAGGGGCTATCGTTGGACGATTGCAGATGATGTGCTCGCCATAGAACCACAATCTATCCCTTCGTCAACCGCGCAGTTGTTAGCCACCGAGATACCACGGTTTTCCGTAGCAGACAGCACAGCGCAGGAACTGGAGGCGGATTTGTGGAGGTTCACAAAAGCCTTACTGCGCCCAGGTGAGGGGTCTGCGTTCAGCATCCTTGGATCACCGGATGATCCTCGAACACGCGCATTTGAGATGGAGAATGCCACTGTCGATGCGATTCTCAACCACATCATCAAAGAAGATGGGGAGGCGCTTGGATTTTACTCCCGATACCGGCTGATTATAAGAAGTCCACAGATAAACCCTTTGTGAAGATCATCAACTATTCCGACAAGCACGCTGGCGAACATATCTCGTGTAGAGATTTGCCCGGTACAGGGTTGCCGTAACTCGGCAAGTTCAATACGGCCTGTTGCGGCGAACTGCCGATAAGTCCTAGCCGCCAAACCGTCCATTTGAAGTAATGCTTTTCCGGCGTCAATCAGGAATTGTGGGAGATTGTGTGCCGAGGATGGATTAATTCCAGGTGACCTCTATCGCCGTAATCGCTGAAACAGGTTTGCCATTTGGTCCCGAGGCTGGTTTGAAACGCCAGCGTCGTACCGTTTCGACAGCTTTTTCATCGAAACTTGCGTCTCCACTTTTCACAACCGCGATGTTTGCAGCACGTCCGTTCGTTTGAATAACTCCTCTGAGCACCACTACGACGTTGTTCTGTAGGTTGCGAACCCCTTTAGGAAGTCCAGGTTTCGGGCAATAGACACAGGCTGGGGAACCTACCCCACCGACGCCAGCTATAGCTGGCCCGTTTAACGCTTGCGAAAAACAGCACGTTGTCAGGCTGAATGAAGCCACAAAGAAGACAAGCACGTAACGATGCATACGCCGAAATATAGACCCACCAGCCGCATGTCGCAATACCATATACCGCACGGTTTTCAGGCTCCCGCGTAGCCGGATAACCGGACGCGCACCGGGCTAGTACCCCGCGCATTCGCCCGGTTTGGGAGCTAAACGATAAGGACTTCGGTACTCTTCGCTAAAACCCAACTCTCTGGTAACAAGAGAGCAAGGAATTCGTCCAAGCATTTGCGTGACGGAATCAGAACTCTTTGCAGAACAAGTTGAGGAGGAACGATTGTGCGATCAGGTCGTGTTCTAGCCGCTACCCTATTGTTCGGCACCATAGCCTTCCTGCCCGAGGCGTCGTTGTGCCAAAAAACACGTGCGATTGATACTCCGATTGATGGGCCAGCGGCTCTTGGTATCGATCACGACGGGCATCTTTTCGTCGCAAGTCTGTATGAGAACAATGTTCGTCGCGTTGATCTTAAATCGGGAACAATCGTAACGGTCGCTGGCAACGGCAAAGAGTGTTGCTACAGCGATAACTCAAAAGCTACCGAAGTCAGTCTGGGCACCATTTGGGCTTTAGCAGTAAATTCCGTTGGAGACATCTTTATCAGCGAAGGTACGCAGGTCCGTAAGGTGGATGCGCGGACAGGTCTAATTTCAACGGTTGCTGGAAATGGAGAATCCGGCAGCACCGCTGACGGACTACTCGCCACTTCAACAAGTTTTAGCTTGATCTGGGGCTTGGCCGTTGACACCGATGACAACTTATATGTGGCCGATAAAGGGCAAGGCCAAATATTCAAGGTTGAAACAGCAATCGCACCGACTGGAAAGGTTTTCCGAGTCGCTGGGAATGGCAGAAGTGGTTTTACTGGGGATGGTGGGTCAGCATTCGATGCTAGTTTTGCGTCGGTGGGATCGATCGTATTCGATAAGCGCGGGAACTTAATCATCGCCGACGAAGAGAACTGTCGAATCCGTCGAATGGCGCACGAAACCGGAATAATCGACACGATAGCAATCACCGAACCGTTGACGGCTTGCTCAGAGAGCGTCAAACACAATTGGGCATTTGCGTCTCCCACCGATCTTGCGATCGACGCAAAGGGAAGTATCATGTTCGCCGAGACCGCCATGAATGTAGTAATGCGTATCAATGAACACTCAACCTCGCCTTCAATTGTTGCTGGCAACGGAGAGCAAGACTTTACTGGTGATGGCGGTCCCGCAGTTAAGGCGGCGCTGAGCGGTCCTTCGGGGCTAGTGATTGATTCTGATGGAGATTTGTTTATCAGTGACATCAGGAACAATCGCGTCCGACGTGTTGATGCGCTAACAAGAATCATCCAGACAATTGTCGGCAACGGTCTGCCCGGTATCATACACGTCGAAATGTAGCCAACGATAATCCAACGCTGAAACTCCGCAACTCCCCGTCTAGCCGATTATCGGACATAGACCAGCCTAGTAACATAGAAACGCCCCCACGCTAGTCTTCCACTTGCGACTGTCAAACCAAAATAGAAATGTCCCCTTTCTTACCAAGATAGAAATGTCCCCTTTTTTGGGTTTTGTTTTTCCTGTGTGGTTGTTCGCTGTTCGTTGAGCTTGCCCGAAGCGAAGCCCTGCGGAGCCCGTAGGGCGTAGCGCTTAGGGCGCAGCGTAGGGCAAGCTTAACGGCCGGAGGGCCGCTCGCCAGCGCATTTCCTGATGACGCCGCTTTCCCGGGGGAAAATTTTGCGTTAAGAACGTCCAGGAGCGACGATTTCCAACTCGGTCGACCCATAGCATCCCCCTTTTTCGCACTTCACCGTGCGTCATGGCTGCTCACTGCTTCTCGCACCACTTTCTGCTCCGCCGCTCGACAAGCAGCCTTTCGCCATGGGTGGTCCGCCGCTGGTATCCCCTTCCGCTTCGTTGACACCCTCAGCTTCTTGACCGCCTGGCTGGCGGGTTTGACGGCGAGCACACACGGTTTCGCTGGCGCCGGAATCTCCCTCCACTCCAACTCGTGTCCCCGATATTCGATCGTGATATTCCCGTGTCGCCCCTCGCACACCAGTACCTGGCTATGAGCCGGTGCGTAATTCCGGCTCTGCCGCTGGAGTTGGAAAAACCGGTTCTCATACCGCACCACCCAATCGTTGTAGATCGTGCGCGGGCTTTCCAATCGGAAAATCCTGTCCAATTCGGCCACACGCGGCGCTCGCCGGTGATAGTCCTGCCCCTTGGCCGGCGGCCGGCTAAACCTCCGATTGTGTTCCGGCAGATACTCGTTCTCCAGGAACACGTTCACTTGCTGGTGACTGGTGATTTCCTTTCGCCGCAGTTTCTTCACCAGCCGATCTTGATGGGTCCCATGGATTCTTTCGATTCGGCCCTTCGCTTGGGCCGAATTCGCAGCAATAATCTCGATCCCTAACTTCGCGCACATGCGTCCGAATTGCGTGTTCGGCTCTTCTCCGCGCAGCTGTTCCTTCGCTGTCGCTGGCCGCTTGTACAGATTTTTCCAGTCCACATACAACGCCAGCGGCACTCCATAGCGCTCGATCCACTCGCGTAACGTATCCGCCACGGCCCAGATCGTTTCTTCCTCACCCAGGCGCGCCAACGTTTTGTTCGTGGCGTCATCGGCCATGTCCATCAAGCAGCCCTTTGGCCCGCGTCCCTCCAACCAGGGATGAAAGCTCCCGTCCATCTGCACCAGTTCTCCAAAGTGCTCCTTGCGCTCGCGCCGGCGACGGTGCTGCCCCCTCTTGCGCGCCCGACTCCACAGGCCCGCCGCCAGCATCCACTGTCGTAGCGTTTCGGCATTCACCTGCAGTCCGTCTTCGGAATCCAGGTGCTCGGCCGCCAAAGTCGGACCAAAGCGCTCGCCTTCCGGACCGCTATACTTCTCCCGCACCAACTGCAGTACCTGGTTGCGAAATTTCGACTCATGAGTGTGGTTCGAGAGCCGACCTGCGTGGCGATGCTTCAGACCTGCTGCTCCCTCGTCACGATATCGCCTCCACAACCGCTTCGCTTGCCGATAGCCCACATGCAAGAGCTTGCTGGCATCGACAATCCGCAGCTGCTTGCTCCGCACACGCGCCAGCACTTCCACCCTTCCCAACTCCTCCCTGCTCATCTCTGTCCGCCCCAATCTGACCTCCTCTCGGAGGTCGTATTAAGGGGACATTTCTATCTTGGAGAAAAGGGGACATTACTATCGTGGCGCAAC
>CAVQZU010000134.1:0-318814 GCA_963718485.1 uncultured Acidobacteriota bacterium
GCGATCCCTTTGCTTGGTGGTACACGCCGACGCCGTCTGCAGCTTCTGAACACTCACTGCAGTTGTTAGGCTCAATCGCCAATCCCTCGGCCCTTCGCCACCTCTTGCGTTTGCCTTCAACTGAGTCCCCTTCCTTCTACCGGCAGGAGTCCGCTTTGTCGGTACCTATATCTCTCGCGAGTTGCGTCCATCCCGCAACTACTTGAATCTATTGATGTTAGATTTCCTGTGTTTTGAGGCTCCGAAATACAGATGTTTTTGGAGTGCCCTCAACCAAGCTGGTTACGTTCCGCCATTATCGAGATGTTAGGCCTGGACGCCGTTATGGAGGGCCTTTAACCCCTAGGGGGTTGCTTATAAGAATATGTGCCAAAGTGGACATTTCCTCAGCGGCGGTCCCATTAGCATTGAGTCGAGAAAGGCTCAACGAGCTTCCAGAGGCGCCCTCCCATGGATACCACCCTACAAAGCCGAAACAATCGGAAAGGGCAAGATTCTGCCGCTTCCCTGCCCACAGAGGCACACAGAAGGCCCCTCTTGCGCGTTCTTTTCCTTCACAGTCGCATCGCGTGCATTGAGTACTGCCTTCGAGAGCTCGAAAATGTACAGTTGCAGGTCGCATCCGAAGTTGCTCTAACTTCCGAGCAGTTTGCGGAACGTCTGGGGGCGAAATATTTTGATGTCGTTCTCGCCGAGTACCCCAACCCCCAATGGCAGGAAACCTCGGCGCTCGATCTTCTACAACAGAAAGACAGGCATATCCCGCTGATTTTTCTGACTGGCAAAATGAATCACGAAGCCCTGGCGGATCTCATCACGAAAGGTGCTTCCGATTGTGTGGCGATGGATAATCTTGGTCATCTTCCCATAGCCATTCGCCGAGCTCTTAATGAAAACACTTTGCGCGAACAACGCGATCGAGCCGAAAAACAGTTTCGGCATTCTGAAGCACACTATCGCGCTTTAGTAAGCAACCTAGCATACGGAATTTGCCGCTGCGGGACCGAAGGAGAGTTTCTGGATGTCAACCAAGCGATGGTAACGATGCTTGGTTACGCATCCAGAGAGGAACTCCTGCTCGTGAACCTTGCTGCTGAGATTCTTTGTGATCCTTCTCAACGAGCACAATTGCTGGGGCACTTCTGCGAGGAGGACCCCGGCAATCCTTTAGAGGTCGTCTGGAAACGGAAGGACGGCACGCATTTAAGGTTGCGTCTCAGCGGACGGGAAGTCAGCACGGAGGAAGGCAAGAGCGACAGCTACGAAATCATCGCTGAGGATGTAACCAAACAGCGCGAACTGGAGGACCATCTACGTCAGGAGGCGGCCAAGGATTCGCTGACTGGTTTGGCGAATTATCGATGCTTTGTAGCAGCGCTGGATGCGGAAGTCAAACGATCCATGCGCACCGGACGAGCGTTCGCGCTGCTGTTATTTGACTTGGACGGGTTGAAGAGGATCAATGATCGTTATGGCCATATGATAGGTAGCCAAGCGCTGTGCCGACTGGCCGACGTCTTGGCCATGGGGTGTCGGGATATCGATATCCCAGCGCGTTTCGGCGGAGACGAGTTCGCACTGGTCTTGCCGGAAACTGGGTCGGACTCGGCTGGCTTGGTGGCCCAACGTCTATGCGACAGGCTTGCCAATGACGGCCGGACCCCAACACTGTCGGTCAGCGTCGGCCATGCCGTCTATCCTCAAGATGGAGATTCTATCGAGACCCTCTTGGTCGCCGCAGACTTGGCGTTGTACGCCATGAAAAACAGAGTGCATGGTTCCCCGCACGCTCGACTTAAGGTAATGAGTGCGCCCCACGTGATCGAAGCAAGGAAATAGACTCTCTGCTCGGATGCCGCAGCGCCGGGTTCCAAGACTCGCTTACTGATGAAAGCCTACCTCGTAACGAACTTCGGATCCGCATCCTCGACCTAGACCTTGATTTTACGGCCCGACTGATCCCCACTGTATCTCCGTTTGTGCCCTTTTGGGGCTCTATTGTGAATCCAGATGGAATCAGGATTTCGCAAAGTATCGGCAAGCAATCTTGTGAGCGCGTCTCGTATTGAGACGCCGCGATCGACTTTTAGCCCGTTTGGGTTCCTTTCGGCGCTATTGGGAGTCTAGAAGGAGCCAACCTCAGGAATCTCTACGGCCAGCACTCCTCTGCTTTGCAATGTTCGCATCCACGCTTGCTGATGGCTAGGCCCGCTCGGTAATCCAAGCAGAATGGCTTTGGCATGCCCTCCCAGCAGAAGCGGAGCGCATGATGATTGGCGCTGGGGAGGCAGGCCGCGAATTGCGCACTAGCGGGGTTTTCAAGGGAAAATTCAAGATGTCCGGTGGTACCACCCAGCCGACTCTATGTAACCATTCGGTTACTATTACTAGTTGTGTCCCATACATATTCTTACTGATCCCCGGCCCACACCCCTCCCATGGCAATCTAAAAGTTGCCTGCCGGGCGTGGAGGGCCTCCCGAACATGTCCTCTCGAATCTTGATAGCCGACGACCACGAAATGGTCCGCAGAGGGATTCGCTCGCTCCTTGAGGCCCGGCATGATTTCGAAGTGTCCGAGGCTCGCGATGGGAGACAGGCCGTTGACAAGACTATAGAACTGAAGCCAGATTTAGTTATTTTGGATGTTGCCATGCCGTTACTCGACGGTTTCAGTGCAGCAAGAGAAATAAAAAAGAATCGCGCCGGGGACGGCCATTCTGATTTTGACTTTTCAGAAGACCGACACTCTCAGCGAAGTAGCGCGCCGGATCGGCGTGAATGCCTGTCTGGCCAAGGGCGAAGATGGGAAAACCTTGTTAAGCGCTATTGATGACGCGCTTAGCGGCCGGAGTGGGAAAAACACTCATGGCGAGGGTCCTTCCTGGTGGCACAGCGGAAGCGTACAAACGCCGAAGAATTCCTCGCTATCATATATGGAGGCGGTAAATGGTCCTGTGCTGCGCGTTCTCTTTCTTCACAGCCGCATAGCCATCATCGAGCGCTGCCTGCAAGAACTGAGTGCTGTGCAATTGCGGATTGAACCGGATGTCGTTCTGACTGCCGAGCAGTGTGCCCAACGCCTTCGATTAAGGCACTATGACATTGTTCTCGCCGAATACCCGATTCCCCCATGGCAGCAGATCCCGACACCGGACCTCCTTCGAAAGGCCGGCAGACACACTCCTCTAGTTTTTGTGGCTGACAAGGTTGAAAGGGCAGCTTTGGCGGACCTCATCACCAAAGGAGCTGCGGACTGTGTGGAGGTAGACAATCTGGGCCACCTTGCCATTGCCATTCGGCGGGCTCTGAAAGAAAACACTTTCCATGGAGAGCGTAATCAAATCGAAAAAAAGCTGGAGCATTCCGAGGCGCACTACCGTGCTTTGATGGGGAACCTCGCATTTGGAATTTGCCGTTGCGGGATGGAAGGCCAGTTTCTTGATGTCAACCAGACGCTGGTGACAATGCTTGGCTACGAATCAAAAGAGGAACTCTTGGCGGTAAACCTCGCCGCTGACATTCTTCACAATCCTTCCAAACGCTGGCAATTGTTAGGTGAAGTGGGTGAGAACGGTCGAGTCACTCCCCTGGAAACCGAATGGGACCGGAAAGACGGCACAACCCTCAAGGTTCGTCTGAGTGGGCGAGAAGTTAACACCGAAGAAGGCAAAAAGGACTGCTGTGAGATCATCGTTGAGGATGTTACTAAACAGCGCGAGCTGGAGGATTTTCTACGTCAGCAGGCGGCCACAGATACGCTGACAGGCCTGGCTAACTACCAATACCTTGTGGAAATATTGGACACTGAAATAAGGCGATCGAAGCGCACGGGGCGAGAGTTCGCGTTGTTATTTTTTGACTTGGACGGTTTGAAGCGGATCAACGATCGCTACGGCCATATGACCGGCAGCCAAGCGCTATGCCGAGTAGCTCAGGTCTTGACCCTGGGGTGTCGGAATATCGATACCGCAGCGCGTTTTGGAGGAGACGAGTTTGCGGTCGTTTTACCTGAAACAGGAGTAGAGTCGGCCAAACGGGTTGCCCAACGTTTATGCGATCACCTTGCAGATGACGGCAAAAGCCCGACGTTGTCTGCGAGCGTGGGTGTGGCCATCTATCCTAGGGATGGTGAAGCGATCGAAACCCTCTTGCTTGCAGCAGACATGGCACTATACGGGATGAAAGCTAGGGTTCACGATACTACTCGAATAACACCATGAGCCTTTCCCTCAAATTAGCCATCCTGAAATCAAGCGGGATGTTGGCGGAAGCGCGTGAGAGTTGAATTGCTACATCAAACCAATCAGTCACACGGTTTCCACGACGCAGGCTTCCGTGGCAAAATTGAATTGGTGCCATACGGTGCCAAGTTTTCCCCTAGACCAATCTAACTCGTGCGGGTGCAAAAACTAGTCCCCGCCGAAGCGCTGGCAAGCCCGGGGTCGCGAACTTCTCGGCCGGCTTTCTGTAATGGTGTTCCCGGCAATCCTGTCTCGCCGTAGCCAAGCTCCCGGTGCCATCTGCCGTGCTCGACCGCACCCCCTGGCGACCCTCCAAGCCGTTTTCTCCCATCATTCAATCTTCGTCGTGTCGGCGTCCGCCGCAACCACGGGCGGCTTCGTTGCCCCGCCCAATTTCGCCCCTTGGCGAAAACGCGCGTCCGATAACCCGCAAGACCTTCGCACCGATCCGATTGTCTTGCACTTTTTCGCGTGTTTCGATAAGTAAAGAGGATGCAGACCAACCGTTCATGGAAGTTCGCGGTCTCATTGTTCCTGGGGCCATGGTTCGCGCTGGGTGCAGCAGCACAAGCACCGCAGTCGATACCGAACGGCCTCCCTCCTTGGGCCTACAACATCCCTGATCAAGCGCAACCACCCACGGCTGCGGCAACGGGTCCGGTCCACATGCCGGGCAGCAACAAGGAATACGACGCGGCAAAAACCGCCAGCAACTCGAATCCCCCTGACTGGTTCTCGGATGAGCACGGCCCTGCGCCCCGAATCGTAACTGGCGAAGTTGGCGCGAACATCCCTGCGTGTGGCTCATGCCACCTCATGTCAGGGCAGGGACACCCTGAGTCCGCCGACATCGCTGCTCTGCCCGTCGAGTATTTCGTGCGTCAAATGAATTATTTCAAGAGCGGAGCAAGAAAAGACGACGGACGCATGCAAGCGTTTGCCAGGGCCGCTTCCGATGAAGATGTGCGCCAGGCGGCGGAATATTTCGCAGCCATCAAACCGATTACTTTCGTGAAGGTGATCGAAACCCGCATGCCCCCAAAAACATACGTTAGCAGCGCGGCGCGCCATCGCCTGCTCGCACCGGAAGGAGGCAGCGAGCCCATCGGCCATCGCATCATCGAGATACCTGAAGATCCATTCCGTACAGCCAATCGTGATCCGCATTCAGGGTTTGTTGCCTATGTTCCGCCCGGTAGCATCGCTCAGGGAGAGGTACTCGTGAAGACCGGTGGATCTGGCAAGACCGTTCCGTGCGCCATCTGCCATGGCGACCAACTGCAAGGTCTCGGCGACGTTCCGAGAATCGCTGGTTTGCAGCCGGTCTACATCGCTCGGCAACTTATCACCATGCAGAACGGTTCACGAGCCGGAACGGCCGTGGAACTGATGAAGAAGTCCGTCTCAAACCTTTCCGAGGACGATATCATCTCCATCTCCGCCTATCTGGGGGCGCTTCCACCGAAGTAGCATGCGCTAGACATGGCTCGCACCAATACAATGATTGCAATGCAGAATACCTCGGGCCTTATCGTGGGCTACCCGACGTCGATGAGCGCCGTGTATTAATTCAACGATTGGCCCTCTCGGACGACAATCCAAGATGCACGATGGATCAATTTCCGGCGGCCTTGACTGGATTTACCTTTACGCCTTCGCGCACGGCGTCCTGGGGATTGACGACGATCCTATCCCCGTCCTTCAGGCCGTTGAGGACCTCTAGCCGGTCGCCGAAATCCCTGCCAATTTCGATCTTCTGAAAATGCACGGTGCGGTCCGGGCGAACCACAGCGACCTGCGTACCTTCCGCGCGAACGACGAGCGCGGCGCCGGGCACTAGCAGAGGCTGATCCGGCCGGGCGCTGAGCAGCTCGACCTGCGCGTACATACCGGGCAGCAGAACTCCATTCGGATTTGGAACCTGAACTTCCACCAGCATGGTACGGCTTGTAGGATCGAGCGAGTTGGAAGTCCGCGCCACCGTCCCCGTGAAGTAGCGCCCGGGCAGATTCGAAACGCTTAATCGCGCCGCTTGGCCGCGCTGGACGGAATCTGAATCTGTCTGCGGAACGTTGACGTAGGTTCGAAGCTTGCTCGTCTGCGCCACCCGGAACAGGAGCGTATTACCGGCATTGACCAGTGCGCCCACATCCACGTTGCGCAAGGTAATGACGCCAGAAAACGGCGCGTACACCCGCTTGAAGGATTCCAACTCTTCGAGTCTCTTCACATTGGCAGCGGCCGACTGCACCATCGCCTGCTTGGCGGCGTAATCGCCGTTGTAGTTGTCCACGTCCTGTTTGGATACCGCATCGGTCTTAAGCAGATCCTGATAGCGTTGTGCGGTAATGCCCGCGAGCTTGACATTGGCCTGAGCCGTGGCGAGGTCGGCGCGAGCCTGAGCGAGCTGCGCGTCCACCTCGGGTTCTTCGATCTCGGCCACGGGCTGGCCCGCTTCAACCCGATCCCCAATGTCCACCATCCGCTCCTTGATGTAGCCGTTGGCACGAGCAAGGATGGGCGCTTCGGTCAGGGCCTGGATGCTTCCGGGAAGCTCTAATTTGCTCTTGCCAGTGGAGGGCAGCACCTCGATCACCTCCACGCGCGGCTCAGCCTCCTCTTGCCCGCGGGCCTCAGCGTATATGAGGGCTTGGCGTCTGTGCAGTGGAACCCAGCCGACGAAGAACGCCGCCACAAACACGACTGTCAAACCTAAGGCGATGGACCAAAGCGTAAAATCGGACGGTTGCCAGGGTTTCACGGCCAGTTTGGCCTCCGAAGAGAGGAGCCCTTTCTGCTCCCCAAGCTGTCGCTTGAGATCCTCGACCTCCTTGCGTAGCCTTTGTTCGGTCGTCTCGGCCATCTCGGTTTGGCTTTTTCCAGTGGGCTCTAAACGCGATTCCATTCCGATTCCCCCGCGCTTCCCCGCTCCTCTTCTTCTAATTGCCGCTCGTGATTTACAGGAGGGTTTGTCCTTAGAAAACTATAAATGATCGGCACGACAAAGAGCGTCGTCGCGGTGGCGAACGCCAGTCCGCCGATTACCGCCCTGCCGAGGGGCGCGTTCTGCTCTCCGCCTTCTCCCAAGCCCAGCGACATCGGAAGCATGCCAAGGATCATGGCTGACGCCGTCATCAGCACTGGACGGATCCTGGCGCGGCCCGCTGACAGCATTGCTTCAATCGCCGAAGGTACCCTCTCTCGCTCGTCGTTTGCGAAGGTGACGATCAGGATACTGTTGGCAGTCGCCACCCCAATGCACATGATCGCTCCCATCAGGGCCGGCACATTTATTGTCGTGCCAGTGACGAATAGCATCCATAGAATGCCGGCCATGGCACCTGGAAGCGCCGTCAGGATGATGAAGGGATCCAGCCACGATTGAAAGTTCACGCACATCAGCAGATACACGAGAACCACGGCAAAGATCATGCCTAGTCCCAGGCGGAAGAAAGATGACCGCATGGTCTCATACTGGCCGCGCATTGCAAACGATGTGCCGCGAGGCAGGTGAGGTTCTTCCTCTCGAACGATCTTTTCCACTTCGGTGCCAACGCCGCCCAGATCCCGCCGGTCCACATTCGCGTACACATCAAAAACTGGCTGAACATTGTAGTGGTTGACAATCACTGGCGTGTAGTCGCGCTGAATGCTGACCAAATTCGACAGAAGTTGGGTGCTCCCTGTCATTGCTCCGGGGTTTCCGTAGGCCTGGGACGATCCACTCGGGGACTGCCCCGACCGATGCGTTCCCTGCCGTCGCCGCGCCTTGCATGCCAGGCGTGGTGGTACTGACTACGTTGCTAGGGACCGACACAGGCATGCGCAGTAGAGCATCGAGCGAATCAATTCGGTATTGAGGCGTCTGTACGCCAATGTTGTAGTTCACACCGTTGCCCCAGTTTAACCAATAGTTCGGCGCTACCTGGCCGCTGCCGCTCAGAGATATCAGCATGCTGCTGGTCACATCATGCTGCGTCAGGCCCAATTGAGCGGCCTTGACTCGGTCCACATTCAGACGAATTTCCGGCCAGTCAACCACCTGGTGAACATGAACATCGGCGGCCCCGGGGATGCGCGAGATGCTCTCGGCAAGCTTTTGGGCAATCCTGTAGTTGGCCACCGTGTCCCTGCCGACAACCTGCAAATCAATCGGCCCCGGAAGGCCAAAGTTCAAGATCCGGGTGGTAATATTGGCTGGCTGGAAGAAAAAGGTCGTGTCCGGAAACTTTGCTCGCAGACGTTTCCGAAGGAGCACCTCATACTCCCGGGTGGAGCGGTGTTCCTTTTTGAGAGAAATGAGAATTTCACCATCGGCGCTCGAGATGGTCTGGACTTCTCCCTGGGCCAGGCAAGCCCAACAATTCGTTACACCGATGTTGTCGGTCAGCGTGTCCAGTTCTTCGGCGGGAATGGCCTTGCGGATCTCACGCTCAATCTCCGAGAACCTCACCTCGGTCTGTTCGATGCGCGTGCCGGGCGAAACTCGAGCCTGAAGCCGCAGTTGACCGGAGTCCACATCCGGAAAGAAGTCCTCGCCGACGAGCGAGGCCAGGCCCAGCGAGAGAATGCAGAAAGCCATAAAGGCCGCAAGAACTGGTCCTCGGTGTCGCAGGGACCAATGCAACAAGCCAACATAACGAATGCGAAGGCCTTCGAACGACCTGTTGAACACAGAGTGAATGCGCCGGAAAACGCCTTCCCTGTGGCCGGCGTTTCCGTGGGTCTCCTGCCGGTAGAAATTAACCTCGGACTTGAGAAGATAATGAACCATCGTCGGCAGCAGCGTACGCGACAGCAGGTAGGAAGCCAGCATGGCGAAAACGACCGCCATTGCCATCGGCGTGAACAGATATCTCGCCGTTCCCGTCAGCAGTAACACCGGGACAAACACGATGCAAATCGAAAGGGTGGACACAAACGTCGGGACCGCGATCTGCGCCGCGCCATCGAGGACCGCGCGCACCAGGGGCTTTCCCATGCCGATGTTCCGGTGGGTGTTCTCGATCGCGACCGTGGCGTCATCCACTAGGATGCCCACGGCCAGGGCCAGCCCCCCGAGCGTCATCACGTTGATGCTCTGCCCCAAAAGGCTCAGGATCGAAAGAGAGGTCAGAATTGAGAGCGGAATCGAGATACACACGATAAGCGTGCTCCGCCAGCTTCCCAGGAACAGCAGGATCAGCAAGGCCGTGAGACCGGCGGCAATCAGGACTTCGCGCAGCACGCCCTGAATGGCGCTCCGCACAAAGACCGACTGATCGGCGAGCACTTCCACCTTCAGTTCCGGCGGAACGGTCGTCAGGATCTTCGGAAGGGCGGCTTTGACGGCATTGACGATGGCCAAGGTGGAGGCTTTCCCAGTCCTGGTCACGCTCAACAGAACGCCGCGGGTTCCGTTGGTTCGCACAATATTGGTCTGAACGGTGAATCCATCCCGAACCTGCGCCACATCCTTGATGTACACGGTTGCGCCGTTGACCGTCTTGACCGGCAGGTTGTTCAATTCGTCCAGGACCTGAGGGCTGCTGTTGACCTTGATCTGATACTCGGTCTCAGCCAGCTTTGCCGTACCCGCAGGTAGAATCAGGTTCTGCAAGTTCAACGCGTTTGAGACATCAATCGGTGAAAGCTGTTTCGCATAGAGCTCATCCGGGTTCAAATCCACCATCACCGCCCGGCTCTTGCCGCCGAACGGATAAGAAACCGCGGCCCCTTGCACGGTGGCGAGCGGCACCCGAATGAAGTTCTGGCCCCAGTCGAAGATCTCCTGTTCGCGCAACGTATTGCTAGAAAGGCCAAGCTGCAGAATGGGAACACTCCCGGCATCGTATTTCAGTACGTTGGCTGGGAACATCCCGGGCGGCATCCCTCGCAGTGAAGCTTCCATTTGCGCGGTCACCTGCGCCACCGCCATGTCGATCTGAACGTTCGGATGGAAGTAGACTCGGACCACCGAGATGCCGTTGTAAGACTGCGACTCGATATGTTCGATATCACTCACGCCCGAGGTGAGATTTCGCTCGAAGTAGGTGACGACGCGCTTCTCCATCTCGTCGGGCGGCATACCGAAATAGGGCCACACCACACTCACGATGGGGATGTCTATGTAAGGGAAAATGTCCACCGGCATGCTGACGATGGCTGTGGCGCCGAGAATGGCGATCAAAACCGCCAGCACCACGAAGGTATACGGACGACGTAGGGCGAGCCGGACAATCCACATAGCTTCCTCTTTCTGGAGTCAACAACCGCTATCGTCGCTTTGATCTCAAGTTGAAATGGCGGTTGGCAGAACCCATTCCGCCGGAGCGACCCAGTTCTGAGTCCGGGTGTGGCCCCGCCTGCCCTACAGCAGTCCGGCGCAGACGCAGACAGAGCTCGGGCACGGCCGCATCAATCAACCGGGATTTCTTGTTTGACTTCATCCTTGCGCGGAACCATATTCCGGCCTGGCCCCCATGTCAACCGTCGATCCATCCGCTCGATCCGCGGTCTGTCGTTCGGAGCAACAGGAGGCTTCCCATGATGAGAGCGGCCCAAAGGGGTACTGTGCAATCGCTAATGGCTTGCGGAGTTGCCGATTCGGGCGAGTAGAAAGCAAGCAAAGCGCTGCTGCGTTGGTCCATGCAACTCCAAGCATCAGTCAAGCAACGATAGCGTCTAATTCGATCATATCGGTACGCTGTCTTTATCCTAAGCGCGTGAATTTGTCAGCAAAGTCCCGGACATATGGTGTACCGGGCCGGTGCATGTCCGGTTCGCCGCCGACTCTCTACGTGCAGGCCTATCCAGGATCTGGCGGAACGTGGCAGATCTCGACTGAAGACGGGAGGGAGTGATCGAGCATGCCCATCTGTCGCCCTGCCGCCGTGTCAGGCAGAACAAGTCCACGCTTCTACGCAGAAAACTGAACAAGTTGCTCAACGATTGGTCGCGAGTGTTGCGGTCGGGGATTCTGGCTGAGGCCATGGCCGAACGCCGGCAACCAGACCGCGAGTAGAGTCGCGGCGGAAATAAGTTTCGAACGACACATAAAGAACCCCTATTTGTCGAGCTATCGACGATTCGCAGGAACGGTCATGCCCTTTGGGCTGCTGTAGCCAGGTCTTCAAACTGGACGGTTTATCGTATGGCGAAGCACGGGAAGCACGAAGGACCAGTGGGTAGTTTTCGGTTGAAGTCAACTGAGGAGCTTGACTGTCGTCTTGGCTATAGGTCGTGTTCTGGTTCTGTTCCGGGTGACAGTTTTGGTTGACGAAGCGAATTCTTTTTAAGCAGTTTTCGATGCCGGTACAGGTAACTGAGGACGACGCTTGTGCCAGTCCGTAGCTTGCTCGTAGGCGTGAGCGAGCTGAACGACAACGGATTCGCCTCCATGAGGGCCAATGATCTGAAGTCCCATGGGGAGTCCCTGGCTCGTGAAACCACACGGGACAGAAATTGCAGGCCAACCGTTGACGTCAAACGGCGAAGTATTGCGCACGGTTGGCAAAATATCGTCTGCTCGAGGATCCGAAATCGCCGCTGGCGGAATTGGGAGCGTCGGTGTGACCAGCACGTCGACCGCCTCAAGCCATTTGCCGGCCGTTCGCCGCACTTGAGCGAGGTCCCGCCGCCCTTGAATGTAGGCGGGAGTAGTGACGTCGGCACCCGCTCTTATCCGTTTCAAGGTCAGCGGCTGGTAGAGCTGCGGGGTTTTAGTGACGAATTCGCGGTGGTACGCATAGGCCTCGGCCGCCCGGACAACATCACGTAATGTTTCCATTTCCTTCGCCGGTAGGGCGACATCGTGAATCCCGGCCGTAAGCTTCCCTAGAATGAATAAGGCCTGCTTCATGGCGGCGTCAATCTCTGGATGGAGGTCCGCGAAGAAGAATTCGTAGGGCGCGCCGATTCGCAGAGAGGAAACGTTTGCCCGCAGAGCCTGTGCGTAGTCAGGGACAATCATCTTCTCGCTCGTCGTATCCTTCTCGTCATATCCTGCGATTACCTGAAGCAAAAGGGCTGTGTCGGCCACGGTGCGGGCCATCGGTCCGACGTGATCGAGCGACCAGGAAAGTGGGATTACGCCGCGTATGCTCACCAATCCGTAGGTGGGTTTAAGCCCGACGATGCCGCAATGCGATGCGGGGAGACGTACCGATCCAGCCGTGTCAGATCCAAGGGCTCCGTAGCAAAGATCGGCCGCCAATGCTGCTGCCGAACCACCTGATGAGCCACCGGCAATATGGCTGGGCTCCCAGGGGTTGTGCACCGCACCGAAGTAACTGACGATCGAGGTGCCGCCAAACGCGAATTCTTGCATGTTGGTCTTCCCTAGGAGCACCGCGCCAGCAGCCTTCAGTCTGCGCACGACCTCAGCATCTTCGGCTGGAATGCGATCTTTAAACAGGGCGCTGCCGGCGGTCGTCCTCACGCCGGACGTATCGAAAAGATCTTTGAGAGCAATTGGGACACCATGAAGCGATCCTCGCCATTTCCTAGTCATGACCTGGGCTTCGGCTTCACGCGCCTGTTCCAGCGCTGATTCTGCCGTGATAGTGATGAAAGCATTCAAAGTGGGATTAACTCGATTAATACGCGCGAGGCACGCTGTGGTCAGCTCGACGGGCGAAACTTTCTTTCTGTGTATTAGATCGGCTGCTTCGCGGATGCTCAATGTAGCGAGGTCATCGCCTGGGCTGCGGCTCACGGGTTTTGTGGTCTGAGAGTTCAGGTGGGTTTCCTTCCCGGCGGTAACTTTTGCAAAAGGAATAGCACTTCCGGCCAGAGCTCGTTTGAGAAAAGACCTTCGCGTCAAATCATCCGCGATTTCCATTTTGACTTTCCTGGCGGCCCATAACCTACACCCAACAACATCAGCATGCAAACAGGCTTCCGGTGTTGCAGGTGTCTCGCGGCGAGGGACTTAATCTTGATTGCTGGGCGACTAGTTCCCCATGTCTGCCGTGCCGGTTGCCCGCTAACTGCCAATTGCGTGCAGGTAGCGGTTAGCGGATCTTTTCAGCGTTTCATCTGCGCCGCTGGACACAATCCATCCCGGCACTGCGCCATAAAGCCGGTCGAAACTGATCCCCTCTAATGTGCGCATAATGCCGCGAACCGCCGCCGGAGATAACGGAATAAAATTTGGGTAGCTGAACATGAACGTGACCCAGCGGCGATCCATGCAAACACGCGGCTGGTCCCCGGCAAATAGAGCACCACGGCCTTCCCCGTGTCTCGGTGAATGCAGCACCTGGAAACCTTGGAAATGGCCCGGTGTGTTGATCAAGGTCAACCCTTCGAATAGTTCCTTTCTCTCCCCAGTCCAGAATTGGATGTTCTTGTCCGCGTGCATGACCCATTTCCGGCAGTCTTCGTGCAGGTAAATTGGGCTATCTCTGAACGCACGACTCCACTCCACCATGGTCGCGTAGTAGTGCGGGTGTGATATCGCTATCGCTGAAATTCCACCCAACGATTTCAGATGTTCGATCGTAGATGGATCGAGCAAGCTGATGCAGTCCCACAGAACGTTTCCCTTAGTCGTTCGAATAACCTGAGCCCTCTGGCCAATGGCAAACTTGGGCTCGGTGTGGATGGAAATCACTCCCTCTTCATCCTGCACAAACTTATTTTCATATTTCCCATGCATCGCCTCTAAGGTGGTCCAGTCTTGCCCTTCCCAGTTGACGAACTGACGTGGATCTTCGCAGATAGGACAATTGTTCGACGGACCTGGGAATTGGGTTCCACACGTTAAGCAAATTGGCTTTTCTTCGCTCGGAAGTATGTTCATTTCAAGTGTCTCGATTCGTTCTGCTTTTTGCCCGAGTCTAGCAGGGCCCCCTACCAGCGGGTCTAAGGCGCGAGAGAATTATGGCTTTTTCCGCAGACGTATTTGGATAAATCTGTTGGGCCGTCCCATCGCGGATTTTAAGCCACAATCAAACAGGCGCTGAGTATTAGACCGGGACATGTCCGCTAACAAGGATAGGAAAAACTTCTACGTCTTGCGATTTGACGGCGCTGGGCTCGCACCGCACCACCATTTGGAGTCGTTATGAAATCTATCAACTTCCCCGGCCCGACCGGAGATTCAACGAAGGCTGCAAGCTCGCACCGATCGCACTGGGGTCAGCGCATGACCCGAGGGAGCGAAGGCCGTTACGACATATCGACTCGTCGCAGCGGCGGACCTTACCCGCCGAGCCCTAGGCCGGGTAGATGTCGGATTGAATCAGAGCAGCGAGTCTGTGCAACGCTCAGCCTAGACGCGGGGCAATCTCCAACCCTGCCTTGCGCAAACCCTCTATCAAGTGTTTGACAAGTTCCGGATCCCACCACTTCCCGAGCTCCTCGCACGCCACTGTGGGGAAGTCCGGCCTGAGCGCTAGCAAGTCCCCCACCGCATTGCGTGCCGCCTGTTGATCGCCGAGCTGCGCATAGGCTATAGCAAGCGCGAAGCTCGTACGCCAGAAGCCGGGCATGTTGATCTGGAGAGCCACATCGAGTGCGCCGCGGTAATCGCCCTTGCGATAGGCGTCGAAGAAGAAAGGGAAACAATACCATCCGGGATGATGAGGGTTCAGCCGCCGAGCCCGTGCCGCCAGAGCGCAACCGCGCTCCCAATCGCCGTCATAGGCGATCTGGAAACCCAAGTAGGCGGCGGTGAATCCGTCCATGGGGTTGAGTGCGATCGCGCGTTCGGCCAAGTTTCGGAATGCCTGGCGCTCTTTGCGGAAGAATTGGACCGAGGCCAGCGCATGGTACGCAAGATGATTCGAGGGTGCAGCCTCGACCGCACGGCGCGCAGCCGCCAGGGCACGCCCGAGGGGATCCGGCCGAACGTTGAACCCGTGCGTGTACTCTTCTCTCACCAACATCGACAGCATGGCCCAGCAGTCGGCATAGTTCGGCGCTTGCCGGACGGCGCGTTCCAAGCCCGCTCTCGCTGCGGCATGTTCTTCTGCGGACAGGCGCCGAAAATGCGCGAAGCTGCGCAGCATCGCCTCATACGGGCTTAGTTTCTCGGGATCACGATTGCGCAGCGCTTCACTCATGGTGCGCGGTAGAACGCCATAGGTGTCGGCGACGGTGGAAACGATCAGCGGGACGACGTCGTCTTGCAGGTCGAACAGGTCTTCCGTGAGAAGGGGGCGATCATACCTCTCGGCCCACAGGTGCGCGCCGGAGGTCGCGTCGACAAGCTGCACCGCGATGCGTAGTGTAGACCCCGCCTGGCGAAGGCTTCCTTCCATCACGTAACGCGCGCCGAGTTCTTTCCCCACGGCGCGAACGTCGACCGCTTGGTCGGCGTATTGCAAGGTCGAGCTGCGCGCGATTACTCGGAGGTAGGAAAAACGCGAGAGGCCGGTGACGATTTCCTCGGACATCCCCTCCGCAAGGGCGGTGAGCTCGGCGTTGGCGCCGGCATACGCAAAGGGGAGTACCGCGACCCAGAATCCTTGTTCGCCCGCGACGGCGGCCGAGTCGCTCCCAATAACCCTGGTTATGTCGCGCAGGCTGCTGTGGAGCTCGCGTGCCGAGGCGAAACGGTCTGCGGCGTTCTTCTGCAGGCAACGCTCGGTCACACGCTCCAGCCCCTCTGGCACTGCGGTCCGCAGTTCGCCGAGCGGCCGCGGGGCGTCGCGCAGAATCGCAGAGGCCAGTTCCGCCGCAGACCGCCCTTGGAAGGGTCGTTGGCCAGTGGTCATCTCGTACAACATGGTGCCGAACGAGAAAATGTCCGTACGGTGGTCGAGCGCACGGCCGGCGATCTGCTCGGGCGACATATAGGCAGGTGTCCCCATCATGATTCCTGCGCCGGTCGATCCGGCCAATGTCATCGTGGGGCCGCCAGGGTTAGCCACCTGCATTTCTTTGGCGAGGCCGAAGTCCAGCACCTTGACGCGGCCTTCATCGGTCACCATCACATTGGCGGGCTTTAGGTCGCGGTGGACGATGCCCTTCTCGTGGGCCGCGGCGAGCGCTTCGGCGATGGCGCCGGCAACTTCCAAAATTCGATCCACGGGAAATCCGCCTTCCGGGATGAGCCGATCGAGCGGTTGGCCCTCGATCAGTTCCATGGTGAGAAAGTGAATGCCATTGACTTCCTCAACCGAGTGAAGCGTCACGATGTGCGGGTGATTAAGAGCGGCAACGGAGCGGGCTTCGCGCTGGAAGCGTGCCAGCCGCTCGGGATCGCGCGCCGTCTCCGGAGGCAGAATCTTCAGCGCCACAGTGCGCCGCAGCTTGGTGTCCGCGGCGCGATAGACCACGCCCATGCCGCCCGCACCGATGCGCGCGAGAATCTCATAACTGCCGAGCCGATCGCCAACTGCCGGCTCTTTCGGCTCAGCATCGCGCTGGATTAGGAAGGCAGTGTGGGCCTGGTCGTGCGCCGCGATCAGGGATTCGACCTCCCGGCGCAGGTCTGGCTCGGCGCAGACCTGCGCGATATAAGCGGATCTTTCCTCCGGCGTCCGCTCGAGGGCGTCGCCCAGCAGTTTCTTGACTTCCCGCCAGCGTTCCGGCGTCACTTAGTCGCATCCTTGCTTTTCATTTCGCGCTGTAGCCAGGCGCCGGCGATGGCCCAGTCGCGCTTCAAGGTCGCCGGCGAGATGCCGAGCACAATCGACGCCTCTTCGATGGAAAGCCCCCCCAAAAACCGCAACTCCACAAGACGGCCCTGCGGCGGGTCTAAGGCAGCCAGTTGGTTCAACGCGTCGTCTAGCGCCATCAAGTCCACTTCCCGTTTTTGCGACAGAGCAATTTGGGCATCCAGTGTGAGGCGGGGAGCGCCGGCCCCCCCGCTTAGCCGTTAGCCGGCCTCGGGCATGGTCGACCAAGATGTGTCGCATCATTTGCGGCGCAACACCGAAAAAGTGCGCACGGTTCTGCCACTGCAGAGGTTCCTGGTGGGCCATCCGAAGGTACGCCTCGTGAACGAGTGCGGCGCTCTGCAAGGTGTGGTCCGGGCGCGCGCGGCGAAGGTGACGTCGCGCTAATCGGCGCAATTCATCGCCCTGTCCCCAGTCGTCCAGTAGCTTGCTGACCCGTGCGGAGGAAAATGGGCACACTTTGTCGCTCCTGCCGGAACGAACCTCTAGCATCTGGGTCAGAACGGTAACGCCCGGAGCAGAGAAAAGTAAAGTGGATTTGCCTCCAGTGCGAGGGCCTCAACCTAGCCGTAAGCCTCCTATATTCGGATGCTAGAGGACGATCGCAAAAATTCCAGAAAAGTGTGAGCCGTTTCGGCTCTGACTTTCGCTTTATAGAGTGAAGGCACGATGCTCGGTCAGCTCCTCCAAAGCGACGCATCGGCCCAAGGAAGATTAAGGAAAAGGAGAAAGACGCAATGAGATTGCTCAATCGCACCACATATTCAACCAAGCCCATACTGCTCGTGGCGGTCCTGATGGCAATTGCCTTGTTCACAGTTGCGGCTAGCGCTCAACCAGCATCGGTAGGCACGTTCACGCTGCCGTACGAAGTTCATTGGCACCACGCGCTCCTGCCAGCCGGAGAATACACCATCAGTATGAACTCGAAATCCGCTCCGGCCCTTGTCCGCTCAACGAACCGAAGCAGGTCAATTTACACAGAGATTCCAATCATTGCGGATAGCGAGAAGGGCAGCGCCAGTCTCCTGATCACCACTGTTGCAGGCCAGCATACGGTCCGCTCCATGAACTTGCCCATGCTCGGGGTATCCCTCGTTTTCCAACCAATTCCCAAATCTGAACGTGAGGCGCTCGCGAACACAAGTCAACTAGAGTCGGTGCCCGTGATGGTTACACAGAAGTAGTCTTCCAGAAGACGCGAAGTGGCACCGAGCCAAATGAGGGGATGAGCCGATTGGTTCATCCCCTGTTCGGCGCATAGCCCGCCGTACCGAGAGATGTTGAAGACAGAGTAGCGGCGGATTTACTGGAACAATTGTGGCGAACCGCTGCGAAATAACCACAAGGTGCAAGTAGCGGCAGAGAGTTAGAACCGAACAGCCGAAAACGACCGCCCAAGATCAGGTGACTGCGACGAACTCCTGGCCCGTTCCTCTCCAACAAAGAGGAACAGGTAGCAGCGACTTGAACTCAGACTGGAATTTAGAAAGGCTTCTCAGGTCGGCGTTTTCGTGTTGGAGCCCTACTTAGTAGACTTGAATAGTCCTGCAAGGGGGGAGCGACTTCGGCACCCATATTCCGGGGTATGAGCGTGATTCCTCCCGGGCCGATCACGAACTCACGGGTATCAAACGAATGGTGGCATCCGCGAGCCTTGACCACCGAAATGCAGCGATGAAGCGAACTGTCGATTTCGACCAGGCTCATCAGAATCAGGTTATCCACAATGGAACTGACGGGGAAATCCGGCATATAGGATGAGATCCCAAGAAACTCGGGATTCTCATAATTGAAGAACGTCGTCATCAAACGATGTTTGCTAAAGGCCACCATGGCGTGGAAGAAGTCTCGATAGACCGCCATATCCCCGATGGCGCTGCTGTAACTCGTCATGCCATCAATCACCATCCGTTGTATGTCATATTTCTCGACAAGCTTCACAATTTGCGAGTAATGGGCATCGATGTCCAGCTCTTGCGGGCTCTCAAACAGTATCCGGATCGTGCCTGAGTCAATCTGTTCTTGCAGGTCCAGCCCAAGTGTCTGGGCATTACGGATGATTTGCGCTGGGTGCTCATCTAAAGAAACCATTAAGCCGCGGCTTTTGTGCGCTATCGCTCCTTCTCGTAGTAACTGCGTGCTGAGTACGGTCTTACCGACTCCCGAAACGCCCACGACCATCGTGGTTGATCCGTCAAAAATGCCGCCCCCGATCAGAGTATCCACAGCCTCAACCCCGATGACCGATCGTTTCGTGCTGGAGGTGGGCTGCGTTGTATTACGAGGCATTGGCGCCTGAACGCGCCGGAATATCTCCAGCCCTTTGCCATCCGTGATTCGAAGGGTGTGCTCCCCGCTGTCGAAGTCCTGGCCTCGGCTTTTCAGAATCTCAAGGTTGCGACGGCTGCGACGACCGTGACGGTCGCGGTTCAATTGGATCACGGTATCAGCGAGGAAATCAGACGTCTCGGTCATCGCACTGGACGTGGGGCCGGTGCCGCCTTCGTGTGAGAGTAGAACCGTCAAATTCTCCCGGCTGAACGCTTGGATCATTTGATGCAACCGGTCCCGGTACAATCCAGGTGCGGAATTGCCATCCCTAGGGATCTGATCTAACAAACCAATACCATCTATGAAAATGCGCTGGGCGCCGATATTGTTCGCTACTTCAAGCAGTACGCTATCGGTCCGTAGCTCCTGCTCGAATACCTGTGGAGTAGTAAAGATGATTTGCAGTTTCTTCTCCCGCTGCAGTTTATCTAGGTCCCACCCGATTTTAGTAGCGTCTCGAATGAGTTTGTCCGGACTCGTTTCAAAAACCACTATCACGCCGGGCTCATTAAATTCAGTAATCCCCCGGTAAATGAACTCAATGCCCATCAGCGTCTTTCCGCTTCCGGTCACACCCTGCACCAAGATGATATTCCCTCTGGGGATTCCGCCCATTAGGACTTCATCGAGGCCGGTGATACCAGTCTGGATCAAACCGTTTTCGTCCATTCGACGCCCTCCTTCCAGATCGCCTGTTCGGATTGCACTTCCGGAACCATTTCCGGCGTGTCGGGCTTCAGAATCTTTCTCAGCATCAGCCGCCCAGAACGATTTCCAGTCAAAATCTCGAGTTGTTGAACGCAGCTCTGAGGTAGGCCAGCTGAAGAGATTGCAGCTTTGTAAAAACGAACTCCTTTAGAGGAGCGGGACAATTCTATTAGTTTCCGGGATTCCAATCTGTCGAGCGCATTGCCCACTGTGGCAGAGTCACAATTCAGACTATGAGAAATCTGCTCGACGCCAAGAAGGCTAAGTCCGTGGCGATAGAGGTAAATTAAGACATCCCAGTCCAGCAGTAGCGAAATGCCTATGGACTTTAGGCAGCCTCGCACGGAGATTTCTAGAGGATTTCCCTGGTCGGCCAATAGAATTACCCCCAAAGAATGCTTCTCGGATACCACTTTTTGGGTCCCAAGCGGCTGTTGCTTCCGGCTTGTGACGTCAAGCGGAGCGGTAATCCTTTTCGATGCTATTTGGAAACGGAGGAGAGGTCTGTTCACTTTAGCACAGGGTCGTATGAATCCGAACCGGACAACTGACGCGCTACTTGAAATCCGCCTTACGTAGTGCAGACGTTGAACGAACCGCCAGCACCACGTCTAGACGCGGTCTACACCTTGCGGCGCCACGAACGCTCCAAGAAACGACTAGAAAGTATCCGCCTGGGGCGATCAAATGCGGTACTAGCCTGGCAGATGTCCGGTAATCCGACGCGATATTCTCATCTGCACCGTGAATATATATTCTGCTGGTTTATTGCTTCTTGAACACCGTGACAGACGGTACAGCGCTGACATTTGGCGCAAGATTCACGGCGCTGAGCGTTAGCACTTTCCCGTCGCCCGACAAGGTGAGCGTGAGTTTAACCGTGGTAACACCTTGCCTGCTCTGGGTAATTTCCAGTTTGTCGGAGCTGACTGGCTTGAGTGCCGCCATGGTTCCCGAAATCACAGCGGGTCCCTTTACATCCGTTGGCTTGCCGTCCGGGGAGAGCATTAGAGTGACACCGGTGTTATCCACCATCATCAATTGATCGCCCATCATCGAGTATTTCCATTGCGTTGGAACCGTGCTGTGGTAAGACTCAGCCTGCCAAATTCCGGCAAGACCTTGCCCTTCGCCTTTGGTGCGGTGAAAGTTTATGGTGATGACTTGTTTCTTTCCATCACCGAGCGTTCGCGTGGTGACTTCCGTGAGAGTCTTACCATCATCGGAGAGCTGAATTTCACGCGTCGTCAGCAGCTTGCCGTTGTCGAAAAGTTTCCGTTCAAAGTGAGTTTTGTCGATCTGCTTCCAGGCGATGCTATTGGTTGACGCATCGATGGTGTAAGGTTTTTCGTCGAAGTGAACCGGTTGGACCAGCGGTTTGGCATCCGCACCGCGTAATTCTTCGAGGTTACCTTTCGCATCTGTACGGAATTTAAGAGTCTCCGTCGATCCGAAGCTGCGCTTGGATTCATCTTCGGTCCAAGTTCCGGCGAATTTTCCTAGTGACGGCGTTTGCGCGAAACATAGGAAAGAGGTGGCAAGGGTCAGGGCGAGCACTCTTGAATACCGGATAGCTTTTAGCGCGTGTTTTCGCTTGTACATGGGATGGGCCCCTCCTAGGGGCTGAGAGCCTACCGCACGGGTATGGGGCCGTCAAGAATCGTACCGAGCGAATTTGGTCAATCGGTTGAAGAAAGCGCCAAGAACCAAAACCACTGGAAACGGAGTACTGGTGTGGATCGCAGCGCCTGAGTAACACCCTTACCGTCCATGTGAAGCATTACTTCAATTGTCCATGACGTGGTGCAGACCTTGAACGAACCGCCAGCACCACGTCTGGACGCGGTCTTTACTTCGCTTGTGCGGCGGCCAGCTTTCCCAATGAGCGGACACCGGCACTCTGTTGGGGAACCGCCAGCCCGCTAAGGAAGGTGTCAACGGCTGCCTGAGTGTAGCGAATACATTTCGTAGTTCCTAGCTTGACGCTTGCGATTGCGCCAGACTTCCTCAACGCGGTCACATGCCACCGTGAAACACCTAAATATTCTGCTAGCGCCCGCGTATCGTAGAGCTTGTTATCAGTCATGGTTATTTCGATCCTTTGCTGCGTTGAACTTGCTTGAGTATGCGCGGAAGTGTGGGACGCAGGTAGCAAATGTCTCGTTTGGTGATCTAGAGCTAGGCGAGACCACCAGTCCGCCAGAACCGGCGTACTTCACACGGGCGCAAGCTCTAGCGATTATCGGGGAGGGAGAGCAACCGTATCGCACGCTGTTTGCCGTAGCATGGCTAACAGGCTTGCGGGCGGGCGAACTGCTCGCGTTACGTGTGACCGATCTAGACTTCCAGAAACGAACGATTCGCGTGAGCAGATCAGCCGACGATGCCACGCGGATAATTCACCAAACCAAAACCAAACGGTCTACAGCAACCTTACCGATACCATCCGCATTGGATGGCTTGCTGCAAGACTACCTAGCGCACCATTGGACGCCAAACACACCGGGCTTGTTGTTTCCAAATCGGAAAGGTACCAGACCACGCCTTAGAGATAACGTCGTGCGTCTGGGATTGAAACCGATATTGGAGAAGCTCGGCATCCCGTCGAAGGATACCGGGCTTCATGCGTTTAGGCACGGCCTAGCTACAGAACTAGTAGAAAACTGCGTGCCGATGACTGTGTTGCAAGCACAGATGCGGCACGCGGATGTGCGAACGACGCTAGCAATTTACTCCCATGCGATACCGGCGTCACACCGGGACGCGATGGACAAACTTTCAATTGGAACATACGTTCCAGTTGGAACACTAAACGAAGCTCAAGTCGTTTCACAGCAATAAGTTGGCGGAAGCGTGTGGGAGTCGAACCCACCATCCTGGCCGCAGGGGACAGGATCGATGGCTTTGAAGGCCACGAAGGTCACCGGACCCCTTTCGCCTCCGCGCGGATTATAGCAGGCTACAAATTGGCACGAGGAAAGGGATTGTTTTGAGGGTTCGGTTCGCCCCGATTCGCGTCAGCGAGGAGTGCTGGGGAAGCGCTTGCGGGCCAGCTCTAGCAGGCGGGTGTCGTTGCAGACTTCGTAATAGGCTCTGGCTCCGGGGGCGCCAATCTTGGCGCCGGGCAGAAGCTGGCGGATAAATCCTTTGCGGATGATGACCGGCTCAAGGGAACCGCCGAGAGGAATCTCCCCGAAGTACAGCTGGACGCGCTCCTTGCCCCAAGGCATCGGAAAATTGCCGCTCATCGGAGAAAGCGCGATTTCGGTGCTTAGCTTTTGAAATCCTTCGTCGTTCAGCTCGATACCGTTGAGGTTATAGCGGATCAAGGGGATTTCGGATTCGTCCCCCGCGGCTTCGTCCATGAGCGCCTGCAGCTGGAAAAGATTGAACGGCGAGGCGTTTCCCTGGAACAGGCGCTTAGCCATGTTCGAGCAGCTAGAGAGGCGATCCGACAGGTTGAGCGCTTTAGAGATCATGATGCGCGAGTCTCCGTCCATCCAGAGCGCCGGCGCGGAATCCTGAAAGGCGATGCCGATGCCGAGCTCAAGCGCGGGCAAGCCGCCGTTCTTCGCGCGCTCGTTGTAGTGGTTGGTCACGGCGAGAATCTCGCGTGCCAGGACGCAGGCCCGCGCGACCGCTCGGTGCATGGTGCGCGTGGATTCATGTTCGTAGATGGCGAGAATGATGGCGTCGCCTTCGATGAAGACCTTTGCGGCGCCATAGTGCTCGAGCATCCTTTTGACGGGCTCGTGCAGGTTCATGCTGAAGTGCGAGGCGGGGTTTAAACCGCGTTCCAGAAGATCTTTGGTAAGGTCGGTCGAGCCGCGAACGTCAGCCTTGATGACCACGTGATTGATTACCAGATCCTGCGTGGGGCGGCCTTCCTCGGGATGCAGAAACTCGTAGAGGCTCTTGTTGGCGCGGGAGAGCTCGCGAGAGTGTTCGGAGCGGACCAGACTGATGCGCTCCATCCAGCCGACTACGTGCTGGTAGTTGCGGCGGTCGCGCCGCAACCGCATCAAGTCCTCGGCAAATTGCAGGCCAGTAGCAAGGGTTTCTTCATGCGTGCGGCGGCGGATGGCACGGGAGGAGTCGTCGAGCTTCTTCATAGAAATCTTCCGCGCCGGGAACTGCTCAAGAATCTGCTCGACGCGCTTGGCCTCGTCGCGACTGACGAGCGCCTTCTTGAGCTGCTGCAGGTGGATGGGAGGACAGTATTCGCCGTGGATCCTGCGAATCTCGTAGCTCGCGAGCACGTGAAAGAGTAGATCCCGCTCTTCGAGCCGGTGCACCCATTCTTCGAGCAGTCGCGAGCGCATTTCAGCGCTGGCGTCGCTTTCGGCAGAAACAGCCGAGGCGTCGAACAGCCGGCGGGCGTTGGAGGGCTGGTTGAGGTAATCCCCCAGGCGATTTTTGTATTCTTCGGTGAGGAACTCGAGTCGATGCTTGGCGGCTTCGATTTGCGGGCCGAGAGCGCTCAGATTGCTTTCGAGTGATTCCGCCTTGCGCCGCAACTCCTGGCTCTGGCCGGATCCTTCCATGGCGGGGTTCGGTTTCAGGCGGAAGAGCTGCGTGAATTTGTCTGCACTTTCGCCGTTTCGACTAGCGAGCTCGTCCTGCTCCTGTTCTACGCGCATGATTTCCGAGCGAAGCTGGCGGCCTTGTTCCAGCAGGCGTTCGCAGGCTTTGCGGGCTTTGCTCAGCTCTCCGGTGTTGTCGTCGTCGAGGACGATGTCGCGGACCAAATCCAACAGCAGCGCGTCGAAAACGCCGAAACGGTCTGCGTCGTTGATGAAGTTGCCGAGTAGGACGTAGTGCTCGAGGAACAGATATTCGTCGTTGCCACCGTCGACGAATAAGAAACGGTTCTGGAGCAACTCATACATGTCGTGGAAATCTTCGCCGAACAGCGCGCGGCGCGATTTCCAAATGGTGTTCTCTTCGGTTTCCCGCCAGATGTGGCAGAGCGTGTCGCCAACCTTCCGGAAAATATTCTTGCGGTCGGCCTGAATTTCGGAGATTTTGGAGCGCATCACGTGCGCCTGCTCGCTGTGCTCGAAATGCTGTCCGCGGGAGCGGATCCAGTCCTTGCACTCGACCAGGGTGCTCGTGAACTGGTTCGAGAGCTCCAGGGTGATGAATTTCAGGATGGCCAGGCGGTGCAGCACGTCGCTTTCGATCGAGTCGAGCTCTTTGGCCTTCGTTGTGGAGGCTTCCAAGACCTCGGTGAGGATTTTTCTGAAGGCGGCGTGCTCGGGCGGCGCGGTTTTCCTGAGATTCTTTCCGTAGATCAGCGTCACGTTGACGGTTTGGCGGATCAGATCGAGCAGATATTTGCGCGTGAATTCAACGAATCGCGGACTGAGGAAAACGTCATAATGGATGTTGTCGATGCCCAGAGTGAGGTTGGCCAGCCGGATGTCGACAGTGTAGGGCTCAAGCTTCATCCGGGCCGGATGGGTCAGAGCCGGTGCAATTCGGGTGTCTGGCATGCGGAAGCCTGTGGGTAGAGTAACGTTAGTTGTGTCGATTCAGGGAGATTTGGGCGGTGGACGGCAGCGAAAACGTTAACGCGGCGCCTGTGGGTGAGGATAGCGACGACAGGGAGGGCTTGGCCGACGAGCAGGCGCGGGTCTCAGCTCCGGTATGGGCTGCGGCGAGCGATCAGGGACCTTGCTTGTATTTGGGGCCTGCCGGGCAGAGGTGCGAGCGCCGGGCGCTAGAGGGAGGCTTTTGCCTGAGGCATCAGCCTGGCGACGGTGTAAAACTTTCGGCTACCCAAGTCACACGGCGGACCGTGGGCATTGTGGGGCTACTGGCGGTGCTGTGGCCGCTGCTCGCGGATTTGATCCGGGAGATCATTCGACTTTTGCGGTGAATTCTTGGGCCCCCCAACGTTTTCCTGACCGTAAAGACCCAGGGCCGGGGGAACCGCCCAGCCGCCGGCGTTACCAAATGGCATCTGTGCATCGATCACGGCTTCGCGGTTTTTGGAAAATTGGAATTTCCGGATAGAATGGCTGGCCATGTCAAAAATAATGGAAGGCAAGACGGCGCTGGTTCTGGGGGTCTGGAACAAGTGGAGCATTGCTTACGCGATCGCGCAGGCGTTTGTGCGCGAGGGCGCGAATCTTTTGTTGACCTATCAAAACCAGCGAGCGAAACCGACCGTGGAGGAACTCGGGCGGGATCTTGACGCCAAGGCGTTGTTCGCCTGCGATGTCCAGGAGGAAGCGGAAGTTGAAAAGCTGGCCGCCGAGGTCCAGTCCGCAGGGCACCGTCTGGATGTGGTGGTGCATAGCATCGCGTTTGCAAACCACCAGGACCTCAATCAGCCGTTCGTCAACACCTCGCGAGACGGGTTTCGGCTGGCGCTGGAGGTGAGCGCGTACTCGCTTGTGGCCATCGCGAGAGTGCTGTCGCCGCTGATGACTTCGGGCGGGTCGATCATGACGATGAGCTATCTAGGCTCGACGCGCGTGGTGACCAACTACAATGTGATGGGAGTGGCAAAGGCGGCGCTCGAGGCGGAAGTGAAATATCTGGCAAGTGAGCTGGGGCCGAGCAAAATTCGGGTGAACGCGATTTCCGCCGGGCCGATCAAGACCATCTCGGCCCGTGGCATCAAGGATTTTTCCAAGGTGCTTGATTTTGTGGCGCAGCATGCACCGCTGCGGCGGAACACCGATATTGCGGAGGTGGCGGACACGGCCGTGTTTCTTGGCAGTGACCTCGGACGTGGGGTGACCGGCAACGTGATTTACGTGGACGCAGGATTTCAGATCATGGCGTTGTGATGGTGATCCGGCGGGTGTCTTGGTCGAGGTGCTCGAGGTGGATTTCTAGGACGGGCCAATCGGTGCGCAGCGAGAATTTTTCCGACCATTCGACGATGACCACCGCCTGCTCGCTGAAAACATCTTCCAGGCCTAGCGTTTCGAAATCCCGGAAACTGATGACCCTGTAGAGATCGACGTGGTAAACGCGCGTGGCGCGCTCATATTTGTGCACGAGCGTGAAGGTCGGGCTGGTGACCTCTTCTTCGCGTGCGGCGCCCAGGCCGCTGACCAGGCCTTTGGTGAGAGTGGTCTTCCCTGCCCCGAGATCGCCGGACAGCAAAATCAGCGCAGGTGGCTTCAGGGCGGCGCCGATTTGGCGGCCGCACCGAATGGTTTCTTCGTCGGAATGGGTGACGAATTCGCGATCAGTCACGGCCCATCTCGGAATAGAACTTCTGATAGGCCTGGGGGATGTGACCGATCACGTCGCCGGCCAGCAGCGGGGCCTCGCCGCTAGCGGCGTAGGCCAAATCGCCTGCCAGGCCGTGGAGATAGACTCCGAAGGCGAGCACTTTTTCCCAGGATTCGGTGCCGTATTGGGCGGTGAGACCGGCGAGCATGCCGCTGAGGACGTCGCCGGTGCCGCCGGTGGCCATTCCGGGGTTTCCGGTGGAATTCACCCAAGCAGCACCGCCAGGGGTGGCGGTGATCGTCTGATGGCCTTTCAGGATGACGCAGCAATTCCACTGGGCGGCGGTCCTCAGCGCCAGTTCCAGGCGTCGCGCTTGCACCTCGGCGCTGCTGCTTGCTAACAGGCGCGCCATTTCGCCAGGGTGAGGCGTGATGGCGAGCATACCTTGCGAATCTTTCAGCTCGAAGGCGCGACCGGCGAAGGCGTTTAACCCGTCGGCGTCAAGAACGATCGGCACGGCTCGGTTTCTGACGATGGTGCGCACGAAATCTTGCGTCTCGCGATGCGTAGAAAGGCCTGGACCAATCGCCAGGGCCTTCTTACCTTTTAAAAGCGAATCGAAATAGCCGTGCTCTGCGTTGCGCAGCGCAATGCTGCCGGTTTCGGTGGCGCTGAGCGGTTCGGTCATGACCTCGGGCGTATGCGCGGCAATGGTTGGCAGTGCGGGTTCAGGAGTCGCAACGGTGACCAGGCCGGCTCCAGATCGCAGGGCTGCCCAGGAGGCCAGGACGGCGGCGCCGGTTTTGCCAAGCGAACCGGCGGCGATCAGGGCGTGGCCGTAATCGCCTTTGTGGCCTTGGGGCTTCCGCGGGATCGCATAGTTGTGAAATTCTCGGGGTTCGCTCCAACGGAGGCTTCCTTTGCCAATTGTTTCGATGAGTTCCCAGGGCGAACCGATGTCGCGCACCAGCAATTGCCCGCAGTGGTTGTTTGCTTGGCCATAGAGCATGCCGGTCTTGGGAGCGGTGAATGTCACCGTGTAGTCGGCTTCCAGGGTGACGCCTGGCAAATCACCGGTGTCGGCGGCTGCTCCGGAGGGGATGTCGACGGCGACGACTGTTTGCTCGGGGCGCCTGGCATTGGCTGCTTCGATGGCCTCGCGCAGAAGGCCTTCGACGGGTCCGCGCGTTCCGGTTCCGAGCAGGGCATCCAGGATGATTTCGGCGCTGCCGATAGCCGCTTGGGCCGGAGCGAATTCATTTGCGCTGGTCACAAGGTGCAGTTCCCCGCCGGAATCCTGCCAGCGTTTACAATTTATCGCCGCTTCGCCGCGCATTTCCTGCGGATTGGCAAACAGATATACGCCCGGGTTGCCGCCCCTCTCCTTCAACTTGCGGGCCACGACGAAACCATCGCCGCCGTTGTTCCCTTTGCCGCAGAGCACGACCATGCGGCGGCGCTCCAGGCGGGAAAACTTCTGGCCGATGAATTGGGCGACACTGGTTCCGGCGCTCTCCATAAGCGTGAGGCTGGCGATGCCGTAGCGCTCGGTGGTCAAGCGGTCAACTTCTCTCATTTCGGCTGCTGTCAGTGCTTTCATGGGCGGAGGGCGTGAATCGCCTTCAGGCTGCGGTCAGTTTGCATGGCGACGCCAGTATAGAAGAAATCGGCGGGCACACCGGAGGCTTTGTCGCGGCCCGCTGCGGCTTGTGTATCGATCGCACCGCCCCGCAGGAGCACTGCTTCCGGCGGACCTGTTCAGTCCTCATCGAGAACCGGCAGGAGCAGCTCCGAGGGGTGGTCGGCGTCGTGGTAGATGGTGTCGGTGCCGATCTTGTCGGGGCGGTAGAAATGAAAGAACAGGTTGTCGGTCACAGGCGAATCGCCTTCGCAGATTTCCACGCGAATACGGCTGCCCTTGCAGAAGCGGTAGGCGATGGGCAGCAGCGGGACTTCGACTTTGTAAATCTTGCCGGGGACAAGCGGCGTGGACTTTCGATGCGTGTAGAAAGGCACCTCTTCGGTGCTGCGCGCCGGATCGCGTTCGGAGTGCGAAGCGCGGAGCCATCCTTTGGTGGCGATGACGTAGCGAGGCTGGACTCCCTTGGCGCGCTGCTCGTCGGGTTGCGGGAATTGCTCGGAAAGTTTTACCAGGAAGTCCATGTCGGTGCGGGTGGTCGAGGCATATACCGTCAGCTTTGCGTTGCCGGCGATTTCGATGTCTTTCTCAAGTGCTCCGCTCGTGAAGGTCAGGGTGCCGCTGGCAGGATCGGGGCCTTGCGGGCCGACGGGCACGACGCCCAATACCCAATTGGGACGCGGGTAGGAGTAGGACGTGCTCCCTTTCGCGGCCGCGGAGACGGCTTCGAGCGAACCGTCGTTGAGTGAGGTAACGGTTCCGGTGGGGCCGGGGCCTAGATAGAAGCGGAGGCGGCTGGTGTGGGGTGGCGGCCAGGCGTCGAACCCTCGGACTTTGCCGGTGTTGCGAACGACGTATTCGACGTTGGGGCGGTCGTCGTAGCTTGTTTTGAGACCCTTGAGATATTTGTCGTAGAACGGAAGCAGATATTTGCGGTGGAATTCCTTGTCGGCGAAATCGACCATCGATGAAAAAGCCGTGGGGGTGCCGGTCATGGCGAGTTTCTTTTCGCCGCGGGCTTGGTGGTAGCCGAGGATGTTGCCGACCAGATGTAAATCCTGTTTGGCCCAGACTCCGATGGAAAAAAGCGGAACGGTAATTTTATCAAGATGTTCGGCGGCGGTTCGCTCGCGCCAGAAGTCGTCATAGAAGGGATGTTTTTGCATTTCAAGGAACAGGTCGGGTTCGACCTGACGCGGATGGTCGCCGTTGGCGGGATACAGGTTCGAAACCCGGACGCTCGCATTGAGCCAGTATCCGGTGAATGCGGCTTCGATGCCGCCGGGATAGCCCATGAAGCGGTAGGGATCGTTGAGACCGTCGTAGGCGCCGAGACAAGCAAGATGCGGGGGGTTCTGAATGCCCATGAACCACTGCGACATGCAGTAGTAGGATTGGCCGATGCCGCCTACCTTCTTGTTCGACCAGGGCTGAGCGGCGATCCATTCGATGATGTCGTACAAATCGCGCTGCTCACGGCGACCGAAGAATTCAAAGCTGCCCTCTGAGAATCCCGTGCCGCGAACGTCGGCGTGCACGTAGGCGTAGCCCTGGTCGACGTACCATTCGATGGGGCCGGTTTCGCGCCACAAGAACATCGGGTAAGCAGGCAGAGCGTTGTTGTCGTAGCGATAGGGGGAGATGGCGAACAGGGTGGGGACGGGTCCGGGGCCGTCGGGGCGGTAAATGCGCACGCCGATCTTGATGCCGTCGTGAACCTGGATCTGCACGTCCTTCTGCTCGATCATGATTTCTCCCCGGGAGTGAGGATTCTTTTACCGAGGCCCTGATTTCCGGCCGGGTCGCCCACTCGTGTGCCGCGACTACCATGGCTTGCTAAAAGTTCTCTGCCCTACATTTCAATCATCCCTTGGGCCTGGGGGCGTCCGCGATTATTGTTTACCGGTGCCGGTCAATGCAACTTTTTGGGGGCTGCCCGCGGCGTCATCGGTGAATATCAAATGCCCCTCGCGCTTGCCCGGCCCGAGAGGGCTGAAAGTGACAAGGAGGGTGCAGTTCGATCCTGCCTCGAGAGAACCCTGAAGCGTTTCGCAGGTTGAGCCGGGCATGATGGTGAAGTCGCCGTCGGAGTTGACGGCCGTAACGAGCAAGGTCTTCTGGCCGGTATTGGACATGGTGAGTGTTTGCGGCTTGCTCGAGGTGCCTACTGGCTGCTCGCCGAAATCCAGAGAATCGGGGGAAAAGGTGACCGCCGAGGCATGGAGCGAGCCAGAGCCGGTCAGCGTCACTTTGAGCGGGTCGGGGTTTCCGTCGTGAAACACCGAGACGGTGCCCGTGGCCGGGCCGGCGGCGGTGGGCTTGAATGTGACTTCGATACCGCAGGTCTGATTCTTGGCCAGAGGCACCGAAGAACTTGGGCAGTTGCTGGTCTGGCGGAAACCATCGCCGGAGAGGGTGATTTTGTCGACTTGGCCCCCAGCGCTGCCGCTATTGAGCAGCGTGACCGTTTGGGGATCGCTCGTTTTGCCAATCGCAATCTCGCCAAAGTCGACGGTGTAGGGGGAGAGGACGAGCGAGGAACGAAAATCCTGCGCGGAAGCGGCGACGGTTCCCAGGGCCAACAGGAACGCTCCGATTCCAACGAAACGGCACAAACGACCGGAAACGGGCAGAACAGGGCGGATGGTCACTGAGATGTAAGAAGCTCGCTTCCCCTAAATTCGGCAGCCTTTCGGAGCGACCGGCGCAGAATGAACACAAATTAGACCATAGATAGGACGTCTGAAGTGGGCAAAACGTTTACACCCGGTTTGCGCGCGAACGCCATCTGGGAACCTGGCCGTCAATGCGTACGGAATCTGGCGGAGGATGTTCTCAAACTCGGATTTGGCATCGGTATCGATGCCCAAGCGGGCGTAAGCGACATGGAGGATGGCCATGTCCTTACGGGCCGGGTCGTCGACAAAGGGAAAAGGCGTCGGGGCGCCGATGGCCCAAAAGAAATCGGGCTGGCCTCCCGATGCGTTGTCTGGAAGATGAAAATGCTTGGCGGCGTCGCTTGAGACGACGTTCATTCCCTGCGCCTCGAAAACGAAAAACGTCATGCCCGAGGCCTCTACTTGCTCCATGGGAGCCACGTAGAAATCACCGACCGGAGCTAGCACGCGCGTGCCGTTGTCGGTGAGGCGAAACGTGATTCCGGCACTCACTTGGGTGGCGTAGAAATCAGACAGCGTGTCGGAAAGGGGGCAGGAATCGAAGACCTGCATATAGGCGGGGCCTTCGATGGGCGATTGGCGGCTGGCGGGAGCATCGGTCGTGAGGACCTGGTGGATGCAAGCGTCGGAAGGGGGAAAAAAATAGTAGAAGAAGAAGTCAAGCAGGCCCGCGCCCGTGTCGGTGGGCAAATGCATCTGGGTATCGAGCCAGTAGGCGTCGTGGCCAAGGAAGGGATTGTTGGAGGTGGCGAACTGCAGAATCGCGCCGCGCGGCGTGTTTGCAAGCACGAGATTGCCGGATAGATGGATCGGCGCGTAAGGGCTCAATAGCGCAGGAGGCGGGACTTCGGTCGAGCTGCTGGACTGCCAGTCGAAGGAGAGGGTGACCGAATAATTGGCAGACAACGGGTAGGTCTGCGTGGGGGGCTCTTTGCCGGCCGGTTTGGGCGAACCGCTAGATGCCGGTGGCAGAGGTTGCTCTGCGCTTGGCGGCGGGCTCGTGGCTTGATTGGAGTTATCCTGCGTGGCGGGCGGCGAGGCCTGCGAATCGTTCTGTTGCGCCGTGGGCCCGGATCGCGATGCCCTGCCATCGTTTGAATCCTCGCGCGCGTGGAGGGGCCGGCAGGCAAAGAGCAGCAGCATGCCAAGGAACGTAAGCCCGCAGATCGATCGGAATTCCCTGCTCATTGCCAATGCTCCCCGGTGGTGCCGCTCAATGCAAGGTGGGCATATTAATTTTAGCATTCGTGCGCAAATCACGTCGGGCAAACAAAACAGGTGTTGTCGAGGCGGCAGGGCAAACAATAAACAAAACCTCAGCCGGACGCTCGCGGCGGCACCGATAACGGCAAATACGGAAACTCGCGGGAAAGCCACCGCGGAAGAAAACTGCTGCGCGCCGTCGTTTGCCGTCCGGCGGAAGCCGTGGCCCTTGAGGGAGTGCGTCGTCCGCGTTTCATTTGCGTGGGGCGCGCCCGCGGGATGAGGGATTCCGCGCTTGGCTCGCCCGGGGATGACCACGGAAAACCATAGCGCAAAAGCGTTGCCCAGCAGAGCCAGACGAAACCAGGAAGCCAGAACAGCCACAGCCAGAAGCGAGAGACCAGTGGCAGAAACCGCGGGAAGGGTGGGGAAGCTTTCAGAGTTCGCGGCGGCATGGCATGGTAAACTCCTGGCCGCTTTTTATCGCCAAGCGAGGCATCGTATGAAACCTGAAGAACAGGACGCCAAGGCAACCCGAGATGGCAACTTCCCCGATCCCTCGAGGCGCCGATTGCTTCAGGGCGCGGGCGCTGCGCTGGCGGTGGCGGCGCTGCCCTTGGACATGGCCAGAGCGAGCGTGCACCGGGCGGCGTTCGACCTGGGTCGAGCGTCCGGGCCACCGCTTGGTTCGGTGATGAGCGAGCTCAGTAATTACATGGCGGCGGCCCGCGGGCGCGAATTGCCGGATGCGGTGAGCGAGCAGGCGAAGCATCGCATTCTTACACCTTTGCGGCGATGGTCTCGGGCTCTGAACTGCGGCCGGGGAAGGTGGCGATTGAATTTGCGCGGTCCTACGGAGGCGAGAAAATTGCGACGGTGGTCGCCTCCAATGTGGTGTGCGGGCCCATGGAAGCGGCGCTGGTAAACGGGCTGCTGGCACATTCCGATGAGACCGACGATTCGCACGCGCCTTCAGAATCGCATCCCGGGAGCTCAATTGTTCCGGCGACCCTGGCGATGGGCGAGAAAACGGGAGTCGATGGAACGGTCTTGCTTCGCGCGGTGACGCTTGGCTACGACGTTGGTCCGCGCATCGGTGTGACGCTGGGCGGCGAAGAGTATCGATTCCGGAGTCATCGCGACAGCCATAGCATTTCGGGGACCTTTGGTTCGGCTGCGGCCGCGGCGTGCGTGGTGGGGTTGAACGCGCAACAGATGCGCTGGGTGCTCGACTATGCTTCGCAGCAGGCGTCGGGAATCGCGGCGTGGCAGCGGGACCCGGATCACATCGAGAAAGGCTTTGTCTTCGCCGGTGGCGCGGCGCGGGACGGGGTCACCTCGGCGATGCTCGTGCAGGCTGGATTTACGGGAGTGGATGATGTGCTGTCGGGAGCGGACAACTTTCTTCTGGCCTTTCAGCCCGACGCTGACCCGAACAAGATGATCGATAAGCTCGGGGAACGATACGAAATAACCCAGACCAACATCAAGAAGTGGACGGTGGGCTCGCCGATTCAAGCGCCGCTGGACGCGCTCGAAAATATGCACAAGAAGCATCCCTTCACGGCGGAACAGGTGCAGAAAGTCGTGGTGCGCGTGGCGACGACCGAAGCGTCCATTGTGGACAATCGCGACGCGCCGGACATCTGCATGCAGTACATGGTCGCGGTGATGCTGCTCGATAAGACGGCGTCGTTTCGCGCAGCGCACGACCAGGCCCGGATGCAGGATCCGGCCGTGCTACGCGAGCGAGCCAAAGTGCAGCTGGTGAAAGATGAGGAACTGCAGAAGAGGTTGCCGCATCGGGAGGCGATCGTGGAGCTGTGGCTGAACGATGGAACGCAGCTTACCGAGCATGTGACGGCGGTGCGGGGGACTTCGGACAATCCCATGACCAAGCAGGAGGTTGTCGCCAAGGCCCGGGATTTGATGACGCCGACGCTCGGGGCATCCAAGGCGGCCACGCTGATCGAGAAGGTGTACGCGCTTGAAAAAGTGAAGGATGTGCGGGAGCTGAGGGCCGTGCTGCAGAAAGCATGACCGCGCGCAGGCGTGGCCAAGGAAGAGGGCCAAGATGATTCGGCGAACGACCTTGCTGGCGGCAAGCGGCATGATGTTTGTCGCGGCCCTGGGTGCGATGCTGGCTTGCGCCCGAGCGCTGCGGGGGCAGGAAGCCGCAAAGGATCTTTCGGGAGTGATCGATATTCACACGCACTCGGGGCCGGACAGCATTCCGCGCTCGATTGATGCGATTGAACTCGCGAAGATGGCCAAGGAGCGGGGAATGCGTGGGCTGGTGCTCAAGAATCATTACGAGTCGACGGCGGCGCTGGCCTACGTGGTGCGGGAGGAAGTGCCGGGGATTGAAATTTTCGGTGGCATTGACTTGAACCGGTCGGTGGGCGGGATCAATCCGGCGGCCATCGAACGGATGGTGCTGATGAAGGGCGGATGGGGTCAGGTGGTATGGATGCCCACCTTTGACAACGAGAATCAGGTGAAATACAGCAAGGAAAACCGACCCTTTGTTTCGGTGTCCAAGGACGGGCGGTTGCTGCCGGAGGTGATCGAGGTGATCGATCTGGTGGCCAAGCATCAGCTGACGCTTGAGACCGGCCACAGTTCGGCTGCCGATGGGCTGCTGATCGTGCACGAAGGGCACAAGCGCGGGGTGCGGCACATCGTGGTGACGCATGCCATGGCGGCGCCGGTGCGGATGACCATTCCGCAGATGCAGGAGGCGGCGGCTGACGGGGCCTACATTGAGTTCGTTTACAGCGCTACGCTTGGGAAAAACGCCATTGTGAGCCTCGACGATTACGCAAAGGCCATTCGTGCGGTGGGGCCGCGCTTCTGCATTCTGGCGACGGACTTGGGGCAGGTGGGCAATCCACTGCATCCCGATGGAATGGCACTGTTCATCGAGGCCCTGCAGGGGGCGGGATTTTCCCGGGCGGAGTTGGACTTAATGGCCAAGAGCAATCCGGCCCAAGCGCTGGGACTAAACTAAACGCTGCGGTTCGAACACTTCTGTTGAAGTTTTTCACTGATTCCTGCGCCTACCAGGGCGCAGGAGGCGGTATTGAGGGCACCGATAAGAAGCCAGCCGATCAGCCCTTGCATTCCTGCGGCGCGATCGGTGCCAAACGACGGATGCCGCAAAATCAGGGCCACCGCGGAATCGGTTGCTTGGCGATGACTGCTCAGATACGAACCATATGCGTACAGGCCCGCAGCGATGAAGAAGCCTGCGACAGCACAGCGAACGACGAATTTGTTTCGCTTGGTATTCATGGCCCGAAAAGCAATGGTAACAGACAAGCAATGCCCCGCTCGGCTGCGACAGCGCTGAGCGCGCGAAATGGTTACCGATAGCCGCGCGAAATCCACGATTGAACAAACAGCGGCGCAAATCAAACCTGTTGCCGAATGCCGGCCAGGCTCTCGCGGCGTCTGGTGATCGCTGCCATTGCTATAGTCACCAAAAGCCACGGCGCGGGGAACGGTACCGATGTACCTATTCGCTGGACCTAATGCTCCCTACCGGGACACGACAGATCTTGGGGGGCCCCACGGCGCGCCCCGCCGCGACGATAACGGAGGGGACCGATCAGGCCGTGGTTCGGGGATTCTGAGAGAATTCACAGACACAGCGGGCACACCAAAACGATGCCCCTGGGAGGGTGGAAGGACCACGCTGGCGGCTTAGCTATTTACCGGCAGGTTTCAGGGCAGTCCAGGGGACGTTGGGTATGACGCTCCCGCTGCCATCGACCAGCCGGATATTCGCCGATTGCATCAGCGCGTTGACACCGACAACTTCGAAAACACCTTGCTGCTGTGTGGTGCTCACTCGATCACCACGCTTCGGGGCCGTTGCTGCTTTTGAGTCGGTAGCCATCAGCTCGCCTCCTGAACTTGGATCTGTCGAGGGATCTGGCGGAGTCTGAACCTTCGTTGGCCGGGTGTCAAATTATAGTTTTGCGATGGATCGAAAATATGAATAGCTCAGCGGAGGGCTTGCTGGAGCCGCTTGGTAGTCTTCTGCAATTGCTTCTTCAACGCTTCGACCTGCCTGGAAATAGCCACGAGCTCCCGCTGGGCGACGACGCCGGCCTTCGCCACTTTATGGGCGGTGCGGTCGGCTCTTCCGATGACAGCGCCGATTTTTTCCGCTGCTTGGGTAAGTCTTGGTTTTTTAGCCATGGTTCTCTCTTTTCCGCGAAGCTACGATTTTCGACCGTGCTCGGAGAGTTCTTCCTGCTCGGAAATTCCGTTGCTGAGAAATTGGGGTTCGCCGGTCAAGGGTCCGGTTCCTTGATGAATTTGTGCAGAGCGGCCTGGATTGGTTTGGGAGGCGCGCGACGATCGCCTACGCGGAACCGATTCCTTTCTGCGGCTTCCCTTTCCCGCTCGTAGCGGTTTCTTCGCAAGCGACTTTTTCCGGGAGGGCTTTTTCCGAAGCATGCCGGGAGTCTATCACTGAGGTGTTTGCTCGGCAATCGCCAGAGAGGGATCGGACTGCGAAAGGCAGAGCCATCCCGGGGCCAATACCGACACCCCAGGGGCTCCTCGCGGCGAGCGCAGCCACAGGAAGCCAAGGACCACGCACCAGGGGAGGCGCATGGTCCCGTTTCGCTTTTGCAAGACACCGAACGGAAGATTCAGGCGTTGGCCGAGTGGCTCATGGCCTCGGCAAAGCGCCGCTCCATCTCTTCGGGGGTCACATCCTCGATGTGAGTTGCGATCGACCACATGTGGCCGAAAGGATCGATTAGGGTGGCGGTGCGATCGCCATAGAATTGATCTTTTACCGGGCGGAGGAGTTTGGCTCCGGCCTCGACGGCCCTTTGCGTAATGGCGTCGACGTTTTCGACATACACATGTAGGCAGCTCGATGGGCCCCCCACTGATTGCGGGCTTCTTGCTCCTATCTGCGGATTTTCATCCGAGATCATTACGGTGGAGTCGCCGATTTCAAGTTCGGCGTGCATGACCTGGCCATGGGGACCCGGCATGCGCATGCGCTCCTTCGCTCCGAAAACCTTTTTGTAGTAGTCGATGGCGCTGGCGGCGCCGTTAATGAACAGGTAGGGCGTAACGCTGTGGTATCGGTCGGGAATTGCTTTTTACTTTGGCCATTTTTCTGCACCTCGTCTGGAGAGGCAAATTGCGGAACGCTGGGGTTCCGGCGATCCGCTAGCAGCAGAATTCTACACCCGCTTTGTGCAGGGGGTGTTAACCGGGCGCGAAACAAAGAAAGGCCGACCGGAGGTCGTCCATGGCAGGACTGCGCCCCGCGTTAGCGGGGCGCAGTCTTGCCGTTGTGCTTTTCGTTGTAGATTTGGCGGCTGGCGTTGTTTTGGCGCTGGTTGATGTTCTGGCGCTCCTGCGGCGTCAGCTTTCCGCCGTTGGCGGAGCGGTCGGCGGCGATGTGGCGATTGATGTTTTGTTCGTGATTTTCGGCACGGGCGGCTTCAGAAGGCGACATCTGGCCGCTGGCGACGCCGTTGGCGATGCGCTGCTGCTGGAGGTTGCGGCGGGCGCCGACTTCGTTGTTGCCGTAATGCTCGGTAGCGGCATTATGCTTGTCGTCGTAGATGGAGCGGCTGAGATTATTTTGCTGGTGGTTCACCTGCTGGCGCTCCTGCGGCGTAAGTGTGCCGCCGTTGGCGGAGCGGTCATTATGGATTTCGCCATTGAGTCGCGCTTCGCGGCCTTCGAGATTCTTGGTTTCGCCGGGAGTCAGCTGGCCCGAGGAAATGCCCTGCGCAATGCGGCCCTGTTGGTTGTAGCGGCGGCCGTTGACCGAGCTCATTGCGGCGGTGCCCGGCGTGCCGTGATTGAACGAGGCCAGTTGATTGCGATCGTGGCTCATGGTCTGCTCGTGCGAGATCTGGTTCGAAGTGGGCTCGAAGTGCTGTTCGCGAGCCGCAGCCATTTCCTCGGGACGGGGTTGTGCCACGACGCCGCCTGCGCCGTTGAAGCTGACATGGTTGACGACCGTGGTGTTGTTGATGACCGTGCGATTGACATACACGTTGCGGACGACGGCGGTGTTCACGTTCATCACCGCAGTGTTATAGCGGAAGAAACCGCCCGACCACATGCCACCGACAAAGCCGACACCGCCATATCCAAAACCGTAGTTGATGCCGCCGTAGAAGCCGACGTGCGGGCCCCAGAAGCCGGGATGCCATCCATAGAGGCCGCCAGCAAAACCCCAGTACCCGGAGTCCAGAGAACGCCGACGCGCGGGGGCATCACCCACACTCCAGGAACCCAGTAGTAACCAACCGGACCGTAGGCCCAGTAGCCCGGAGTCCAGAGATAGCCGTCACCCGGGCATGGGGGTTGGGCGTAAACAGGGAGCGCCGGAGGTCCCACATGGACCGAGATCCCCACGGCGATTTGGGCCGACGATGCAGGTGCCAAGACAGCCGCTGACAGAACCGAGACAGAGAGTAGCAACAGAACGTTACGAAGAGTTTTCATAGGGCGCATAATCGAAGCCTCCGTTGGTGTGCGCGAACTGCGGCAGAGGGCAGTTTGCGGCTCTGCGAAGCTTGAGAACTTTGCGTTTGAATTTTGGCTAGCTGTATCAAATATAAACAATGGGTGCCACCAAGCAAATGAATTGGGCCGCATGATACCCAATCGGTTAAACACGGATCGGCGGGAAAACTCTCGCTAGGAAAAGGAAAATAGATCGAATGCCGATGCCCACGAGACGTTGCGAGCGACCTCTGGAGGAAGCCGGCGGGGCGAATTCCGGGCAGAAGGGCCCGGTTGAGGCAGGCTTGCGGGAAACCGTTCAGTTGCTGCAGGACCTCAGGGATTGTGGCGCAGGGATCGGGCAGAACCACGAAGAGGCGCCGTTGCAGATATAAGCCCCCGGGGGCGGCTGGCTTTCGGGAATGGCAGCTGGGGTTTTCAGAAATGCTGTTGAGGTGCAAGCAAGCGCGGCGCGCCTCGAAGGGCAAGAAAACACACCGGGGATGTGGGAAAGCCAAGGCCTGAAATTTCCAGGGTGCGCGCGACAGTTGCGCGCGCACCCCGGAGGTTGGTGTCGTTGGAGGAAGTCAGAATTATGGACAGGTTGCCGAAATCATCTTGATGGAATCAACCTTCATGTAATGCTGTAGTTGGTATGTTCGCATCGGCCTCAGCGTCCTTGACAGGAACGGCAGTAACCGGGCCATCTTCATCTTGCGCCCGACGTGAGGAGCCAGATTTGGCGGCCGAGGAAACAATTCCCACGGTCTTCGGACCCTTTTCGAGATCGCTCAGCATGTAGCCGTTGGGCGCCCGCGCCAGGCGCGGGACACAACGGGCGACGCCGGTGCGGGACGAGGTGCTGCATTCTGGGGCCGTGCGCCCTGCGCGAAAACAAGCATGCCTGCGACAACAAGGCCCATGGTGATTACCATCTTCATAGTAACCTCCTGAGTTGAGAATGCGCGCTATGGTAGCACAACTCTTCGATAGGGCCTACCTACCAGGCTCCGCGTGGATTCCCGGAGGCGGCTTCACGGAAATCCACAGATGGTACTACATGGTTTACCCGGCTTGAGGTCGTTTTAATGCTGAGTTATAATTTCCAGCAGCGGGATGCCCCGGCCTTCCGCAGTCCACAGTATCCATGCTCAAAAACGCCACGAATCAAGATCGCGACGTCCAGATTGCCGATCGCCGGAATAGCGCGCGTGTGCACATGAGGTCGCTTGCCTACATTGAACTCGACCGCGACAACGGGGGGCTGGTTCTCAATATCAGCGAAGGCGGAATCGCCGTGCAATCAGCCGAGATGCTGATGGGAGATTTTTTCCAGTCCATACGCTTCCGGCTTCCCAAATCCGAGAAATGGATCGAGACGAGCGGGAAATTAGTGTGGCTCGGAAAAACGAAAAAGAAGCAGGGATTCAGTTCTTGGACTTGAACATCGACGCGCGGCAGCAAATTCAGAGCTGGATTTATGCGGCGGCATTTCGTCCCGGGCTGCCCGTGGAACAAGGGCGATTCAAGATCGTGTGGGAAATCGAAGAGGCCGAGGAAGCGGTGAGCGAGCCGGTGCCGGCAAGCCCAGGCTCAGAATTCGATTCCATGTTCCCGAGCGAAAAGTCGCTCTCGCCTGAAACGTTTCCGGGGCTGAACAAGCCTGCCTCGCTCGATGCGGCGATCGCGCCCGGGCCCGTGAAGCGGCCCACGGGAGGTCTGACGGCGGCTTCATCGCTCAGTTCCTACGAGCTGCCTCTGGTCGCGCCGGTGCGGCGCGCGGAATTGGATACCGAGCAGGGGTCGCGTGGATTGAAAACGTGGCTCACGGCTTGGTTGAGGACCTTGCTCATGAGGCGGCCGGTGACAGCGCTTCTCTCCACCCGGGTAAGCAGGCGCCTGAGACCCATCGGGCAGATACCAGCGGTGACGATGTTCGGCGCTTTCGGGAGGCCTTTGTCAGGCCGGCCGGCAGACCGAATAAGGAAGGCTCCGCGCGGCGCGACCCATTCGCATCGGCGGTCGTGGACGAATCGCCGTCTAGCGATTTCCGCGGCTCGCCATCCAGTAGCGTCTCAAGTGCAACCCAGGTTCCGGCGTTTCCTCCGAGGCCTGTGAATCTGACAGGGATGGGATATCAGCCGGCGGCCTTTGAAGAACCGTCCGGCAAAGGGTGGTTGATCGTTGGGGCGGTTCTGATCGCATTGCTTGGCTTCGGAACGGCGCTGGCGATTGGACCGGCGAATGTCAAGGCGCTTTTGTCCCGGCATCTTTCGCTTGCGTCCCTGGCTGGGACGGGACCGCCGCCTCGGGCGGCTGCCTCCGACAAGCCTCGGTTGGAAACAAAGGCCCCCGATGCTCCCGATGTGCCCAGCGGATCGATGCAGTTCGGCGGCAGGAGCGATTCAATGCTCAATCCGGGCGTGGAGCCCGGCCCCGCGAAGGCACCGGCGCCGGCAGAGACGCCGGCTGCCGCGCCAGCGAAAAGCGGCGACGATGCCGGGGCGTCGCGGGTTTCGCCTGGCACCGATACCGCGGAAGCGACCGCTTCTGATCTGAATGAAACACCGGAAATTGCTGCGGCTAAGACCCGGCAATTCCAACTCGAACATTCGCAATCGAATGCCGTGCCGCGAACACCTCCTGTGCCGGACGGTAGCTTTTCACGGGCCGTTCCGACATCAGCCCCCCCAGCGGCGGCGCCAGGTTCGATACCGGCGCAGCCGAACGACAGAACCATGGATGCCTATGCGCAGTCTGTTCCTGCGGCTTCGGGATCGGCAGCGATGAGCGCCGCGCAGACTTCGCCGCCGCCCGTCGGAGGTTCGGCGACGACGCCAGCAGCGTCTGTGCCCGCCGGAACAGTGGCGATCAGTTCCCATTTCCATTCGCTGCGCGGAGAGGAATCATTTGCCTCCTTCCAGGGTCGGCCGCTGCAGGTCGGCCAACTGGTCGCCATTCACCAACCGAATTATCCGACCGAAGCCGAGCGTGCGCACGTGGAAGGAACGGTGCAACTGCGGGCGACGGTTGATCAAGTTGGGCGAGTCGAGATCGTGCACCTGTTGAGCGGGCCTCCCATGCTGGTTCCGGCGGCCCTGGAAGCGGTGCGGGAATGGCGGTATGCGCCAACGATTCTCGAAGGGCGCGCCGTTGAAAGCGTGAACGATGTGACCGTGGTGTTCCGGCTGGCGAACTCGACCTCCTCGCCGCGATAGGGAGGCAGGATGCGGGGGGCACGGGAAGCCTTCCCCGGGGAACGGGATTTTGGGCCGATTCTGATGAACAGGGAGGACACGATGTCCTATTGCGACAAGCCCCAGACCAAGACCGACCAAGGCTTTAGGACCAGCTGTGCACTGCCTGAGGATGCGAGCTCGTTGGGTGGTTCGCGACCCGGACCATTCCACCGCCGTTCGGCAGAATCCAGCAGAACTCCCCAGCGGCTCGCAGGAAGCGGCAATTCGGACGGGCAGAGCACATCGCCGAAATAAAACAGGGCCACGATGTGGCTGTGGTTTGCCCTTCGCCGAACGCAGATGAGTTTTCCATTCGCGAGAGTTGAAACCTGCTGAGAGTGTTTGTCAAGTTGGGCAAGCGCGGGAATCTCGCGCCGCAAGCGCAGGAGTTCTTGATAGAAGTCCAGTAATGCGCGGCTCTCGCCCTGATTTCTGGAATCCCACCGAAGCTTGGAATGCAGGAACGTTCTCTCGTCCTGAGGATCGGGTGGTTTACCCGACCATTCAAAGCTCGCGAACTCTTCTGCCCTTCCCTTCCTCACGGCTTCGATGACGCCCGGATCACCATGGCTGACAAAATATTGGAAGGGAGCCTTTTCGCCATATTCTTCGCCCATGAAGAGCAGCGGGACGTAGGGCGAAAGAAGAGTAATGGCTGCGGCCAGCTTCAGCCGCTCGAAAGAAACCACTGCTGCGAGGCGGTCTCCGAGCGCTCGATTGCCCACCTGATCGTGATTCTGCGAGGAAACTACGAAGGTTTCCCCCGCAAGGCCGTGCGACGAATTACCGTGATGGCGCCGACGGAACTTCGAGTATTGGCCTTCGTAAACGAATCCCTCGCGGAGGGCTTTTGCCAGGTCCGGTACACCACAGAAATCCTGGTAATAGCCGGTTTGCTCGCCGGTGAGCGTCACCCGGAGGGAGTGGTGGAAATCATCGTTCCATTGAGCATCGAGACCCCAGCCACCGCAGTCCACAGGCATCACGATTCTGTGGTCATTGCGGTTGCTCTCGGCGATGAGTTGCACCTCGCGATGCAGTTCCCTGGCTCGCTCGCGGCACGCTTCGCCCAGTTCCTGCAAGAACGGGCGCGCGGACGGGTCGACGATGGCGTGAACCGCATCAAGGCGCAGACCATCCATGTGGAAGTCGGTGATCCATTGCAAAGCGTTCTCGATAAAGTAGCGGCGGACCTCGTCGGAATGCTCCTGCTCGAAATTCAAAGCGGCGCCCCAGGGCGTTTTGTACATGTCGGTGAAATAGAATCCGAAGTCGGCTGCGTAGTTCCCCTCCGGGCCGAGATGGTTGTAGACCACGTCGAGCATGACCCCCATGCCTAGGGCGTGGCAGGCGTTGACCAGGCGTTGGAGAGCTGCCGGGCCGCCGTAGGAGTTCTGCACCGCAAATGGGTAGACGCCGTCATATCCCCAATTGCGGGCGCCGGGAAACTGCGCCACGGGCATAATTTCAAGAACCGTGATGCCCATAGCTTTCAAATCCGCGATTCGCGGGATGACCGCGTCGAAGGTCCCTTCGGGCGTGAAAGTCCCTACGTGGAGTTCATAGAGCACATACTCGGGGAGCGCCAGACCGTGCCAGGCAGCGTCGCTCCAATCGAAACGGGCATCGACGACTTGCGAAGGGCCGTGGACGCCTTCGGGCTGAAATCGGGAAGCGGGATCGGGGCGTTCCAGACTGCCGTTGAGCCGGTAGCGATAACGTGTTCCCGGCGGGGCGTCTTGCACGAGCGCGTGGAAATATCCGCGCTCTTGCGGCCGCATGGGAACGATGCGTTGCGGTGGCGAGAGGATCAGAATGTCGACTTTTTCGGCGCGCGGCGCCCAGACCAGAAAATTACACGCACCGCCGGGGGCCGGCACCGCGCCCAATGGCAAACCAAGTGGCATAGAACGGGACTCTTCGATCGTTTCTCGCGTGCTTTACTGAGTGAGAAGCCTGGAGATTCCGGCCAGAGGAATGGCGACCCAGGCCGGGCGGTTGTTGAGTTCGTAGCCAAGCTCGTAAATCGCTTTTTCGAGCAAATGAATTCGCAACAACGCGGAGATCTCTTCCCGGCCGGGAGGCAGGAAGGTACCCGATTGCGCATTGGCAAAGTAAGACTTCAGAAAGCGAAACGTAACCCAGGAATACCAGTTATCGGCCCAGGCCGCGATGCGGTGGAGATCCTGTTTCGGCGACGAAGAGTCCTGGTCCGGATCGAGCAGATGGGCAAAGGCGGCGTAATGAAAAGAGCGAACCATGCCGGCGACGTCCTGGAGCGGGGAGCGCTTTACGCGGCGCTCCGCCAGCGGACGCGCCGGCTCTCCTTCAAAATCGATAATCGCGAAATCAGAGCCGGTGTAGAGCACCTGGCCCAAATGGTAATCGCCATGGATCCGAATGCGCATGCCGCCCTGGACGCTGGCGATCGAGCGAAACTCCTGCAGGATTCGCGGCTCGGCCGCGATGATCAGCTCGGCTTGATGGCGGAGTTCGTCTGACAAATCGGCGCGCTTCTGACGTAGAAGTCCCAAGGTGCGCTCGGTGAGGGTCCGGGCGGATTGCTCGAAATCGGTCTGGAAGGAATGGGTGAAGGGCTCGGGCGCGAAAACCGGATCGGAGGGATCAGACGCCAGCGCCAGGTGCAATTCGGCGGTGCGTTTGCCGAGCGTCCTGATCTTGCTGAGATAGGAACCGATCAACTCGGTGGCGGCGCGCGGGAGGTCCTGGTCGTACTCGAGGACGGTTTCGGCGGGTACCGATACTTCCGGAGGCTCGGCGCTCGAGAGCTTGGCAACCTGGTCCCAAAACGCGGCGACCGATTCAAGGGTGAACCGCCAAGCGTCGCCCTGATTAGGAATGAAGCCCTGCAGGATGGCGACGGTCGAGGGTTCCGAGCCATCCGAGGAATACTCGATCGAGCCGGCGACCGCAGGCGCATTGCGGAAATGCGACTTCTCGGTCAGGAACATTCCAATTTCAAGGTCGGGGTTGGTTCCCTGCTCCAGGCGGCGGAAAAACTTGAGAATGAGGCTGTCACCGAAGACAACCGAGGTATTGCTTTGCTCGGCGTTGAGGAGCCGGGGTTCCAGGGCTCCTTTAGAGGAGCGCACGTCCTGAAAAAGCTTGGTGTAGGACGCACGGACGTCGCCCTTCAGGCCATGGGAGACCAGCTGGACTTCGACGGCGTCCAGAAGCCAGCGCAGGAAGTTTTCGTTTTTGAGCGCGTCGGCCAGCACCGGGCCGGAATCGCCAGCGGAAAGCCGTAGCGGAGGGTTGATGGCTTCCGGGGCCGAGTAGTCAGCCCAGAACGTGGGAAGCACGTAGGTGTCGCCGTCGCCGGTCTCGTATTCCACGCGGGCGAGCAACAGGAAAGCGTCGAGGCGCCCCGTCTGCAGGGGGATCATGTCGAGAATCTCGGTTGAGCGAATCCGGCGGGCTTTGCCACCGAACCATCGCTGCCTGGCTAGATAAGCAGGCAATTGCTCCGGCAGAGAGAGGCGCAATTGCTCGAAGTTGGACATTCGCTTTTCGGTGCCCGAAGCGCTCATAGAATTCCTCCTGCTAGCACATCATGCACTGCAAATCTCTGGCCGGCACTACCTGGAAAGCCCTAGACATCGGCCCCGGTTTCCGCCCTCCCTAACCGCTACAGGGGTGACGGTTCCTCTTCCTTTTCGCGTTCGTTCTCCTTGTCGCCCACGTAGCGCTCCAGGGTCTGACGCGCCAGGTCGCGGCCACCCAGTCCGAAGGCGACGGCCAAGGCGAGCATAACCGCCCCAAAGACAATTGAAAAGGCGGCCACCACGGTCTGGCGGGCCAGGCCAACCTGTTCGAGAGCCATCGACAGAGTCAGAATCCAGATGGCGAAGCGCACCAGGCCGCTCCACAGGCGCGGCGATCGATAGCCGGCGTTGACGGCAGTGAGCAACGCGGCGCGCGAAAGGAAATTCGCCGCCAGGACGCCCACGAACAGAATCAGGATGGCCACGAATATCTGCGGCAGCAATTCGAACAGGCGCGCGATCTGCTCCTGCAATTCGGGAATTTGGAGCACGCTCACGCCCAACAGAATGAACCCCAGCACCGTAATCCAGAACAGCGAGCGGCTCAGGAATTCAGACATGGAGGGCAGGGCCGCTTTCCGCAGCACGTGGGAGGCGCCCGCTTCCTCGGAGAGACGGTCGAGTTTGGTGAGATGGAGGATGGAGCGCAGGATTTTTTTCAGCGCGAATGCGATCAGCACTCCGATCAGGATGATCGTCAGCATGACCACGAAGCGCGGAAGGAAATCGGCAATCATGTGGACCAGGTTTTCGTAGGCCCGGGCGAGTCCTTGAACGATCGTGTCTTTCATGATGCCACCTCGGTTTTCAGTTTCCAGCGTTCGGCTAAATACAGCTTCTGGCGCTCGAATTCCAGGCAAAGGTTTTCGGAGTCGGCCTCGATGTCGGACGGAGAGGAAGCGGCGTGCTGGCGGAAGAAGGAATAGACTTTGCCACGGTAGAGAGGGACCAGGGCCTGAACCAAATGGTCACGATTGAGCAATGTGTGGTGATAAGACGAGGCGAAATCGCAGAGCGTGCGGGCCCACAAAGCGTTTTCGAAGCAGAGGTTTTGCTCATCCAGCGCGGCGAGGCGCTCGATTTCGGAATAGGTGTCGGCAGCGACGATGGTTTTCAGAATGGGCGACAATTCCGCGACGCCGGTGCGGAAGAGTTCGAAAGTTCTATCCAGGTTCACGGTAACCTGCTCATCGCTTAAATCGTGGTCCGGGCCAAAGGTCGCTACGGCTTCCGATCCGCTGCGAGAGGACCAGTAAGGCTCCTGAGAATCGATGCACCAGAACAGAGCGCCCACCGCCTGACGGATAGCCGTCACGATGTCGGGGGCCGCTGGGGGCGCCGGACGGAGCTTGGGGCCGAGAAACGACTGGCAGCAGCGATACTCCGAGGTGATGGCGGTGAAAGCCATCCAAGCTTGCGGCAAATCCTCGACCGCCGCTTCGTGCCAGACCTCCTGATTTGCGCAGTTTGCGGCCAGGCGTCCGGAGAAAGCAAACTCGGTCGAATGAAGCTCGCGGATGCGCTTGCCGAAGATGGCACGGCTCATCGGGTAGAGGAGGGTGCGCGCAAGAAGACCATCGAAGCGCTGGCGAGCGTAGAGTGGCGCGACAAAATCAAAATCCTGGCGGTAGACGGGCTGCAGGAGATTCCCGACCCAGTCAGGGGTGAGGTTCGCAGTGGCGCCGGAAACGACCGCGCAGGCCCTGGCACGGAGCAGGTCCGCGGTGGCCACGATCGTGCGGAGTACGGTCGCGGGCGAGGGATTTTCGTAGCGCGTGACGACGCGATGTTCGGTGCGGAGCGAGGTCAAGCCGCGGACGTTGCCATTTTTGCGCAAGACGGCATTCAGAAAAAGGTCCGTGGTGCCGTCGTTCGAGCTGGCGTCCACATTGACGATCACGGCGCGCTGGCGCGGAAAGGCGCGCTGAAAACTTTCCTCGATGGCTTCGACAGTATGCGCAATTGTTTCGGCGTTATTGCGCGACGGGACGCCCACCAGCAGATCGACTTCACCAACGCTGATCAGCTGGCGGAGCAGGTCGTCTGTGAGAAAGGAATCTTCAGCCAATGATCTCTCCCACGCACAGCCCAGGGTGGAAAACGCTTCCTCGTGCGTCCAGCGCCCTCTAGAGGCGGCGGAGGCGGAAACCATAGGATTCATACGGGCCCATGGTCAATAAATACGGCAAATCCCCGATTCGCGGGAACAGATTACGGCCGGACATCTCGATCGGAATGCATCCCTTGTAGGTGCGAAGATCGAGTTCGACGGCCTGCGCGGAATGCGAAAGATTGTTAACCACCAGAATTTTTTCGCCGCCGAGCTGCCGCACGTAGGCCAGCACCCGGTGATTTGACGGCCTTAGAAATTCGAGCGAGCCGCGGCTGAACACTTCGGGTGGATTTGCGCACGGCGATGAGGCGCTTCATCCAGTTGAGCAGCGAGTGCGGCACGCGCTTCTGCGACTCGACATTGATGGCCTGGTAGCCGTAGACCGGATTGGAGATCAGCGGCGAGTAGAGGCGCTCGGGATCGGCGCCGGAAAAGCCGGCGTTCCAGCCGCCGTTCCATTGCATGGGAGTGCGAACGCCGTTGCGGTCGCCAAGATAGATGTTGTCGCCCATGCCGATCTCATCGCCGTAGTAAATGATGGGAGTGCCGGGCATGGACATCAGCAGCACGTTGAGAAGCTGGATGCGGCGGCGATCGTTGTCCATCATGGGAGCCAGGCGCCGGCGGATGCCGAGGTTGATGCGCATGGTCTTGTCTTTCGCGTACTCGTCGTACATGTAGTCGCGCTCGACGTCGGTGACCATCTCGAGCGTGAGCTCGTCGTGATTGCGAAGGAAGATGCACCACTGGCAGCCGATCGGGAATCTGCGGGGTCTGCTCGAGGATGTCGACGATGGGCTTGCGGTCTTCGAGCTGCACAGCCATGAAAATCCGCGGCATCAGCGGGAAATGGAAAGCCATGTGGAATTCGTCGCCGTTGCCGAAATACGGCGCGAACGTCCGCCGGCCACTGATTGGCTTCGGCCAGAAGCATCTTGCCGGGATATTCCGCGTCCAGACGGCTGCGAAGCTCGCGAATGACGGCGTGCGTTTCCGGCAGGTTTTCGCAGTTGGTTCCGTCGCGCTCGACCAGATAGGGCACGGCGTCGAGACGGAAGCCATCGACGCCGATGTCGAGCCAGAATTTCATCACCCCCCACATGGCTTCGAAGACTGCGGGGTTGTCATAGTTCAGGTCCGGCTGATGGCTGAAGAAGCGGTGCCAATAGTAGGACTTTCGAGACCGGATCCCAGGCCCAATTCGAAAGCTCGGTATCGAGAAAGATGATGCGCGCATCTTTGTAGCGATCGTCGGTGTCGCTCCACACATACCAATCGCGCTTGGGATTGTCGCGGGAGCTGCGCGCTTCCTGGAACCAGGGGTGCTGGTCGGAGGTGTGGTTGAGGACCAGCTCGATGATCACGCGGATTCCGCGCGAGTGCGCGGCGTTCAAGAAAAGTCCGGAAGTCGCTCAAGTGTGCCGTAGTTCGGATGAACAGAGTAGTAATCGGCGATGTCGTAGCCATCGTCGCGCAGAGGCGAGGGGAAAAACGGCATCAGCCAAAGGGCGTCGATGCCCAAGTCTCTGGAGGTAATCCAGCTTCTGCGTGAGTCCCGGAAAATCGCCGATGCCGTCGTTATTGCTGTCATAAAAGGTGCGCACGTGCAGCTGGTAGATGATGGCGTCTTTATACCATAGAGCCTCGGCCGCCGGCGCGGCGATTCGCTTCTCCGCAGGCGGCTTGGCGATTTCCTGGGGCAGGGGCTCCGATCTCTTAACGCACCTTCAGCAAATGGGCAGGAATTATTCGCGGGATCCAATTCGACGTAGTTGCGCGGTCCGCGCCACTGATAGCGCGCGCCGGAAAGAAGGTCGTGCACCTCATAGGGCTGGCTGGGATCGAGGCCGAATTCCTGCAAGAGGAAGATCCACCCAGCCCGCTTGCTTGTAGCGAAAATCCAGGTTCACAATGCCCACCATGATATTCGAGCCATCTTCGGTCATCTTGCTGTAGGCGATCAACTGCTCGTTGTCGATGGGGTGGAAGCGGAGGCTGCGATCGCTCTGCAGAGCCGGGTTTTCGCGGCGAGCCTGATTCACCCGGCCGATCAGCCAGTTTAAGTTGTAGGCGCGCGGGTTATCGATCGGCCAGACGCGAACCTGATATTTCTCGGAGTCCAATATTCCTCGCTGCCACGCTTCACCGGTTGATTTTCGCACAGCTCAAAAGCCGGGCCATAAATACCGTAATTCGCGCCGAGCGTGGCGGCCAGCACCAGCCGCGACATGAAGGCCGGAGGGCCGCCTTGCTGCAGATACTCGTTCAGAATGTCGGGCGTATTCGGCCAGAGATTGCCGCGAAAGAATTCGCGCACCGGCGACTGGGCCAGCTCGGTGAAATACTGCACCAGTTCGGCTTTGCTGTTCTTCCAGGCGAAATAGGTGTAGGACTGATCGAAGCCGAGCTTCGCCAGGCGATACATCACCTTGGGGCGGGTGAATGCTTCGGCCAGAAAAATAGACTCGGGATAATCGCGGCGGACTTCTTCGATGAGCCACTCCCACATGGGGAACGGCTTGGTGTGGGGGTTATCCACGCGAAATATGCGAATTCCCTGCTCGCACCAGTAGACCACGATGCTTTTCAGTTCCTCGCAGAGAGCTGGCGCGTGTTCGCCCTCGAACTGAACGGGTAAATGTCTTCATATTTTTTGGGCGGATTCTCCGCGAACTGGATAGAACCATCGGGGCGATGCCGGAACCACTGTTCGTGTTCTTTGACGTAGGGATGGTCTGGCGACACCTGGAAGGCGATATCGATCGCAATTTCAAGCCCTCGGCGGGAGGCTTCGGTTTGCAGCCGCTGGAAGTCCGCCAGGGTGCCGAGCTGGGGGTGAATCGACTTGTGGCCGCCCGCGGCTGATCCGATGGCCCAGGGGCTGCCTGGGTCGTCAGGCGTCGGGGGAAAGGAATTGTTTTTCCCCTTGCGACCTTTTTGGCCGATGGGATGGATGGGCGGAAGGTAGAGAACGTCGAAACCCATCCCGGCCACGTAGTCCAGGCGGCTGATGCAATCCAGAAAGGTGCCGTGATGAGCCGGATCGCTCGTGCAGGAGCGCGGGAAAAGCTCATACCAGGAGCTGAAGCGGGCCCGTTCACGATCGACGATCACGCGGAATTCCCCCGGATAGAAGCTGGCAGCGGAGCGATCGGGATAGCGCGCCACCAGATCAGCAAGATCGGCGTTGCCGAGGACCTGTGTGACAGGCTGATCTTTTGCTGACGACAGCCGCCTCAATCGCGAGGCAAACTCGGAAAGGCCTTTGGCATCGGCGCCGCGAGCGCGCCTGGCGGCGGAGAACAGCAGATCGGCGCCGATGAGCAGGTCTACGGAAATGTCCTGCCCGGCGGCATACTTTTTCAGGAAATCGCGAGACCAGGTCTGGAAGTCGTCAACCCAAGCCTGCAGGGTGTAGAGAAAAGTTTCCAGCGTGGTGACGGTGAATTCACCTCGCCAGCGATCGTTGTCAAACAAGCGCATGGGCGCTTGCTGCCACGCTTGCGCGCGAGAAGGCTTATAAAGAAGCGATGCGGCGAGGACTTCGTGGCCGTCGGCGAAAATATCCGCTTCGACCACAACTTTCTCCCCCACCGTGCGCTTGATCGCGAATCTGCCGCCATCGACTTGCGGGCTGACCGCTTCGATCACCACGCGGCTTCCGGCCGGCACGCGGACCGCGATTTGAGTTTGCGGGGGATTTGAGATGTGAGCCTCCATCCAAGAAGCGAGACACGAGCTAGGATCGGCTCGTCCTGGCAGAGCAAGGGACCAAACTACCGCGAGTACGATTATACACAGGCGAGCTTCGCTTTCTTATCGCGGGGGCGCCCAGGGCGTGCCTATCTACGAACTATGTCGGGCCCGTCCTAACCTCACGGAGTAGTCGCCTTCACCGGCTGGGCGGGGCTGCTGACGGCAGCATTCCTGACGATGGCGGCCGGCGACGGTAATTGAGAACCATCCCAGCCGCCGCCCAAGGCTTCGATGAGCTGCACGCTGGCGCTCACTTGTTGCAGCCGCAGGTTTACGGCGGTCTGCTGGTTGGTGAGCAGGGTGGTCTGAGCAGTAATCACGTTGAGGTAAGGATCGATGCCGAGGCGGTAGCGGTCGGTCGCCAGGGACAAACTTCGTTCCGCGGATCTGACAGCGGTATCCTGCTGTTGAATCTGCAGGGAAAGAATGCGGAGCGCGGCGAGGTTGTTCTCGACTTGCTCGAAGGCGGTCAGAACCGTCTGGCGATAGTTCGCCACGGTTTCGTCATATTGTGCCTGGAACTGCTGAACCGTAGCGCGCCGCAAGCCGCCTTCGAAAATGGTCTCAACGGCCGAGGGACCCACCGACCAGACGCGGCTCGGCCAGGTGAACCAGTCCGCGAGCGCCGTACTCTCCAGCCCTGCCGAAGCACTCAAGGTAATGTTCGGATAAAAGGCCGCTTTCGCCACGCCGATCTGGGCATTGGCCTGCGCAACGGCTCGTTCGGCCGCGGCCACGTCCGGGCGGCGCTCAAGAAGCTGCGATGGCACTCCAAAAGGAATCGCCATGGGGGTTTGCTGCAAAGGCTGGGGCTCAATCGAGAATGTGGATGCCGGCTGGCCGACCAGAAGAGCAATGGCATGCTCGAACTGTGCACGGGCAATGCCCAGATTGGTGTCCTGCGCCTCGGCCGTCTCGAGCTGCGTTTCGGCCTGGGCCACCGCTTCATCGGAGGCAATTCCGGTCTCCAGGAGCACCGTTTCCAGCCGGAGGGATTCGCGATAGGCAACCACGGTGGAATCAAGGAGTTGCTTCAGCGCGTCCTGCTCGCGGAGCTGGTAGTAGTCAACGGCCAGGTCCGCCTGCGCGGTTAGCCGCGCATTGGCCAAGTCGGCGGCGCTGATCTGGGCTGCAGCGACGTTGGCGCGCACCGAATTGCGCACCCGGCCCCACAGATCCGGGACGTAGGCGGCGTCGAAAGGAAGCGAGTAAATTGTAAACTGGTTGGCACTATTGCTGCCGGTGGAAATCTGCCGGGAGCCGGTCACACTCACTCCTGCGGTGACCGTGGGGAAATACTGCGAGCGGGTCTCGCGGACGATGGCGCGCGCCGCCAGAAAATTGGCGCTGGCGGCGATGATCGTCTGGTTTGAGATGTTGACCTGTTCTTCAAGCTTGTTGAGCTCGGGATCGTTGAACATCTCCCACCAGTTGCTGCGGAGAACGGCGTCGGAAGGCTGCGCAATCTTCCAGCCATCGGTGTTGGGGAAATCGGCCGGGGTAAGTTCCTTGAAGGCCGCGGGGCTTTGCACGGGCGGGGTGTGATATTTGGGACCGACGGTGCAGCCGCCCACCGAAAGCACCACGACGAGCGAACCACAAAGCGCTCGAAATCGGGAAGACATCCCTTTCATCTCTCTTGTGGGTTTCCACACGTTCAATCAGCCTCTTGCGGGGCGACGCTGAGCTGCCGCTTGTGGGAGCGTTGCCACCAGGCCCCGAGGCGATCCATATAGAGATACACGACCGGGGTGGTGAATAGGGTCAGCATCTGACTGAAGATCAGACCGCCGATGATGGTGATGCCGAGAGGAAGGCGCAGCTCGGATCCGGTGCCGGAGCCCAGCGCGAGAGGAAGAGCGCCGAGGAGCGCGGCCATGGTAGTCATCAAAATAGGCCGGAAACGGAGCAGACAGGCCTCGTAAATCGCTTCCTTGGGACTCTTGTGCTTCGTTGCGCTGGGCGGCGAGTGCGAAATCGATCATCAGAATCGCGTTCTTTTTCACCAGACCAATGAGCAGGATGATCCCAATCAGCGCAATCACACTGAGATCCATGTGGAAAATCATCAGGGCCAGAACCGCTCCCACGCCTGCCGAAGGCAAGGTTGAGAGAATCGTGATGGGATGGATGTAGCTTTCATAGAGCATTCCCAGGACGATGTAGACCGCAAGAAGCGCGGTGGTGATCAGCAGCGGCTCGGTCGCAAGCGACGCTTGGAAGGCCTGAAGGGTTCCCGAATACATGCCGTGGATGCTCGAGGGCATGCCGATTTCCGATTCTCCCTGCTTGATCACCGCGTCGGCATCGCTCAGGGCCACGCCCGGCGCCAAGTTAAAGGCCACCGTGACAGAGGGAAATTGGCCCTGATGGTTCACGGCCAACGGGGCGATCCGCGGTTCAAAATGCGCGATGGCGCTCAGAGGAACCACGCCGCCGGTGGCAGATTTCACATAAATGTAGTTGAGCCCCTGGGGGTTCTGCCAGTAGCGAGGCTCGACCTCCATGACCACGTGGTATTGATTCAGCGAGGTATACATCGTCGAGACCTGCGACTGGCCAAAGGCGTTGTAAAGGGTGGTATCCATCAACTGCGGCGTGATTCCCAGGCGCGAGGCCGTGGGCCGGTCATAGACCAGGCGGGCCTGCAAGCCGCTATTCTGCTGATCGGAATCGACGTCGGTGAGCTGGGGAAGCTTTTTCATCTCTTCGACGAGCTTGGGAGCCCATTCCACCAGGTCGTCGACGTTCTCGCTTTGCAGCGTGTATTGGTACTGGGCATTGCGATTGGCGACCGCCGATACGAAGGTCCTGGCCGGCCTGCAAGATGGCCCGCGCCCCGGGAAGGCCAACGAGCTTGGGACGGAGGCGGTCAATGACCTGGCTGGATGTGAGCTTTCGTGTTCCGATCGGCTTGAGCGTGACGCTGACGAAGCCGCCATTGACCGGGCCATTCCCACCGGTATAGATCACCGCCGTTTCCACTGCCGGATCCGACTTAATGATGTCGACGAAACGCTGGGACAACTGGTCCATCGTCTGGAAGGAAATATCCTGCGAGCCTCGGATTCCCCCGCCGAGTGTGCCGTTGTCCTGCAGAGGGAAAAATCCTTTGGGGACGATGATCAGCAGATAGACGTTGACGGCAATGGTGATGAGCAAAATGCCCAAGGTGAAGGCTTCATGCCGCAGGACCCACTGCAGGCCGCGCTCATAGGCTCGATGAATGAAATTGAAGCCGCGTTCGTTGATTCGATAAATCCAGCCGTGCGACTCCTCGGCCTCCCGCCTGAGCAGGCGCGCGGACATCATCGGCGTCATGGTAAGGGAAACCAGCAAGGAAACCAGGATGGCCACCGAAAGAGTAATCGCGAATTCGCGGAACAGCCGGCCGACGATACCGGCCATCAGTAGAATGGGGATGAAGACGGCGACCAGCGAGAGGGTCATCGAAAGAACCGTGAACCCGATTTCCTGGGCGCCGTGCAAGGCGGCCTCGAGCGGCCGCATCCCTGCCTCCACGTGGCGGCTGATGTTTTCAATGACCACGATGGCGTCGTCGACGACGAAGCCGGTTGAAATGGTGAGCGCCATCAGGGAAAGGTTGTCGATGCTGAATCCCCACAGATACATGACGCCAAAGGTGCCGATGAGCGAAACGGGGACGGCCACGCTGGGAATCAAGGTGGCGCGGGGGTTCCGCAGGAAAACAAACACCACCAAAATGACCAGGCCGATGGAAATCAAAAGGGTGCGCTCGATTTCATGGACCGAGGATCGGATGGTCACGGTGCGATCCATGGTAACGGCAAGCTTGATGCCGGAAGGAATGGACGCCTGCAAAACGGGAAGCGCCTGGCGGATCCGGTCCACCGTGTCCATGATGTTCGCGCCGGGCTGGCGGGAAATCTGGATGGTGATGCAGGGCTGGCCGTCACAATAGGCGGCGGCGCGAACGTTTTCAACCGAGTCCTGTACGTCGGCTACGTCGGAAAGCTTGATGGCTGCGCCGTTGTGGTAGCCAACGATCAGAGGCTTGTAGAACTCGGCTTTGAGAAGCTGATCGTTCGCCAGGAGGTCGACGCTGCTTTCGTCGTTCCATATCTGCCCCTTGGGCAAATTGGAATTCTGCTGGGTGAGCATGTTGCGGACATCCTGCAGCCCGAGGTGGTAGCTGTTAAGCTGCGTTGGATTGACGTCCACGCGGACCGCGGGCAGCGAGCTGCCGCCGACAAACACCTCGCCGACTCCCTGAATCTCGGACAACTTCTGCTGCATGACCGTCGAGGCGGCATCGTAGAGGCGGCCGCGGTCGACGCTTGTCGAGGTGAGCGCGATCTGGAAAATGGAGGGATCGGCCGGGTTCGATTTGCGATAGGTCGGATTGCTCGGCAAGTTTGCCGGCAGATAGCTGCGGGCAGCATTGATGGCGGCTTGCACGTCTCTGGCGGCGCCGTCAATGTTGCGGTTCAGATCGAATTGGAGCGTGATCCGGGTGGTTCCGAGATAGCTCGAGGAAGTCATTTCCGTGATGCCGGCAATGCGCCCAAATTGCCGCTCCAGAGGCGTGGCGACCGAGGAGGCCATGATTTCGGGGCTGGCGCCCGGAAGGCTGGCCTGTACGTTGATGGTCGGGTAATCGATTTGCGGGAGAGCCGCGACCGGAAGCATGACGAAGGCAATGATTCCGGCCAGAGCGATCGCCAGCGTCAGCAGCGTGGTGGCGACCGGGCGGTGGATAAATGGCGCGGAAAGGCTCATCTGTTTAATCCGCCGTTGAGGGAGAAGCCGAGAGATGACGTTCGCTGGCACTCGAGCCGGTGAGGCGCCGAGCCATCTTGTCAAAGAATATGTAAACCACGGGCGTGGTGTAGAGCGTAAGCACCTGGCTTAAGAGCAGGCCGCCCACGATCGCGATGCCCAACGGCTTGCGAAGCTCGGAGCCAATTCCGGTACCGAGCGCCAGCGGCAGGCCGCCGAGCATGGCGGCCATGGTGGTCATCAGGATGGGACGAAGACGCAACAAGCAGGCTTGATAGATGGCCTCGACCGGAGGCTTGCCTTCCTTGCGCTCGGCCTCGAGTGCGAAGTCGATCATCATGATCGCGTTTTTCTCGACGATGCCGATCAGCAGGATGATGCCAATAAGCGCGACCACGCTGAATTCCAAACGGAAGAGCAAGAGGAACAAAAGAGCGCCGACCCCGGCCGACGGGAGCGTGGAAAGAATCGTCAGCGGGTGGATGTAGCTTTCATAGAGGACACCGAGCACGATGTAAACCGTGATCACCGCGGCAAGAATCAGAAGCGGCTCGTTTGAAAGCGACGCCTGGAAAGAAGCCGCGGTGCCCTGAAAAGCCGTCTGGATGCTGATGGGCATTCCATTCTGCTTCATCTCCTGCTGTACCTTGTCGATCACGTCGGTCGCGCTGCCAAGCGAAGCTCCCGGAGCCAGGTTGAAAGAAATGGTCACGACCGGAAATTGGCCCTGATGGTTAATCGAAAGTGGCGAGGAGGCGGATTCAAAGTGGCTGATCACGTTGAGGGGAATAGCCCCGCCATTGGCAGCCGTAACCGCCGGAGGATTCGAAGATCCGGTCGAGGTGGCCGAAGCTCCCCCGGAGCTTCCGGCCGGGGCGGCGGTGCCGACGGTCACCACCCCGGTTCCGGTCGACGCAGTGGAGGTGGGCGCCACGCCGGAGCGGACGTAAATATCACGGAGGTCCTCGGGATGCCTCTGGAAACTGGGCATGGTCTCCAGGATGATGTGGTACTGGTTCAACTGCGTGTAGAGCGTGGAGATTTGACGCTGGCCAAAACCGTCATAGAGCGTCTCGTCAATGGCTTGAGGAGAAATGCCCATGCGTGAGGCTGTCTGCCGGTCAATCACCAGCTTTGCCGCCAAGCCGCCGGTCTGCTGGTCGGTTGCAACATCGCGCAATACCGGTTCCTGCTTGAGCCTGTCGACGAATCGCTGCGTCCAGATATTCAACTCATTTTGATCCGGGTCCTCGAGCGTGTATTGATACTGGGTGCGGCTCACCCGATCTTCCACCGTCAGGTCCTGAACGGGTTGCATGTAGAGTGTGATGCCATCGACCTTGGCAAGCTCGGGCTGCAAGCGCCGGATGATGTCCATGGCGTTCAGGTGGCGATCCTCGAGCGGCTTGAGGTTGATCAGGATACGTCCGCTGTTCAAAGTGGTGTTGGTACCATCGATGCCAATGAACGAAGAGAGGCTGGCAACTCCGGGGTCCTGCAGGATCACTTTGGTGAGTTCCTGCTGGCGTTCGGCCATCGCCGGAAACGAAATCGAATCCGGAGCTTCGGATATTCCCTGGATGATGCCGGTGTCCTGAACCGGGAAAAACCCTTTAGGAATGATGGTGTAGAGAAAGAAGGTGCACAGAAGCGTCGCAGCGGCGATCACCAGAGTGGCCGGCTGATGCTTCAAGACCCAGGTCAGCGTCCTTCCATAAAAGGCGATGATGCGCTTAAAGACGTGCTCGGACTTCCGGTAAAAGGTTCCCTGCTGGGATTCCGGAGTGTAGCGCAGAAGCCGCGAGCACATCATAGGAGTCAGCGTGAGCGACACAACGGCCGACACCAGAATGGTTACGCTCAAGGTAATCGCGAATTCGCGGAACAACCGGCCGACAATGTCGCGCATGAACAGCAACGGGATGAGCACGGCGATCAAAGAAATCGTCAGCGAAAGAATGGTGAAGCCGATCTGCTCGGCACCCTTGAGGGCGGCGGTCATGGCGTCTTCGCCTTCTTCTATATAGCGCGAAATGTTTTCGATCATGACGATGGCGTCGTCGACCACAAAGCCGGTGGAAATGGTGAGGGCCATCAGGGTGAGGTTGTTCAGGCTGTACCCGGCAAGATACATGATGCCGAACGTACCGATCAGCGAGAGCGGAACCGCGATGCTGGGAATGATGGTGGCGGCGATGCTCCGCAGAAACAGGAAGATAACCATCACCACCAGGCCAACGGTGAGCATCAATTCAAATTCCACATCCTGCACCGAGGATCGAATCGTGGTGGTACGGTCGGTGACCACGGTCACTTTGACGGCGGCAGGCAGGGTGCTTTGCAAAAGGGGCAGCAGCTTCAGAATGCTGTCGACCACCTGAATGATATTGGCGCCGGGCTGCCTCTGAATATTGACGATGACGGCGGGCTCGGTATTCATCCACGCGGCCTGTTTGACGTTTTCGGCGTCATCAATGACATTGGCCACATCAGAGAGCACCACCGGGGCGCCATTGCGATAAGCGATGACCACCGATTTGAAGTCTTTGCTGGTGGTGAGCTGATCGTTGGCGTCGATCTGATAATCCTGGCGCGGACCATCGAAGCTGCCTTTCGCCAAATCAAGGCTGGTCTGCTGCAAGGCGGCGCGGACGTCTTCCAGGTTGATGCCGTGCGCGGAAAGCGCTGTCGGATTCACCTGCACGCGCACCGCCGGCTTTTGTCCTCCGCTGATGCTTACCAGCCCCACGCCGGGCAATTGCGAGATCTTTTGAGCCAGGCGGGTGTCGGCGAGATCTTCCACCTGAGTAAGCGGAATGTTGTCCGAAGTAAGCGCGAGAGTCAGAATCGGCGTGTCGGCCGGATTGGTCTTGCTGTAGATTGGCGGCACGGGAAGGTCTGGCGGCAAATAGGTCTGGGCCGCGTTGATGGCCGCCTGCACTTCCTGCTCGGCAACGTCGATGCTCAGGTTGAGCGAGAACTGCAGCACGATCACCGAGCTGCCGTCAGAACTGGTCGAGGTCATCTGGCTCAAGCCGGGCATTTGCCCGAACTGGCGCTCCAGGGGCGCGGTGACGGCCGAAGCGGCAACATCGGGACTGGCGCCCGGATAAAACGTGACGACCTGAATGGTGGGGTAATCAACCTCAGGCAATGCGGAAACCGGCAACTGCAGAAACGCCACCAGACCGGCCAACAGAATCGCCGCCATCAGCAACGATGTGGCGACCGGGCGTCGAATGAACGGTGCAGAAGGACTCAAGGGGTTTGCTCTCCACTTGAACCGCTCTGGCCTCGCCTTTGGCCTTTCTGTCCGCTCTGCTTCCCGGCCGAACCTTGCGGCACGGGCGCTTTGCTTGCGCCGGTTCCGCCCGCCGCGCTCTGTCCCTCTGCTGCTGCGCTTGGTCCATTCCCTCTCCCGGCACCGCCCGGACCGCCTTCTCGAACCGAAACCGAAGAACCATCCTGGAGACGGTCGAATCCGCTGATCGCCACGTTCCCAGCCGCTGGAATTCCCGTGACCGCGGTCACGTTGCCGTCGGTGGTGCCGGTCTTTATGCTTATCATTTGCGCGGTCTTATCAGGCTTAATGTTGTAGACAAAAGCCCCTTGCGCATTGCGCTGAATCGCGGCAGTGGGCACCAGAGTGGCATCGTGCTGCGTTTCCACCAGAAGCCGGGCGTTCACGAACTGGTTGGGGAAAAGCGCGTTGTCCTTGTTCGGGAAGATGGCCTTTAATTTCACCGTACCGGTCGTCGTATCGATCTGGTTGTCCAAGGTCAGCAGAGAGCCTGCGGCGACCTGTTGCTCCTGGGTGCGATCCAGGGCCGCGACAGACATGGTGTGCTTCTCGCGCAACTGTTGCTGAATCTGCGGCAAGTAATCCTCGGCGATGCTGAAGATCACCGTAATCGGCTCAAGCTGAGTGATCACCACCAAAGGCGTTGCGCTGTTGGCTTGCACGATGTTTCCCGGGTCGACCGGGCGCAGGCCGACGCGACCTTCAATCGGCGACGCAATGTGCGTGTAGGTTAGGTTCACGCGGGCGTTCTCGACCTGCCCTTCATCATTCTTCACCGTACCTTGGTATTGCAGCACGGCCTGTTCCTGGTCATACACCTGCTGTTGAGCGATGGCGTTGCGCGCGAAGGCGGATTTGTAGCGGTCCAGGTCGATCTTGGCTTCTGCCAGAACAGCCTGATCGTGGGCCAACTGGCCCTCTACTTGGGTGAGGGCGGCTTCATAGGGGCGCGGATCGATTTCAAGAAGCGGATCGCCCTTGTTGACCATTTGCCCTTCTTGGTAATGGACTTCCATGATCTGGCCCTGCACGCGGCTGGTTACCGTCACGGTGTAGACAGGTGTGACCGTGCCAAGCGCCTCTACATATACGCCGATGTCACCTTTGTGAACCGGAGCGGTCGTGACGGGCACCGGGCGCGGTGGCGCGGCAGCCGTGGCCTTTGAGGCGTCACCGCTTGAGTGCCGCTGATAATAGAGGGCGCCGCCGACACCGGCAGCGATCAACAGTAGGACCCACACCCACCTATGGCTCTTCTTGTCGGCGGGGGTATTGATGAAGTCGTGGCGCTTCGCAACGGGTGCCTCAGAAGGCGGAGTACTGGTCACTTCGTTGTTCGAATCTAGTTTTAAGTCGGACATATGCCTCAATCAACTCGTCTAGCTCAAAATGAGCCGTGGCGTTCGATTCCAGCTACCGAATGTCTTCCGGTCACACGTTTGCGGATGATCTTTCCCAGCCAACTAAAAGACGCAGATGCAGGTAGAAAGGTTTCGCTCTCGTACCGACACGTTCCCCAGGAGACCATGCCCGCAGTGGGATCGCCATCGTTCCTTGTTTCTTTTCAGCGTGTTGGCGATTCAGGCCCTCGACAGGGAAGCCCGGGGATTTCGTGGCGCCTATATGGTATCAAACAAGCCCGCGAGAGACGAAGCGGGACCGCCAAAGGGCCATGGGGCCCCCAGACAACCGGCTGTGGCGTGAGCCGGGCACCATCTTGCAATGGTCGCTAGCCCACGCACGATGGGCCCTACAGGCCGTCCTACGAACGGAATATCTCTGTGTTCAGTGGTAGGCCTGCTGCACGTCCTTCGGCTCTTGCATCCTCGCCTTTTTCACGGCCTCCCACTCCGATGGAGGAAGCGGGGCCGCCGGTGAACAGGCATTACTGATTGCATACCACTGGCCGTTGCGCTTGACGAACGTATCCAGGCAGCCGAAGTGGTCGGTGGTGTTCAGGCCCGGGTCCTTGTGGCCCGTGTCTGTATTGGTCAGCTTATAGCTGACCACGGCGGCATCACCGTAGAGTTCAACCTCAATGCCGGAAATAGTGGCTGAACTTTTTACACTCGGGTCGGAGGGAGCGGGCTTGGTATAGAGTTCGACAATTCGGGCCTTGGGCAGCGTTCCGACGCGGCCCATGCCGGTTAACTGGACACCGTTTCCGTCATAGAGATACTTCTTCATCAAGGCCGCCGTTTGTGGACTTGGGGTGGCCTGGGCGGCGAGCTCCTTTTCAATTTCGGTCAGCTTTTGCTTGTCCGCGTCTTGCGCCATGACGGGTAGCGAATGCACAAGAATTGCCAGCGCGCAAGCCTTCAGAGTGATCCTGGCTAGTTTCATGAGCGTACTCCCTTCCGGGGTGTGAGGTGACCACCTTGATCCGACATCTGGGCAGAATCATCACTGCGCCGCAGTGCGCGGGCATTATAATCCCGGCAAAAGAAATGGGAAGGAGTTTCTGGTGTCGAGTGCACAGAATCCGCCTGGCAAGCAAAGCTCCAGCGAGCGACGCCCAGTTGTTGCGCCTGAATCGCAGGAGCTGTGTTTTCTCGGTGCAGTCGAGCTGGCGCGACTGATTAGGCGCAAGCAAGTGTCGGCGCGGGAGGTGCTGCGGGCTCATTTGCAGCAGATTGAGCGGCTGAATCCGCGGCTGAACGCGATTGTCACGCTGGTGCCGGAACCGCAGTTGATGGCGCAGGCAGAGGCGGCCGACCAAGCGATCGTGCGGGGCGAAGCTTGGGGGCCACTGCATGGGATTCCGCTGGCGGTGAAGGACAGTTTCCCGACCCAGGGGATACGCACCACGTCTGGTTCGGTTCTCTACCAGGACTATGTCCCTGATCTGGACTGCCTGGTTGTCGAGCGTGAAAAAAAAGCTGGCGCGATGGTGATCGGGAAAAGCAACCTGCCGGAGTTCGGGCTGGGGTCGCAGACCTTCAACAAGGTATTCGGCGCGACACTCAATCCCTACGATGTGACCAAGACGTGCGGCGGGAGTTCTGGCGGGGGCGCGGTTGCGCTGGCTTGCGGCATGGTCCCGCTCGCCGATGGAAGCGACATGGGAGGGTCGCTGCGGAATCCGCCGAATTTTTGCAATGTGGTGGGCATGAGAACGTCTCCCGGACGCGTGCCGAATAGCCCGGTGCAACTTGGCTGGATGACGCAATCAGTGGCCGGGCCGATGGCGCGCAACGTGGCGGATTGCGCGTTGTTTCTTGGTGCGCTCGCTGGGTTTGACCGGCGCTCGCCGATTTCGATTGACCAGGGAGGCGAGCAGTTTCTGGCGCCGCTCGATCGATGTGAATTCCATGGCGTGCGAGTCGCTATGATGAAAGATCTGGGATTGCCCTGGGAACCGGAGGTGCGCAACGCGGTCCGGGCGCAGGGGAAGGTGTTTGAAACCCTCGGCTGCATCGTCGATGAAGCGGAGCCGGATCTGTGCGATGCGAATGAATGTTTTGTGTCCTGGAGGCATTGGATGCTCGAACTGCAGTTCGGTGAACTGGTTAGTCGTCGCGGCCGCGATCTAAACGAATACATCCATTGGCACGTCGAACAGGGGAGGAAGCTGACCGGGCCTTATCTTGCGCGGCTCGAAGCAAAACGCACCGCGCTATATCAGCGGATGCGGGAGTTTATGGAGCGCTACGAGTTCTTCATTCTGCCGGTGAACCAGGTCCTGCCATTTGATGTTGCCACACCTTATCCCACCGAAATTGCCGGTACGGAGATGGAAAACTATCTGGCGTGGATGAAATCCGCCTATTACATTTCCGCCGTTGGGAATCCCGCCATTTCCGTTCCCTGCGCGTTTTCAAAAAGTGGTCTGCCCATCGGCATGCAGATCGTGGGAAGACATAACGACGACTGGGGCCTGCTGCGAATGGCGCATGCCTTCGAGCAAGCGACTCAAATTGGCCGGCGCCGCCCCGCGATGATTTAACGGCCAAAGGCAAACCAAACAGCCAGCCCGGGAGTTCAGCAATGGAGGCCGCGTCGCCGGCAGCACAGCTGAGCCTTGGCACCTGGGGTTATTCCCTGTGCGATAGCCTGGCGGGTCTGGGCCGGTTGCCGCCAGGGCCCGCCAGGGCCGCCAGGGGCGTCACCATGCGCTTTGGCGGGAATTGGCCTAAAATCAAGTCCTGTGGCGGTTATGAAAATCACCAAGGAGGACGGTTGCATGAACCGACAAGGTTTGCGATCTCTGCTGGCGCGGCGGTCGTTTTTGGCACGGCTGGGTTTGGGCGCAAGTGTTGTAGGTGCCACCGTCGCCAGCTCTCCGGCGGCGGTTGCACAGGCGGCGGCAGACCCTTCCTGGCAGCCCGCCCGCCACGCGCAAGACGACTGGCTCGGCAAAATTCCCGGCAAGCATCGCTTCCTCTTTGACAGCACCACCGCCAGCGGCATGGAGTGGGCGCTGCACTTTGCGAGCAACTACTTTACGGCCAACCAGGAGGCCTACGGGCTCAAGGACAGCGATCTGGCGGTGGTAATCGTGGCCCGCCACAAGTCGGCGCCCTTTGGCTACAACAACGCGATGTGGGCAACCTATGGCCAATACCTTTCTGAGCACGCCGAATTCACCGACCCCAAGACCAACGAGCCGCCCGCCGTGAACGCCTACATCGCCCGGGAAGACGGCTCTGCGCAGGGCGGACCGATCGATGCGCTGATCGACAAGGGCGTTCATTTTGCGGTGTGCCAGATGTCCACGCGAGCCATCGCCGGGAAAATTGCTCGCGGCACCGGCGGCAATGCGGACGCCATTTTCAAGCAGATCGCCGCAAACCTTGTGGGAAACGCGCATTTGGTTGCGGCCGGAATCGTGGCGGTAAATCGCGCGCAAGAGCGAGGTTATTCGTTTGCTTACGGAATCTGAGCGCTCCTAGCCGAAGTTCGTCACGGCGCGGGTGAAAACTGACCTAAGTCTTTCAAAATCAGGTTAGGCGATCGCCGAGTCTACACTACATTCGCGATTGAAATCGAGGTGGTCAGGGAGACGGACTCCGAGTTGCTGAAGGAGCGACTTCTGCTCGGAGGTTGGTTCGGTGATGCGGCGGAGACGAATCTCACGACCATCGGTGGTGGGAAGGACGATATCGGCACTCTGAAGCGTGGAAAGCAGGGCGAGGGCTTGCATGGGCGATGCTGACTGAGCTTTATCGATTCCGCTGGCTGGCCAACGCTTCAGTAGATGCTTCAAGGTGACCGAAAGCTCGGTCGCGCAAAAGCCACCATCACATGAGTCTTTATGTGCGACTCCAATTGATGAAACAAAGGTCGAATCGAAAGTTCGCTCTTTAGGGCACGGAACGATGCTTCCGCCTCGGTCAACTGCATATACTTGGACCACAACCTTTCGGCCGTCTCCGCTTGAAGATTGCTGCGCAGTAGATAAGCGCCTTCGCGCGATTCGCGCCACTTTTTTCGGTCTTCCTTCAGCTGCCACCACAAGCCGACACCCTGACCGGTATCGCGCAGAGCCACATCGTAGAGATCATTCACCTGTGGATGGCGCGCCTGGATCTTTCCGATCCGGCGCTCCATTTGGTTGCGATCTTTCAACCGCCCTCCCGCGATGCTCTTTTCCAAACCCTGCAAGGCTTTCTCCATGCTTTTGGAAAAGCGGCTGCGGATGGCCTGCTCTTTTTCCCGGCGGCCTGTCGTGCGACACAAAATGTAAGTTTCCTCCCCTTTGGGAATGGCCACTTTCTTCACTTCCACTTCGGGGCGTACCCGTGTCCAGTTTTCCTTCAGGAGCTCCGCTTCAAACCGCTTAAGCTGGCTGCGCGGCGTCCCCACCAGATATTGGCCACCCCGTTTGCGGATCGCCGCGAGATTTTCTTCGCTCACAATCCCACGATCAAATACCCAAATCGACGCGCCCGGCCGTATTTGCGCTCCACCATGCGCAGGATGGTCTCCAGGGTCGCAACGTCGGCGCGATTGCCGTTGAAGGTCTCATAGCTGAGAGGAAATCCCTCCTGGTTCACGATCAGTGCAATCACCATCTGCTCGCAATCAGGACGATGATCCCGCGAGTAGCCACGGCGCATCATGGGATTCTTTTCGGCTAGGCCCTCCACATAAGTGCTGGTCAGATCGTAAAGCAGCACATCGAATTCGGCCTCGAACAACGCGCCGTAACGATCTTTCAGATGCCGTTCCAGCTTCGTCTTATGCGGCAGGAGGCGATCCAAGCAGCGATACAGCCGCGTATCGTTGATCTTGCCTTCTTCGATGCCCAGCAGATCATCCAGCGCCGTCGACGGATACCAGCGCTGTTCGATGGCCAGTTCGCTGCCGGGCGCACATAGCCGGTTGATCGCCAGCAGTGCCGCCACGCGGGACCACGGCACATCGGCAGGATCGTCGTCCACTACCTGCTCGAAGAAACGATCCAGTTGGAGGCGCTTCCACAGTTCCAGCCCCAGATAGCAGGCACCGAACTGCCTGGTCCTCTCCAAACGCACTTTGTTCAACAGCACGCGCACTACTTGAGGGTCGTTCGGCGGCGGTTCCACATCCGAGGGGAAAAGTTTCAGCTGCTGTGTCTCGCCCTGTTCATTAAAGACCTCGATGGTTTTCAGCCACCGCGCCTTTGCCGAACTGTTAAGCTCTCCCAGATAACAGAGCGTCTTCTGGCGGGGACCGTCGGGCGTGCGCACCGTTTCCACCAGCGACCAGTAGGTGTGATCTTTGCCGTCCTTGCCGCGGTGGTTCGGCCGCAAAAACATTCTGGGCGGATCGTGTCACGAGACCATCACGCTTACAAGGGGGTAGGTCTACACTACATCTCGATTTTCACAAGAGGTCCTTGCAGACGCAGAACTTGCTCTCGCTTTGAGGTTCAAAATAGCTCTAAGTCATCGGCCCGCGACGAACTTCGGCTAGACGGGTCGCTATCTTCAGGTGAAACCAACCGCGGGGCTTGCGGTCGAAATATTGTTTTGGATCTACCGAGCGGGTGATGAAATGAAATTGCGCCCGATCCGCCACTTCTAGGATGCCGCGCGCAGAAGCGCGGCGGTAGAGTGAAACCTTAGGACCAACTCTCCGGCGCCACTATTCCTGCTGCTTTTTCGGTGAGTCGGCATCGGCACGCTCGGCATCCGGCTGCGGGCGCGTGGTGCTTAAGGCGATATCGGCAGTGTCGGCTAGCGAGCGGGCCGGGAGCGGGCGATATCCGCTGCGGGTTCGGATGTGATACTTCTTCAAACGCTCGCCAACGAGTTTGACCGAGATGGCGCGCCATCCCTGATTGGGATTGGTCTGCGGGTAGTAATTGAGGGCATAGAGATGCGCGAGATCGTCGCGGATCGCGGCGAAAGCTTGCTGCTCGTCCTTCCAGCTTTTTGCGAGTAGGCTTCGCCGCCGGTGGCCGACGCCATACGGCCAAAAACCGCGGTTGATATGGGCTCAAGCTTCGCGGCCCGGGTGCTGATCATGTAGATTCGGAACGCCTTCAGACTGGGCGAGTTCGCCAACGTCCTCGGGCGGGACCAGGCTGTCATTGTCCGGTCCATTGGAGAACACCACGATCACTTTTCTGCCCTGGTAGTGGCCGGCGTCCTTCAGGGTCAAAAGCAGCGCGTTATACAAGGCGGCATCGTCGCCCGCGGTCGTAGCGCGCACGCCCCGAAGAACGGCGCTGCGGTCAGGCGTCAGAGGCGCAGCGCGGAAAAGGTCGCGACTATAGGCATAGAGTGCGATCCGGTCGGGCCCATCGAGCGAGCGCACGAAATCGGCGATGGCGTCCTGCGCGAAAGCGAAACCGCGATACATGTAATTGCTGGTATCAAAGAGGACAAAGACGTTCGCGCCGACCAGAGGATCGCTCGGTGCGGCCGGAGCAGCTTCGGTTAGACTCGGATTCGGCTCGACCGATTGCGGGTCGCTGTCGCCCTGGGCGAAGTCGACAATCGCTTTGGGAGCCTGATTGCCTTCTGCGAAGGTCGCGATCCTCTGACGGATACCGTCTTCGGTGATGACGAAGTCGGTGGGCTTAAGGCCGGTGACGTAATTGCCCTTGTTGTCGGTGACCGCTACGTTCAACTGCAACCAAGTCGACGACCACATGGAAATTCGGCGGGGTCTCTTATCTTGAGCCGACATCCAGGCGGCGGAATCCAGCAAACAGAGCCACGAGAAGCAAGGCCACATAGAAGTGTCGTTGCGCCATGGTTTCCTCTTAAAACACATTGCGATCCGGCAACTGCTTCGCCTTCTCTCCCCGGGCGAAACGGAATGCCATACGGAAAGAAAAACTTAATTGGTCGGCGCCGGGAACGCTTCGGGTTCTAGGAAGGGAAGCGTTCTCTCCTTTGCGGAATTCGTCGCCCGTTTCACGCATGGCTCGCAGCACAGCGGGCCAGTCCTCGAAATCCGTGGCAAAGATTTTCTCGACCATGCGGTGCGTCAACTGAGGCACCAGGGTGTTCAAGGTTTCCGGGGCCAGCCCCATCTCGTCGGCGATGCGCGCCCAATAGAGATTGTCGGAATCCCAGGTTTCGGCCAGCAAGCGGCTAGGAAAGCCCATGAAGGCGGGAAACGGCTTCACGTTCAGAAGTTCGCGCGAGTAATTCTGCTCCAGCGCCGGATGCGGGACTCCAAAATCCTGAGAGAGGCGGTCCAGGCTCACTTCCCCAGGATGGCTCCTGGAAAGTGCCTCGAGCTCCTTGCCTGCCGCGCCGAGAGGCGCGGGATTGTCCGGATAGCGGCGCCGGAATTGGGCGCCGAGGAAAAATGTCTCGCCGGGAGTCAGCTGCTCGATCACCTGCTTGGTCGCGGCCGGCTTGCAGGTCCTCTTGCACGCCGACGGCCCTGGCCGGAACCATGCGGTCGGAAAGAATGGCCATCACAGCCGCGCGCAGCTTTTCGTCTTTCGCGGCGGAGGCCAGGACTTCATCTCCTGCTTTCTGATAAAGCGTAACGGTGTGAAGTTCGGTGCGCGTGACGCCCCACCAGCGCGGCACGATGGCGCTGCTCACAAGACTGGGCGTGAGTTCATCCCAGATGAGCGCCTGCACGTTTTCAGGCACGGTAAAATCCTGCTCGATCTGCGCCAGCACGTAGGGCAAATCGGCGAGCGAACCGGTCAGATGGGCGCCTCCGCTCGCCGCCCAACCGCGACCGAATACACGTGGGATCTGCCAGGCCTGCTGTGCGCCTGGCGTCATCTCGCCCGAGAAATCATGCGAGCGCACAAGCAATGGATTGTGGTGCAAGGCCTGCGCCGCGGGAGGCTCGTAGTAGGCGTAGTTGAGTCCCACGAGCGTGTCTCTGAGCAGCGGCGCAATCTGGCCCCGGGCATCGGCAAGTGCGGAGGGATTGCCCGCTTCCTTGATTACTTTGACGAGGTCGGTGCGCATCTGCAGCGTCGCATGGCTGGTGTTGTAGAGGCCGGCAGCCCACTCGCTTCGTTCGGTATTGGTAAAGAACGGGCGGGGCATCTCAAATTCGCGGAGTTCCTGGGCTTTTGCCAGCAGATTCTCCGGCGCGGGCTTGCCTTGCGCCATCTGGTTCAAGCCGTCGCCCAAAGCGAACAGCGTGTCGAGCGACAGCAGGCGCTGGTCATCCATGACGGTGCGGATGCGGGCGGCGATTTCCTGCTTCACTTGCTGGCCGTCGGGGCTTACTTGATTGGGGCCCGAAAGCAAGGCAATGATTTCATCCTGGCTGAGGTTGGTCTTGCCAGCTACCGCGCGCAGGATCTCATCAAGCGAGGCCCGGCCGGCATCAAAAAGCTGGACCGAGGTCTTCACAGAGGTGAACGGTTCAATCGACCTCGACCAGGACTCGTTCATCTTGGAAGCGGGAATTTCGCCCTGCCGGGCAAGAATCTGCCAGACACCGATATTGGCCTGGAAAATCCCCATGGCATTCGAGCGGACATTGTGGTCCGAGATTTTGTCGACGGCCTCGGCCGCGGCCAGGAAGCGGGCGATCGAAGCGTCATTCAATTCCGAAAATTCCGCGAGCATCGGATACTGCTGGCTGTATTTCGGGAACTTGTCGGCCAGCAATCGCACCGTAGCGGAACTCAGGCGCCGGTCGGGCGAGCGTTCCCGGTCAATTTCACTGATGGTGAGGAAAATAGGCAGCGCGTTGTTGGCGGCATTCACGCGGGACAAAGCAAACATGCCCTCGATCACCTGTTCGGGGGTGCTCCAATGACCGGCATTCTTCGACCATTCCTTGGCGATCTTGGATTCGTCTTTGTGGTGCGCATCCAGATCTCTTTCCATACCTGAACGTTGCCTGGAATGTGCGGCGGGCCGTTGGGTTCAACGGGCAGGCGCGTGGCGAGCAGCAGCAGCCCGGGATCAGGACGGAACACAGGGCGTGCGGGGCTCGGAGATAAGTTCTTGCCACGCAGGGCTTCGTAGAAATGAGAGAGACGGCGGGGATCGGCGAAGTAGGCCTGCTGGTTCCGGTTCACGCGCGCCAGAACATCGAAGTAAACCGCGGCCCACCCTTCATCTTTTGCCAAAAGCTTGGTTACGAATTCGGCGGGAGATTCCGGACTTGCTCCACCAGATCTTTCCAAGCGCCCTCCGACGACGGGCCGCCTGGGACCACCACCCGGCCATCGTGAATGGAGATCTGGCTTCCATAGAAATCCAGCACCGACGCAAAGGGCGCAAGCTTCCGGATACCAGGACTCTGGCGCAGCACGTTGATGGTTTCGGGGTCGATCCGGGACATCGCCCAGTAAATCCGAGCCTGCACCGGGTCCCTCAACAAGGCATCGACGGGTTCATTGCGAGTCTTCTCGCCTTTTTTTGAGTCGCTCTTATCCTCCACACCCCAATCGTTTGCTAAAAACAGGGATGGGACCTGCGAGGAAGGATAGGAGTAGCTGAAGGGCTTGCCGCTGCGAAGAGTTTCCTCAAGCTCGGCGAGCGGGAATCCGGAGTCAATGGTCAGGAATGCCCGATCCGGATCGGATGTCTCAACCGAAGTCTTGGGCCCGCAGCTTTCGCGCATCCGGTAACCGAGGATGGCAAGAAGCGGTTTGGCCTCGTTACAGTTGGCCACGCGAATAACCCCATCGGGTCCGGCGAGTACCAGCAGCTCGCGCGCCTGATCGAGATAACGGCGCAGAAGCACCAGGAATTCGGTCGGTTTGTTGTCCTGATATCCCTGGACCGACACATTGCGCGCAAGCAGCGGCAAGACTTCGTCGCGGTTCACTTTTTGGCTGATCGCCGCCATGCGCAAGAAAGAACGCAGCGGTCCCGGGATGGTCGCGGTAGCGGGCGGCGAGCCGGGGTCAGTTGTCGAAACCTGGGGTGCGCTCGATGCCGGGCGGGCCAAGAAAAACTGCAATCCCATCAGAAAAGCAAGAAGGCAAAGGGGACGTTTCATTACTGCTCCCTCTGGGCCTGAGGTCTTAAATGCGATCAGACGCTTTGTCGGGGCTGCGATGAGGGCTTTTCATCCTGGCCCCGCGCTATGAGTCCGGAGATGGGCGCTATGGCTTTAAACGTTATGTATGGGAAATGAATTGTTGGCTTCTAGTGCGCCCCTCTTATAGATGCACTGCCCGCCAAGATAAAGCATCCGTACGAGAAATCCAAGGTTTTTCTGGAAGCCAGAGAAAACTCGGATGCGAAGGTGCTAGCTCGGATGAGGAGCATGCTGGAAACAAGGAACTTTGCTGCGGAGCGGGCTAGCCAGGGGAAGGCGCTTGGTGCTGTTTCGCAAAAATTTCGCTTACCCGATCCAGTGTGTCGATATCGGCCGGTGCCTTGTCGTCTCTGATTCGCACGATCCGCGGGAAGCGAAGCGCATATCCGCTTTCATGCCGGTTGGACCGCTGGAGGTTGTTGAAGGCCACCTCCATCACAACCGTGGGCTCAACGCTACGGCGCGAGCCGAAGTCTGTTACCGTGTGTTTCAGAAAATAATCGGTGTATTGCCGTATTTCGGCGTCGGTTAGCCCTGAATAGGCCTTGCCAATATTCACCAGCCGATCCTCATCGCGGACAGCGAAGGTGTAGTCAGACAACAAGCCCCGGCGCTTGCCGTGGCCGTACTCGACTGCCGTGACCACCACGTCCAGTGTCGCCAAGGGGCGTTTCCATTTGAGCCAGCAGCGCCCGCGCTGCCCCGGTGTGTAGGGTGAAGACGGGTCCTTCGCGAGTAAGCCCTCGTGGCCCTGCCCCAGAGCGGCGGCGAAGGCTGCTTCGAGTTGCTCGACGCTTCGGCACCGTTCGGCCAGCCCGAGTTTGATTTCGCGGGTCGGCAGGCCTGCCAGCAGCGCTTCAAGGCGTAGCCGGCGGTCTGTAAGCGTATGATCGAGCAGCAATTCGTGCTCTTGGTAGAGCAGATCGAAGGCGATGAATCGGACCGGGACATCTTGCAGCAGCCACATATCGGCTTGCTTTCGGCCGAGCCGCCGCTGCAGCTCGGTAAACGGGAGCGGACGGTTGTCGCGCCAGGCGACGATTTCACCATCCAGGATGAACTCGCCTGGGAGAGCGGCGAGTCCGGCATATAGCTCTGGAAATTCTCCAATTTCATCGAGTGTGCGGGAGAAAAGCTTCACGCTCCGGCCTGACTTGTGCGCCTGTGCGCGGATGCCGTCATACTTATGTTCGACAAGCGGGCCTTCGGGGAACGATGCGACTATCTCGGCCGGGGCGTCGGCAGCAGATGCAAGCATAAAGCCCACGGGATGAAACAGTTGCAGTTGGGCGGTCGAGAGTTTGTCGGCCGCGGCGAGCCTCAGAGTTGCGGCGATATCGCCGCTGAGCATGTTGGCCCGGCGGACCTGTTCGATCGGCCGATCATAGGCCTGTGCGATGGCCTCTTCGACCAGGCTTTCCTTCAGGCCGATCCGCAGATCGCCGGTGACGATTTTGATGATGTACTTCGATTCGATGGCCGACGCTCGACCAAGAAGCTCTTCGATTGCTGCGAGCTTCTGCCCTCGTCCGCGCAGAGTTGCGAGACGGGTAAACGAAGCGGCGAGATCCGCAAGCGATAACCCGGGTCTGGCCGGAGCGCCCTCGAGCATTTCCTTGGCGAGGTCTCCCAGATCGCCATGTTTAAGGTAGACCGCCTGGACATGGCCTTCGGCGGGATTGGCGATGCTTTGGACGGCTTGCCAAAGCAGGCCACCCCCTATTGAGAGAATGCGCTCCTCCGAGCGAGGGAAGGGCCGGCCGGTGAGGAAAATCGAGGCCCAAGACGCACCTTCGGCGGAGAGCGACCGAAGATAGGCCGCTACCAGGCGTACCTTCTCCGTTTTTAGGGTGGTCGAGCCTACCGCTTCGGCGACCTCAGCGAAGTGCCGCAGGTGTGAATCGTCGGCTGGCGACCGGGCAACGTTGCGCTCCTGATCGCGCATGGCTCAGCGGGTGGCGGCCATTACCAACAGACTCGATCGCGGCTCGGGCTCGACGGCTACGCCGTCGCGGAATGCGACCAGCTTGCCGGAATTTGCCGCCACGCGGTCGCCGGGAACGACGATGCCGACCAAATTGAGCGGGTCGGCTGCCGAGACGCTGACAACTTCTCCGCTCATCGGGACGCCGCGTTGGGCGCGAAGCGATTCGACCGCAACCGGCAGCGCAAATTGCTCGCCGATGAATCCGCCGACGAACCTTCCGCCACGAATCTGGCCACGATCTTCGAGGCGGCGGAGCGCCATGAGCACTTCGCGCCATTTGGGCAGGATGGTTTCACGCGCGAGCACTTCGCGAAAAACCACGCCGTAGCGGTGCAATAGCATCGAGCAAGTGGCTTCGAGCGCTCGGGTGCGATCGACGGCTTCACCCGGATAGAGCAGCGACCAGCGGCCCGCGCTGTGGCGGGGACGAGCGCCGCGCGCGCTTCCCTGCCCTGCCCGGCGGCGCGGATCGATCAGTGCACGCAAATTGTCAAAGCCGTCGGCGGTCAGCAGACCGCCGGCGACCAACTCCCAAAGCGCGGCTTCGATCTCGGATTTCAGTTTGCCCGTACCTCGCACGATATCGGCGAAGAACGAGGCGCCGCGGTGGCGCAGAAATTGCAAAACCGCAACGGCAGCTGGACTGAGTCCGCGGGTTTCCTCCTCGCCCGGTTCGCGGCGCGGGATCATCCAGTCGGCGTCCTCGCGCACAAAGAAGGTGATGGGCGCGACGCTGGTTGGCACGACGCGGCGGCGGTCCGCAGTGACGGCCTCGAGCGTGGCGGGGTGAGGCGAAAGCCGACCCCAACCGATCGCGCCCGTCAGCGAGAGATGATCGAGCGTTTTGGAGTCATAATCGGCAACGCGACGCGCAATGATCTGGCGTTCCCAGGCGTTTGCCGGAGCCTCGAATCCTTGCATCTGCTGCAGTATTTCGAGGGTGCCGCGTTCGCCTAAAAGTTGCGCGCCGGGCGCAACATGCTGCCAGCGCAGCAGCCAGCGCATGAATTGCGCCGGATTCACAGGCTCGACCTGCCGGCGCAGGCTGCCGACGGTGAGGCGATGAATACGCGCGAGCAGTCGGCGATCGCACCATTCGGTTTCTCGGGTGATGCCGGTGAATTTGCCGCGAAGGGTTGAACCGCTCGCCTCGAGACGAAGGAAGGCCTCTTCCACATCCGGGGCCGGCAGCTGCAGCAAGCCGGCCAGCGCACTGGCGGTTACCGGGCCGCTGTGGGCGATCCAGCCGGTGATCATTGCCAAAATGTCGTCCTCGCGAGAGGCCGCGGCTAGGCCAACTTCGGGCAGAATTGGTTTGAAACTCGCGGCGGGATGAATCTGCGCAAAGGCCTTGGCGCGCTCGGTTGCCACCCAGAAAGTCGCGCCATTGGCCGTGGCCTGGCCGGCGCGTTTGTCTGCGACGAGCGATTGGAAATACTCCTGCCACACCGGAATCGAAGCGCTGAGCTTGTTTGCCAATTCGCCGCCGGGCTCGGCCGCTGCGAGCGGAAAGGCTGTCAGAGTGAGCAGTGCATCGTGCAACTCTTCGGCGTCGCGCACATCTGGCCAGGCGTCGGCTCGCACTTCTGCAATGGCCGCGGGATCCAGGCGTCCGATTTCTGAGAGCACCGCTTCGGGCAGCACGCGGCGCATTTCGACCGCCCGCGCGCGGCGCTCTTCAAGCGGCGCGTCATCAAGGTAGGCGTAGGGATTGGCGTTGAGAATTTCGTGCGCGAACTGCGACGGTACCGGGGTATCCACGGCGACGCAACCGATGCGGCCCGCGGCCATGTCCGCGAGGATGCCCTCCAGGCCTTCGACGTCCAGGGCCTCGGTAAGCACGTCCTTCATGACTTCGCGGATCAGGGGATGATTGGGAATTTTGATCTCGCCCACGATGTTTTCCTGGCAAGCCTGCGCCTCGGGAAAAACCGAGGCGAGCAGATCGTCGGCGCGCATGCGCTGGATGTTCGGCGGAACTTTCTTGCCGTTGCGGAAGCGCAGCAGAGCGAGGGCCCGGCCGGCGTCCCAGCGCCAGCGCGCCGTGAAAAGCGGCGAATCCAGGACGGCTTGTTCGAGCAGCTGCCGCACCGAAGAGGGATGAAGAAAATGGAAGACATCCGCCAACGGGAAACTGCGCTGCTCGGCCAGAGCAATGTTTAAACCATTGTCGGTGGCCGCGGCCTGCAACTCGAAATTGAACGAGCGGCAGAAGCGCTTCCGCAAGGCCAGGCCCCAGGCTTTGTTGATGCGGGCTCCGAATGGTGCATGGATCACAAGCTGCATGCCGCCGCCTTCGTCAAAGAAGCGTTCGGCAATTACGGTGTGCTGCGTGGGCACGACACCGAGTACGCTGCGCCCAGCCAAGATGTATTCAACCACCTGCTCGGCGCCCGATGGATCAAGGCCACATTCACGCCGTAAACCATTCGATCGCGGCAAGCCAGGCCTGGTGCGTGTTTGCACTCCTCTGCACCGCTGGCGGTGTCCGCGGTGAGATTGCTGACCGTTTCCCGCAATTCAGCCAATTGTGCCGACAGTTCCTGTGTTCTGCCAGGGGCTTCGCCCAACCAGAACGGAATCGACGGCGCGGCGCCGTGCGCGTCCTCAACCAGAACGGTTCCGGCTTGCACGCGGCGAATGCGCCAGGATGTGTTGCCCAACAGGATGATGTCGCCCGCGAGACTTTCGACGGCGAAGTCTTCATGGACGGTGCCGACGGTAACGCTCTCGGGCAGCGCGACCACGTTGTACAAGGCGTTCTCGGGAATCGCGCCACCACTGGTGATTGCCGCCAGGCGCGCTCCGCGCCGCCCACGTATGCGGCCATGCACCTGATCACGATGCAGGTACGCCGCGTAACGGCCGCGGCGGGCGGCAATTCCCTCCGAGAGCATCTCGATGATTTCATCGAAATCGGCGCGCGACAAGTTCCGATACGGATAGGCCCGGCGCACCAGTGCGAACAGTTCGTCCTCGGCAAAATCTTCGGCTGGGCACATGGCGACGATTTGTTGAGCAAGAATATCGAGAGGCGCTTCGCCAATCGTGAGGCGGTCAAGGTCTTGCCGGCGCACGGCGCGAACCAGAGCGGCGCATTCCACTAGCTCGTCGCGGGTGGTCGCAAAAAGGCGACCCTTGGGGACCGCGCCGCGCCAGTGGCCTGCGCGGCCAATGCGCTGCAAGGCCACCGAGATGGAGCGCGTCGAGCCGATCTGGCAGACCAGGTCGACACTGCCGATGTCGATGCCAAGCTCAAGCGATGCGGTCGCGACCAAGGCGCGTAGTTCGCCGGATTTGAGCTTGGTTTCGGCGGCCAGGCGGAGCTTGCGCGAAAGACTCCCATGGTGCGCGGCAACGGCGTCTTTTCCTAAACGCTCGCCGAGGTGCAGGGCAACGCGCTCGGCCAGACGCCGCGTGTTTACGAAAACGAGCGTCGAGCGATGCTGGCCGGCCAGCTCGGCGACACGATCATAGATTTCGTCCCACATTTCGTTTGAAGCGACCGGTCCTAGTTCGCTGCCGGGCACCTCAACGGCCAAGTCGAGTTCGCGGCGATTCTGGATGTGCACGACGGTCGGTTCGGGTCGGCCGCCTCCGCCCAGGAAATCGGCCACCAACTCGATGGGATTCTGCGTGGCCGAAAGGCCGATGCGCGTCGGGGGCAGCGCTGTGAGCCGTTCCAAGCGTTCCAGAGACAACGCGAGGTGCGCGCCGCGCTTGTCGTCGGCAACGGCGTGAATCTCGTCGACGATCACCGTTTCAACCGTTTTCAGGATTTCGCGGCTCTTCCCGGCAGTTAACAGTATGTAGAGCGATTCCGGCGTCGTGACCAGGATGTGCGGGGGGTGCGAGAGCATGGCCCGGCGTTCGTGGGCCAGCGTGTCGCCGGTGCGAACGGCGGTACGAATCGGGGGCATCAGGTAGCCGCGCTCGCCGGCCAGTTGTAGGATTTCGCCTAGCGGCTGTTCGAGGTTTTTCTGGATGTCGTTGCTGAGCGCCTTCAGCGGCGAAACGTAGAGCACTTCGGTGCGATCGGTAGTTCCCCGCCAAGAGCCTTGCGTACCAGGCGGTCAATGCAGGCAAGAAAAGCGGCCAGCGTCTTGCCGGAACCGGTCGGCGCCGAGATCAGGGTGGTCTTGCCCGCCACTATGGGAGGCCAGCCTTGTTCCTGAGGTTCGGTGGGCGTGCCAAAGCGCGCCACGAACCAGTCCCGCACCAGGGGATGCGCCCATTCAAGACTGGTCAGAACATGCCCGCCGGGATCTGGTGTCTGCGCTGCCATAGCCAATCATGCAATTATAACGGCTTCTTCCCAAGGCTCAAAAACGCCGCGTAGCAATCTCTAGGGAGCCGCCACGCCTGGGCAACAACATTGCACCGGGCGGCGGTCTGATTGTATGTTGCGTGCGGCTGCTGCAAGGCCATGAGGGAATCGTTGGGAAGAAAATGGGACTCAAGAAAGGAGTGCTATGAAGGTTTTCCTGAGGCGCACGGGATGGTTGATCACCGCTATTTTTCTCTGGGGGGGTGTGGCGTCGCACGGGAGCGGCGTCCCGGCGGCGGTTCACTACATTGGACACGACAAGGTCCGCTCCGTCATGGCCAAGGGCGGGCCGATCGTGAGCGATCCGGGATTGATCGTGCTCGCGCAGCGGCGCGAAGCAGGCCCGGCGGAATACCACGATCGAACCAACCACGTATTCATCATGGAGGAGGGTGAGGCAACGCTGGTGGTCGGCGGGACGGCGGTAGGAGCTAGGCGAACCGCGGCCGATCAGATGCGGGCGCCCTCGATCGATGGCGGAACAACCTATCACTTGAGCAAGGGCGATGTGATCACGATTCCCGCAAAGACCTGGCACTGGTTCAAGCAAGTACCATCGAAGACGGTCGCCTATTACGCGGTGAACATCGATAGCGAATAGCGGATCTCAGACGATAAGTTTTGCAAAGTGCAGGGCCTGGAGGATGATGGTTCTAACGCTGCCGAAAAGCTCGGCAATTTCGAAGGTCAACAGGAACAGAACGGCGTGGGACAGAGCCGGCCTGGTTTCGAGCCACCGTATCATCGGCGGCGCGACGCGTGCGGTGATGCCCGTGGATTTGCAAAGAAGGGCGATTCCCGATCCAAGCAAAGCGCCCGCGAGGATGTCGGTCGGGTAATGAATGCCGGCATACATCGCCGGGATGCATAGACCCACGAAGGTATAGCCGATGGCCAATCTTCCCAGGTGACGTGAAACCAGCCACAGCACGACGGCTACGCAGAAGAAAAGTGTCGCACGATCGCTCGGGAACGAACTCCAGCCAATCAGTGTTCCGGGTTCTACTCCAAAAGGAACCTGAAAATGCAGGGCCGGATTGTGAAAAGGACGCAAGCGGAATGGAAGGCTCAGCGCCAGAACCCGGGCAATGAAGAGAGCAAACACGCTGTCGAAAATACCGAACAGGAGAATTTGGCGTTTCACGGGGTCTGTCGTGCCGTAGCGAATCCAGGCGTACCAGAAAAATGCCATCGGAACGGCACCCACCGCAAATACATTGTGCGTCATGAACCACATGGAACGATCAAACAGCTCGCTGCGCTGGGCGAATAGGTTGAAGAAATGAATGATGGTCGCATCAAATGGATTCATGGATCGCTCATGCCAAGCGAGGAAACAAGCGTTGCTTCCGGGTAATGACCGTTTCTGGGTTCTAATCGCCGTGTCTTTATGGTTCCCGAGCCTCGCGAAGACTATGATGCCCGTTCTCGCAGTGGATCCGACGAGAATTTGGCTATCCTGTGTGTAACTGTCACGAGCGTAACGAGCATTCATGCGGGCCGAGCGCGCCATCCTCAAACTGCCTGGTTCGAGATTCAGGTGTTTCCCACCGCCGTCCCGCCTCGCTATGAAACTGCTGGCATCGACCATTCCATCTGGCAACGCTGTTGCGGTGCCGGGCAGGCCCGTTCCGAGCGCGGTTGGCGGAGCACCGGGGCGTGTGCTAGCATTCATGCCGTTTGAGTGCAGGAAACATTATTGGAGGACTGGGAAATGAAAACTCTGAGGTTTGCGGTACTGGCGTTTGCCACGCTGTTTTTGATGGCGCAAGCGCAAGGGGCCGCCGAAGTGCAGACGTTCAAGACATCGAAGGGCGACGTCAAGATTACGCCCATCTATCACGCGGCACTGCTGATTCAGGCAGGCGGGAAGAATATCTACGTTGATCCGGCCAAGCCGGCGGTGGTTACCGGCATGCCTCCAGCGGATCTGATTCTGATTACCGACATTCATGCCGACCACATGGACCAGAACCTGGTGACGCAGCTCAGCAAGGACGGCACGGAGATTCTTGCGCCCCCCGCCGTAGTGAAGACGATCACCGCCGCCAAGCCAATCTCGAACGGTGAAAGCAAGGATTGGAACGGCTGGAAGATCGAAGCGATTCCCATGTACAACATCAAGCGTGGACCTGCCGAGGGCAAGCTTTACCATGACAAAGGGCGCGGCAACGGCTACGTGCTCACCTACGGAGGCAAGCGCTTTTACCTGTCGGGGGACACCGAAGCAATCCCCGAAATGGAAGCGCTCAAGAATATCGACGTGGCCTTTGTTTGCATGAACCTGCCCTATACCATGCCTCCGGAGGAAGCTGTGGACGCGGTGAAGGCCTTTCATCCGAAGGTCGTGATCCCCTATCACTACGGAATGTCCGATTTGAGTGTGTTCAAGAAGGGGCTCGAAGGTACCGGCATCGAGGTGCGGATTCTCGATTGGTATCCGAAGGCTGGCGCATAGTTTATCGCCAAGCAATTTGGCCAATGTCCTCAGGGAGCCGACTCAAGTCACTCTGAGGACATTTTTTTTGGCGCTCGCTCGGGTTCCCACATCTCCAAGGCGGTACGCGGGACAAGCCAGAGAGCTCGCCTCGCTGCGATCTGTGTGGATGAAAATGGATGGCCAACCGAGCCGCGCCGAACTAGTCCTTGTATTTCTCGCGCAGGCGCGGGGTGAGGCGAAGCATTAATTGCACGCGCTCGACTTCATGGCACCAGTCGGCGAGTGTGGCTTCGAGCTCGTCCTTGTCTGGCGGCACGATGCCGATGGGGCAGGAGGGGCCGAGTTTGCGGGCAGCAACAGCACGATAGCGGTGTATGGTGCGGTCCCCTGCGGTGGCGCACCAGTAGAAATCTTCGGACAAGAACAAGACCGCCGGGACGCGATGGCCGCCGTTGATGGCCAGCTTGTCGCGCAGATCGGGCCGCTGGTCGCGCTCCACAAAGCGCAAATCGATCTTGGCAGGGTTGGCTTCCGCGATCCGCTCGATCAGCGGGCACTGCTCGACGCAATCCCCACACCAGATGCCGCTGAGGACCAGGATGTTCATCTGGCGGACGAAGCCGCCGGCCAGTCCGCGCTGCGATTCGGTAAGGCTCGCCGCGTCATAAACGCGCTTCCAGCGAGCCTGCTGGTCTGGCTTTCCAATTTGAATATATTGGTCGTAGGACACTGCGGAGGAGAATTGCTCGGACAAGTATTGGGGGTCCATGGTCGGCCATTGTATCCTCGGCCCCGCAGGAAATCATCTGCGCCAGTTTCTTCGCCCTAAACCGATTCCCGGTTCAGGGAGGCTCTCGCTTCTAGAGAGCTCGTTCGTCAGGAGCCATTCCTAATGCCAAGACATGCTGCGAGCCGCAGTGGTCCGGTAGACATTCACGCTCACTTTTTCCCGCAGGAATATCTGAATGTGCTGGCCGAACAAGGGCCGCGATTTAACGTGGAATATCGCGCAGCGGAAGAGGGATTTTACATTAAGACAGAGGCGCGTTTTCAGGGCCCGCTTCCCTATCGGGTGGTCGATGTGCGGAAGCGCATTGCGGACATGGACGCGCAAGGAACGGCCATACAGGCGATGTCGCTCACCGGACCGATGGCGCACTGGGGCGATGAAGAAATGTCGCACAAACTGGCGCGCGCTTGGAATGACGCGGCCAGCGCCGCTCACCTGCAATATCCGGCGCGGTTGGTGGGGCTGCTAACCCTCCCGATGCTTTTCCCGGATCGCGCCATCGACGAGCTGATCGCGCCAGCCAGTTGCCAGGAATGCGCGGGGTTTACATGGGCACAAACATCAATCATCGCGATCTGGATGACCCGCTCTTCGAACCAATCTTCGCGCGCATCGAACAGCTCGACTTGCCCATTTTTCTGCATCCGCTGCAGGTGGTGGGCGGGCAGCGCACGGCTCCCTTTTACCTTTCCAATTTACTGGGCTTCCCTTTCGACACCGCGATTGCCGCCAGCCATCTGATCTTCGGCGGCGTGCTCGACCGGCATCCCCAGCTTCAGTTCAGCTTGCCGCATGGTGGTGGAGTGCTGCTAATGCTGATGGGACGCATCGACCACGGCGCTACGGTGCGGCCGGAAATCAAGCAGCTGCGCTTGCCGACGCCGCCGAGCAAATATTTGCAGCGGTTCACCTTCGATACCGTGGTGCACTCAAAATCGATCCTGGAATTCGTGATTGGCGAGGTGGGGGCCGAACGCGTCATGATCGGCAGCGACTATTGCTTCGATATGGGATACGAGCGGCCCGTGCATTTCCTTGATCAAGTGAACATCACGAGCGCGCAGAAGAAGATGATTCTTGGCGAGAACGCCGCGCGCATTCTCAGGTTCTGATCCGCGGCCCGTCACGCAGAATCAACTGCAACCGGCATCATCGAGCTCGGCGAGCTTCGGTTGCGCAAGCGAGGGGTTCACGTTAACCGCGGCTTTGAGCAAAATGCGCGCTTGCACGCAGCTCTTGGGGACCGAGTCACCGCGCGCGTAGAGATCAGCCAATTGGATTTCGGCGTCGACATTTCCCTTCTCTGTCGCGAGCCACAGCAGCCGGACGGCTTTCTCCTTCTGGTTGGGCGTGCTGCCCGGGGTCAAATATTTCTGCGCCAGATCCACGTCCACCTGGCTATTATTTTTTGCCAGCGGTGCGTCGCCGTTATCAGATGCGGCCGACTGGGGAGCGCTTGCATCGGCACTTCTGGATGCCTCAAGGCCGGGCTTTGCGGTGCCTCCGGCGGAAGAATTGCTGTCAGCAGAGGGCGCCCGGGTGTTTGACCCGGCCGGGGCAGGCGGGGCGGGCCCGAGTGAACCTTCCAAGTCCCCGGAATTACCTTCCGGGGCCGAACCCATCGCAGCGGGTTCGACATCGGGAATGGTCCGTTTGTAGGCTGGGTTGATGAGTCGCGCAACCTGAACTTGCACCCGGCTCATCATATCCCGGGCTTGGCTGGGATGGTAATACGCAGCGGCACCCGCGGCGGCGGCCAGCGCGAACAAGATCACCAGAACCGCAATGAGCAGACGGTGACTTGATTGGCCAGGACGCGTGTAAGCGTTGTAGGCGTAGGTCTCCTGCTGCGCGCTCTCGGCCGGGAACATGGAAAGCGTGCTCTCTTTTGCGACAAGTGCCGGTCGGCCGTAAAGGGACCCCTTGTTTGTTTCCTCAACCACCGCATCGGGTTTAGTTTTAGTCGCAGGCAAACCATCCGTTGCCGGTAGAGATTCGACCGCCGTGGCAATCGGTTGAGCGTGATTGGCGGCCTCTTCCGCCCCGACAGCAGCCAGAGCCTCGCTTTCCGGAAGCGAATCGCTGCTCACCGACCCGGGAAGCGCAGGCTCGGCGGAAGCCTCAGGCTCATCCAAGATTTCACCCCTGAGGGGATTCGCAAGGAAGTCCGCAGGCAGCAGATCAGGTTCTTGCCCCTCTTCTTCGCCCACCGCCAGCGAACGATCAAGCCAGAGGCGAACCTGCTCGCGAATGTCTGGCGGAAGGTTCGTAAAGCGCAGGCCGCCGACGGTGCGGGATTCGTCGGTCCAGGCGACCGCCGCCGCTCCTTCGGTGCGGCGGCTGAACGAGGTCAACCAGAATCGGACAGGATCGGCACCTTTTATTAAAGGGGAGGCGGTCTTGAAGCGGAGCCCGCCTTCGGATACGTCCAGAATAACGCCCCGATTCCCGGAGCCAAAGTTGATGTACGCGGTTTCGTGAAGTTTCACGCGAGGGTTATGTCGCCGTGCTTCGATAGGCATAGTTTCAACTCACCCTTCGCTGGGCCAGGGCCAGCACTGATTAATCTTCCATTGAATTATGAAACGGATAGTATGAACGGCTATCCGGCGTTCTCTGTAGGGAGGCTTACCATTCGATGTAGGTTTCCGTACCAGTACCCGCGGGTTCGATTCTCGCGTAGCTGCGGAGCACGACGTGCTTAGGGCAGTGGCTGGGCGTCGGCCGTGTAGCCGTTGGGATAAAAATGTACGGCGACGGCGTGTTCGGTACGGCGTGAACCGATCCAGACGGTATTATCCTTCGCGATTTCAACCTTTGGCACGCCGGGTTCATTCCAATTCTGAGGCAGCGGGTAGTAAGTAAAATGATTGGATGCGCGGTTGAAGTAAATCATCGAATTGGTGAAATCGTCTGAAGCCCAGATGTTGTCATTCTTGTCGGGCCAGGTTTCGTAAGGAGTGGAGCGGACTGGCAGCTGGTATTCGGTCATTTTTCCTGTGGCCGGATTGATCGAGCCGATTTGTCCGGCGCTCCATTCAGAAAACCACACCATGCCCTTAGAGTCGACGCCGATGCGCCTTGCGCCCGCACCGGGCGTGAGCGTGTGGTATTCGGTGAAGGTTTCGGTTAGCGGGTCGAATTTTTCAACCACCGATTTGATATATCCCGCCGACCAGATATTTCCCTGGGGATCTACGGCGAGACCATAGAGGCCGGCATCGGGAGTTGGCGTGGGCCATTGCGAGATGTGCCGGGTTTGCGCGTCGAGCTTGCCGAGCGCGCTGCCGTGAACCTGGTCATACCAGATGTTGTCATGCTGGTCGGCGACGACCTGCAGCTCCGAGCCAAACGTGGGCAGCGCGTAGCGATTGAATTTTCCGGTCTCCGGATCGTATTCGCCAAGCTTTCCTCCGCGGATTTCCGCCCAGTAGACGCGGCCCGTGCTGTCAAGCGAAATGCCATGAATAAAAGCGTAGGGGGGCGCGCTACTCGGAAGGCGGAAAACTTGCCAACGCTTTTCCGGGTCAAGACTGCGTGGATCAAGGTGCACCAGGGCGTTGGTCTGAGGGGCTCCGTACCACAGGCTGTCATCCTTCGCAATGAACGGATCGTGCAGCCACGGATTCCGCATGGCGCTGACGCCTTCGGCCGGGGCACCCGCGGCAGCAACCGCAACCATGGCTGCGCCGCCCGTGCTGGGGCGGGGTGCGGCCCCGATCATTCCGGGAACGATGTCCGCAAGCGAACTATTGGTTTCCTGCTGGCCCTGCAGTTGCCCCTCCTCTGGCCCTGCGGTGCTGGGCGGCGGCTGCGGAAAATCCGGAGGCAATTCATATTCGACGTAAATGGCCTTGGCCAGTGCGTTTTCGTCGACCGGATAGGCATCGCGTTTCAGCCGCTGATTGGGCGAGTCCGGGCCGAAATTCGTGGACAGATACTTGACGATCGTGTCTTCTTCCTTGGCCGAAAGCGGGGTGTTCGGAATGGCGGGGATGGTGCCGCTCAGATGGAACGGGCCGTAGCGCATTCGCTCAATTCCTGCCCGGAAACCGGCTGCGGTGAGACGCATTTGGTTGTAGGAGTCCGGCCCGTGGCAACCCAGGCAATTCTTTTCCAGCAGGTCGAGGCCGGGGCCAGGCGGATACATCTCGGAAAATGTCTTGTAGACGACATCGGTCTTGGGCTCGGCATCCTTGGTTAACGCGAGATCCACGGTCTGCGCCTGGCCGGCGCGCAAATCGATCGCTTTTTGGGGCGACCGGAAGCCATCCTGGAGAACGCTAAGCTCATACTTTCCGGGCAGCGCTTCAGGCACGTTGTAATGTCCATTCTTGGTAAATACCGTGTACCAGATCATGCGATCGAGGTTGTGCGCCCGAACGCGAAAGCCGCGCACGTCGCCTTTGTCGGCCGTAACGCTCCCGCTGATGGTCCCGCGTTCCTGCGCTTGGGTAAACGCGACTGGGGTGCCGCACAGCAGCGCGATCCAGGCAGCGCCGAGAAGAAGTGCCGTCGATTGCATCGTTCGTCGGATTTTTGCCATGGTTCTTCTCCTGGACCGCTGCTGAGCGCAGCCGCAGAGTTCCAACCAGAATTCTGACTACAGTCAGAAAGTATGGCACGGTCCCCGGCCTGCTTCAAGACGCCGTGCGGGAGCCAGGAAACCAGCGGCGGATCCAGACCATGCCGATCCGGAAGTTGGCTTGAGAACCGCTGGAGAGCAGAACTAAGGAACTGCTCGGACCGTTACGCTACGGCAGAAGAGGACAGCGCTCCTGAACCTGCGCCTGATTCGATCTGGCGCAACGCTTCGCGCAGGGCGGCGGCCAATTCCTCCTCACTTACGCGGCTCTTGCGGAATTGAAGGCGCAGATGGAAGGATTCGTCGGGCGACTTATAATCGAACACGAAAGGCTGGGGTCGCGGCGCGGGCTGCGTTTCTTCCTTGCGGGCCTGGCGGGCTTCGTCGCGCGTCAGACCGCCTATGGCGATGCGCTGCACCATTTCCTGCATCTTCTTCTCATTCGGCTGCCGCGCCACCTGCAATAACACGGATCTTGAGATGATCCCGCTTTCAATGCACGCCTGGCGGACTTCATGCGGGATCAGGCGCAAGGACATGGATTCGGTCACCGACGAACGCGCCCGGCCGATTTTCTTGGCAATGTCATCGTGGGTGTAGTCGAAGTGGTCGGCCAAGCGCTGCAAGCCATCGGCTTCTTCGAACGGAGTGAGGTCCTTGCGCTGCAGGTTTTCAATCAGCGCGAGCTCGAGAGTTTCGGCATCGTCTGCAATCTTCTCGATGCAAGGCAACTCATGCAACCCCGCTGCTTGTGAGGCATGATAGCGGCGCTCACCTGAAATAATGTAATAGGTATCCTCGCGGGGGACGTAGCGGACCAGCAACGGTTCGAGAACACCTTTTTCCCGAATCGATGCCGCTAATTCCGAAACGTCTCCGATGAATTTGCGCGGCTGGTCCGGATTGGGCCGAATCTTGTCAATCGGGATCATGCGCCCAATGGACGCGCCGCTGTAGCTGGTCAGCGTCTCCACATAATGCGCGTCATGCCGCATCTTGAGAGTGACGGGCAACCCGATTCTCTTCGACACGTTGTAATACCTCCTGAGCCAATTTCTTGTATTCCTCGGCGCCCGGCGACTTCGGCGCGAACGTAAAGATGGTTTCCTTGTAGGCGGGGCTTTCTTCAAGGCGCACGTTCTTGCTGATACGCGTCTTGAAAAGCGCTTCGCCAAATACCGAGCGGATCTGCTCATGGGTGTCGCGCGAGATGTTGGTGCGCTTGTCGTAGAGCGTAATCACCACGCCGAGCATTTTTAAATCGGGATTGGGACGCGAACGGATCCGGCCGTAGGTCTCAAGCAGATCATCGGTGCCCTCGATGGCGAAGTAGGCGGCCTGGATGGGCACTAGCAAGTGCGTCGAGGCCACCAGCGCGTTCACGGTCAAGATTCCGAGCGCCGGCGGTGTGTCCATCACGATGAAGTCGTAGTCTTTGAGCACCGGAGCCAGCGCATCCTTCAACTTGAAAGGGGCGTCGAATTGACCCGAGAGCTGCTGCTCAAGACGCGCGAGCGCGAGCCGGGCGGGCGCCACGAACAGGAAGGGATCCTTGGTCGGACGGATGATCTTCGCCATTTCCGCCGGATGTTCGGCGAAAATGTCATAGACCGTCGAGGACTGAATCTCCTCGGCGGAAAAAAACGAGATGGATGCGTTTGACTGAGGATCGAGGTCAATCAGGAGCGTTTTCTTCTTCTTTAACGCGATCGCGGCTGCGAGGTTGATAGATGTAGTGGTCTTTCCAACGCCGCCCTTTTGATTGGCAACCGATAGGACGCAGGTCAAGCCCTTGCCTCTCGCTCCTGTATAGCGCCAGGGACCAAGTGGTTGCGCCTGAGCGCCGTACTCATACTACAAGTACGCACACTGTACCGAGACTCGCGGGCTCACTGCAAGGAAAAAGTGGCATTCTGAAAAGGATGGCCATCCCGAACGCAGCAAAACAAGCGCCAGGATCTCTCTGATTGGCATCCGCATCCTCCCCGGGGGCCGCCCGGAAAGCAACTGCCCGAGGGACCGAATCTTCTGTCACTAGACTTACTGGCTCTGCCGCATCGGCGTATAATCCGTGCGCCTTCAGCCTCCTCGGGAGAGAAGCGATGAAGCCAACCCTCTCAACTTGGCCTTGGCTGCTGCTCGCCGCCACAGTCCTGTTCGCAAGCTATCCTGTTCGCGCGGAGGTTCAGGACAAGACAACGAGCGTTTCCGGGGTGACGGTGCACTATCAAGTGGTTCTCCCAAACGGCTACGACCCGTCGAAAACCTACCCCGCAGTCCTTGCTTTCCCCGGCGGCCCGCAGACCATGGAAACCGTCGAAGGCACCGTCGAACGCAACTGGCGCGAGCAGGCCGAACGGCTTGGCTACATTATTATTGTCCCCGAGGCGCCCGAGGGTGGGTTGTTCTTTGAAGCCGGGGCTAGAATTTTCCCAGAATTCATCGTGAAGCTTCTTGCTGATTACAAAGTGCTTGATGGCAAATTTCATATGGCGGGGGTTTCCAACGGCGGCCTGAGCGCCTTTCACATCGCCACTCTATACCCGCAGTATTTCTGGTCGGTTACCGGACTGCCAGGCTATCTGCTCGACACCTCCCCAGCGCGACTTCACACCCTCGCCAAGATGTGCATCAACATGTATGCAGGAGAGATGGACACGGACTGGCTGGGGCACGAGAGAAAGCAGGCCGCGCAATTCCGCGCTCTGGGATATTCGGTCGAATTCAGCGAGGAAAAAGGACAAGGACACGTGATGCGGACTCTGGAAGGCGACGGCGCGGCGCGATTGTTCCGGCAATTCGAGCAAGCGCGGCACGGCTGCGGCAAGTGAAGAACTTCACGGACTGGAGCCCCTCTGAGTCCCCTACGTGGCGGAGAGGCCATGAAAATAAGACCTGACAAGATGAAACCGGGCACTAGCCGTCGTGATTTTCTTCGCGGCTCCGGTATCGCTGCTGCAAGCATAGCCGGGTTGGCGGCAGTTCAACCTGCCGCCGCATTGGCGCAAGGGGCCCAGGCCGACCCTTCGAGCGGCACCCAGGCCAGTTCAAAGCGGGCCATTCTCCACCCATCTCTCAGCCGACAGTTTGCGCGATGGGCTGCTGCTCTGCGCTACGAAGAGCTGCCAGCCGAGGTAATCGACCGCGCAAAAGGCCTCACCCTGCACGCTCTTAGTTCCCTCCTGCTGGGTTCACAGCTTCCGGGTGGCCGCGAGGCCGTAGAACTCGTGGCCGAAGAAGAATCGGGCCTGCGCAACGGCGCGACCGTTATGGTGAGCGGGGGCAAAGCGACCCGGAGCGGCGCCGCGTTTGCGAACTCGGAAATGACCCTGGCGGGCGGCAAGTGGGACACATTTCGGATGCTCACGCATCCCGGGACGAGCATCATTCCAAGCGCCCTCGTGGTGGCAGAAGCCGAAGGCGTTTCGGGAAAAGAATTCATCACCGGAGTCGCCGCCGGATACGAAGTGATGGAGCGCATGGCCGCGGACTTCATTCCCACGGTGATGGCGCGCGGATTCCATGCCAGTCCCGTGTTCGGCATCTTCGGAGCGGCGGTCGCCGGCGCAAAACTGCTGCGCTTCAGCGAAGACCAAATGAATGACGCGATCGGTTTGTGCGTGAACCTCGCCGGCGGCAACCTTGAAAGCGGCGCGCTGCGCGAAGGGCTGGCCGCGCGCAATGCCATGCTCGCGCTCGCGCTGGCCAAGCAAGGACACCCCGGCGGAGAGGCCGTGCTCGAAGGCGAGGCGGGCTTCTACCACGCCTACGCCGGCAACAACCGCGGCGAGCTGACTTACAGCTTTACCGGCGACCTACGGGCGAATCTCGAGAAAATCACAGCCAACCTAGGTAGCGAATGGATGCTTCTTGAAACGCTGTACCGGATCTATTCCGTTTCCGGCTACAACCTTGCGCATATCGACGTCACCGCGAAACTTTGTGAGGAGCACAACATTCGCTACCAAGATGTAGACCGTGTGGAAGCAGTGGTGAACTGGCTTGAAACACAATATCCGAGTCCCGCTTTTCCGACACGTCGCGAAGACGCGAATACTCCGGCGAAGGTGGGCAACACGCGCTACTACACCGCATACGGCGTGGTGAAACGCGGATTTCCGATGCTGGCCGGAACGCCCGATCCTCCCGAAGTGCTCGCCTTGATGAACCGCGTGACCATTATTCCCTCGCACCAGATGCCTCTTTTTGCCCCACGCATCACCATATTCACAAAAGACGGCAAGAGTTACACCCGGCCAGCCACCGGGCGTGAATTCATCTGGGATTTTGAAGAGGAGGTGCGCCGCATCCGCGCCATCGTCCCGGGATTACCGATACCTGCGGCGCAATATGAAGAGATCATCGCCACCTGCCGCGACCTGGAAAAGCAAGAACACGCCGCTACGCTCGTGGCCTTGACACTCAAGAGGAGCTAGCTTGGCACGGCCCTAGAACCACGTCTTGCGCCGGTACTCGCGATACGCCTCGCCGAACTTTTCTTCCAGCACACGTCCTTCCCTTCTCGCGCGGATGATTTGCATGGGGATCAGCAGGACCAGGATCAGCAGCCAGGATGGTTTGCCAACCGTCAGAACCAGACCCGCAATCCACATCATGCCGAAGACGTAAATGGGATTGCGAATCCGCGAATAAATCCCGCGCGTGACAAGCGCCTTCGCCTTTGGCCGCACCGAGAACGAGCTCCCAAGCTGTATTCGCGCAGCGGCCCACAAGAGAAACGCCGCAATCGCGAGGGCCAGTCCCGCAATCTGAGCCGGTTCCAGCGGGCGGCTCAATGCGAACCACACAAGGAGGATGGTTCCGACCGATGAAATGGAAATATGCGCGATCGTGGTGCGTTGAATTGCCAGGGACCCTCGCTAAAGACACTGCCGCTTATCCTAAGCGGTCTATCTTCATAAGGGCAGCATACGGATCGAGCTCTGGCAAGACAACTCTCTTAACGCTCGGCACGTTCCCAAGTCGAGTCTTCCCCAGTTTTGCCGCGGCAATAAAGCCTCGAATAAACGAAAGATCACGGCCTGGCTGGCATGAGGCGGTCGCTATTCGAGCCCCAACGCCGTACGATCGCGCGGGTTGTATTCCTGACTGATAAGAGAAAACTGCTGGACATCCTCACTCGAGTCGCTCCGCGTCCCGAGCCCCTATCTCCTAGCATTCGCCTCACCCACCAATATTTCCGATTCATTCCGAAGATGCGATATTCTTCTTCTCAACCCGGAATGGCGCAAAGTGCGGCTTTTCGGATTTGAGTTTTTATACTTGACAAATTAAGCAGATATGCGGAATCTTACTGTGCGATCCTACTCCATCTCGGAAGCGGCAAGAGAGCTCAGCGTTGATCGAAACACGCTTTACAAATGGATTCGAGAGAAACAGATACCGGCACCGAAAGAGGTGTTCGTTTCCGGGACTCGCATTAGGTTCTGGACAGAGAAGGGAATGGCTAAGCTTAGGCAACACAAGGCCGAGAGATTATTGGGGTAAGGGGATAGACCACGAAAGAACGAGCAGAATGCCAAAACAAATCGGAGTAATCGAAGCGGGACGCGTGGGTGCTTGAACACCAAGCGCGCCCCTGACCAAGTCGCACGCATGAGGTGCAACGATGGCTGCAACAGAAGTTATCTGGTTCCGTTTCGGCACGCAAGGCTTGTACGGCGTGCCTTCATCGACTCTGAACTCTTCCCACCTGTTCGAACATTCCCCACCGGCCATGTAGCCCGCTCAAACCTCCTTCTCTGTCTGATTCGCCCTTCCATTTCGCCGGGATATGTGTGCCCCTGGCACCTCACCAACGTTCACCGACCCCGCGTCAGTCGCGGGAAGAAAGGACGGCTCGAATGCAAAAGGCCCATCTGTACGAAGCTATTCTCTTAGTGAACCGCGGAATCGACCAAGCCGTGCAAGGGCTGGAGCGGCTCAAGCGTGTCAAGGATTCAGGCCTTGAGACCCGCCTGGTTTGACGAAAAAGTGACCCTCTTTCAGATTCACCGCGCCTGGCTCAACAGCTATTTCTGCAACAACGTCGGCAGGCATGAAGATCTGGACGCCATCCGATTCGAAAGAAAATACCGGGAATACGAGCAGAACGCCTTGGACAAGGTGCAAGTTTACCGAATCTGTCCGGCCATTGAGGAACGGCGCCGGAGCGAGGGCAAAGCACCCAAGGTGCGATTCTTAACCGAAGAAGAGGGGCGGGAATGGGAGCGGCGGTATCTGAAACCGCCTGAGCACGTTGGCGACGAATCGCCCCGTGGGACCGGAGGCCAGCCTTGAAACTCCACCTCTTGCGAGAACTCATGGAGCTCAACCAGGCATTCGAGGACGTAGTCCGCGGCCTCGAACGCATGGAAACGGCAGGCCTTTTCGATAAGGGACAGGTCCGCTACAGCCGCGCGGAGGTGAGAGCGCGCGCGTGGATGCCAACCGCGAGTTCTTCGACAAGTTCGACGAGATCGTCAAGAAGGACGCCGAGTGGGCCTATCGATTCCGCCGGGAATATGATCAGAAGGCCAAAGACCCGTTTGATTTCTACCTGGAAATCAAGCAACGCGAGGAAGTCCGCAGGGAGAAAGGACTGCCTCCCCGCGTTGTGCTGCTACCTGATTGGGACAAGGACGACGAGCAACGCTATGACGAGGAGCAGACGAAGAAGCGAACTGCAAAGAAGCCGAGGAAGTCTGCCCGGAAGCGCTAATCGAACTGTAGGAAGGCGGCAAGGCAAGTCGAAACCAGTGTCGCTCGAGCGCCAGAGAGGAGATCCGAATGACCAAGCGCAAATCACCTGCGAAGCCGGAGGGTCAACAGTCGATGCCAGGCAAGCAATACCCCGGCGTGAGAGGCAAGGTCGTGGACTGGGCCGAGCACGTCTTTGAGGAAGGAATGCTCTATGTGCGTGTCCGGTTTACCGACCAAACCGAGTTGTGTTGGGTTCTCCAGACGGCCCATGTGATTCTGGAAGCCGATCTGGGCGACTGGAAAACCGGGGACTTCAAGCAACTGGCAGTATTCGTCCAGAACGAAAGCGACTTGTGGTAACAGTGGTTGGGATTGTGCGCAAGCAACCACAGCAGCAGAGCGCGACTCAGGCGTTCTGCAACCCACGAATCCGACTCCTGTGACCACAACTCTCACCGGTTTGCCTGCCGGCCTAGCCAGAGAACGGGCCCTGAGGCTGGCAATGGGAGGGGCAGAAGGCGCAACCAGCAAATAAGGCCCGCCCGCGAAGAAACAAGTCGGGTGCGCGACATAGAAGTGAGAATCAAGCTGCCCGGTGTCGTGTCCCTCCCAATAGTCCTCAAAGCGACCATTGAGATGAGAGCAGCGCAGTGCCAGGATAGCGTTGGCTCCTCGGACGGTCCAGAACATTCCCGATTGTTTGAGACGAGAGCCAATCACCGTCTTGCATCCAGCTTCGATCACACCCGAGCCAACAAATAAGTGCTGGCGGCGAAACTTGGGATAGCGCATACGCTCCGCATTTCGTTTGAAGTAATCCGCCTCCGCGCGAATCTTCTCGGCCATTGGGAGATTAGCAGTGTCGATGGACTGCAGCAGGTCCACCAGTTTTTCGATTTTTCCCTTGTCCAGCAGGCGCTTCTGGTGAAGCTTCATCCAAGCCTTCTGTTGGACTTCCTCATGGGGATACAGCTGGCGCGCCACGTCCCACAGGTGCTGACGAGCATGGTAGAGATCGACAATCTGAATCGCGCTCGGAAAGTGTTCGGCGACCAGATTCCAGATCCATTCGGCGCCATCGCCGATGACCACCTTCTTTATCGCACGGCTCCAACCACGTTTCCATGCTTCTAGATAGATGCGCTTGCCAAACTCTATCGCGGTTTCGATGGCCCCGGTGTAGGTGGTGGAATCCGGGTCGCGGATCGCATAGCCCTCCTTGTCCCCGTGCGTCTGCGTGAAGACACATCCCAATTTGGTTTCGCGCGTATGGGCTGGTTGGCCGCCTATCTTGCCAAGCCGTCCCTGAGTCTCTTTCTTCACCACCGGTACTCCCGTCCCATCCATTTGCACGTATAAGATCGGAATCGGCTTGCCGATTTCGATGGGCAGGTCCAACTGCACGGCTCTGTGGATCTGCTGTTGCTCGCGCTGAGCGATATCCTCTCCAATCCCTTCGCCGTACGCTCGACCGACTTGGTAGTCACCTCCAATCCGGCCAGCACATGCATCTGCTCACGGCCGTGGTCAAAGGGAGCCTCTTGCCCCACCAGGGCCTGTATGCGACGCACCCCGGGAGAGAATTCCGTCTTCTCGATGTCCAGTTCGACATCGGCGGGAAATTGGCCGCGGTGACAGTGCGGGCAGAGATAGTAGGGGCGCGAGATTTGCACGCGGCCCACCGCGGTCAGCAGCGGCTTCGAGCGCAACTCTCGGTAAGCGGCTTGTTGGCCGCAAGGACAAGCTACCGTGTGGGGTGGGTTGGCGGGGGCCGGAAAGTGGAGCAGTTCGCTCAAGGCGGCAGCGCCGCCCGGTGCATGGCCGAACGTACGGCCATCTCCATGGCTTCCAGATCGACACGCCCGGTCTTGCGCTGGCCCTGGAAAATGACCTGTAAGAGGCGCTCTACTTCGCGCGCCACCTCTTGGCGGATCGCTTCCGCCGTTTTTTTTTCCCTCCAGCGGACTCCTCCTCCGAAATCGGCCGCAAGCGGCAAATCTATTCATTCACTTCCAGCAACTCCTGGCTCAATCGCCGAAAACGATGGTATTCCTCGACCTCGCGCTGTGCTTTGCGCAAGGCCGCATCGGTTGAAAAAGTTTCCGTCACCGTCTTGCCCTCCACCTTGCGAGTTAAGCGGTAGTACGGACCGTGACCGGGGTCGTTGGCTTGGTGGCAATGACAGCGTGGGTTCCCACAGCGTCCCCCTGTACCGGTAACCGAACCGGAGCGAAAGTCCCCGAGATCGCTAAGTTGGTTTTGCAACGCGGACCGTTGGTGCTCTAAATCGGCAAGCGAAGGTGCCATATAGCCTCCAGTTTACTGCCTAGCGTAATACTACGCTAGGCAAGGAGGCTCAGAGAACCAAATTCCTCAAACTCTCACTCTTATGTCGCACACCCAAACGAGTCGGCGCGGTTGGTGCCACGCTGCGGGACTGCTACACTCAGAATTGGTCTCGGCGCGACCTTCATGGCGAGTTCCCAATCCATTCCAACGGTGAGAAACGAGCGAACGCTGGTGGCGCCTCTGTGGCACACGATTATTCTTGTGGGCGCAATTCTAGGCATCGCCTTTCTGCAAAGCCGTCAACAGCATCAGCTAGGGTCAATCGAACTAAAGTCGCGGCTGCCACTTTACGGTGCGCAGATCGTGTTTGAACTGCTGCTGTTCGCTTATGTCTGGGTGCTGGGTTTGAAGATTACCGGTACAGCTGTCAGCGAGTTGATCGGGGGCAAGTGGACGAGGGCGCGCGATGTGGTCCGCGACATCAGAGTTGCCGTGGTTTTCTGGATCGTCGTTGCTGGAGTTCTGCTGATCCTTAATAAGCTGCTTGGCGAAAACATGACGGGATTGCGAGCGGTAAAAGCGCTGCTGCCGCAGAGCCCGCTGGAAATGGCAGCCTGGGTGGTCCTGTGCGTGACGGCCGGATTCTGCGAGGAGTTCGTGTTTCGCGGCTACTTGCAGAGGCAATTGCTCGCGTTAACAGGGCGAGCGGAGTGGGCCGTCGTGCTTCAGGCACTGGTGTTTGGCGTGGCTCACGGCTATCAGGGAATGAAAGGCGTGGTCACGATCGTCGTCTACGGAGCAATGTTTGGAATTCTCGCCTTGCTGAGAAAAAGCTTGCTTCCGGGGATACTGCAGCACGCGGGGCAGGATATTTTTTCCGGGATCGTAGGGGGCGTGCTTGCGAGAAGGAACTACTTCTAACATCGCCGGCCGAAGGGGCCACTACATTTTATAGCGGCCGAGATCCTCGTCGTTCAGGTTTTCCAGCCACTTGCGGAGTTCTTCGTTCGAGCTTTTTTCCGAGACCACGCTGGCCATCTTGGAATTTTTGAGCACCTGATCTTCGACGAAAATCGGGCAATCGAGGCGCAGGGCGAGCGCCAGGGCGTCGCTCGGCCGCGAATCCATGGACATCATCTGCCCTTCGCGCTCCATCCAGATCAATGCGTAGAAGGTGTCATCCTTGAGATCGGAAACGACGACTTTCTGCACGTGGACATTCAAGCCCGTGAGCATGTTCTTGAGAAGATCGTGCGTCATCGGGCGCGGTGTCTGTACTTTTTCGATTTCCAGAGCGATGGCGTTCGCTTCGTAGATCCCAACCCAGATGGGGAGAATGCCGCGTCCCTTGGGTTTCTTTCAGAACAACCACAGGCATGTTGGTCACAGGATCCATCATCAAGCCCCGAATCTTAACTTCGAGTTCCATGGTGGTCTCCCCCGTGATTTTACATCCGCTGCTTCATAGTTGTTCGCCGACGAGACTGTTCGGCCCCGCTCGTGTGACTTTGACCTGCACGTATTGTCCCAAAAGATTTTGATGCGGCGAAGTGAAATTTAGTACCCGGTTGCCAGTAGAACGGCCGGCCCACTGACTGCGCGCCGCGTGGTGCGTATCGACCAGCACTTCGAAGGTTTCGCCAATCAATTTTTCGTTACGCGCGATTTGAATCCGCCGCTGGCGCTCCTGCAGAACAGCGAGGCGGCGGCTTTTCTCTTCCTCGGGAACGGCATCGGGCATGGTGCGCGCGGAGGTGTTGGGCCGCGGCGAATATTTAAACGAGAACACGCCGTCGTAGCCAACCGCGTCAAGCAGCGTGAGCGTGTCTTCAAAATCAGCCTCGGTTTCGCCCGGGAAATCCGACGATGATGTCGCTGGTCATGCTGATCGGACGGCGCGCGGCGCGGATCCAGGAAATTTTCCCGAGATATTCCTCCCGCGTGTAGGTGCGCCGCATGGCGCGCAGGATGCGCGTTCGATCCGGACTGCACCGGCAGATGGAAGTGGTCGCAGATCGCCGGTATTTCGTCGACCGCCTCGACGAGGTCGCGCGTGAAATCGTTGGGATGCGAGGTGGTGAAGCGAACGCGGCGGATGCCACTGACGCCGGCAACCGCGCGCAGCAAGTCGACAAATTTCCACCCCCGCGGCGAAGGATCGCGGTAGGAATTCACCGTTTGCCCGAGCAACTGAATTTCGGTGTAGCCGGCATCGGCGAGGCGGCGCGCTTCGGCCAGCACGGCATCGGCCGCGCGGCTGCGCTCTGGGCCCCGGGTGTGCGGAACAACGCAGTAGGAGCAGGCGTAGTCGCAGCCTTCGATAATCGTGATATAGGCGCGAATCGGATTGTCGCGGCGGGTAATTTCGGTCTCAAAAGTTTCATCCGTATCGAGATCGAGGCCCATCACTCGGCGTCCGCCTGCTTCGAGCTCGTCCATCAGCTCAGGGAGCTTGCTGGTAGCTTGCCGAGCCGCAGACGAGGCTGACCCAAGGCGCGCGCTCGAAAATGTCTTCGCCTTCCTGCTGGGCCAGGCATCCGAGAACGCCGATCACTTTGCCGGAGCCCGCGCGGCGGTACGCCATTCGCCAAGCCGCGAAAAAACTTTCTGCGCCGCCTTTTCGCGAATGCTGCAGGTGTTATAGAGCACGAGGTCGGCTTGCGTCGGCGGATTCGACGGGACGATAGCCTCGCGAAAGAAGCACGCCCGAGACTTTTTCCGAGTCGTGCGTGTTCATCTGGCAGCCGAACGTCTCGATGTGAAACGATTTGGCGCCGGGCGCGGCGGATAGACCACGATTCTCGGAGCGCAGAGCCGGATCGAAGCGATTGGCGGAAGCGTGCGCATCCCTCTGGATGACGATCGCACCCGAAAGACATTCAATGCCAATATCAAACGCTTTGCTCATCGATGTTCGGCCATTTTAGCACACGCGGCTTTAGCCCTCGGATCGGTCGGGCGAAATCGCGTTCCGAGGATACCCGAGCAAAAAAAAGGGAGCGGGAGTAACTCCCGCCCCCCGACTCATGCCCATGCTGATGCGATGGTTAGAACATGACCTTGAAGCCCAGCTGGATGGTGCGATCGGCGCCAGAACCGATCGACGGATTGTTGTTGGAAACATCGGGCGTCTGGGTGGACTGACCGAGACCGGTGCTGCCATTCAAACCGGTATTGCTGAATGGCAGGTTGCCGCCGGCGCCGTTGAACTGCGGGTTGCCGTACTGAGTGTGGTTCAGTATGTTGAAAGCCTCGAACCGAAATTCACCGTTGAACCGCTCGTTGAACTTGATGGCCTTGATAATGGAGGCATCCCATAGCTGCAGCCCATTTCCGCGGAAGGTATTGCGGGTCAGGTCGCCATAGCTTGCGAGTGCCGGAGGAACCATCACCGAGCTACCGAGCTCGTAGCATCCCCACTTCTGAAGCGCCGCATAGCCAAGGGTGCCGACACCGCCTGCAGCTGAGACGCACCCGGGCTGTCCGACAGCCTGGGCGGGAGTGAAGAACGGAACACTCCCGGTCTTCAGTCCGTTGAAATCAGCATAGTTGCCGACGAAATTCCAGCGCTCCTGGAATTCCTCGGTTCCGCTGGGATCGGCTCCGGAGCCCTTGGTGTTGGTAACGCCCCAGGGCAGCGCGGATTGGTAGGTTACGATCGAGGTAACTTTCCAACCTTCAAGCAACTGCGCATAGCCGTGCTTGCCGGGAAGTTCGTAGGTGATCGTGGCGGTAAAGCGATGGCGGATGTCGAATCCGCTGTTCGAGTACTCGCCTCGGGTGTTGGCCGGATTCTGCGGAATGTTGCCCGTGCCGGCCCAGTCGTTCGAGGCCTCGTCAAGAGCGTGAGCGTAGGTGTAGCCGACGGTGTAGGACAGCCCGTGACTTGCGCGCTGCGTGAGAGTCGCCTGCAGGCCGTCGTAGTTGGAGTTAAAGTAGTTGCCGATATCGTAGATGTAGCCGTAGTAGGGGAAGCGCGGGAAGAAAGGCCGGGAGGCCTGCTCGGCGTTGGCATTAACTGAAGCTGCCGCGCCAAGAGCAGCCACCCCGTCCGGTGTCTGTATGCCCGCCGGGCATGCCGTAGACTGTAGTGTTCTTGCAGCCGCTAGCTGCGTTGGGGTGATGTTGAGGCAGTAGCCAGAACCGAGCACCGGAGCATTCTCGTCGATGATCCCGAGGAGCTTCGTACCATGGTTGCCAACATAGCTGAGGTCAACAGAGAGGTTGTTCGTAAAGGCGTGCTGCACACCCAATGACCAGAAGCTGACATACGGGCTGACCAAGTTTTCCTGAGTTGCAATCAGGTTGCACGGCTTGGTCGGCTGGCATACCAGCCCGGAGGTATTTGCGCCCGGGAAGATGGACCCGCCGTTGAAGCTCGACGATTGATTCCAATTGATGCCGAAGGCGTTCGTAGCCGTCGCCGGGGTGATGTTGAAGCCACCAGCAATCAGGTTGCCTGGTCCGGGCGAGCAACTCGCCGAACCGGCCACCGCACCGGGAGCCGTGCAGACCGGAATGCCGGTCGGGTTGGTCTGCAAACCCGTGGTCGGGTCTATCTGGCTCTGCTGCGAGAGGAAAATATTGAATCCCTCAAGCACGTAGCTGATACCACCGCCGCCGCGGACCACCCACTTACCGTTCCCTGTCGCGTCCCAAGCGAATCCGAGACGCGGGCCAAAGTTGTTCTTGTCGGGCAAATAGGGGTTGTTTCGCAGATTGATGTTGCCCGAACCTCCGACCTGGAACAGGCCTACCTGGGGATCAAAGTTGGACAGGCGGTTCTGGGATTCCTTGATAGGCGTTACGTATTCGTAGCGAATCCCCAGGTTCAGAGTGAGCCTAGGCTTGATGCGCCAATCGTCCTGGAAGAACCCGGCAAAAGCCCACTGCGTCACGTGGCGAAGCGGAGCACCGATGAAAACCTGCGAACTGCTAATGCAACCGGCCATGAAATTCTCCAAGGCTACGTTGTAGGGAGAAGCCGAGCCGCTGGGACAACTACCCGAACCCGCAAAGGAGGTATTCCCCTTGCTGTTGTTGAAAGTGCCGCCGTTGAAAATGTCATCGCGGAGCTCGCCGCCGAACTTGAAAGCGTGATTGCCGTGAGTAATCGAGACGTGATCGATAAACTCAGGCGTCGAATCGGGCCCTTGATATTTGGGGAAGCTAGAGCAGCATCCAGTCGATCCGCTGAATCCGGAAATGCCGACGTTCGTGAAGCCGCAGATGGCCGTGCCCAGGTTCACGGTGGGATTCAAAGCAGAACCGCAGTCACCATTGATGAAGGCTTGGGTGAACCGGCTATACCCGAAGCGAAATTCGTTGACGATGGTTGAAGAGACCACCCAAGTCTCGTTGACGCCCGCCGTGTAGTCCCGCGAGTACGGAGCCGGGCGCCATTGCGGTTCAACGATCGCCGAGCTGTTCACCGCAGTGCCATCGTTGTTGCCCGTGAAGAAGCGACCGGTCAAGGTGTGTTTGTTGTTCAAATGCCAGTCAACTTTCGCAAGGCCGTTATCGACACGGAACGAGCTGATCAAATCCGTCGTGTACGACGCAGCCGGATTGTTCAAGAAAACCGACGGGCCGCCGGTCGGGGTGCAGGTTGCCGTCAAACCCGCCATGGTCAAGCTTGTGGGGCTGAGAGGAACGCTGCCCGCGCGCACGGCGTTGCATGCCGCGATCACGCCGGAGGTTGGAGAAGCGACTCCAGAGTTGAGCGTCGGCCAGCTATTCACCGCCGGATTGCCAATCGCATAGCGTTGGCCTTCGTATCCGAGGAAGAAGAACATTTTGTCCTTCTTGATCGGACCGCCAACATCCGCACCAAAATTCAAAACCTCGACATCCTGCTTGGGAGCGCTGGGATCAAGGAACGGGTTGCGTGCATCGAGCGCGTCAGTGCGACCGAATGCATTGCCGGAACCATGGAATGCGTTGGTGCCGGAGCGCAGCGCCACGTTGACGATCGCGCCAGGCTTCCAGCCAAATTCCGCCTTCGGATTTTCCTGCAGGTTGAATTCCTGAATGGCATCAAGGGGGAGCACCGTCGCGGCGTCACCCGAGAGGCTCACGGAGTTGACCGCGCTCTGCGCGCTAAAGGGTTCGAAGGCGCTGACGCCATCGAGCAGATAGAAATTGTGCTCGGGGCGCATTCCGTTCGTGCTCTGGGTCCAGGCACCGCCACCGGGATAAATCGTGACGCCAGGTCGGAGTTGAAGCAAGTTCATAAAGTTGCGGCCATTCAGGGGAAGATCCTGAATCGTGCCAGGCTGCAGCGTGCCTCCGAGTGTGGAATCGCTGACGTTCACCGCCGCGACTTCTTCACTCACCGTCACGGTCTGAGTCTGCTCCCCGGGCTGCATGGTCAGGTCGATGCGCAGCTCTTTGCCCACCTCCAAAACGATCTTCGACTGCTCGACAGTCTTGAATCCCTTGTATTCGGCCTTCACTGCGTAATTGCCGGGCGTCAAACTGGTGGCGTTGTATTCGCCCGCGCTCCCGGTGGTCATCGTTCGGGTGACGCCACGGTCAAGATCGGTGACCGTGACAGTAGCGCCAACAATCGCGCCGCCGCTCTGGTCAGTAACGTTGCCGCTGATGCGACCGGAATATGCTTGCGAGAACAGAGGCGCGCAGAGCAGAAAAGCACAAACAGACACGACGAGCACACGTAGAACTACTCTAGTACGGTTCATGGACCCACCCCCGAATTTGGTCGTTACGTTCTCGGAGCCACACCCGCTCCAATGCCGCATGATTTACTCCCACAAAAAAGGCCTGTCAAGAGGAATGTTAATAATTTTTGACAACGTTTGGAGAACTGTGATAAATCGCTGCGGTCGCTGTTAAGAGTTGCATAGGTGTGCGTACGGAACCCCACGCTCAGCAATCCTTGCATCGTCAGAACCGAATTAATACCAAAGGTGTGAAATCGTCGGAGGACACGTGAAGCCATCAGAAAAGGAAAGTAAGGGATTTAGCCGGCGGATGCTGCTCAAGAACGCTGCGGGAGCGGTGTTGGGCGCGGCCGGCGCAAGCCTTCTTGGCGCCAAGGCTACCAGAGCCCAGGTGGAAGGACTGGAACCGAATCCGGAAATACCGGTGCTGCGTCTTCCGGCGGGAGCACTGACCTATCTCGACCGCAAGCAGTACATCCACAACATGGAAGTTCTTTCGCATTTGTCAGGCTCGACCATCAGTGGAGGCGAGCCGCTGATGGCCATGTGGGCTCGCGGCAAGCAGCGCTTATTGCCGGCGGGAGGAGGCTTTGTCGACGTAAGCGAGCCGAAAAATCCGGTTGTCTTCAGCAAGGGGCAGATTCGCGGGAACGGGCCCGTCGTCTATAACACGCAGCTCAAGAAATGGCTGGAAATGACCACCGCGGCGCAACCGCTCACTTCCGCTACGCCGACCTATCCGCACGGCCAGTGGGATAAGCCTCTGCGCGACAAAGTGCTCGCCTACCAAGGGCTCCGCGGCATCCGCAATTACGACATCACCGATCCCTCCAAGCCCAATCTTCTGCAGGAATTCAACACCGGCGAAAAAGGCAACGGGACGCACATGAATTTCTACGATGGCGGACGGTACGCCTATCTCGATTGCGGCTGGGACGACACGCTGCGCATGGAAAATCACCAGCGGCCCTATAGCAATGGAGTGATGATCGTCGATATGACCGATCCCGCCAACGTGAAGGAAGTCTCTCGCTGGTGGGTGCCGGGGCAAAAATTTGGCGAGGACGAAGAGTATAAGAAATACATCTGGGCCGGCGATCACACCTCGTGGCCCTCGAATCACGGCGCGATTACCGTGCCCAAGCGCGTCGAGGATGGCGGAACGATCGGCTACAGCGGCTTTGGCGCATTTGGAATGTTCGTGATGGATTTGAGCGACATACAGCATCCAAAGCCGATGAGCCAGCTACAGTATGAATTCAACGCCTTCGGTACGATTCCCTTCCACACCTGCTACCCGGTGGTGTCGGATCCGGCGCATCCGCGACTCAACAATCTAATCGTGGCACTGCACGAGGCGCTCGAAGCGGATTGCCGCGAGGTGTATCACACACCGTACATGGTGGACGTACGGGACCCGCAAGAATCCGAAAATCATCGGCTTCTTCCCGCGTCCCCAGGCGCCGAAAGACGCACCCTACACTGACTTCTGCCTGGCGCGCGGGCGTTTTGGCTCGCACAACACACAATGCTGGCTGGCCCCGGGCGCATCGCATCCGGAAATCATGGCCATTTCCTGGTTCAACGCCGGCGTCCGCATTTTCGATATTTCCAATCCGACCGAGCCCAAGGAAGTCGCCTGGTTCGTGCCTCCGCGCGATGGCGACATCAACGAATATGAGAGCTGGTGGCGCGGAACCACCGAGAACGTGTTCGTCGAGTGGGACCGCAACATCATCTGGATCGGAACGCACGAAGGCACCTACGGGCTTTCCTGCCCGGCGCTCGGCAAACCCGTGCTCGAGGCGCGCAAGGTTGAGAAATGGTCGATCCCGCACTGCAACGTCGGTTGGGACGACGCCACGCCCAAAGCGTTTTACTTCGGACGATCGCTTAGCCAGATGGGTTGAGGGAGCGAGTTCCCACCGGTTGGTCGTGGAGGTAGGTGAGGCCCGGCGAGTCCTGCTTGCCGGGCCTCGGTTTATTTTTGGCCAGCGTTCTGCCTCGAGATTTCGGTTATCGCGGACCAGTCGAGATGGCTCATGCCTCGCGCTTGCGCCGCCAGGCACTTATCGCGCACCAGGCTCGCGTAAGGGAGTGGAGTATGAACTTCCGCGGCCGCGGCGAGAATCAGCGTAACATCCTTCAGTCCGCCGTCGAGTGAGAAGCCGGCATTTTCGAAATTTCGCGAGCTGATCCTGTCGACGTATTCTGTCGCGGCGGGCATGAACTGCTTAAACATGCCGGTGATCACCGCGATGTCAACGCCGCGCTGTTCAGCAAACACGAAAACCTGGCCCATCAACTCGATCAGGCTCGCAACCATGAAATTTCCCACCAGCTTCATGCTCATGGCCACGGCGTGGTCTTCGCCCATAGGAATGATGCGATCGGCGTAGGCATTGATGACCGGGCGTGCGCGTTCGACTTGCTCGGCCCGGCCCGCTAGGAACGTGAAAAGTTTTCCAGCGGCGGCAGCGTCCGGCCGTCCTGCTACCGGACCGCAGAGATAGTGGCTGCCTTGAGCCGCGTGAAGCTCTGCGAGTCGACTGCTGAGGTGGGGAGAAATTGTGCTGGTGCCTAGATGGATGGCGCCGGGCCGCATTCCGGCGAGGATGCCATTGACGCCCATTACCGTGTCCAGGACCGAAGCATCGTCCATCAGATTTGTTACGACGATATCGGCCGCCGCGGCGGCTTCTCGCGGGCTCCCGGCCGTCGTGGCGCCGGCAGCCACAAACCGCTTCGTTTTTTCGGCGGTGCGGTTGTATACCGTGAGGGGAAAACCCGCCTTTTGGATGTTCGCGGCCATGCCCGATCCCATGCGGCCAAGACCGATGCAGCTGACAGATAGAACCATCGAATTCCTCCCGAGCGTGATTCCGCAAAACGAGTCGGCACGAGTGTACGCATTTGCTACGCTCGCAGGCGAAGAAAGATTACACAGTCGCGATTCGTTTGTTGCATCGGGCCGCTTGGCATTGCTGCTGGTGATTCCTGATACTGGCGGATAGTGCTAAGATGCGGCGCGAAACCTGCATCTGGCATGCGGGCGCGAACGCCCAGGGGTGGAAATCGTGAAAATCAAGTCCGTCGCTTTGTTGTGCGCAGCGTGCTCCCGGCTTCTGGCCCCATCGCCCGCGGCGGCGCAGGATCTTGGTCCGCATTTCACAAAGATCAAGGATGGGATTTACGTGCAAACCGCGAAGTCGGCGCTGCCGGCGAATTCCAATGGCAGCATCGTCGTCACAAACCAGGGGATCGTGCTGGTTGATACCGGCCAAACCGCCATCGACAGCCGCGAGATACGGGAAGCGACGAACAAGCTCAGCTCGCAGCCGGTGCGCTTCATCATCGACACCGAGACGCACCCCGACCACACCTACGGGCATTTTCTGTTCCCTTCGGCGGTGATCATCAATCATGAAGGCGCAGGCGACGAGATGAGGCAGTCATTCGACGCCAAGAGAATGGCAGACCAGGACAAGAGTTCGCCTGAAATGCATGCGGCCCTGGAAGGATTCAAACTGATTCCGCCGCAGATCGAGTACGGTGACAAGATGACGCTGCACGTAGGCGAACGAACCCTGGTGCTCTACAACCTCGGCACCACGCACAGCCTGGCCAACACCGCGGTGTGGCTGCCGAACGAGCGTGTGCTCTTTGCGGCCTCCGTGGCCGTCGAGCGGCAGATCAACACCATCCGCCCGCACACCAATATTCCCGACATGATCGCCATGCTGAAGATGATGCAGGCGCTCAATCCGGAGGTGGTGATTCCCGGACACGGCGCTCCGACCACGACCAAGATGCTCGCCGACTACCAGAAGTACCTTGAAACGCTACTGCTGCGCGTGAACGATCTGATGAAGCAGGGACGGTCGCTTGAGCAGATCAAAGCGGAACTAAAGATGCCCGAGTATGAGAACCTGGAAGCGGCCAAGGAACGGCTGCCTAATAATATTGAAGCAGCCTACCGGGCCCTTCAGGCCGGATACGTGCCGGGGCCATAAGCGAGGGGCTCGCCCCCTCCGACCTTCGAGACCGCCACCCTTCGAACAAGTCACAGGGTGGGGGGCTGTCTCCACTAGAAGCCTGCAGCATTCAAAATCGCGCCGCTCGCGCCAGTAGAGTGTCCAAACATTGCAAAGCGGCGCCAATCCGGGGTGCTCATAAACCTATTGCTGTATGTCGTTTCGGACACAGACAAAATTTGTTCGCGCGACATCGGCGTTTGACCGCGTAGTATGCGTGTGCTAGCTTATTTTTAGCCGGAGCCTGCGGCACTTTTTCCTGAGGGGGAAGAACAATTTCTGGCTTGGCACTCCTTTTGTTTGCCAGCCCGCTCACCTTACTGGAGCAAACGAGCGGCGTTGCGCGCGTTATTCTCGGCATTCTGATAGTTCTCTCCATCTTTTCCTGGGCGATCATTTTTCAGAAATGGGTGCAACTTGGCGGCGTCCAGCGCAAGACCACGCGGTTCCTGCAGATGTTTCGCGCCGGAGGCACGCTGCCTGATCCGAGAACGCTGCGGGCGGGTTCAAACGGCACGCCGCTGATCGCGATGTACGACGCAGGGTATTCGGAGCTTCGCGCTCAGCTCGATGGCGCCAATCCACGGGGTGGCAAACCCAAAAACCCCAACGCGGTTGGCGTTGAGATGCAGGTGGCCGCGGGCGACGAAGTGCGGCGGCTGGAAAGCGGTATGCCGTGGCTCGCCACGATCGCATCGGTCTCACCTTTCATCGGTTTGTTTGGCACGGTATGGGGCGTGATGGATGCGTTTGCCGGCCTTGGCGATGCGGGCACGGCCAGTCTGCGCGCGGTAGCGCCTGGAATCGCCGAAGCGCTCATCACCACCGCGGCGGGCCTTTTCGCGGCCATCCCCGCCTTGATCGCTTACAACCATTACCTCCACGGGATTCGCGGCGTGGCGGCGCGCATGGATAATTTCGCGTCCGAGTTCGTCGCCAGGATCGAGACGATATACAGCAGCTCGTAGACTTTCTGACTTATGCCGCAAATTCAACGCGAAACCGGCACCTCGCTTTCAGAAATCAACATGGTGCCCTTCATCGACGTGGTGCTGGTGTTGTTGATCATCTTCATGATCACCGCGCCGATCCTGCAGTCGGGCATCGATGTGGACGTGCCCAAGACCAAAACCGTCAAGGAACTCACCGAGAACCGCATGGTGGTGACGATTGACCGCTCGCAGCGCGTCTATTTGAACGACAAGCCGGTGAACATCCACGAAATCGGCCAGCAGATCGCCTCGCAATCGAAAGACGTTGCCAAGCAGGCCGTGTATGTGCGCTGCGACGAAACCGTGCCGTTTGGCAGCTGGGCCACCGTAGTGGACTCGCTAAGGCAATCGGGTATTCAAAATATCAGTGTCGTGACGCAACCGTTGAATGAGCGCGAGCAATCTCAGTGAATGAAATGGCATCGGCCGCCGCATATCGCCCAAATGACAGTTACAAAATGCCGCTTTCGGTGTCGCTGCTGCTGCACGGCGCTCTGGCCGGGCTCGCGGTGTTTGGCGTGATGAATTCCCACCGGGGCGACTCTTGGGGGGGGCCGGGAGGGTCGGTGACCGTCGGTCTGGTCGGCAACGTGCCGGCGATCCCGCTGCCGCATCCGGATGTGTCAACCAACAGCCAGGTGGTGGACAATTCAAAAGGACTCTACAAGGCCGAGCCGCCGAAGGTTGAGCCGCCGCCTCCGGACGCGCTGCCGATTCCGAAATTCAAAGCCATCAAGCCCCCTCCCAAAATCATCACCCGCCCGTCCAAGCTTCTGGAGAATCCCACTCCTCCCCCTCCCAACGCGGTTCCCTACGGAGGAGGAGGGGCGCCGGCGATTCCTACATCTTCGTTCGCGATGGGACAAGGGACGACCCAGGGCGGGTTGAGTTTCAACGGGGTCGGCGGCGGCGATTTTGGTTCGAGATTCTCCTGGTACGTCGAAGCGGTGCAACGGCGGGTGAGCAGCAACTGGCTGCAATCGACAGTCGATCCGAACGTCGCGGCGGCGCCGCGCGTGGTGGTGGTATTCACGATTTTGCGCGATGGCACGGTAACCAACATCCAACTCACGCAACGGAGCAATAATTATTCGGTGGATACTTCGGCCATACGCGCCGTGAAGGATTCTAGCCCGCTGCAGGCGCTCCCCGCGGGTTATTCAGGATCAAGCGTGAACGTCGAATTCTGGTTCGACTTCAAGAGGTAGAGTTTGGCGCACTACAGAGGTGGCTCTCGATGAACAGAAAAATGGCATTCTTATCAGGCTCGTTGGTCCTGTTGGTGGTCTTGGTGCTGACCGCTTCCCTGCCGGCTTCGGCGCAGGACTGGTTCAAGACCGGAACCGGACTGGGCGTCTCGAAGGCCCGGTTGGCGGCTCCCGACGAAGCAGCGCGCTCGGCTGCGGCGCAGCCGCTCGAGAAAACCTTTCATGACGTGCTGTGGTCCGACCTGGAGTATTCGGGCGTGCTGGACATGGTGAGCCCGAGCTTCTATCCGACGCAGGTGCCAAGCCAGCCAAGCGAGATGAAGGCTGCGGACTGGGCGGCGGCGCCGGCGAACGCCTACATGGTGGCCTATGGAAACATGACGATTGATGGCACGAGCCTGGCAGTCGCGGGCTTTCTCTCCGACGTGCACAATCCGACGGCACCGCTGGCACTGCAGAAAATCTATCGCGGTGACGCTAAGGATAGCGACGCTCGCCATCTCGCGCACCAATTTGCCGACGACATCATCGCCGTGCTCAGCGGCGGCCTGCCCGGAATCGCCCAGACGCAGATTGCCTTTGTCGGCGCCAAGAGCGGCAACAAGGAAATCTGGTTGATGGATTATGACGGCGCAAACCAGCACCAGATCACCACCTTGAAGTCGATCTCGCTCACGCCGCGCTGGGCTCCCGACTCGACACGCATTGCCTTTACCTGCTACGTGCCATTTCGCGGAATAACCTCCGCCCAGATTTGCCTGTATTCGACCGACTCGAACCGGCTGATTTCGTTCCCGAGATATCGAGGAACCAACGCCTCTCCGGCGTGGTCGCCCGACGGATCGGAGATCGCGTTCATGTCGAGCCAGGGCGGCGACCCCGAAATTTACGTCTCAGACCTTGCCGGTGGGCACTTGCACCGGGTCACCTTCGCGGCCGGAGTGAGCACTTCGCCGGCCTGGAATCCGAAAACCGGCAAACAGATCGTGTTTGTGAGTGATCGCGCCGGCTCACCAGTGCTCTACCTTTCAAATTCCGACGGCTCGAATGTGCAGAAGATCGATCTGCCGGACATGGGATACGTGATCGATCCCTCCTGGTCGCCCAACGGACAGCTCGTGGCGTTCAGCTGGCGACGCCCGAGCGGAAATTACGATATCTACGTGATGGACATCGTGAGCCATCAACTGGTCGAATTGACTCGCGACGCCGGCCGGAACGAAAGGCCCAGCTGGGCGCCGGATGGACGGCACCTCGTTTTTGAATCGACACGCACCGGAACGCGGCAAATCTGGTCCATGCTGGCCGACGGCAGCCAGCCGCGCGAGTTAACTTATCAAGGACAAAACGAATCGCCGAACTGGTCGCCAAAGTGACGAAGCGAGTAGCATCTTCATCCGTTGATTACAAACTTCGGCGGTCTGGCCACAGCCGAGATGCAATGCCGGAATGCGCGTGATCCCCTTTTGGCCGAAAGCACCAGGCGGCGAGGCTTTCCCGGGTTAAGTAGAGGTCCAGTGGCGGCACGACATTTTAGTTCCTGTTCCAGGTGTAGAAAAAACTCTCGCAGCAGCGTCGAAGGAGGCAGCCGATGCAGCAAGGTACTCTTCGCAAGATCACGGTCCTGTTAGGATTCGCCGCTTTTATTGCATTTGTCGCGGGGTGCAAGAAGCAAGTGGCCACCGCGCCTCCTGCTCCGCCCCCGGCGCCCGCTGCTCAGCCGACGGTGACTTTGAATGCCTCGTCGGGTTCGGTGAGCCCGGGACAAACGGTAACGCTGTCTTGGTCGTCGACCAGCGCGACCGACCTCGATATCGAACCCGGGGTAGGCAAAGTTGCGCCGCAAGGATCGACGCCGGTGAACCCGAACGAATCGACGACTTATACCATCACCGCCAGCGGACCGGGAGGAACGGCCACCGCTAGTGCGCGCGTCGACATACGGTCGGCGACGACAGCACCGACCCGGCCGTCGGGACCTCCCAACGTTCAGGAGCTATTTGATCAGAACGTGAAGGACGCGTTCTTCGATTTGGACAAATCCGATCTGCGGCCTGACGCCCGCGAAGCTTTGACCAAGGACGCCGAATTCCTGCGCTCCTATCCGCAAGTCCGCGTGTCGCTCGAAGGACATTGCGACGAGCGTGGATCGACCGAATACAACCTCGGGCTCGGGCAGCGGCGAGCGGAAGCGGCGAAGAATTTCCTGATCTCGCTCGGCATCACGACCGACCGCGTCGAGACCATCAGCTGGGGCAAGGAGCGTCCTTTCTGCGGCGATCATAACGAGGAGTGCTGGCAACAGAACCGCCGGGCACATTTCGTAATGTCGCGCTGAGCCTAAAAGCACATCCGGGCGAGGCGGACTACAAGGTTCCGCTGCTGCCAAATCGGGTGCGCTACCGCCCCTCAAGCATGGCACAATAACCACAGAGTCCTGCCGCATGTGCGCACCCGAAGCGCCATACGGTTTCATGGAAGGAGGCGACCCCTTTGCGCAAACAATGGATGATGGTGGCAATCGCGTCAATGTTCTTCGGCGCACTCGGCGGAATTATTCTGACTCCGCAGCCCGCCAGCGCCGTATCGAGAGAAATCATCGAACTCCAGCAACAGATTTCGCAGGTGCTCCAGCAGCAGCAGGACCTGCGCAGTTCGGTCGATACCAACAGTGCCACGCTCAAGACGCTGGTGCAGCAAACGCTCGATAGCGTGGGCCAGTTGAAAAACGACATGGGCGCGGTGCAAAAGACGGTGCAGGAAGTGCAGGCGAACACGGGTTCCAGCATCAGCTCGGTGACGCAAACAACGCAGGGTCTGCAAGACAATTTGCAGGAAGTGCAAGCGCGTGTCGGCAAGCTTTCGCAGCAGATGACAGATATCCAGAACACGCTGCAAAGCATCGACGCGAAAGTATCGGGCAACGCGCCTCCCGGTGCCACCCCGGGTAGTGCGCCGGGCTCTTACAATCAGAGCACACCCGGAATGGCGCCTCCGCCGGGCGGCGCGCCCGGACCGGGGTCGGCGGCGAACCTCGCGCCATCGGGCATGCCCGGGATTTCGGCGGATAGCTTGTATCAGAATGCGCTACGCGATTTCACCGGAGGGAAATACGATCTTTCGCGGCAGGAATTTTCCGATTACATCAAGAATTTTCCATCGAATGACCTCGCCTCGAACGCGCAGTTCTATCTGGGCGAGATTTACTACGCGCAGAACGATTTCACAGATGCGATCACTTCCTACGACAGCGTACTTACGAATTATCCGCGAAGTTTCAAGCTGGGGGCTTCGCTCTACAAAAAGGGAATGTCCGAACTGGAGCTGGGATTGAAAGCCTCAGCCGTCCGGGACCTCCGCGAAGTCGAGCGCAAATTCCCGGGCTCGGATGAGTCCCGCCGCGCTTCGGCCAAACTTCGCGAAATTGGGGCGGGCAGCGCAACTCCCCGGGCATCCACGCCGCGTCAATAGAACCGCCTTGCGTTTTCCGATGTTTACGCCCGCAGAAAATCCGCCTGCCAGTCCTTCACCAGTTTCTTGATTGTCTTGCGGTCTTCCATTTTTTCATCCAGAACCTTCTTCGCCAGTGCGGGCAATTCCTGGTCGCTCGCAAAGCGCAGCGCCACCAGCTGTCCCACGCTGAATTCGCCGATGCGCGGCCGCAAGTCCGCCGGCAGAATCTGCTGCATCCGTAACCTCATTTCAAGCCGGATCACGCGGTCTTGCACCGCCAGGGCGAACAGGCGCGCGTAGGAGAAAAGCACCACAAAGGCAATCGAGAGAAGCAGCGAGATGGCCGTTTGTGCCGATGGCGCGTGAATCAGCTGATAGACGCACCAGAAAAAGTTGATCACGAAAATACCGAACGCCACGATGTGGTAGGCGGGAACAAGTTTGGCGTGATTCTCGAAGTTTTGGACTTCGGTCATATTCATCTCCGGACTGGATTGGGGAACTTGGCCGGGATTGTAGCAAATAATGCGAGCGCCCGGAGCGGGCATCCCCATTTCCCCCGTGTTCGATTTTCCGGTATACTCCTCGGCATGTCAGTGAACAAAGCGATTCTGGTGGGGCGCCTCGGGCGCGATCCTGAAACACGGTACACTTCGGGCGGCCAGGCGGTCGCAAATTTCACTCTGGCGACCGATGAGAGCTACAAGGACCGCTCCGGCGAGCGCCAGAAACGCACCGAGTGGCACCGCATCGTGCTGTGGGGGAAACTCGCCGAGATTACCCAGCAATACCTGAAAAAAGGGATGCTCGTCTACATCGAAGGGCGCATTCAGACGCGGCAATGGGAAGACAAGCGCGACGGACAGAAAAAGAGCACTACCGAGATCGTGGCAAATGTGATGCGCATGCTGACCTCGCGCGCCGAGGGCGCCGCAGCCGGCGCCGGTGCGGGTGCAGCCGTGGGGCACGCCCGTGGCGGGGATGAGTTCGACGCCGGGGTGCCGCAGGATGAGCCTGCCGGCGGCGCCGAAATTTCAGACGAAGATATTCCTTTTTAAAGCCTTCCCGCTTCCCGCAAGCCTCTGATTTCGAGAGCCGGAGGCCCCGCCCAAGGTATGGATTTCCGCCGAGGAGCCCGAAGGCGTTGCTACGATCCTTGTGGCCCGCTTGGTAGATCTGGCGGCGACCCCGCTACCACCTCGATGCCGTCCTCATCAAGAGCAGGCAATGTGGGAAGAACTTGCTCGGCAATCAATCGGTTTTGAATGGCAACATCCAGCCGCATTTTTCCATCCCGGAATTCTAGAGCGCGCTTGGCATATTGGGCGATATCCGCCTCATGGGTGACGATTGCCACGGTGAGACCCTGGTCCCGGTTGAGCTTCTGAAAAATATCCATGATCTCGACGCTCGTGCGGCTGTCAAGATTCCCGGTCGGCTCGTCGGCCAGCAGAATCGCCGGATCATTTACGAGAGCGCGGGCAATGGCCACGCGCTGCTGCTGCCCGCCGGAAAGCTGTGAGGGGAAGTGCAGGGCGCGTTCGGCGAGGCCCACGCGGGCGAGTGCCGCGCGAGCCCGCCTCTCGCGTTCCTGCAACCGAACACCGGCATAAATCGTGGGTAGCTCGACGTTTTCCAGCGCCGAAGTACGCGAAAGCAGGTTGAACTGCTGAAACACGAAGCCAATCTTGTGGCTGCGCACCCCAGCCAGCTCTTTTTTGCTGAGGCCGGAGACGTCCTGGCCGTCAAGAAAATAGTTCCCCCGGGTGGGCTTATCGAGACAGCCGAGAATATTCATCAAAGTGGATTTTCCGGAGCCCGAAGCGCCCATGATGGCGACGAATTCGCCGGGATAAATTTCCAGCGAAATGCCACGCAATGCGTGGACTTGAACCTCGCCCAAGTCATAGGTCTTGGTGATATTTTCAAGCTTGATGGCGGGAGCACCGCCGGCGGGAGTCTTTGCTGGAAGCTGCGCAGAACGAGGCGTCTCGGCCATGCTACCTTCCGAAGCGGCGATTCACCGCATGAGGATAGCCTAGGCCTGGGTCCGCAGGCTACCCCGCGAAGGCTTCGCGAATCATCCAATTTCAGGGGTGGCGAATGGAAATATAACCGCTGCGGCTCAGCGCGCGGGCCCAGGGATCGGCGATTTTTCCGCATCCCGCTTGCGCTGTTCGTCAAGGCGGCGCATGAACGCGTCGAATTTCAGCTCTTGCTCGGGCGTGAGGATTTTTCGCATTTGATCGTGGCTCTGTTCGCGAATTTCAGTCCGCTGCGGCTCCAGCGGCGCGTAGAGCTCGCGCCACTTCAACTGGGTGTCGGCGATGATCGCGTTCATCTGCTTCTGCTGATCGGGCGTGAGCTGAAGCTCTTCGGTCAACTCGACCGAAAGATGGTTCTGCGGCGGCGTAGTGTCACGCATTCCCCAGACACGTTCGCCCCAGAGATGGTTCCCCACGCCTCCCAGCAATATACCGAGAACGAAAACCACCGCTACCAGAACGGCGGCTTCGCCGCGCGCCTTAGTCGTTGCCATCGATATGATCCGTTTCCGCTACCATGATTAATATTTCGTCCTGGTTTGCCGGGACCCTGGTTGGGTCCGGCGCAAAAACGTCTGCCAGCGGCCCCTGGGTAACGGAGGTCACCCGCTGCACCGAGTTATGACCGCGCACCGCATAGGTCAACAGAATGACGAGCGCCACCATGGCTGTCGCCGCAAACCGCCACGCAACGGTGATGAAAGGCTGCCAGAAGCCGGTCCGTTCGACGGCGCTCCGGTCCTTCTCCATGCGAATCCGAGCCATCACCGTTCGAGCGAATTCAGGGCGTGGCTCCGGACTCCTGTCAAGCAGCGGCAACCCTGCGCGAAGCACACGATCGCCAGCGCGAGCCTCATCGAGCGCAGCGCGGCAGTTCGAGCACGCCCGCAAATGCTCGCCGACCTCGGCAAATTCAGAGGCACTACATTCGCCGCTCAGATAATCGCCGAGCAGCCCGTCCCATCGGCTACAACCGGAAGTCGGTTGGTGCCTATCCATTTCCATGAATCAGCCCTCCGTTTCCCTGGCTGAATTGGCCCCGATCTGACCGCCTGGCCCGAGCCGTCGCCGGTAGCTTTCCATGATGCGGCCCCGGGCCCGGAACAACCGAACCTTCACCGTGTTCACGTTCAATCCCAGGATTTCGGCCAGCTCTTGCACCGAAAATCCCTCGATTTCCTTCAGTACCAGCAACTGCCGGTCCTGCTCGGGCAATTTATCGAGCATGCGCTCGAGCAGCTCCTTTATTTCCGCGCGTTCATTCGGGCCTAGTACCACGCGGTCGGCCGAAACGATCCCATCCAGGCGCGACACCTGCTCCTCGGACAAGTCTGATTCGTAAACCAGCGGCCGCACTTTCTTTTTCCTTAGATAGTCCCAACATTCATTTACCGTAATCTTATAAAGCCAAGTCGAGAAGGCCGCGCGCTGGTCAAATTTTCTGAGCGAAAGGTATACCTTAAGAAAGACCTGCTGCGCAATGTCCTCCACATCTTCCTGGCGCCTGAGGATGCCGCTTACCAGCGCAAAAACGCGCTGTTGATGCCGTCGAACGAGCTCCTCGAAAGCGGCTTCCTTCCCGCTTTGAGCCATCCGGACGAGTTGCCGCTCTTCTTCGACGCCTCTTCGCTTCTCCATCGGCATCGAAAGGGCCGGCGCGCTGGCTGCCATACCTTTTGGGACGTGAGACATTTCAATTAGGTTACATCGGAATCGGAATTAGTGCTTGAAAGGAAACCCTGTTTTTGCTCGGAATTTACAAATTACCCCTTCCAAATGACTTGCGAGGCCAATAGGCCCATGTAATAATGCATTCATGATAATCGGAGAACGCATTCGTCTGCTACGCGAAACCAAGAAACTTTCCCAGGGCGACATCGAAAAGCGCACCGGGCTGCTTCGCTGCTACATCTCGCGCGTCGAGAACGGCCACACCGTTCCCGCCATCGAGACGCTTGAAAAGTTGGCCCGAGCTATGGAAGTCCCGCTCTATCAACTCTTCTACGACGGCGAAGAACCACCCGAGTTGCCGAATCTGCCGAAGCGCAAGAGCGCCGAAGATATCGCATGGGGCGCCACCGGGAAAGAAGCGCGTTATTTGGGGCGTTTTCGCCGGTTGCTTGGCCGCATCGAAGAGGGCGACCGCCGGCTTCTGTTGTACATGGCCCAAAAAATGGCCGGCCGATAACGCCTCCTAGCACTCGCCGTCCTCCGACCCGCGGTGCATGCCGTGCTGATTCCCGCTCAATAGTATCCACAATTTTACGGGCACGTTGACCGTCAAAACATTTTGCTTGTTGCCGATAGGTGGCGATCGATCTCGAAAGCAATATTTACTGCACAGTGAATTTGCCCAAATAGTGGCGTCTCTCCGAGCAGCACACATTTTAGCCCGTCTCTCACGGTCAAGCCAGATCGGCCACGCACTGAACCAGCGACATCACTTCGACCTTAGGGCCGAGTGTATAGCGCGTCGAGCCTGGATACACCACCAGCAAGCGGTGTAGCTCCAGATCCTTGAGCGCCGAAGATACCGCCTGAATAGTGCGCGGTCATGGTCCAGAATCTGCGCATCGTTCCCGACGGCACTTGCACGCCGAGCTGGGCCAAGTCGCGTTCTAGGAAAGTGCGAATGAAATCTTCGCGCCAGGCGATGCTCGCAGCTTCCGTGCGGGCCAAAAATGACCGCGGAAAACCGCCGCGCAACCATAAGCGAGTGAGATCCGGGCTCTCCAGCTCCTTAAGCGTGAAGCCGCCCATCCCGATGATTGCTATCCGACCCGCCAGCGTTTCCGAGCTCTGCCGCAGTAACTCCGGCGAGGCGCTACCCAGGATGAGAAATCGCGCCCGAACCGGCTTGCGATCCAACAATGCCCTGAGAATCGGAAAAAGATCGGGATGACGCTGCACCTCATCGATCACGATCAGCCCGCGCAAAGATTCGAGCGCCGTCATGGGTTCGGACAGCCGCGCCAGATCGACGGGATTTTCCAGATCGAAGTAGGTGCTCTTCGATCCCTCTGCCAACTGCCGCGCTAGTGTAGTTTTGCCGCTCTGACGAGGACCCAGCAACGCCACCGCAGGACCCATCTTTAGGCCTGAGCGCAGCCTAGCCAAGAGTTGAAGCCGTTTCAACACACCTTGAATATTGAGCTAACCATGCTCAATATTCAAAGGTCGAAATTGTGGTCGTCTAATTCGCGCGACAGTCTGACAGGCATGCCGGCAATAGATACCGATAGACGGCGAAAGGTGATCTTTGAGATTTCAGAGAGTTACGCCCGGCGGCCGGTAGAAGGCGATAGAACCCGAAGGGCGAGACTCACTCCCACTCAATCGTGCTCGGCGGTTTTGAGCTGATATCGTAAACCACCCGGTTCACTCCGGGGACCTCGTTCACGATGCGGGTGGAGATGCGTTCGAGCACCTCGGCCGGAAGGCGCGACCAATCGGCGGTCATCGCGTCCTGCGAATCGACGACGCGCACAGCGATGGTGTCTCCGTAAGTTCGGCCGTCTCCCATTACCCCGACGCTTCTCACCGGCAACAGCACCGCGAAAGCCTGCCAGACTTCTTCATACAGCCCTGCCCGGCGAATTTCCTCCACCACCACGGCGTCCGCACCTCGAAGCGTGTCGAGCCGTTCTCGGGTGACTTCCCCCAGCAGACGTACGGCCAGGCCTGGCCCCGGAAACGGATGCTTCACCAGGATTTCCTCGGGCAAGCCCAGTTCCCTGCCGATCTGTCGGACTTCATCCTTAAAAAGATCCCGCAAAGGCTCGATCAGCCCAAAGGGCATGTTTTCGGGTAGACCGCCGACATTGTGATGCGTTTTGATCACCGCCGAAGGGCCTTTGACGGAAACCGACTCGATCACGTCCGGATAGAGCGTACCCTGAACCAGAAATTTTATAGCTAGGCCGGCCGATGATTTAACGAGCCTCATCTCTTCATCCACGAACACGGAAATGAATTCGGCGCCGATGCGTTTGCGCTTCTGTTCGGGATCCACAATTCCCTTCAAGCGGCTAAGGAAACGGTCGGACGCGTCGACGCCGATCACGTTCAGTCCCAGCCGGGTGCGCAAAAGCTCCAGAGTGTCGTGAAATTCGTTGCGGCGGAGCAGCCCGTTATCGACAAAGACGTTGATGAGGCGGTCGCCCATGGCGCGATGCACGAGTGCGGCCGCGACGGCCGAATCAACCCCGCCACTCAAGGCACACAGGGCGCGGGCCCCCTCGGCCTGCGCGCGAATGGCTTCGATCGTTGAGGCGATGAATCCGGCGCGATTCCAGGTTTTCTTCGCGGTGCAGATTTCGAAGACGAAATTTCGCAGAATGTCGGTGCCGCGTTCGGTGTGATTCACTTCCGGATGGAACTGAACGCCGTAGAACTTCTGGGCGTGATTCTCCATCGCCGCGACCGCGTTGTCGGTGCGTCCGGTGACACCGAAACCCGCGGGCAACGAGACCACGTTGTCGCCGTGACTGCTCCAGATCTTCAGGTTGGGCGGGACGCCGCTAAACAGGGACGAGTGCCCTTCCATGTCGAGGCGGGCGGGGCCATATTCGCGGCGCTCGGCGCGCTCCACTTTGCCCCCAAGCGAATGGGTAAGCCACTGCATGCCGTAGCAAATTCCCAGTACCGGGATTCCCAGCCGCAAAATCTGGGCGTCGCAAATCGGCGCGTCGGTGTCATACACAGAGCTTGGGCCACCGGAGAGAACAATTCCTACGGGTTCGAGTTTGCGGATTTCATCAAGAGAGGTCGTGCAAGGAAGGATCGCCGAGAAAACTTCCTGCTCGCGGATGCGCCGGGCGATCAGCTGCGTGTACTGGCCGCCAAAATCGAGCACCACGATGCCGTGATGAGTGCTGACCGTGGTCGCGGCGCCGTTCTGATGTCGAGTCGCGGTCGCTGCTTTTGTTTCGCTCATGTGGCCACCTGTTGCCGGGCTTTTCTCGGGCGCTTTTCCCGCCGCCGGTCCACCGTCACTCATCATGGAATTCTCGAGTTTACTTCAAAACGATGTTCACCAGCTTGTTGGGAACAACGATCACTTTGACCACCGTCTTGCCAGCGAGCAGCGCCCCAATTCGAGGATCGGCAAGGGCCCGCCCGCGCGTTTCCTCCTCGTTCAAGCCATCTTCGACCAGCATTTTCCCCCGCAGTCGGCCGTTCACCTGAATGATGATCTCTATTTGCTCCTCGCGCGTCAGATCCTCCCGATAGGCCGGCCATCTCTGTTTGGTCAAGCCACCGCGAATCCCCAGCATTTCCCACAATTCTTCAGCAATGTGCGGCGTCATCGGAGAAATCATCAGGATCAAAACCATCAGAACGCGCTTCAGGATCATCGGCGATACTTCAATATCGAGCGGTTCCTGGGCCTGCAGCTCATTTACCAATTCCATGATCAACGCCACGGAAGTATTGAAGTGCCAGCGAAGGTCGAAGTCGTTGGTTATACGCTTGAGAGTCTGGTGCGTGCGGCGGACGAGAATTTTTTCTTTGGCGCTGGCATTTGCCATGTCCGTTTTCGAGTGGAAGGCCGCGTCGACATTGCGCACAGCCTCTGCATGTTTCACAACCAGTCTGTAAACCTTGTTGAGGAATCGCGAGGCGCCTTCAATGCCCTGTTCACTCCACTCCAAATCCTTTTCCGGCGGAGCGGCGAACAGCGTGTACAGCCGGCCCGTATCGCACCCGTATTTGTCGGACATTTCGATGGCGCCGACAAGATTGCCTTTTGATTTCGACATCTTGGCGCCGTCTTTGAGCACCATGCCCTGCGAGAAGAGCCGCTTCACCGGCTCCCGATGACTCACCAGCCCAAGGTCGTACATCACCTTGCAGAAGAATCGCGAATAGATCAGGTGCAGAATCGCGTGTTCTACACCGCCGATGTACTGATCGATCTGAAACCAGTACGCGGCTTTTTCTTTGTCGAAAGGCGCGCGATCGTTGTGCGGATCAGTGTAGCGATAGAAATACCAGGAGGAATCGATGAACGTGTCCATCGTGTCGGTTTCGCGCCGCGCCGGTCCGCCGCACTTGGGGCAAGTCGTATTCACAAATTCCGGCACGCTGGCGAGCGGCGATTGTCCCTGCCCGGTGAGCGTGACGTTCGCGGGCAGCCGCACCGGCAACTGATCGTCAGGGACCGCAACGGTGCCGTGGTCTTCGCAGTACACCACCGGAATGGGCGTACCCCAATAGCGTTGGCGCGAAATGCCCCAATCCTTTAGGCGATACGTAATTTGAGCCTCGCCAAAGGCTTTCGCTTTGGCGTCGGCAGCCATTTTACCCAGCGCCTGCTCGGAACTTAGTCCCGAATAAGAACCCGAGTCAACCAAGCGGCCGAATTCAGTGAACGCTGCGCTCAAACGGTCGAGGCGCAGCGGCGTCCCCGACGACGGCTGAATTACGATTTTCATCGGCAAGCGGTATTTTTCCGCGAACTCGAAATCGCGCTGATCGTGCGCCGGGACGCACATGACCGCTCCCGTGCCGTATTCGGCGAGCACAAAGTTCGCCACCCATATGGGCACCGACTCGCCAGAGAACGGATTCATCGCGAAGCGGCCGGTAAAAAACCCTTCCTTCTCGGCGGTGGCAATGTCCGCCGCGCGCACGCTCTTGGCTCTCATGCTCTTTAGTTGCTCTTGCATCCCAGACGAACCCGGCACTCCCGCGAGCAGCCGTTCAAGATCAGGATGGCTTGCTGAGATCAACACCGCCGAGACGCCATAAATGGTGTCGACCCGGGTGGTAAAAACTTCGAGGCTGAGTCCGCTTGACTGCGCTACATCGAATTTGACGCGCGCACCCTGCGATTTGCCAATCCAGTTGCGCTGCTGAATCAGTACCCGCTCGGGCCAGCCGCCGGCGAGCTCGTCGATCCCTTCCAGCAGCGCGTCGGCATACTGCGTGATACGCAAAAACCACTGCTCAATTTCCTTCGCCTCAACCGGCGTTGTATCGTGCTGCCAGCAGAAGCCATCAATCACCTGCTCGTTCGCCAAGACCGTCTGGCACTGCGGGCACCAGTTCACACGGCTGCGCCGCCGATAGGCGAGACCCCGTTCGAGCATGCGGAGGAAGAACCACTGATTCCAGCGGTAGTATTCCGGCTCGCAGGTCGAAATTTCGCGGTCCCAGTCGTAGCTGAAGCCGAAACGCTGGCAAACCGACTTCATCTGCGCGATGTTTGCGTTGGTCCACTCGCGAGGAGGCGTGCCGCGCTTGATCGCCGCGTTTTCCGCGGGCAACCCAAACGCATCCCAGCCGATCGGATGCAGCACGTTGAACCCGCACATGCGCTTGTAGCGCGCTACGGCGTCGCCGATCGTGTAATTCCGCATGTGCCCCATATGCAGGGTCCCGGAAGGATAGGGCAGCATTTCCAGTAGGTAGTACTTCGGCCGCGAGGCGTCGTTATCCTCGGCGTGAAACGCGTTCTGCTCCTGCCACATCTTCTGCCATTTTGTTTCAATTGTTTGTGGATCGTAATCCGCCACTCGACATGCTCCGCTAGAGGTAGGTTCCCTGAATCTAGGTCGTTCTGAGGCGCTCTGGAAACTGGCGCCACCGGCGCACCGGCCATAGCTTGCTCTATTTCGCTGCGTGTTTCTTGCCGCTGCTAGATTTTTTAGCGGCAGCCTTCTTTCTTCTCGGCTTCAGGCCGTCGCGCCCGGCGGCCTCAACTTTGCGCCTCAGCAACCTCCAGAGCACCGCCACGTTGCGGCGGTCGTCGCCCGGCTTGTCGATAGGCGTTTCGGCAATGAAGGCCCGTCCGGCGAGCAAGGGGTGATTCAAAATGCGCTGAAAAGCATCCGAACCAATCTTCCCTTTGCCGATGTGCTCGTGCCGATCAACCCGCGAGCCCAGCGGGGTTTTGGAATCGTTCACATGGAACACCGCGATGCGTTCAAGTCCAATGGTGCGGTCAAGCTCCATCAGCGTCTGGTCGAGCCCATCTTCGGTGCGAATGTCCCAGCCCGAGGCGAAAAGATGTGCCGTGTCGACACAGACGCCAAGGGGCAAGCCCGGACATGCGTCGATGATCGCCCTAAGCTCCTCGAACTTGGATCCGACCGCTGTGCCCTGCCCCGCGGTATTCTCCAGCAGCAGCTGCAAATCCCCCAATTTCAAGCCGCGTGCCGCTTGCTTGAGCCCCTGGGCGATCGAATTGATCGCCTGAGGAACTCCCCGATCGGCGCCGCAGCATCCCGGATGCGCTACCAGGTAGTCGGCCCCGAGGGAAACGGCGCGCACGATCTCCTGATGAAATGCCTGCACCGAGCGGGCACGCAGCACCGGATTTGCCGACGCGAGATTGATCAGATAGTTGTCGTGGATAACCAGCGGTCCAATCCCCAATGCCTTGCGTCGCTCGCGGAAGCGGCTGGCGTCCAGGTCGGCTATGCGCCCCGTACCTCGCGTCCACATGCGCGGACTCGCCGAAAAGATTTGCAGCGCGTTCGCGCCAAGGCCGTGAGCGAGTTCGAGCGCACCCGAAATATCTCCGGCAATAGACGTGTGAATCCCCACCCGCCGGCTGCCGTCTTTCCATGCTGGAATTTCAGGGGCCGGTGGCGGTTCCGGACGGTACTCGTCGGAAGCGTCAAAAATCAGGTCCATTCGGCGTTCTTCGGGCATTCCTAGAGGATATCCGCCAATCGTAGGCGCCGCCCTGAATTTGTCACCCAAAGCCAGGACCTACACTCGTTTTAGATGCGACTCCGAGCGATTGAAGCGCTTATTTTTGCGTGCTTTAGTGGCCCATCTTACCCGAAAGAAGCAGGCGGCGCAAAGAATTGCCGGCGCTCCTTGGGGAAAATTCGTAAAACCCCGCCCTTCCTGAATGGCGGCGCCCGTAGGCGATTGGCCCCGATCCGCGGAAACCAATAAACGAAGGGACCTATCCTGTCGTCACGCCGCTCCCCTTCGTTGACATTTCGTTGTGCCCTTTTCCGGGCAAACCGGGAACGCATCGCATCAGGCGTAGAAATTTTTCCTGAAACCGTCGCCCAAACCAGTGCTATGATTTGGGATATCCTGCACTTGCGGCGCGGTCGCCAAGTGGTAAGGCAAAGGTCTGCAAAACCTTTACCGGCGGTTCGATTCCGCCCCGCGCCTCCAAGATTCTTAATTACTTAGCACTGGCTTCTGAGTGACAGCTTTCGAGTTTTCGCCCCGTATCCTGAAGGTCCTCCTGGCCGACGATGTTGTGGCGCGTGAAGATCGACCGCGCCTTGTGCCCTGAAATCCTCGTCGAAACCGCCTCCGGAACCCTCGCACGAGTAAGGTTGCGGACAGCGTTCCTCCTGAGATCGGGCAAGAGCTTCCCTTCGAGCTTCGTCTTCCTCCTCGATCAGCGCGCCTTGCTCGAGCGGATGGACGTCGCGCTCGATCTGAGCGAGTCCCTCGTCCTTGGCGACGTCCAGATCGTAGCGCGTCTGCAAGTTCACCCAGAACTCCGGCGAGGTCTTGAAGTAGAGGCCGAGGCGGATGGTTGTGTCAGCGGTGATGCCGCGCCGCTCGGCCACGATCTCCGCGATACGCGTCAAGCAAATCCGCCACTGGTCGTTGATGCGGATGCTATGTTGCCCTTTCCGGCCCCCGCGCAGCGCTTCCGGTCGATTGCCGGGCAGCGCTGCCATGTCCGTCAGAAGCTTCGCCGCGTCGAGCTGTCGCAGCTTGCGAAGCGCGACGCGCTCGATGCTCCTGAACTGTCTAAAGGGCTCGCGCCGGTGCAGCCCGCTCGGTGTCCCGCGGGGCGAAGGTCTTGATCACGGAACGGATTTGTTATACCGGTTTACGTTAAACGTAAAGAGGTGAATGCTCTTCGTTATTTTAGATTTAGTTCGCGGGCCTGTTTCATGCCGCGGTGGGGCTGCATGAAAGTCCCCCGGCCCAAAATCTCGTCCGGATAAGCAGGACTCGACTTTTTTTGCCGACGCTCAATTTGTAACGGTTAGAACGAAACCCGTTGATGGAGTCACTGAAGTGTAGTTTGAATCGATGACGTAAACGTAAAATGGAGCCGGATTGCCTAGACCTACCCCGCCAACCGGACCAGTAGGCGTGCCACTGAGCACTCCCGCGCTCGACAAGGACAGTCCTGGAGGCAGCGACCCTCCTATATACACCCAGCGATAGGGAGCAGCACCTCCGGTGGCGAGCAGCTGGACCGAGTAAGATTGGTTCACACGGGCATTTGGCAAGGTGATGGGATTCACGGTCAACGGGCCGCCGCTCGAAACCGACAGCATGGTCGATCCGGAAGTACTGCTGAGCGTTGCGCTGATCGTGCTTGTTCCGCTGCTTACGCCGGTTACAACTCCGGAACTGTTCACGGTCGCTACGCTCGGGGTTGCAGAGATCCAAGTCACTTGCGAGGTGAGGTTCTGGCTGGCTCCTCCTTGATAATTCCCCGTGGCGGTTAGGGGCTGCGTCGCGCCCGCGTTGATGCTGGGATTTACCGGGGTAACCATAATCGAATTGAGCGCTGGGACGCTCACAACCGTGCTTCCTGCTACCCCGCTGAGCGTCGCGCTGATCGTGCTCGTGCCGGTCGCCACGCCCGTGACGACACCGCTGCCGTTCACCGTCGCAACACCTGCGGTGACCGAGTTCCACGTCACCTGACCGGTGACATTCTGCGTCGCGCCACCAGAATAGTTCGCCGTCGCCGTCAGTGCCTGCGTTGCTCCCGGCAAGATTGTCGGATTCGCCGGCGTCACGGTGATCGAGCTGGGCGCCGAAACCGTCACAACCGTGCTTCCCACGACGCCGTTCAGGGTCGCCGTGATCGTGCTCGTTCCTGTCCCAACTCCGGTTACCACGCCGCTGCTGACCGTCGCCACACTCGGCGTCCCGGAATTCCACACCACCTGCCCGCTGACGCTCTGCGTCCCGCCACCAGAATAGTTTGCCGTCGCCGTCAGTGCCTGTGTCCCTCCCGGGACCACCGTCGGATTTGCCGGCGTCACCGTAATCGAACTCAGTGCCGGAACGCTTACAACCGTGCTTCCTGTCACTCCGTTCAGAGTCGCCGTAATCGTGCTCGTTCCTGTCCCAACTCCGGTTACCACGCCGCTGCTGCCAACCGTGGCCACACTCGGTGTCCCCGAACTCCACACCACCTGACTTGTGAGGTTCTGCGTGCCTCCATTTGAGTAGCTCCCGGTTGCCGTCATGGACTGCGTCCCGCCGGGGAACACCGCCGGATTCGCCGGCGTCACCGTAATCGAATTCAGGACTGCCGCCGGCCCTCCTCCGCTGATCTGATACACGGTGGCCACTTCCGCCGCACTTAGCGCGCGGTTGTACACACGCACCTCATCAATGTCTCCGGTGAAGTAATTGCCGGCGTCGGTCCAGGGATTCACACCCACCACCAGGTTCGACCAGCTGTCTCCGTTCCCTATCGTCTTGATTGGCGCCGTTGAACTCAGGTTCCCATCCACATAGAACTGCACGTTCTGCCCAATGTTCACCACCGCTGCCACGTGATGCCAGTTTCCGTCGTTGATCTTCGTCGTGTCGATCGCGGTGACGGTGGCGGTGGTTACATCCGAACCCCCAAAAATCATCTCCAAAAACCCATTTTGGTCAGTTCGGAAGATGTAGCCCGCACCACTTCCACCTGCACTGTACTTCGATACAATCGCCTCCACCCTCGAGGTGTTCGTGGTGTTGATCCAGGCCGCCAGAGTGATGCTGTTGTAGAACGCCGTAGCCTCATCGGAAAACGCGTTCATGGTGACCGAGGTGTTCACCCCATTGAAGACCAGCGCCTGGTTGAGCTTCCCTGTCACCTGCGCCGGACTCCCGCTGATGGCCCCATTCCCGTTATTCCCAGATTGGTCTTGCGCCACACCTGCGGAATCCGCAGAGCTGTCAAAGCTCCAGTACAGAACATTGCCGCTAGGCGGCTGCGTCACCACTGCCGATACCCCAAGGCTGGTGCTACCAGTAATTCCGTTCAAGCTCGCTGCGATCGTGGTCGTCCCGGTCGTCACGCCTGTGGCCAGTCCGCTGCTATTCACTGTCGCTACACTGGGAGTCCCCGAACTCCAGGTTGCCTGACTCGTGATGGTTTGCGTGCCCCCGCCTGCATAGGTCCCTGTCGCCGTAAACTGTAACGCGCTGCCTGCACTCACGCTTTGATTGGCTGGCGTCACCGTGATGGAACTGAGCGCGGGAACAGTTACAACCGTGCTCCCCACTACCCCGTTCAGGGTTGCCTTGATCGTGCTTGTTCCTGCCGCAACCGCTGTCAGCACGCCGCTGCTGCCAACCGTCGCCACGCTCGGCGTCACCGAGCTCCACGCTACCTGCGATGTCAGGTTCTGCGTTCCGCCGCCCGGATAGTTCCCCGTTGCCGTCATGGTCTGCGCGGCTCCGGGTAGCAGGGTCGGGTTGGCCGGTGTCACCGTAATCGAGGTCGGCGCCGAAACAGTCACAACCGTGCTGCCCACTACCCCGTTCAGGGTTGCCGTGATCGTGCTCGTCCCTCCGGCCACTCCGGTCACTACTCCACTGCTGTTCACGGTCACGACAGTTGGTGTCAGCGAGTTCCACGTCACCTGGCCCGTGACGTTCTGTGTCCCGCCACCAGAATAGTTCGCCGTCGCCGTCAGTGCCTGCGTTGCTCCCGGCAAGATTGTCGGATTCGCCGGCGTCACGGTGATCGAGCTGGGCGCCGAAACCGTCACAACCGTGCTTCCCACGACGCCGTTCAGGGTCGCCGTGATCGTGCTCGTTCCTGTCCCAACTCCGGTTACCACGCCGCTGCTGCCAACCGTGGCCACACTCGGCGTCCCCGAACTCCACACCACCTGCCCGCTGACGTTCTGCGTCCCGCCACCAGAATAGTTTGCCGTCGCCGTCAGTGCCTGTGTCCCTCCCGGGACCACCGTCGGATTCGCCGGCGTCACCGTAATCGAACTCAGTGCCGGAACGCTTACAACCGTGCTTCCCACGACCCCGTTGAGCGTCGCCGTGATCGTGCTCGTTCCTGTCCCAACTCCGGTTACCACGCCGCTGCTGCCAACCGTGGCCACACTCGGTGTCCCCGAATTCCACACCACCTGACTTGTGAGGTTCTGCGTGCCTCCATTTGAGTAGCTCCCGGTTGCCGTCATGGACTGCGTCCCGCCGGGGAACACCGCCGGATTCGCCGGCGTCACCGTAATCGAATTCAGGACTGCCGCCGGCCCTCCTCCGCTGATCTGATACACCGTGGCCACTTCCGCCGCGCTTAGCGCGCGGTTGTAGACACGCACCTCATCAATGTCTCCGGTGAAGTAATTGCCGGCGTCGGTCCAGGGATTCACACCCACCACCAGGTTCGACCAGCTGTCTCCGTTCCCGGCCGTCTTGATTGGCGCCGTTGAACTCAGGTTCCCATCCACATAGAACTGCACGTTCTGCCCGATGTTCACCACCACTGCCACGTGATGCCAGTTTCCGTCGTTGATCTTCGTCGTGTCGATCGCCGTTATGGGATACGCGGTTATGTCCGAGCCCCCAAAGGTCATCTCCAAAAACCCGTTTTGATCAGTTCGGAAGATGTAGCCCGCACCGCTTCCACCTGCACTGTACTTCGATACAATCGCCTCCACCCTCGAGGTGTTCGTGGTGTTGATCCAGGCCGCCAGAGTGATGCTGTTGTAGAACGCCGTAGCCTCATCGGAAAACGCGTTCATGGTGACCGAGGTGTTCACCCCATTGAAGACCAGCGCCTGGTTGAGCTTCCCTGTCACCTGCGCCGGACTCCCGCTGATGACCCCATTCCCATTATTCCCAGATTGGTCTTGCGCCACACCTGCGGAATCCGCAGAGCTGTCAAAGCTCCAGTACAGAACATTGCCGCTAGGCGGCTGCGTCACCACTGCCGATACCCCAAGGCTGGTGCTACCAGTAATTCCGTTCAAGCTCGCTGCGATCGTGGTCGTCCCGGTCGTCACGCCTGTGGCCAGTCCGCTGCTATTCACTGTCGCTACACTGGGAGTCCCCGAACTCCAGGTTGCCTGACTCGTGATGGTTTGCGTGCCCCCGCCTGCATAGGTCCCTGTCGCCGTAAACTGTAACGCGCTGCCTGCACTCACGCTTTGATTGGCTGGCGTCACCGTGATGGAACTGAGCGCGGGAACAGTTACAACCGTGCTCCCCACTACCCCGTTCAGGGTTGCCTTGATCGTGCTCGTCCCTGCCGCAACCGCTGTCAGCACGCCGCTGCTGCCAACCGTCGCCACGCTCGGCGTCACCGAGCTCCACGCTACCTGCGATGTCAGGTTCTGCGTTCCGCCGCCAGGATAGTTCGCCGTTGCCGTCATTGTCTGCGTCGCTCCGGGTACCAGGGTCGGGTTGGCTGGTGTCACCGTAATCGAGGTCGGCACCGAAACAGTCACAACCGTGCTTCCCACTACCCCGTTCAGGGTTGCCGTGATCGTGCTCGTCCCTCCGGCCACTCCGGTTACTACTCCACTGCTGTTCACGGTCACGACAGTTGGTGTTACCGAGTTCCACGTCACCTGGCCCGTGACATTCTGCGTCGCGCCACCAGAATAGTTCGCCGTCGCCGTCAGCGCCTGAGTCCCTCCCGGGACTACGGTCGGATTCGCTGGCGTCACGGTGATCGAGCTGGGCGCCGAAACCGTCGCAACCGTGCTTCCCACGACGCCGTTCAGGGTCGCCGTGATCGTGCTCGTTCCTGCCGCAACTCCGATTACCACGCCGCTGCCGCTGACCGTGGCCACACTCGGCGTCGCGGAACTCCACGTCACCTGGCCCGGTGACGTTCTGCGTCCCGCCACCAGAATAGTTCGCCGTCGCCGTCAGCGCCTGAGTCCCTCCCGGGACTACGGTCGGATTTGCTGGCGTCACGGTGATCGAGCTGGGCGCCGAAACAGTCACAACCGTGCTTCCTGCGACGCCGTTCAGAGTCGCCGTAATCGTGCTCGTTCCTGTCCCAACTCCGGTTACCACGCCGCTGCTGCCGACTGTGGCCACACTCGGAGTCCCGGAACTCCACACCACCTGCCCGGTGACGTTCTGCGTCCCGCCACCAGAATAGTTCGCCGTCGCCGTCAGCGCCTGAGTCCCTCCCGGGACTACGGTCGGATTTGCTGGCGTCACGGTGATCGAGCTGGGCGCCGAAACAGTCACAACCGTGCTTCCTGTCACTCCGTTCAGAGTCGCCGTAATCGTGCTCGTTCCGGTCGCCACCCCGGTTACCACGCCGCTGCTCGTGACTGTCGCCACACTCGGAGTCCCGGAGTTCCATACCACCTGCGAGGTGACGTTCTGGGTCAGCCCTTCGAAAAAGTTAGCGGTTGCCGTCAATGCCTGCGTTCCACCCGGCGCCAGGGAGGGATTAGTTGGCGTTACAGTGATCGAAGTGGCAGTTGGCACAGTCACGACCGTACTTCCGGTCACCCCGTTGAGCGTCGCTGTGACCGTGCTGCTTCCCGTCGCTACTGCCGTCACTACTCCTGCGCTGCTAATCGTCGCCACGGCTGGCGTTGCTGAGCTCCAGCTCACCTGGGAGGTAAGGTTCTGCGTATTGCCGGCCTGATATATCCCCGTAGCTGTCAATGGCTGTGTCGCTCCAAGCGGCAGGCTAGGGGTCGCGGGCGTCACCGCAATGGAGGTCAGGACCGCGCTGGGAGTTGCTCCGCTGATTTGATACACCGTGTTCACTTCGGTCGCGTTCAGCGCCCGGTTGTAAATCCGCACCTCATCGACGCTCCCGTTGAAATAATTTCCAAAGCCGGTGTACGGGTTCACCCCTACTACTAGACTTGACCCGTTGTCCCCTCCCGCGGTGATGTTTGTCGCCGTCGCCGAACTATAGTTACCGTCTATGTAAAACGTCACCCCAACTCCCAGCGTGAGCACGGCCGCCACGTGGTGCCATTGACCGTCATTGATTTTGGTCGTATCGGTCGCTAGTCCCGGACCGGAAGCCACGTCTCCCCAACCCAGCAGTAACTCCACCGTCCCACTCGCGTTTGTCCGCAGCAAATATCCCCATCCATAGCCGGCCGCGTTGTACTTCGATATGATCCCTTCCACCGAGGTGGCCGTCGTCTTGATCCAGGCCGCCACCGTGACACTGTTGTTAAACGCGGTGGCCCCATCGGCAGGATTCATCGTCACCGACGTGCTCGCCCCGTTGAAACTCAGCGCCTCGTTCAGCTTCCCCACTATCTGCACAGGGCTTCCAACAATGGTTCCGTTCCCGTTGTTGCCCGATTTGTCCTGAGCAGTTCCGCCTGCATCGTCGGGCGTATCGAATGTCCAATACAGGGCTAGACCGCTCGGCGGAACAAGGGGCGAAGGCGTCAGATTGATTATTGCTGTCGCTGACTTACTAGGGTCAGCAACTCCTGTTGCCGTCAGGGTTACTTGCTGACTGGATAGAATGTTTACCGGAGTTGTGTACAGCCCGGTCGTCGAAACACTTCCAAGCGGCGGGCTAATAGACCAAGTTACCGACTGATTCCCTGTGTTCTGTATCGTGGCAGTGAACTGCTGGGTCTGTCCTTGCAGCAAAGTCGCATTCGGGGGCTGGATGGTAATCGGTGAGACGATCAGAGTCGCGCTGGTTGTTTCAGTAAGCCCCCCACTGGTTCCGGAAATCGTGAATGGATAAGTGCCGTTTGATACCCCTGGGCCAACACTCACGCCCACGTTGCTTGAGCCCGAAGTGGCCGTCGGCGGGTTAAAAGTCACTGTGACCCCGGGTGGCAGGCCACTGGCTGAAAACGTCACCGTTCCCGTAAATCCACTGTCAGACGTCGTTACGAGCGTATAGTTGCCGTTCCCACCTGCCGAAATCACCTGCGAAGTTGGCGATACTGACAAAGAAAATGCCGGCACCACGGTGATCGTGCGAGTCTCGGGACTGGGGTCCGTGAGGCCAAAATTGTCAGTGACTGTGAGCGAGGTGTTAAAACTACCTAAAGCCGAGAAAACTACGGCGCCTGGCGTGGATGAGTTCGAGACAGAGGGGTTTCCGCCCGGGAACACCCAGGAATAAGAAGTAACGGTGCCGCCAGGATCGGTTGCCGTGCCCGAAAAATTCAATGACTGGTTAAGACCAACCGTGATGTTCGTAGCTGGGCTAATAATTGTCCCTGTCGGAGGGGTATGGTTTGGAGACAGAGAAAGCTGCACAAACTTTGCGACCGACGGAACACCGGCGGAATTGAGGACAAAAAGCATGTAGTACCCGGGCGGCGCAATGTTGCCGTTCGGCGGGCTCGTGACGGTTAGCGTAGTGCCCTGAACTGTAAAGTTCAGGCCAACCATGCGCTGCTCCATATCGAAGGCATGGGTTACAGACCCATCGCGCATCAAAACTACCGATGAAATGGAAGCTGCGTTAGGCGTTGACAGCTGAAACGTGCTCGCATATCCGATCTCCCCTGGTGTTACGCTAGTGATTGACGGGCGACTTGCCAGCGTTCCATCAGAATTGAAGAGGTAAGGAGGCGAATAAATCTCCATTCGAGGTTCATAAGTGCCGCGGGAGGGATTCCCTCCCGCGATGAGAACGGTCGCATCCGGGAGCAGCAGTTCAACAGAGTGATAGAGACGCGGAAACGAATTAGCACCTGCCGAACTCACGGTAATCGTCTGGGAATTGACGTTGAAGAGGTCGGCGCTCATGCTGGCGGTATTGAGATCCTCATCATTGGTAGAACCACCGACGGCCAGAATGGTGCCATTGGGTAGCAGGGTTGCGTTCATTTCGATGCGGGGCTGTGTCATCGCAGGGCCCCACACCCATTGGGGTGAGCTTGCCGACAAATCAATCACTTCGGTCGTATTCGTTGCTGGACTGCCGCCTCCCAGGAGAAAGACGCGAGGCTTGTAATTGTTGGCAGGGGTGAGCGGCAACAGAACCGAACTGCCATAGGTGCGGCTGATACCGAAGTTTGTCGAGGCAATATCCATCTGCCAGGTCTTGCTAACCGGGTCAAAGATATTGGACTCAGTACTTGGGCCCGAATTGAAAACCGTCCCGTTGGGCAATAGGTGCATGCGAGGATAGAGAGGAGGATTCCAAGGAGCCGTGTACTGTTGGCTCCATCCAGAGCCAACGTTGTAAATCTCCACGGCCGAATTCGTGGCACCGCTCTCAGTGAGACCTGAAAAGACCATCACCGACCCATCTGACAGTACCGTCGGGGTGGGGTACCAACGGCCGTGGGCCATCGCCTGCAGATCATTGAACTGGCCGGTCGCGGGATCAAATGCCGCGGTTTTCAATTGTCCGAAAAAGGGGTCATATTGCAGATTGCCACCCATGACAAAAATCCGTCCGTCCGGGAGAGCAATCATGCCATTGCAAAACATGTCCCAACTTAGCGGCTGCGTGGTGATCGTTCCGGCCACCGGATCCAACACGCCGGATTCGTAGTCGGTGTTGGGCGGATAATTCCCCGAACCGCTCACGATCAAAACTTTGCCAGTCCGGAGAAGAGCGAGATGCACCGGATTGATTGGCGTTGTATAAGGAAGAGTCTGCCATTGGCCGGTCTTAGACACCTGCGCCATCGCCGGTACTTGCAGTCCGAATCCGACACTGGCAAGAAAGATCAGCAAAGAGCCAAATCGAAGAAGTCGAGCTACAGTACTCCTAGGATTTTCAGGACGAGGTTGCCTACTCACTTTTTCTCCGGCGACGCTTCTCTTTAAGAGCCAATAGACGGAACAAGGGGCATTGCAAGTAAACAACCGTTAACATTTGGGCTTTCTCGAACGATTTGCAGGGGTTTCCGAATACAAGCAGACTTAAGCTGCAAAAAACTTGTTACTTTGAGAAATGAATTTACGTCTGTGGTGTTTGGAGGCCCGCCCGAGGCTACCTTGGCGGCTTCAGTTATGACCTGCCCGGCCGCGACAGGAACGGTTTCTGGCCGTGACACTCCTTCTCAACAGCCTGGGGACACTAACCCGCGGTCTATAAAAAGCAACGGCAATAAAGCAGAAAACTGGCGCGAAAGATGGCGACGTTCTGGGCTGTCCTGCCGAACATGCCGATTCAGACTGATTCCTTAACACTCAAAAGTACTGTCACTGCGACGGCTTGGGGAAGGTCCTGCCAGTCGTTCGCTCTGGGGTCATACGGGTTGGCGGCCGACCTGGGTTCAGGCAAACGCTCTCGGGAAACCGGGCCAGCCGAACCCTAGAGGCGGCGTTGCCACCATGCTTGTCCCCTCGAGGGTGAGTCACATGTGCATAGTTCCAGCGGGGATCAATAGGTCCCAAACACGCCAGAACGCTTGCATTTCTGAGGGCAGGCCAAATGAGACGCGGACATGTGTGTTCATTTCAGGGACGGGTGGTCCGATCAGGATTCCGTTTGTTTCAAAATGCTCAACGACTTCCTTGGCGGGGCGCCCCGCGTGTATAAACACGAAGTTACCGTGCGGATCAATCACGTGACCATGACGCGCATTTACCTGATTGAGAAATTCCTGCCGATCGTCCGCATTCAGCCGCGAACAGCGGTGGATGAATTCACGGTCCCCTAAAGTAGCAATCGCGGCCCTGGCGGCGGAGACAGTGACGGCGGATTCCAGTTCAGCGAGGGGCAGCATCCGCGCCGTTTCAGGTGAGGTTACCGCGTATCCAATTCGCTCACCCGCCAGACCGCCGACCTTAGAGAAGGTGCGAGTGACGATCACCTGCTTAGCGTCCGCAGGTTTATCGATGAATGACGCGTAAGCCGGGGTATTCGGCACATAATGATGATAGGCCTCGTCGATCAAAACGTAAAAATCGGAGGGAAGTTCACGGACAAACGATTCAAGTTCACTACGCGGTGTTAGGCTTCCCGTTGGATTATTCGGATTGCATATATAAACCAAGCCACTGGCCCCCCGCGCATGGGATAACATTTTTCCAAGATCATGTGAATATTCCCGAGTGAGCGGAATCGCGTCAACTTCCATGCCCAGCCGGTGCGCCTCTCGAGAAATGACATCGAATGTCGGGGACGCTAGGATTAGTTTTTTCCCTCGACTGACAAACGACCAGACCGCAGCACGCATAAGTTCCGACGAGCCGCCGCCCAGAACAATCTGCTCGGTGCCAACATGGTGGAATGTGGCAATGGCTTCTTTTAGGAGTTGCTGCTCACGATCGGGATAACGACTGGCCAACGTCGCGCTAGATCGTATTGCAGCAGCGGCTTTCTCAGACAGGCCATACGCGTTTTCATTCCTGTTTAAGCGAGCCGGCTCAACGGGCGGGGCCAAGCGCACCGGGAATTGGGCGTCGGCCGAAGATATTTCTGTCCAATTGGGAAGGACTGCGCTTGCTAAAACATTCCCAGCGCATCTTGCAAACAAGACTCTGCGGGAAAAAGTCATACTCAGGCTTGATAGCAGGGACCCGTGCGGGCGGTCAAGCGATATGTTCTTAAACAGATACATCATCGAGTCTAGCCAGCAAGGTTGAGTGAAATCACGCGACATTTTGCCTAGGATCGGCCTTGGCTGCTAATGGGAATCTACTTGCGGCGCAAGGTGATGCCGTGAATTTCGATACGAATCACGTCAACGAAATCGTGGAGTATTCCCGGGGAGGGCACTTCATCGCTTCCGCTTCGCTGCGGTGGATGATGGCGTCAATATGCTCGATGTGGGGAACCTGAGATAGAACTTCCCACTGGCATTGTCCCCTGGTGTGGGCGTCGCTAGGCACAACTCAGTTGTCTCGATGAGCGGCACACATGCAGTTGCCCGAAGGCGCCCTCACATTTCGAGCATCTCGAACCACTGGTTTAATCGCCCCCTCTCGTGTCGACCAATCCTGAGGAAGTTTACAATCATTCAGGTGCCGATCGTCAGATCGATGCCCTTCTGGCAGGCCTGATTAGGTCTGAAGCCGGACGGTTCGACACACTCAAGCGTCAGCCTCTGCCTGTGCAGGATCGTCGCTGTCGCGTGGCCCGGATACTAGGTTGGTTTGCAGATGGCCACCCGCTGGCAGGCCGGGCCGGGGCAATGTGAATCTGCTCTGCGCATCATCTCCACCCATCATTGGCTCCTCCAAGACGCATGGGCCTTCTCTGCTGCTGATCACTTCTTAGCTAATTTGCAGTTGAGTGATAGGATAGCGGCAGTTTATCGTTGGAGCCCGGAAATGCAGTAACCGGCTGTGTGGCTCCTGCTGGCCAACAAAATCCTTGCCAGGATTGGCTATCGCGCTTCGCGAATTGCCAGCCAGCGATGGAGGTCGCGTCAAAAATATGCGAATGGTATCTATCGCAGCCATTTCTCTCCTAGTCTCACTGCCCCTGCTCGCTCACCACGGGGCCTCGGAATATGACATGACCAGAGTAGTGTCGATGCAGGCAACCGTCACCGATTTTCAGTTCGTCAATCCGCACACGTTGATCAGTTTCACCGTGAAGGACAATGGCGGCAAGACGGTCGAATGGGTAGGCGAACTTCCCAGCCCGAATCTTCTGATACACCGGGGTTGGAGCAGAAACCTGCTCAAACCTGGCGATCAAGTCACCCTCATTGGCAACCCCGCCAAGAACGGTGAAAAGGGCATGCAAGTGAAACGCCTGGTCTTCCCCGATGGTCATGAGCTTCCTGGAACGATACTGCCGCCGGACTCCTCCAAATGAGAGCGCCCGCAATCATTTCGCTCGCCAGTGCAGCGCTGCTCGCCTTTTCCACGGGCCTGCTGGCGCAAACGCGGATTGCGACTCCGCGGGCGGCTCATGCCGTCGACCTTGCCGGAGTGTGGTATCCGTCCTCGGTGAATATTTTTGGCCTCATCTGGAATGATCCGCAGGGTCGGCCGTTGAAGCCGCTTCCCTTGACTCCCTGGGGCGAGGAGAAGTTCCGGGCCAACCACCCGATCGGCCAATATACCGCGCTCAACTCCAACGACCCCAACAATAGCTGTCTCCCGCCCGGTGTGCCCAATATCTACACGCACGCTTTCCCGATGGAAATCCTGCAGGTGCCGGGCCGCGTGATCATGTTTTTCGAATACGGCCACTACGTCCGCCAGATTTTCACCGATGGGCGCGCACACGCGAAGGATGCCAACCCCACCTGGATGGGCGACTCCATCGGCAAATGGGAAGGCGACACCCTGGTTGTCGATTCGATTGGTTTTAACGACAAAACCTGGCTCGATGCCAGCGGCTATCCGCATTCCGACGCTCTCCATCTCATCGAGCGCATGCAGCGCGTCGACCATAGCACTTTGATGGTCGACATCACTCTGGATGACCCCAAAACCTACGCGATTCCCTTGAAAACGCAACGCAAGCTGATTCTGAAGCCCGACTGGAACATCGGCGAATATATCTGCGAAGATGACGCCAGCTTCCTGGCCTACGAGAAGAAGGTGGGAGCTCAGGAAACCAAGGCTGCCGAAACTGCCGTCGCCTCTGGCACCTCCCAATCGATTACAGGCGATTGGAGCGGTACCATCAGCATGGCTGATGCTCGTTCGTTGCACGCCAGCGCCTCTTTTTCTTCCACATCCACCGGCACGATCACTGTGGCCGATCCCTCCGGAGCCATCAAATATCAACTTCAGAACTTGGCGGTTACGCCCGGCGGGACGATTACGGCCAGCGGTGCCGATGGCACCAATTTTCTCGGCGCGCTGTCTCAGGATGGCAAGCAGATTACCGGAGACCTGGTGCTCGCGAGCGGAACCGGTCACAAAGTTTCCTTGAGCCGGCCTTAAGAAAACGCAGAGGGGGATCAGTTCGAGCGAGGCGTGGATGCCGCCATTGGCCGAGCGTCTGGCAGACGCGTCTCGTCGATCTTCCGATTCATCCAGAACCATCCCGAGGATCTCGATTCCGTGACGAAGCCGTACTCAGTTTCGTCACCTATCGGCAGTTTTGGGCCGACGTTGATTCCCGAGGGGTCAAGCGTCATCGGGAGGTTTTCTCCCATCGCTCATCGGATGCGGCCGCTTGAAGGTGGCCTTCCTCAGCTGGTGCGGCCTGTGAAGAAGCGCGTGGAGGGGACGCTGGTCCCGCGATAGATGCCAGATGATCAAAACCTTCCACTTCCCGGCTAGGACATTGGAAGTGGCCTGTACCGGGCATCCGAAATGGTTTTTTTATCCTGCCCCCCGGCTTACCAAATTGTGCGTACTTCCCACATTATCCGCCGTGAGTTAGATTCGATACATTCACCGAAGCCAACAGCTCGCTCGGCGGTGAGACGGAAAATTCGCAATGTCACTGAATATTTAGGTAACAGTTGGCAGTCTAGGTGAGTCTACTCCAGGAGCTAACCGTGGCAACCAACCTGAGCTTGAACCAGATGAAGAAATTTGTCAGGGACCACTTCGAGGATTTCGTCAACAACCGAAATGCCGCGGTGATCCGCAAGAACATGACCGCGGACTTCTACGACCATGACGGACCTGGCGGAAAACCGACCGACCTGGCTGGCGACGAACAGATGATGATTGCAATGTACAAATCCATGCCAGATCTGCGCGTGACGATTGAAGACATGATCGCCGAGGGGGACAAAGTGATGTGCCGCAATGTTTGGCGCTGGACCGACACCGCATCGGGCAAGAAGATGCAGTTCCATGGGTTTGTTCTCTGGCGCTTCGAGGGAGAGCAGATCGCGGAACGTTGGGCCACGGTGACTTCCCCGGTCAAGCAAACGTCGTAGACCAAGATCCGTCAGCTGAGCTGGTGCAAATCCTTTCTCAGGAAAGGATTTGATGAACACAGCCTCGGCAAACCGCGGCACTTTGCCGGCAACTGTTTGTCTACCGCGGTCTTCCACCGCCGATACCAGAAGCCCCTGTCACAGCAGTTGGCGCTGCAGCTTCCCTAACTGGATGGAGTTTTGGACAGCAGAACCAACCGCACATTTCCAGGTTCCTGCATCCACGACACTTCACAGGGGTGAATCTAGACAGCATTTCTATCAACAGCAGCACTCTGGGATCGCTTCACCTGCCCTCTAAACGATGCTCCAAAGCTTGAACTAGGCGCGGTCTTTCGCGATGCCGAGCCAAGTTTCTCAGCTAATGGAGACAGCAGTGTGAGTTCCCGTCAGCAGGATCTATCCTTTCAATTATTCGAACTTTCCTTGGCTCAGGTGCATTGAGTCGGTATGCTGCAGGCTATGACAATCGCATCTATGGGACTTGGCGGAATGAGTTCGAGCTGAAGAGCGGTTGCATTCACCGTTGGCACGAGAAAAACAAAAAGGAGAATCGGACATGTCTTTAGTGGATTTTGTCGCCACGCCCAAATTTGAGGAATACCAACAGCGTTTTAAGCAACATTACAAACTGGAACGACGCCGGGACGGCGTGATTCTGGCTCAAGCGCACACTGCGGGCGGACCGATTCAGTTGAGCGTCGAAAACCATCGTTCCGTCGGCCAGCTTTTTAAGACGATTGGGGCGGATCCTGAAAACGAGGTCATGATCTTCACCGGGTCGGGCGAGGATTTTATGATGGAGGCGGATCCCGAAGGTTTCAAACTAGAACAAGAAGACCTGCCGCACTGGGCCTACGAATACGCCTATAAGGACGGCAGAATCAATGTCAGCTCCCTGGTCAACGATCTGGAAATTCCAACCATCGGAGTTCTGAATGGCCCGGGGTTTCATACGGAAATGTGCCTCATGTGCGACATCACGATTTGCAGCGAAGACGCCGTGGTTTTTGATCTTCACTATGACATCGGCTCGGTTCCCGGAGACGGCATTCATAGTTGTTTTATGGAGTTGCTCGGTGTCAAGCGCGGGGCCTATGCATTGCTCACGGGCCAGGCTATTAACGCCCGCAAGGCTCTTGAATATGGACTCGTCAATGAAGTCGTGCCGAAGGATCAGCTCCTGGCTCGCGCCTGGACAATTGCCGACCACATCATGACCCAGCCCCGCATCACGCGCCGCCTGACCACGCAAATCATACGGCGACCCTGGAAAAAAAGGATTACCGACGACCTGGATGGTGGCTTCGGTATCCAGATGTTCGCACATTTGGCGAAGGAAAAATCCATTCACAGCAGAAATCATATCGCCTCCTCGGTTGCCTACGTGAAGGAAGGCAAGGAGAACAATGTTACGTAGCGGGTATGGTTTCACATCCTGGGGCTCGCAGGACCGCAACAGATAGCCCACATTTCGCCCGCAGGCTCGGCGCTATACCTATACTGACAGCATGCCCAACGAGAAGCCTCCCTATCCTTCTCGCCGAGCAATCCCTGACAGCTTTATGCGGGGTCGCTCGATCAGGGTTCCCTTCCTGCGACCTCTATGGTCTGAGAAGGCTTCGTTTGCCAGTTGCCGGGCGCGCCGTGGAAGATTGTTTTTGCGGGAGTCCCTTGCTTGGAACAGCTGATCGCGGTGACCGAACGACAGTTTCGCGGATTGGCGCTCCTCCCTCAGCGCTCGCGATCCGCATCACTCTATCTGGGACTCTGACCGTAATGTGACTTGGCGGTCGGCATTGATCCACAGGCTCCCGCCGATCGCGAGGGCTACGCCAAGCGTGATCAGTGCCGCGGACGTGCGACGCCCGCTCACCGCAGCGAGAATGGCGTCCAGAACAGACGCGGGGATCAACGAGGCGAGAAGACCGAAAGCAACGCCCATCTTATGATCGAAGCCCCGTGCGGCAATCCCTGTAAGAATTCCCCCGATAAAGAAAATCAAAAAATAGTAGACATAGCTGTATCCGTCCAGTTCCCACGTTTTCACACGACGGAAGTATCGCGCTAAAGCGGCACCAGGACCCAGTCGATAGGAATGTGAAGCAGAGTGGCCGTTCAGGTAGAACGAGGCTGTAGTTCCGTCGTATGAAAAGACCATGTCCTCGGTCCGATGTGGTCTAAAGACGCTTCCGATTCGCCAGCTGAGCAAGTACCGATTTGTCGAAAGCCAATTCCGAAGCACAAAAATCAGATCCGCGTGGTCTTGCACCAACTCGAGATCAGCGGTACCTGACAGTTCTGAAAGCGAAACAATCGGGGCTGTCGCCCCGTGTACGGTTCGCGGCCGGCAAACAACGCGAATCGCAAGTTGATTGCTTCTCTGAAGCTCTTGGATCAAATGCGGTACAGGGACACTGGAGGTCAGCCAGGAGCTGCCATCTAAGGAGACGGTTGTAGGTGCCGCATTTGCGAGAAATTGTCTCTCCTCAGTATCGGGACCCAAGGAAAGTTCAGGGAGAGCATTTACCTGGTCGCGCCAGGGTGGCGGGACCGACAAATCGTAGGCTGCGAGAAGCCCCCAGGGAACCAGGCGCAAATTTTGTCCGGACGCCAATTTTCGCACGGCCACTTGGTCGAGAGGCCGGTTCCACATCTGCAGACTGAATACCTCTCCATCCCAGGCGGAGCCGTATTCGCCGGAGGGCTCATGACCCACCAAAAGCAGCGGCGCCGCTGCCCAATTTCCAAAACGTGTTTGCATCTGTAGGGGAATTGAAACTGCCATCCACAAGGCGAAAAAGGTAGAGATGATCGCGGCAGACCTCGGCCAGGCAAGTAGCTTGCCTAATACCGATTCGCTTTTTGACAAAACCCGCAGAGTCGCCAGGCCGCAGAGGTCAAATAGGAGAAATCCAACCACGGAACCCAAGGTATTGGGAATGACATCGCCCCAACCCGAATCCCGGGACGGCACATAGATCTGCAGGAACTCAACGCTATAGGAAAGCAGCCCTCCCAAGGCCAGTGCCCACGTCAGTGTTGCCAGCCGCGACGTACCTTTTTCCATAAACTTCTCGGAAATTCCAAATCCGAAGGGAATAAAAAGAAGGACATTCAGAAAAGCACCCAGTCGAGTCGGCTCCTTCCCCCAACCCGCAAGCAGGAGGGCAGACCGTCCTGCGGGCAGCTGGGCATGAAAATCAAAGTAAAAAGGGAGCAGTGTGAAAAAGAAGACGCCCAGCACTGCGAGGATCAGGATTCTGTTGGACCATCTTGGGGCCGGAAACGTAATCACTTGAGTATTCGGTTGCGTTCCAATCGCGCGGTGCTCAAATTCTCAAGCACCCGAAAGTTTAACATGCCTGGTCTGGCGGCGCCCCTGGCGAGGGCTGACAGAATTCAGTTCTTTCAACGAGCCGCTAAATGATATAGAAGCACTGTCGCTGCGAAGCCCGCCCGTGATATGCGGCAGCGCCTCGAATTGCAATTGAGGAGAAGCATTATGACCAGGACACGTTCACTCCCCATGATCGCCGCAGTACTGAGTGCAGGGTTCGTCTTCCCCAGCGTCCAACTCAATGCACACAGCGGGACCGGGGAATCTCGAGCAGCAGCCAGCTTGACAACCGACATGGGGACGATTTCGGGAAAAGTGGAGGCGCCGAAACAGTTCCAGGGTGCACAGGTCTATGCGAAAAACGTGGACAAAAATATCGTCTATATGGTGTACACGGCCGGAGGCCGATACAAAGTGGCGAACCTGCTTCCGGGCAACTACTAGCTGACCGTCAGGAAAAATGGCTTTGCAGCAGAGGTGCAAGCAATCGGTATTGCTGCGGGAGATGCGAAGACCGCGGACTTTAGGCTGCGGGAAGCGCCGGTTCGCTCGATCGTGGGAGTGCATCCTGGGTTTAACGGCGAAGCGGATAAACAATCTGCTTCCTACGAGCGATTGTATCCTCCCGGTCCGGGAAGGCCCTTGGTTGAGAAGACCTGCATGGTATGTCATGGGCCAGATTTCATCCCGAGCCACCAGTGGGATGCCTCGCAGTGGAATGAGGCCATCGATTTGATGAGCGATCCGAACGGATTGATAAAAAGTCGTATTCTGCCAAGCGCTTTCAGCGCCATGGACCGCAAGGATCTCCTGAAATACCTCGTTAAATATTTCGGGCCCGACAGTGATCCTCGGCGGCTGGAAGTTCCGGAAATGCCCGTCGATGAACCGGCGCTCGCAAAAGCGATGTATGTCGAGTACGACATCCCGAAGGAATACGGCAGCCCGATTCACGACGAACACTTTGACCGCGATGGCAATGTCTGGGTGGTGAATCGCGCAGCAGGCCGTCCGAGCATCGACAAGTTGGACCCGCGCACAGGAGCGTGGAAGTCCTATCCGATTCCGGACCCCAACGCGCTGCCGCACGGGATGACGCTTGATGCCGCCGGAGATTTGTGGTTTGCAGGAGAGACTGCCTTTGGGCGCGTCGACACCAAGACCGGCGAGATGAAGCTTTATTATTTTGATGACAAAGATAGCTACGTCCCCCTGCCGGGAACTGGCGTTGGCAAGGATACCAGGCACGAGAGTCATGGGCACACGCCGGTCGTGGATTCAAAGCAGAACGTCTGGATGACGCTGAGCTATACCGACCAGCTCGCGAAATGGGATCGCCAGACGCAGGAAATCTCAAAGTTTAGCGTTCCCACGGCTCATTCCTTTCCTTATGGGGCCTTTGTGGATAACAAGGACAACATCTGGGTGGCGGAATGGTTCCGCTGCAAAGTTGCGAAGTTTGATACGCAGGCGGAAAAGTTCTCCGAATATGCTCTGCCGAATCCGCCCTGCACCGTTAAGCGCATGTCGGTAGATTCCAAAGGCATTGCTTGGTATGCCAGGGATGGCGGAAAACTAGGACGCATCGAGCCACAGTCAGCGAAAATTGTTGAATACAATTTTCCTGTCGCTTATTCAAGTGGCTATGATGTTCAGCCCGACCGGGAGGACAATCTCTGGATCAGCGACTCCGGCCAAGGAGGGGCGATCGTCAAGTTCGACCGGGCAACGAAAAAGTTCACCTACTATCCGAGCGTGCAGGTCACCGACATGCCGAAGCTGGAGGTTACCAAAGACGGCTCGATCTGGTATTCGGCGCGTTCGGCTGAAGTGAAGGCCATCGGCGTGTTGTACCCCGATGTAGCGAAGATCAAAACGATGGGCGCCTACTACTGATTCATTTCCGTGCCCTGTCCAATTTGGGGAGGCGCTACCTTCCTGACCTGTGCGGCTACCGAGCAATAAAGGGGGGAAGATGATGAGTGGACCGACATTGAAGCTAGCCATCGCGACCGTTCTGCCGGCTCTGTCGTTCCTGGCCCTGCGATCGTTACCGGTCGCCGGCAAGGGCAAGTCTGAAACACAAATTGCTGCTGTCGCCGGCCGAAAGGGTGGTCAGGATGTATACGGACCTTATGAGCTCGTAGCCAACTGGCCCAAGCCACTCGAGAAACTCCCGGGCCATGAGAAGTGGACCTGGGGAACGGTCTCTGGCATTTTCGCCGAGAGCCCTGAACGCGTCTTTATCCTGGAGCAGGGGGAAGTTCCGGCGATGAAGAGACCGGAAACGAAGGTTTACGGACCGAGTCTTGAATATCCCGTTCCGGGGCTTCCCTTCCGCAGGATCGGTGGGGAGCACGTGCGCGACGAGCTTGGAGTCGACCGCCGATGGGAACATTGCCTGGTGATCGTGAACTCGGGCGGAGATATCGTCGAAGCGTGGACGCAATGGGATTCGCTGTTCAAGCACCCGCACGCGGTTTATATCAATCCCTACGATCCTGAAAAAAGTGTCTGGGTGGTTGATGATGGCAAACAGGCCATTTTCAGATTCACTCATGATGGCAAAGAATTGTTGCAAACGATCGGCACGCCTGACGTCGCTGGCGAGGATGATAAACATTTGGGGAGGCCGACTTATCTGGCCTGGCTGCCGGACGGAACGATGTTCTTGGCCGACGGCTACGACAACACCCGCGTGGTGAAATTTGACAGGAATGGACAATATCTCATGGCCTGGGGCCAGAAAGGCGATCCGCCGAACGAAACCCGCCCCGGCTATTTCAATTCGGTCCACGGCATTGTGGTCGACCCGGTTACGCGCAGGGTCTACGTAAACGATCGCGCCAATCGACGTACGCAGGTCTTCGATGAGAATGGGAAATTTCTTGACGAGTGGTCATTCGGCCCCATTTCCTCGGTTTATTCCACCTACCTGGGAGCAGACCGCTATTTCTGGGCAGGAGACGCAGTCACCGGTAAGATGCTGAAGTATGACCTGGAAGGACATTTTCTCTATTCCTGGGGAAGCATCGGGGATTGGCCCGGCGCGATCTGGGGCGTGCATCAAATCAGTGTCGACCAGGAGGGAAATCTCTACCTGGCTGAGGTCTCGAACGGACGCGCCGAGAAGTTCCGCCCGAGGAAAGGCGCGAACCCTGATTTTCTGGTGGGCAGGCCGGTCTATTCGGCCTGGAAGTAGCGAGCAAGTCGCCTCGCTGCGTGCTTTGGGAAATAGGTTCGATTGTGCCGAGGGTGAGTCTGGCAGCGAGGATCGTTCAAATTAAAGTTCTTCGCTTCTGCGGGATGCGGCGAGCAGGCGCGCTTTTGCGAAGCAGGGTTCTTGCGCGCTGCGATCCGCGCCGCGCCATCTTCACTCCGCAAAGCTGAGTCCCAGGGCGGTGTAGTCGTCCACTCCCAGTATCCATCCTTCCTGGCCGTCAATCCTAATTTTCAACCAGGTATCGTTGGCCGAAGCGTGTTCGGCCGGGGGAGCGGCACTGAACCGAGCCTGCAATAGTTCGACCCGCGACTGCGGCGTGAGGTTCACGGCCCCCGGCTTGGTAGCCTTGTCAGGCGACGAATAGAGGTGGATGAGCCGTTCCGATCCAATATCTGGGCGTATCTGGTAAGGCGGTCGGTCAGCCACGCTGAAATCACCGGAACCCTGTTCTTCCAGGCGGAAGTCTTTCCAGTTCACTCGGACCGGAATCAGGATGTAGAAATAGTTCGTGAGCGCATAAATTCCCAAGGTGTCATTCTCAAGCAAACGTTGGGAACCCTTCGACTGCCCGGGTGGCAGATCGGCAAGTCCACCATGAAGCAGGAGAGGTTCCCGATCGAATGGTTCGAGAGTCCCGTTCAGTAGGCCGAAAAGCTGGATGGATTCACCGGTTCTAGGTGGCGAGGGGAGATCTTCGTAGATGAGTTCAAGAGCTTGATGCTCACGACCCTCAAGCAGCGTCGCATCTACCAGATGCCTTCCGCGCTTGTGCACCAGTGACACAGGAAAGGCCTTGCTAAAACGACTCTTCCCGTTTTCGTCTTCAATCTTCAGGGACGCTACCGTTTCGTCGTCGTCCTCATTGCACAGTCCCTCGTGCTGCGACTCCTTGTAGCAAATCACGTTCAATTTCACGGTAAACTGATGCCTATCGATTGAAAACGGTCCAAGACCGCGAATATATCGGGTCGGCGCCGGTAAGGGCGCATCGTTTTGTTGCGCCGTCGCCGGAACGATCACACCGACCGACCACGCTAGAAAGGCTCCAGCCGCCAACCTAAATCGCCGCCGTGCACGCGGTATTTTCCTCCCGCTACGGCGCATCCTGGTCGCCTCGGGTGAAAGCTCCTTTATCTGACCTGTTTCGGTCGAGATTCTTCATGGCAGTTGACTGGGTCGAGTTTTCAGCCGCTACCAGTCGAATAAAATCAGGCAGCTCGTGGAGGGAAACAATTCCTCCTGAGGGATTGTGCATGGCCAACCGCCGGGCCTCGTCAGGATCATTCATCATCAGAACAGATTGGAGGCCCACAGCCTGCGCTATCCGCAGACCCTCTAAGGTGTCCGCCAGAAACATCCCCTGCTTTGGTTGGAGAGATGCACCGGCAATAGCCGCTTGAAGAGGTGCAGCTTTGGTTCCTCCCGCGTTGTCTCTGCTCCAGACTGCGGAGAAGAACCCCTTCAAGGAATTCCGATCTAAAAACTGGGTTATCGCGGCACCCGAAAGCGACGACGCTATGAAGAGCTTAACGTTCATCGCCCTTAGGTCGGAGAGCGCCGGCACGACGTCTTCGTAGGCGCTAGCGCTGCCGACCGCTTGAAGTTCCAGAGCCTCTACCAGTTGTCTCTCAGATTCGTCCAGTTTCTTGCTCGCCGACTGGATCAAATTGAGCAAATGCCAGTAGGAGCGGCTGCCGGATTGGCTCGGTTTCCTTTCCCGTCCAAATAAGCGAAAAGCAATTTCCAAAAACGGAGCAGAAGGAAATTCCGCAAGACATCCGACAGGGTCGAATAGGATGGCCTCAATGGCTTGCATTCGCGGCTTCTATGCGGCCGGTGCGGCTGCACTCAACTTCGCCAGACCGGAGGCCAGAAGCCCCTTAGCCATGTCAATCTTGGTCGCGTTGTACTTGAGCGGCGCTGCATTCGCAAGAGCAACTGCCACTGCCTGATCACTCAAGTCCGCGCTGAGCGTCTTCCCTTTAAGGAAGTTTTCAACGGTTGTCTCTCGAAGTGGCTTCCCTGCGATCCCACCGAAGACGACCCGCGCGTCCTCAATGTTCTGCCCCCGAAGCTCGAGACTCATGGCCAGCGAGGCCATGGCGAAGTCCCAAACGCCGCGCGGTCTGAGCTTTTCGAACGAGGCCCGCACGCCGGGTTTGGGCGGGGGGATGAATACTTCGGTGAGGATCTCATTGTAGCGCACCACATGAGATTGGAGTCTGCCATCGACCATCATATCCCCGGGCACCAGTTGCTCAACCGACAGTTCCTTGACGCCGGCGGGGGTGGCCAGCTTCACCCTGGCATCGAAGGGAATCAGCGCCGTCGCAGCGTCTCCCGGATAGACGGCATAGCAGAGTCGTCCTCCCATCGCCGAGTGGTAATAACTGTTGTCGCCGATTGCGCCATAGCAAATGTACCCGCCGTTTCTCCAACAAGAATAGCCTCCGCGCAGATACTGGCACCAGACCTCTTGCAACAAGTCTCCGCCGAGCGTTGAGGCGTTGCGCAGTTCCGGCGAAGAGATCATGTTGACGGCTTGCACGAACATCGGATACTTCTTCTTCAATAAATCAGAGTCCGCGATCTCAGCGATTTTGGTCGCGGCGCCAATCTGTACGCCTCCCTGAGAATCTTCCTTGATATAGCGCAGGTTATCGATCTTCTTGATATCGACCAGATAGCTCGGCGCCTGCGCGAGTCTGCTTTTCAGGCGAATTAGCAGGTCGGTGCCGCCGGCGTAGACCCCCGCTTCGGTTCCATGCCGCGACAGAATTTGAATCGCTTCCTCGATGCTGGTGGGGCGGTAGACCGATATGTTTTTCATGCCCTGCTCCTTTGCGCTGTCAGGCCCGCCATGATCTTTTCTCGGGTAATCGGATGCTCTCGAATCCTTACTCCGCACGCGTTGTAGATGGCATTGGAAATTGCTCCGGGCACGGCCCCGATGCTGGTCTCGCTGAAACTTTTCACCCCATAGAACCAACGAGGCTCTAAGCTGTCGATGTAGACTTGCGTCGACTTGGGGATGTCCATGATGGTGGGAAGCCGGTAGGACAGGTAACCAACGCTACAGTGGCGCGTACCGGGAAATTCGCGGTCCCACGGAATCGGCTCGGTAGCTACCTGGGTGCTCTCCACGAGTGATCCGACCATGTCGGATTCGGCCACCAGCGGATTGATGACCAGCCCGGTGTCGTGCGCGTACACCGCTCGGACGAAGCGCCAATTGCCCGTCCAGGTGTCCACCTCGACTTCGACGAAGCACGTTCCTACCCCCTTATTCAATGCCGTGCGCTCTCCACCGGTAACGCCACGGCCCGTTTGACGGATCAAGCCGTTGTTGGCCTTGGCCAGCGCAGCGAAGCTGGTGTTCTTGTGGGGATCTGCGGTCGAGGAGATGATCCCATCGCGCATTTGAAGCTGGGCGGCATCGGTCATCAGCAGGTTTGCGGCCCGCGCCAAGAGATCCCGTCTCAGTTTGTCCGCTGCGCTGCAAATAGCCGCTCCTTGCAAGGTGATGGTGCGGCCGCCGGCCCACTCGTCGCTCAGAGGTGCAAGGTCGGAATCGCCCCAGGCCACTCGAACATGATCGCGCGTAGTGAACCCCAGCATCTCCGCCACAAGGTGCGCCAGGGCGGTTGCGTGATTGGATCCGCTGTCAGGTAGGGCGATCTTCATCGTCACCGTACCGTCGGCGGTCAGGTCCAGTTCGCTGCTGAAGATGGTCGCGCCCTGCTCGGCCGCCAACTTGGCGTAGGCTTCCTCGCCTTCGTGGTAACCCATCTGTCCGCCATGATGCTGGGACATGCCGAGGCCAAATCCGTGTTTGAATCTGCCCGGCGTACCTCCCGCAACCGGATTCCGCTTGTCCCATCCAAAGGCTTTAGCCCCCTCTTGCAGCACCTCGAAGGTGGCCATCGTTTCATAGCGCCGATCGGTGTCAGCCGGTGTAAGGCGCCTGACGTGCATCAAGCGGTACTGCACCGGATCGATCCCGCAAATGTCCGCCATCTCATCCATCATGTTTTCCCACGACCACTTGGTCTCCTGCTGGATGTGGCTACGCGAAGGTCCGGGACGCTGCGTGTTTGTCCGGTAGGCGCACCAAGTCGACTGCCAGTGAGGAACCTGGGAGGTATATAGCTCCAACTGGTTATAGGCGTTGCCCGGGCCGTCGGCGTGCACACCGAAATCCAAGTCGCCAATACTAACGAATACCTCGTGACTTATGGCCACGATACGGCCGTCTTTCTTGACTCCCACCCGAAAATTGGTGATGGTCTCGGGCTTGATCTGTAGTTGCGCCAGTTCTTGATCCTTGGGCAACATGACCTTGACGGGCCGGCCGGTAACTTTCGCCAAATGGGCGATCAGCGGATAAAATCGCTCCGCGGACATGCGCGCCGCGCCGAAAGTCGAGCCATTCCACTTGTTGATGAATCGAACCTTTGACACATCGATGCCCAGTGCGGCAGCCAGCGCCGCACGCGGTGGATAGATACCTTGGCCCATGCCCCAGATCGTCAACCGGTCTCCGTTCCATTTGGCTACGCTGCCACTCGGCTGCATCGGAACCGAGACCCCTCCGGTAAAGCGGTAGGTGAACTCCTTGACGACGTCGGCTTCGGCAAATCCTTGTTCGATGTCTCCGTGCTGTTGGGCCCAGGTGGCATGCGGGAAGTCCTTGGGCGAACCCGGGTGCCGGATCAGGTTACCCTTTCCATGACCAAGATCAGGCGCGCCCGGTGCCATGCTGTCCTTGAGCGTGGACGCGAAGGGGAGGACCTCATAGTCCACTTGGATCGCGCTCGCGGCATCCTCGGCGAGGTTTTCGGTCTCCGCAGCTACAATTGCGACCGCCTCTCCCTGCAGGTTCAATTCTTGGGGCAGCGGCTCGGGTAAGATCCGTCCCGCCGTGGGACGCTGCAATTTCGGTGCGTTCTTGTAGGTAAGGATGTGGTGGACGCCAGGCATTTTTTCCGCAGCGGCAGTATCCACGTCTTTGATTCGGGCATGTGGGTGCGGTGAGGTGAGAAAGGTCACATACAGCAGATCGGGGAACCAAACGCGGGTGGCATACTGCGCCTTGCCGGTGAATCTCGGCATGGCAACCTCCGCTAGAGGAGGCAGGGGCTTGCCCAATAGTTTAAGGTTTTCCGGCGGGTATCCCTGCCACTTCTTAATGACGGTCTTACTGAGTCCCTCCACAACTTCATCCCCCGGCAGGTGACCACCGCTTGTCGAATAATTCCTCACCATCGGCATCTTGATCTGAATGACCGAATCCGGTTCAGGTTCCACGGCCGTCTTGCTCCCGCGCAACACCGCCGCCGATTCTCTTACCGCGCGGATTATGTTGGGATAGGCTGCGCACCGACAGATGTGTCCGGCCAAGGCTGCCTTCACTTCTTCCTCGCTCGGATCGAGGTTCTTATCGAGCAGCCCCTTGGCGGTGACAACCCAACCGGCGGTGCAGAAACCGCAATCGGCCGCCATGAGCGTGTAGCCGACGCGTTGCAGCGGGTGCAGGTTCTTCTCATCCCCCACGCCTTCGATCGTGAGTATCTTTTTCCCGGCAGCTTCGGTTGCTAAGGTGTGGCAGGAATAGAGCGGTGTCCCGTCAACCAGCACGCTGCACGCGCCGCAGCTGGCACGATTGCAGCTACGGTTGGTTCCCACCAGACCCAACTGCACGGCAATGACTTCCCACAATGTCGTGCGAGCTTCATATTCCACGGCATGAGGCTGGCCATTGATGAAAAACGTCGCTTTCTCCTTGGTCATCGGCGCCGCAAGAGCCACAGGAGCAGCGGCTGAGAGAAAAACTGCTTCTCCTCCGATGACGGTGAGGGCGACACCCGAGCCGGCGGCCTTTAGAAAATGCCTGCGCGAATAAATCATTTTGATCCTCCCTGTCGGGGAAACACGTTCGGGCGATACTGCCGGTGACAGCTGGTACAGGATGCATCGAGCGGTCCCGCGACCGCAGCGAGCGCTTGGACGTTTTTCGCCTCCGCGGCTTTGTAAGCGGCAGTTCCGGCGTCAACCAGCATTCTCACGTCCTTGGTCCAGTCAGCTTCATCTCTCGCGCGGCCGGGCATCATCAGCGAGTTTCCAGATTCCGCCAGGGTCAGTGCGTTGCGCCGCACCGTCGCCCACTCGCTTTCATCCTTGGGGCCACCCCGATAAATGAGAAATAAAATGTCATTGGAGGCTGGGTGAATCAGGTCCAGCATAAGTTGCTTCATGGTCGCGGTAGGCGGAAGAGATCCCGAGGAGGCCTGTCCAAAACTCGATGTCGCAATCAGGGTGAATGCGATGATCCAAACCGGTTTCACAATCTTCCTCCCTTGCTCGGAGGTTTTGCGCTCACGGCCAGTTCCGGCGGATCCGGCTTGCCGAGTTCGTCAAATATATAGCAATCCGCCCGAGGAGGCGAATCAACTATTGCGCCGTGCCCAGCGATTTTCGTCTTTTTCCGTCCGGAGCTTACGAAACTCTTGTTAAGTCGTCAATATGCGGGCTGTTTCGGAGTAAACACCTAGATAAAGACGCAGCGCAGATTCTTTCGGCAAAGAGCAAGCCTAGAAAAGCCGGCCAGGATTCGCGATGACATGGCCTGCTCGGGAGCCCCCTTTGCGCTCTAGCAAACCTTCCCTGGTACTACTTTTCTTGTACCAAAACTGTTACTTCGGACAGTCGACCGGGATGTTTCTGGACCCGTAGTATCAGGTCATGGGCACGCACAACCTTCTAAGAAAAGCACCTTTGCTGATCCGCATCACCTTATCGCTTGCAGTCCTATTCTTCGCCGGCGTTGCAAACGCCAACGCTCAATCGATCCCGGCAACCGCAGCCGCAGCCGCTAGCTTCATTGGCTTCGATAAGATTTCACAGGGAAACTGGCAAGGAAAGTACGGCAGGGACGGATATTCAATCGCCAGCAACGCGCAAATGATACCGACGTATGCGTCCTTTGCCGCTCAGAATCCATCCAAGTGGACTTGGACCGGGGACACGACCGATTCGCGAGCCTTGCTGTCTGGCAACAGCTCCGGGCGAATGGCCACGACCTGGTACAACAACGCGACCTTCAGTTTCGATGTGAATCTGACTGACGGCAAGCCCCACCAGATCGCTCTCTACGCCGTCGATTGGGATCTCCGGTCACGCTCGGAGACCATCCAGATTGTCGATGCTAAGACTGGCGCCGTGCTGAATGTACGCAGCATCTCTAGCTTCACCTCGGGTACTTACATTATTTGGAACATCAGCGGACACGTCACCATCAACGTGACCTCGGCCGGCGGTCCCAATGCGGTGGTCAGCGGCATCTTCTTCAGCGCTCCTTCTAGTCCGACGGTTCCGAACGCCGCCACTGTGAATTTCGCGTCCGTCGACCCAACCACGGAAGGAAACTGGCAAGGAAAGTATGGCAGCGACGGATATTCGATCGCCAGCAACGCGCAAATGATGCCGACCTATACCTCCTTTGCCGTTCAAAATCCATCCAAGTGGACTTGGACTGGAAACACGACCGATTCGCGAGCCTTGCTGTCTGGCAACAGCTCCGGGCGAATGGCCACGACCTGGTACAACAACGCGACCTTCAATTTCGATGTGAATCTGACTGACGCCAACTCCCACCAGATCGCTCTGTACGCCGTCGATTGGGATCTCAGGTCACGCTCGGAAACCATCCAGATTGTGGATGCCAATTCGGGCGCCGTGCTGGACAGTCGCAAAGTCTCGAGCTTCTCATCCGGTATTTATCTTATTTGGAATATTCGTGGGCACGTCACCATTGACGTGACCTCAACCGGCGGTCCCAATGCGGTCGTCAGCGGTATCTTCTTCAGCGCCAGCTCGAATCCGACGATTCCGAACACTGCCGTGGCGCCTGTCATCACCACGCAGCCGGCCAGCCAGACGGTCAGTGTCGGGCAGTCGGCAACATTCTCGGTCGCCGAGACTGGCAGCGCGCCGCTCAGCTACCAGTGGATGAAGAACGGAGCAGCGATCAGTGGCGCAACTTCCTCGTCCTACAAGACTTCGGCAACCACCGCTGCAGACAGCGGTTCACAGTTTAGCGTTGTCTTGGCCAATAGCGCTGGTAGTGCAACCAGCAGTGCAGCTTTGTTGACCGTCAAGGGCGGTACTTTGATCCTGAATACCAGTTCCACGAGCCTGAGTTTCGGCAGCGTGAACATCTCGAGCAGCAGCACGCGAACTGCAACGATTAGAAATGCCGGAACCGCGAATGTGACGGTTTCGAATGTAGCGGTTTCCGGTGCAGGCTTCAATGCGAGCGGTATACCGGTGGGGACGATTCTAGCCCCGGGTCAATCGGCCACTTTGAGCGTCATGTTTGCTCCCGCGGCCAGCGGAAATGCAACCGGAAGCGTCACCGTCAGCAGCAATGCCACCAGCGGGGCGCAGGTGATTGCACTATCGGGCCAGGCCGTTGCTGCTTCGGTGGCACATACGGTTAGCTTGTCCTGGTCGACAAGCACCTCGGCGGTAATCGGTTATAACGTGTATTTCACCACCGTGTCGGGCAGCCAATACACCAGACTGACTGCCAACCCGACCCCGACGGCAAGCTATGATGACTCAGGAATCGAGGCCGCACAAACCCGCTATTACGTGGTGACGTCGGTGAACTCAAGCAACGAGGAAAGCGGATATTCGAACGAAGTCGCGGCGATCGTCCCCTAGGAACCTGCTTTGTGTTGCTGCGAACTCGGGGCGTACAACTCTCGTGGCAGGCATACCTGCCTGTCAAGTGTTTCCGAACACGCCCGAGCTAAGTTCGCTTCATATTCGTTCCCGTCACACCACGCGGCCTCATGGTAGGTTGCGTGGCCGAACACGAGGAGTCGTGTGAAACCCGGCTGGTCCGCTTCCTATTGTGCGCGGTTGGAAGCCAAGCCCTCTGGCACTGCTTTAGCGGAAGCGATGCTTTTTCGGCAGACAGAATCCTGCGGCGATAAGCCAGATGAAGCCCACGAACCTTGTCAGCGGGATCAGTGTGATTGGCTTCGGGATGACCAGCTTCATCCAACTCAGTTCCGCTGTAATTGCTAAGAGCAGTCCCAGGACGATAATCCACTTCGGCAGCAGCTTCCCAAACGAAGCGGTCATGGATACTCCGGCCAGCAAGAGACCAAACGGGACGGTGTAGCCCGGACCGCCGAAGCCAAATTGCAGATAATACAGACCCCGCACCAGAACCGTGTCCTGTGAGATGCCCGGGTGGGCCATCACCCAGAGAATGATAGCCGAAACGGTAGAAATGCTTGACCAACGGCTAGCGCCAAAGCGTTTTCATGATATTTACTTGGACTGTCTGCGTGCCAACGTTTCCCGGCGAGCTCCCGAAGCATTAGGACCTCTGGAACGGCGGCAGCGTTCCGCCGGAGATAAAGGTTCCGACGCGATTACCCTTGGTGATCGGAAGCAACAGATGGGAGGGGAATTCAGCATTGTGCTGCACGGTCACGTGAGATCCGGCCCTTCGCGACAGGTGACCGACGGCAACCGCTTCGAGAGAGGTTTGGGGCAAATCGTCATCCGCGCTCTTGATGCGCACTGCCAAACGCTCTCCGGCCCGGAGCAGAATGCCATAGGGGCGGATCTCGATATTGAATTCGTAGATTTTGTTTGGCTCAAGAGGCTCGCGCTTGATGTGCAGATGCACGGGTTGCCAGGGTTTCGAGGCGTTCGCGTCAACCGAGCGTTGCGAACCGCGCAGCCACCCACGCGTTAAGAGAGTTTCATTCCCCCGAGCGTCGAGATGAAGCAATGAAACAAACCACAGCAGGTCGGTATCGGTTGACGATGCGTAGAGATTCAGCACCATGGGGCCACAGATCTCGGTGTTCTCCACCATGGGAGGGGTCTTGAATCGCAACTCACCATGGCGAAAAGGCGAATCCTCATACGTGGAGAAGCCCTCCTGGGGCCAGAATTCATGCTCGCTTAGCAGGCCATTCGCATGCAGATAAAACGGCGTCCACTTCGTCTCCGGCAAGGGCCACTGGTGGGCCGATTTCCATTCGTTCGAGCCGAGCATGAACAGCTGGAGAGGCGCTTCGTCCATAATTCCGGTGTTGATGCCTTTGAGCCAGTGATCAAACCACCGCAGTGATTCGTAGGCGTACTGGTATACCGGCCGGTCAAGATAGACGGGGGGACCAATGGTCATCTTTTTGGGGCCCTTCCAGTTCTCGAACGCTCGGACGTCCCCAGGCAAATGCATTCCGTAGAGGCCCCAATCACCTCCGAAATAGGCGGGAATGGTGGCCTGTCCAAAGTCGACCGAACGGCCCCGATAAAAATCGTTGCATAGATTGTTGAGCAGCAGATCGACGACGATTGAATTGGCACCAGCATCGGGATTGCGCAACGCATCTGCCAGATATGGAATGCTGGAAATCTCGCGGTCGCCGAGAGCGGATTCGATAGCCGATAAGTACTTCTGTTCCCCCCATTCCTCGCGCAAGATGTTCCGGGTGTGGAAAAAGGGACTGTTCGCTCGGATCCAGTGGCCAATCCATCCGTGATTGAGGATTCCGCCGTGGTAGTAGCAATCGCGGTACATATCCGTCCAACCGTAGGGGGAGAAAATCGCCTTCAAGTGAGGCGGATTGAGCGCAGCAACGCGTTTTGAGACTCGCGAAAAATGCGACACGCCGGTCATACCGACATTCCCGTCGCACCATGGCTGCCGGGCAGTCCAGTCAATTGCGGCGCACACATCGTCAATCGATTGCGGATCGATATTCCCGAAAATCCCGCCGGATCTATGGGTGCCGGTGATATTGATGATCAGGAAAACGTAACCACGCCGCACGTAGAAATTGAAATCGCCCGCTTCGATAAAGCCGCGTGCATAGGAAAAGGCGATGGGCATCATTTCCATGGACTGCGTTGCTTTCGGATAGGCATGGACCGCGAGCAAGGCCGGGAACTTGCCTTCCGCCTTCGGCCGGAAGATGTCGGAATCAAGACTGACACCTTCTCGGACAGGAATAGCGACATCGCGTTCAACCACTATTTCGTATCTGCGGGGCGAGGTTTGCCAGCTTGTCGAAAACATCTGAAGTCCCCAGTTCCGAGAAATCCCAGCGGGTGTCTTATCGCTCCAAGGAGCCGAGAGCCACGAATTAATCTCTCGCGTCGATCAAGATGAAAGCAATTCTGCAGGGCTGCTCGCCACGGTTGACCCAACCATGGTTCGTGCCGCGCTGGACAACAACGTCGCCGGCCTGGAGATGAACGTCTGTGTCGTCCATCAGCAGATCGATTTCTCCCGACAAGATGACGGCATAATCGATTGTTTTGGTCCGGTGCATGCCAGGGTCCCGGGGATGTTCGCGCGAGGGGCCCTCCGGCGCAAGGCCGAGGCCACGAATGAGGCGTAGCCGAGTTTCATAATCACTGGTGAGGCTTTTTTCGGGAGCAAACTCGACGATCCTGAAGATTGTGCCCTTCGCTGGTGGAATGATGCCAATCTTCCGAGCCCCGGCGTCGGTTGCATCCGCAAGGTCGGCGGGCGCGCCATCGGTTACCCAAAGAAGAGTGTTCGTGACTCCCGTCTCCGGGCGGCCATGGACATTGGTAGCCGGGGCGTCAATCGTCACGATTGCTTTGCCGGTAGGATCTTTCCCCGTGACAACGCGACGAACCGCAGAAGCCATGGCTACTCCTCCGAGCTTGGTTTTCCCTTTTCGCCTGATTCCACTGCAATAAGAGCTGTACCTGATGAACCACGATTTTGCAAGCGGATCGGTGCGGATCTGAAAGTGCACGACCAGAAAAGTTGAGAGGGTAGTTCCCCGATTACGGCAGCGCGAACGCCGCATACTTTGCGCCTGGCGGCGCTCCGGGTGCTCTTATCTTTGCTGATCGCGATTACGAGGAAACTCGGCATTCGCCCGCGGCCGTTGCGCACGATTCTCTATCAGATCGGCCATTGGCAATCGGGCCAGCGTCGAAGTGGCCCTCGGACTCAACAAATCTGGCAATGCCTTCTAGTGCCCATCTGGTCGCATCTGGTCTGTCCCTCACGCCCAATGAAACAGGCGACCGAGCGCGACAAACACAGCCAGCACGAAAAGAAAGGCGGGCGCGGCCGGCGATTCGCGGCGACGCACGTGGTAGCCAATCGCCAGCAGCATGACCGTGGCAAGCCCAACGGCCGACCACGCGCTAAGCCACGGAACAAAGTTGACAGACATGGGGAGAACGACGCCGATCGCAGCGGCGAGTTCAGCAATGCCGATGAACGTTATCAGGCCACGCGTTAGGCCGCTCGGCCCATTTTTCTCGGACATCAATTTGTACTTCTCATAAGCGAACACTTTCATCCCGCCCGCTGCCAGGAAGGCCACCGCCAGAAGTCCCTGCACGACCCACAAGGCTAGGTTCATGTGATATCCCCCCGCTTAACGAGTCACTACTCGCTGCTTTTGTTCAGCAATGAGGCCGCTGATCCGTTCTGCGACAGCCGCGAACGATGCTGCGGCCTGTTCCCGAAGCTGGTTCTCGGCATGGACAAAGGTCACGTCCGTGAGCCCGAGGAAACCGAAAATGTGGCGCAGATAAGGTTCCTGAAAATCGGCGTTTTGTGCGGGCGTGCCCTTCTCATACGCACCGCCGCGGGAAGTGAAGACCACGACTTTCTTTTTTCCGAGAAGGCCTTGGGGGCCGTTTGGCCCGTAACCAACCGTCTTCCCGATCCGTACTACCTGGTCGATCCATGCCTTGAGCGAAGAAGGGATCGAAAAGTTGTACATCGGCACCCCAATGACGACCGTGTCGGCCGCCTCGAGTTCTTCGATTAACTCGTCCGAGGTGGAGAGATAGGACCGCTGAGCGGGCGTCAGCTTCGACGTCTCAAGATGGGTCGCGCTCCAGTCATCGGTAATCTGTGGAAGAGTTGTCAGGGAAAGGTCTCGCTGCCTGACTTGGCCATCGGGATGGCTGTTTTTCCATTCCTTAGCGAATCTGGCGGTCAGTTGTCGGGTCACCGAACTGATCCGGGCACTGGAATCGATTTGAAGCAGTTTCATCTGAACCTCCTGGTCTACTGGATTCATCTAACCTCCCTGAATAGATGTCCGTATATCTGGACTAGAACTGTCTTTTAGTCCGTTTAATTTGTCCGTAAGTCCAGACGGGAGGTCTAGGTTGGACCCTATTACTGATCTCTTTCAAACCATGCGAGTCGCTGGCGTGGTTCACGCAAGGCTGGAAGCCACTGCGCCCTGGGGGCTCAATAGAGCTGCAGACGTCGCAGCAGGCTCTGCAACAGACCAGCATCGTTCGGGTGAGTCGGCGAGTTCGCCTTTCTATTTCGCCCATTTCGGAATGCTTTCCCGCGGTAACTGCTGGCTCAGCATCGCCGGCATCCCGGACCCCATACCCCTCACAGGGGGTGATTGCTTCTTGCTGGCACCGGGAAGCTCCTACACCCTGCGGGACAACCCACTGACCCCCGCCCGCAGCTTCTGTGAGGTCGCACCGAGAGATACGAGTCAGGTGATCCAATACGGTGGCGGAGGAGCTCCGACCACGATCATTTCGGGATGGTTCCGATTTGGCGCGGCGAGCCTGAAGCTGCTGACGCGCTTGCTTCCCCCACTCATACTTGTCAGGTCTGATCAAGCGCAGAGCCTGGCACTGCAAACGACTCTAAATATGCTTGCCTCGGAAATGGCGGAGCCGACGCCGGGGTCGGAACTGGTGGTCAACCGTTTGGCAGATGTATTGTTCATACACTGCATCCGCGCTCACATAGGGTCGCGCTCAGCGACTTGTAAGCACGGCTTGCTGCGGGCCATTTTCGATCCGCAAATCGGAGAAGCTCTCAGATGCATGCACGATAGAATCGCGGACCCCTGGACGGTTCAATCGCTGGCCACAGCCTCGGGTATGTCCAGGTCGGCCTTTGCGTTGCGCTTCAAAGAAATGGTGGGGGAAACGCCGCTGGAATACCTGACCAGCTGGAGAATGCAGAAAGCCACAGCGTTGTTGCAGAAGAACGACACAAAACTCTTTGAAGTGGCAAAGTCGGTTGGCTATGACTCCGACGCGGCCTTCAGCAAAGCTTTCAAACGAATCTTTGGCGCTGCGCCTAGGGAGTATCGACGGACGGCCCCGGATCCTTCTTGAAGTTTGAGGTGGCCGAGCGAGTGGAAGCTCTGGCATTCACGGCGGTTGCAAATTGATCACTCGCAGGGGATGCCAGGGCACCAGGCAACTCCGAGTCGACCGAGAAAGCCTTCGCAAAAGCCAATAAGGGCGCAACGCCGACCGAATCCGATCGCGTGCATCGGGCTCAGATAAAGCGCCGCTCGGTGATATCCCGCGCGAGAAGGAGGCCGCCGGGGGTAGACAGATGTCTTCGGTTGGTTCTGCCTCGCTGCCGCCAGGCGCGATCAGAAGGAACCTGGCGCGCCAAGTGTAAACAATCCGATCGGGTATCCACCGACATCTGCGGTCCAGTTTGAAAGCCTGCGATTGTTCGTAGTAAATCCCCTCTAGAGATTCACTTCTGGCTCTTTGGTCGTCTCGCTCGGTCAACGATCGAAGTCAACCGCAACGGTATTTCCGCCGCAAACGAGAACCCCCACCCGTTCGTGGGGTCGAGCTGCATACCGTCCGGAGATGAGCGCTGCGAACGCCGCCGCGCCACCGGGCTCGGCGACTACTCGCAGCACTTTCCAGAGCAGTCGCTGTGCTTCTCGTATGGCGTCATCTGTTACCAGCACGGTCCGGGTCATATAACGCTGGATGATCGGGAATACCAATTCCCCCACACGGCGTGGCGCAAGCGAATCCGCGGCGATGCCACCCGCCTCCGCATCAACCGGGTGACCGGCCTCGAGGGCGTGAGTGAGCGTAGGAGCTTGCTCGGGTTCCACGCCTACGATACTTACCTTTCCGCGATACCATGCGGCAATCCCGGCAATTAACCCACCGCCGCCAACCGATACCAGAAGCGTATCTAGTCTGCTCTGTTGCTTTTCGAACTCCAGGCCGACGGTGCCTTGCCCGAGTAATGTTTCGACTTGATCGAAAGCGTGGATGGGCATAGCGCCCGACTGGGCGACCCATGATTCACTCGAAGCCAGAGCGTCGGCATAGCGCTCTCCGGCGATTACGAGTTCGGCCCCATATTCGGTGATTTGCTGAATTTTTGCAGCGGAGGCTACGCTTGGCACAAAGATCTTCGCCGGTACGCCGAGTTTCATCGCTGCAAACGCCACGGCAGCGCCGTGGTTGCCCCCTGAGGCCGCGGCGACTCCCACGGCAGGGACTTTTCTGGTCAGCAAGTTCGTGAATGCGCCCCGTGCCTTGAACGAACCCGCATGTTGAAGCGATTCCAATTTCAAGCTCAACCTGCCCACATCCAAATTGAAATCCGCCCCGTCAACCTCGATCACAGGCGTGCAACGAATATGTTGGGCCAGGAGACCATAGGTCGAGGCAATCTGATCTGCTGAAATCATATTCACTTTCTTCAACCTTGACATATTTTTCGTCGTTTAGCAAACTAACTATATGGAACATCTTCACGCCTTGCATGCTCTTGCCAACGATCGGCGGCTTCAGATTCTTAAATGGCTGAAAGATCCACAAGCTCATTTCCGCCCGCAGGTCGATGGCGACCTCGTAGAGGACGGTGTATGTGCGGCGTTGATCGCCGAAAAACTCGGTGTCTCCCAGCCGACGTTAAGCGAACACATGAGAGTTCTGTGTCAGGCCAAGCTCGTACAATCGAAGCGGATCAAGCGGTGGACTTTCTACAAACGTGACGAGCGTCGCATCAGAGAGATCAAGAGATCCATAGCGTCGGACCTATAGGTTTGATGGCGAACGGACAGTGGGCCACCCTGGGATATGGAATAGGACCGAGCGATCAGCCTGCATTCGGAGGAGTCAGCATGCCCAACTTGCTCACCATCCGTTCGCTGGCTCCCGGGGATTTTTCTCAGTGGGAGCCACTATGGCAAGGCTACAACTGTTTTTACGGACGGGACGCGCTTCCGAGTGGGATTACGCAGATGACCTGGTCGCGTTTCTTTGACAGCTATGAACCAATCCATGCGCTAGTTGCTGAGAAAGATGGGCAACTCGTGGGGTTGGCGCACTATCTTTTTCATCGCAGCACCATTCAGATTGAGCCAACCTGCTATCTGCAGGACCTGTTCACGACTGAGTCAAGACGAGGTAGGGGAGTGGGTCGCGCTTTGATCGAGGCAGTCTATGAACGGGCCAGAATTGCCGGATGCCCGCGTGTTTACTGGCAGACACACGAGAGCAACTTGACGGCGATGAGGCTCTACGACAAGGTGGCAGACCGCTCAGGGTTCGTCGTGTACCGCAAACAAGTTTGATTTTTACCGACTGAACAATTCGAATAGTTGCCGGGAACCGAGAAGTTGCTGAAAAGCAAGGGAAACTTGGTTGGGGGCACGCAATAGGTACCGAAGTTGCAATTACTCTCCGCACGGTTTCGTAGCGAACTCATCCATTCCGCTGGGTAAGCTTCATAACGGAAACGAACTTTAGGCGTAGTTTCCTCGTAAGCCGATCAACAAGACGGAGCTGGTACTCTGCGCCCGCGGGCCGGCCCTAGTTTCAAATGAGGCGCGTCAGACATCCCCAGTAGGACACCGAGTTGTGGCATCATAGGGCAGCGATGTTCGCGATTTGACACAGAAGGAAGTAGCAGCGGAATGGAGATCCTACCTACTGCGCAGCTTTCATCGCGGCTGCGCGAACGACTCTGCGAACCAGCGATACTGGATCTTACCAAGCGGTTGATCGCGATTCCCTCGGAAAATCCGCCGGGGAATCATTACGAGCAATGCGCCCGCATTCTCTCGGACGAACTGAAGAGACTCGGTTTCGATAATGTGAGACGCGAAGACGCCTGTGTACTCGCATCGGTTGGAACCGGCTCGCGAACACTCTATTTCAGCGGTCACTACGATGTGGTTCCTGCGCAGAGCCGCGATCAGTTTCTGCCACGTGTCGAAGGCGCAAATCTGTTCGGTCGTGGCTCGTCGGACATGAAAAGCGGCCTGGCTGCGATGATTCACGCAGCAGCAGCGGCGCGTGATGAAGGGCTTGTTAATACCGGTCGTATCGGAATCGTATTAGTGCCGGACGAAGAAACCGCCGGCCCGCGCGGGACTCGCGATCTAGATGCACGCGGGCTGCTGGGGAGAGACGCGGCCGGTATGCTCACGCCGGAGCCCACCGGCGGGGTCATCTGGAACGCCAACCGCGGGGCCATTTCGCTGCGCGCCACCATACGTGGGAAGGCGGCGCACGTCGGCCGGCAATTTGAAGGTGTGAACGCGTTTGAACGTGCGCTTCCGGCGATCATCGAGCTGGCTGCCATTAAGAATGAAGTAGAGCTCCGCGGAACGCAACAGAACATCGCTCCGGCGGCAGCGCGGAAGTCCATTCTGATGATCGGCGGCCGGGTCGAGGCAGGTACGAATTTTAACGTGACTCCCGATTTCTGTTCCTTCACGGTTGATCGCCGCATTAATCCCGAAGAAAACCTACAAGAAGAGAAGCGCCGGTTGTGCAAAGCGCTAGAAGGCTTCGAAATCGAGACGCTTCAGGAGGAAACCGCGGCGGCGACTCCGGCGGGAGATCCTCTGGGAGTCGTTCTGTCGCGGCACGTAGCGAGTGTGACCGGCAGAGAGCCCGCGTTCGAGATGTGCCCAGGCTTACTCGAAACGCGATTCTATGCCGCCCACGGCGTTCCCGCCTTCGCCTATGGACCGGGATTGTTGACCGTCTCTCATGGACCGAACGAGTTCGTTCCCATCCGCAATATTGTCGAATGTGCGGAGATTTACGCGCTCACGGCGGCCTCGATGTTGCGATAATGACGTCCCCTATCCTTGGTCGCAGGGTGGTCAACGCTTAACTGTTTGATCTACAAGGTTACGGACGTCATCTTCGTTGCGGACGTCCGTACGAACAAAAATGGCTTCTGCTCCGAGTCCTTGTAGCTGTGCAACTAACTCTTTTCCTTGTTTATCTCGACGACCGGACAGAACCAACGTTTGCTCCTTGTTGCGCAAAGATGACTGCGGCGGCGCGACCGATTCCGGTCAGTGCGCCGGTGATCAAAACAACTGGGGAACTTATGGCACTACCTCCGTTGATCCAGACCCATGCAAACTGAGCATGTCCGCGTCGTGCGCCAGCCGCTCTGGGATAATTCAGATCACCTCCTCAGATCCATCTGTTCGCTCCTGGTAGCGCCGTTGAAGCATACTTTGTGAACCTGGAAGCCATGCTTCACAAGCATGGGAGTGGATATGGAATTACACGGGTTGAAGCCGCAGCCGAAGCTGCGCGCCGGGTCGCGCATCACCTCTTCCTTGAAAGGCTAGCCCATCGAAACCAGGACTCCACCTGCTGCCAGAAAGCAGGTAGCCAGCCATCTGCTTGGCAGTGGAACTCTGGCACTGTGATGGGAAGGGTATGCTCCCTCGCGAGCTATCTAGCAAATAACTAAGCGACTTCTGCGTGGTCACAGATCCATCAACATTTGGCACTCGCGGTGCAATTCTACGGATCGGGAGACATTAAGCATCTGCTCGCGTAAGGCGAATGGAGGTTGGCATGGTGGAGTTCCTGTTGGCCGCCGTGTTAGCGGTCTTGGTGTTTCTGTGCATTTTCGGCCCGAACAGCAGGCTCGGTTCGAACCAGCATTAGTCGCTTGACTACGTTCAGAGCGCAAGTTCCTGAGAACCCGGCATGCCAATGGAGGATGCTGCTGCGGACCGAATCTAAACCAGGAGAAGAAACGTGAGTCGTAAGATCTCGGTCGGAATGTGTCTCGCAATTTTGCTCAGCGTCTCGGGAGCAACGGCCCAGGAGCAACGCCAGGAAGTTAGCATCCAGGGAACAGGATTTTTTACCAAGGATTCAAACGGAAATGGAGTTAACCAACACGCAACGGACACAGGCGGCCTGCTAGTAAGTTATCGATATCACTTCAATCGCTGGCTAGCGGCTGATGCCAGCTACGGTTACGACCGTAACACCCAACAGAGCGCTTCGTCGACGGGCCGGCGCAACCTGGAAAGCAACCTACACCAGGCGACCGGTACTCTGGTCGTCACCGTTCCGCACAGCATTCTCAAGGTCAACCCTTATGTTCTTGCCGGTGCGGGGGCCTTGGTGTTTGATCCCACCGGAAAAGGGGGCGGGTTCGTTCCTGGTGCGCAGTATCAGGCCAGGGCGGCATTCGTCTACGGTGGCGGCGTCGACTACAACTTCACCAAGCACTTCGCGGTTCGCGCCGAATATCGAGGATTCGTATACGAACGACCGGACTTTGATTTACAGGCTCTGCACTCCGGTTCAACAACTCACACGGCCCAGCCTTCTGCTGGAATCGTCTTTCGGTTTTGAGCCAGGAATTGGCCCTGACTCTAAGTCCCAAGGAATGCACTCAGAGGCGATGGCAAGAGAAAGAGGGGGCACCCATCCGCTGAAGAGCAAAGACTTTACTCCTTCGCTTTAGACCGCTTTCGCCAAATACTTGAACCTCGCTGCGATCAGCGGGCATCCAAACCAGCATCCCGGGTAGGGAGGGCCGATCGTCTGGCTTGATCTGCAAGGATCGGCATGGAGGCTTCGAGTAAATGGCTCAAAGTCCTGAAGCACTGTCAGCAGCGCTAGAGCCGTCGCAGGCAACACGATACGAAGCGCTGTTCCGCGTGTCGGAAGCTATCGGTGCTCACCGCGACCCCAGGGAATTGTTCTCTGTGCTAGCCGGGGAACTCAGCAAAGTGGTCCACTTCGATGGCCTCGGCGTCGTGCAATACGACGAAGCCGGGAACCGAACGAAATGGCACTTGGCCGAGAGGTGCAGGCGTCCGGAAGCGGCTTTCTCGAACGATGTCCTTCCCGAAGAGGCGATGATATCGTGGGTTCATCAGAACCAGGAATCGATTGTGATTTCGTCGGTCGACGAAGAGATTCGGTTCCCTGCGGCAATGGACCAGCTCAGGAACTGCGGAATTCAGTCGGGTTGCGTGCTTCCCTTGGCAACAGCCCACCGCCGCCTTGGATGCCTGGTCATCGCCAGCGAGAAGAGAAATGCTTACTCCGATGAGGAAGTTTCGTTTCTGTCGTTAGTGGCGAACCAAGTTGCCGTGGCGATGGACGACGCTTTGAATTTCGAGGCCTCACAGCTCGCGCAGGCACAGCTCGAACGCGAAAAGGAACGCCTGAAGCTGCTTCTGGACCTCAACAACAGCATTGCCTCGAATCTGAACCTTCGCGACCTGCTTCGGGCGATTTCTGCCAATGTGCGGCAGGTGATGCAGTGTGACGTGGTAGGCGTCGCATTGGTCGACCGGGATAGCAAGCAAATGCGGCTGTTCGCCCTCGACTTCCTCGCGGGCACGGGGCTTGCAAAAGAAGAAGGCTCGGCGGTCGGTGAGGACTCTGTTTTCCACAAAGTGTTCGAGACCAGGGAGCCTGTTATTATAAACAGCAGCGAACTGGGTCACCCGGACCAGCGTGATCGCCCTGCCCTACCGGAGGGGTTCCAGACCGTTTTTGCCCTCCCGCTCATCAGTCGTAACCGCGTGCTCGGAGTCCTGGGGCTTGCCAGACGAAAAGAAGTGCCTTTTGACCGAGGTGACGTCGATTTTCTTCGCCAGCTGACCACTCAGGTGGCTATCGCCGTAGACAATGCGCTGGCCTACGGCCAGATCGCTGATCTCAAGGACAAACTCGCTCAGGAGAAAGTCTATCTCGAAGACGAAATCCGCACCGAAAGGCACTTCGAGGAAATCGTCGGCAAGAGTGCAGCACTTCGCCGCCTCCTCAAGGAAGTTGAAACTGTCGCGCCGACCGATTCGACTGTGCTCATTTATGGCGAAACGGGTACCGGAAAGGAACTGATCGCCCGCGCTATCCACAATCTTAGCAAGCGCCAGCCCAGGTCTTTCGTGAAACTCAACTGTGCTGCGATTCCAACCGGGCTGCTTGAAAGCGAACTCTTTGGGCACGAGAAAGGCTCGTTCACCGGTGCAATTGCACAACGCATCGGACGCTTTGAGCTGGCCAATCAAGGAACTGTTTTTCTCGACGAAATTGGAGAAATTCCTCTGGAGTTGCAGCCAAAGCTTCTCCGTGTCCTTCAGGAGCGGGAGTTTGAGAGGCTGGGAAGTTCTCACACCCTGCGTACGGATGCGCGCTTGATTGCGGCCACCAACCGCGATTTGGACACCATGGTAAAGGAACAGAAATTCCGTGAAGACCTCTTCTATCGGCTCAACGTCTTCCCCGTTCACGTGCCGCCGCTTCGTGAGCGCCCGGAAGACATTCCCCTGCTGGTGCGCCATTTTGCTGACCAATTCGCGCGACAAGCCAACAAAACAATCGAAGCAGTGTCTGCCGATACCATGAACGCACTGTGCCGGTATCACTGGCCCGGCAACATCCGAGAACTGCAGAACATTATTGAACGCGCCGTGATCGTATCAACGAATTCGGTGTTGAGGGTGCCTGTCGGTGACCTAAGCTCGCGGACTCCACCGGTAAGAACAGAAACTGCAACCCGGGCGACCGAACCCAAGAGCATCAGAAGGATCCTCGAAGAAGCTGAACGGAAGCACATCATCGAAGTTCTTCAGGAAACCAACTGGGTCATCGCGGGACCGAATGGAGCGGCCCTTCGTTTGGGAATGAAACGTTCCACGCTCCAATTCCACATGCAGAAACTCGGGATTTCCCGCAACGCCGTCTAGTTCAGGCCGGTCTCGCTTTTGCGTTGCACATTCCCTGGCCTCACACATCTGCCCGGATTTCTCGTCCCTGCCAGGAACTTGGCGGGCCGCCTGACCGTTGGCGTTGGCACCTTGGCAGATGTAGAAGATTAATCGGCCTCACTTGCTATCCGCTGCAGTTCCGGCAGCTTCACCCGGGACGAGTTTCCGCACGTGATGGCGCACCAAATGCAATAGGCCTCAGCAGCGAATGAAGTTTCAAAGAAGTCCCGGGTCCAAGGAGGACGAGGATGACGATTTTTCTGGCCTCTGCCGCGAGCGTGGCATGCGCCTTCTATCTGTATGTCTTGATTCAATTCGTGCAGGACCGAACACGCATTTCGCACAAGCTGAGTGAGCACTCAGAGCCCGCCGGGCTGGGCGACTGCCCTTCCCACTGACGAGCAACAGGAGGCGTCGTGCTACGTATAACCACCAAAAAGACGCCTGCTGCAAATTGCCAGTCGCAATCGTGCTGCTCGTGTCCTGGCTCGCCGGATGTACAAATCCAACCGCGCCGCCACCACCGCCTGAACTCGAAGTCGTGGCCGTTACTCAAAAAAGAAGTTCCCTTCCCTGGGCTGGCGAGAGCTCGTTCGCCAGAATCTGCCTGCGCGACAGCCTAGTCCGTCCGTTTTGCTTGAACAATAATTCCCTCATTTGCGCGAAGCGAGGCAATACCGCCCACGCCCTCTCCGGCCCGGTCCAAGTATGTTGAAAGCAGCAAGCGCCCCAACGGATGCGATACTAGCGCGCCTTCATGACCAAGATTCAGGATAATAACCAGCCGTTCATCCCCTTGGCATCTTTCGTACTTCAAAACGTTTTCTTGGACGGCCACCGCCTCGATCTGGCCCTGCGTAAGCGCTGAATTGGCTCGCCGTAATTCCACGAGCCTGCGGTAAAGATTCAGGATTGACTCGCGAGAATCACTCAACGCCTCGACATTCACGCGCTCGTGATCCGGCCCCAAAGGTAGCCACGGCTTTCCAGAAGTAAACCCAGCAAAAGGCGACCCATTCCACGGCATCGGAGTCCGCTCGGGATCACGTCCCAATCCCAGCCCCGGCTCATTTTTCTCAGCCGGGTCCTGCACCTGCTCGGGCGCAATCGGAACATCCTTCATGCCAATTTCCTCCCCGTAATAGATGGTCGGCGTGCCGCGCAAAGTGAGCAGAAGCATGGCCCCAACCCGCGCCTGTGCCGCTCCAATCCTCGATGCAATTCGCGAGTTGTCGTGATTTCCCAGCACCCAGTTCGGCCAAGCTCCCGGTGGTAAAGCGGCTTCGTAGTCTTCGATGATCCGAGCAATACTCGATGCATTCCAAGCGCTACTGAGAAGCTGAAAATTGAACGGTAAATTCGCGCCCTTCAGATCGCGCCCGTAATACCTGACCAACTGCTTGATCGGCAGATAAATCTCACCGATCAGAACGCGATCCGGATAGGCATCCATTACCGCCCGCATCTCGACAACAATCGCGTGAACCTCAGGCCGATTGGCGGTGTAGCGTGCCAACAGCCGGTTGTGTGACGACTGTCCTGGAAGGTAGCCAGGATTCACGGGATTGTCCCGAAACTGATGGTCCTTGATCAGCAGCCATAGCACATCCACCCGAAATCCGTCGACGCCCCGATCGAGCCAGAACCTCAGTACCTCGTACATGGCCTGCTTCACTGCCGGATTTCGCCAATTAAGATCAGGCTGCTCCTTCAAAAACGAGTGATAGTAATACTGCTTGGTGGTTTCATCCCATTCCCAAGCAGACCCTCCGAAATGGCTCAGCCAATTGTTAGGGGGACCGCCATTTCTTCCGGCATCTCTCCAGATGTACCAGTCCCTTTTCGGATTGTGGCGCGAGCTTCGACTTTCAAGGAACCACAGATGCTCGTTCGAAGTATGATTGGGCACAAAATCCAGAATGAGCCGGAGTCCTCGCAAATGCGCCTGGGCGACCAACCGGTCGAACTCGGCAAGATTCCCGAAGATCCCCGCCACATCGCAATAATCTGCGACGTCATATCCAAAATCCGCCATGGGCGAAGGATAAATTGGAGAAATCCAGATCGCATCGGCGCCAAACGTTACCACATGATTCAGGCGCTCGATAATCCCCTGAAGATCGCCAATTCCGTCTCCATTGCTGTCCTGAAATGAGCGCGGATAAATTTGGTAGATAACACCGCGCTGCCACCACTTCAAACCCGGCATGTGCTCAGGCCCCCTGATCGTTGGTTCAAACTAATATCGCTCAAGGTAAAATCGATCCGCAAGCTGTAAGCGGTAGACTCAACCTTTATAGGATTCCTCGTGATCAATGACCTCTGGTATAAGAACGCAATCATCTACTGCCTTTCTGTCGGAACCTACCTCGACACCAACGCCGATGGCATCGGCGATTTTCAGGGGCTCCTTCGCCGCCTCGATTACCTGCAGGGTCTGGGCGTAACGGCCATCTGGTTGCTCCCTTTTCAACCCTCACCAGGTCTCGACGACGGCTACGACATTTCCGACTACTACGGAGTCGATCCCCGCTACGGCTCGCTGGGAGACTTCGTCGAGTTCACTCAGGGTTGCAAACAGCGAGGGGTTCGTGTGCTGATCGATCTGGTCGTAAATCACACTTCAAACCAGCATTCATGGTTCCAAGAGGCGCGCAAGAACCCCAAGTCCAAGTATCGCGATTGGTACGTCTGGTCAAAGAAGAAACCGCGAAACGCGAACAAAGGTGTAGTCTTCCCCGGCATCCAGACATCCACCTGGAATTACGACGATGCGGCAAAAGCTTGGTATTTCCACAGGTTCTACGACTTTCAGCCCGATCTAAATACTTCGAATCCCGAGGTTCAGGCCGAAATTTTGAAAATAATGGGGTTCTGGCTTCAGTTAGGCGTCTCCGGATTTCGCATGGATGCCGTGCCCTTCGTCATTTCGAGCAAAGGCGCCAATCGTCGGCGCCCAGCCGAGCAGTACGACATGCTTCGCATGTTTAGCGAATTCCTCACTTGGCGCGAAGGCGACGCCATCATTCTCGCCGAAGCCAACGTGGTCCCTCGTGTGGACATGAATTACTTCGGCACATCCGGCGAACGGGTGCAGATGATGTTCAATTTTGAGGTGAATCAACACCTTTTTTACGCGCTTGCCACCGGTGACACACGACCCCTGGTCAAAGCGTTGAAAACCACCAAACCGCGTCCGGCCAACGCCCAATGGGCACATTTCCTGCGAAATCACGATGAACTCGATCTGGGGCGGCTGACCAAGAGGCAGCGTCAGGAAGTCTTCGCTGCGTTCGGCCCCGAACCGAATATGCAGCTATACAAGCGCGGAATTCGGCGCCGTCTTGCGCCCATGATGCAAGGAGACCGCCGCAGGCTTGAGTTGGCCTACAGCCTGATGATGACCCTCCCGGGAACTCCCGTCTTCCGCTACGGAGACGAAATCGCCATGGGCGACAACCTCGATCTGCCCGAACGAAACTGCGCCCGCACGCCGATGCAATGGTCCAATGAACCGCAAGCCGGGTTCACGAAAAGCGATAAGCCGGTAGTGCCCGTAATCTCCGCAGGTCCTTATGGTTTCGAGCATGTAAATGTCGCAGCGCAGAAGCGCGACCCCAACTCCCTAATGGACTGGACCGAACGCATGATCCGCATGAGAAAGGAAGTACCCGAGATCGGTTGGGGCGATTTTTCGATCCTCGCGACAGATAAACCCCAGGTGCTGGCACTCCGCTACGACTGGCGCAACAATTCCGTTCTATTCGTGCACAACCTCAGTCCTGTACCTACAGAAGTGAGATTCACCGCTGACACCAAAGTCGACGGCCAGCTCGTCAATCTTCTGTCGGAGGATCACAGCACTCCTGGCGCCTCTGGTGGGCACTGCATGTTACTTGAGCCTTACGGCTACCGCTGGTACCGCCTAGGCGGTCTCGATTACTTGCTGAAACGCACCGAAATTTAGGGCTTGGTCGCAAACAAGGAAGCGATTTCTGGGAAAAGCGCGCCAATTGCTCCAAAAGACTTGCTGGAGGCGAGTCCCCGCCTCCTGAATTTTGGTTCTCTTGCCCTCCGCGCCCTTCGGTCAACGCCGGATTGAGTCTTGAAGACCAGATTTCCCGATCTGCGCAGGGCCGCTCGCACGCCTGTGCTACTGACCTGATTTCGCGCTGGCCCTTGCGATCCAGTCCATACTGCGCTGCCAAGCCAGCGTGGCCGTTTCTTTGTTGTAACTTCCGCGCTCGTCGCAATTAAATCCGTGACCGGCATCAGGATAGACATGAATCTCGCACTCGGGCCGCTTCTTTCGGATCATCTCGACATCCGACACGGGAATGTGCGCATCGAGCGCGCCGAAATGCATCAAGGTCGGGCATTTCGGCTTCTGATCCGCCATCTTGGCGATGACGCCGCCGTAATAGCAAACGGCCGAGACCAATCCATCCAGGTTGCACGCTGATGCGAAAGCCACGGTTCCCCCCAGGCAAAAACCCATAATGGAAACCGGTCCGACCGCTGTCAATTCCACCACGGCGGCACTGGTGTCGCGCAGAAACGCACCGAAATCCGGTTTCTGAACGAATCGCATGGCGGCGGCTATTTCCTCGGGCGAGTACCCGGATTGAAATCCGGGCTCGATCCGATCAAATAAGGCCGGTGCTACCGCCGCATAACCTGCTCCCGCGAGGCGATCACACACAGATCGGATGTGGTGGTTGACCCCGAAAATCTCCTGAATGACGACGACTCCTTTTTCCGGCCGGCCTGCTGGATCGCTTCGATAAGCGCTTAACTTGTGACCATCTGACGCCGTGAGCGTGATGCTTTTCCCCATCATGTCTCCTTTGGGTCTATTTCCCCTGCAAAGACAACACTTCTACCACGGCTGAGGACCGTCATCGTTGAAAACGCCGGCAGTGGGTCCGTGATCGGGGAGCAGCGCCAGACGGACTGGTGTAGAGGCTCCTTGTTCGACCGTCCTCGGTCCGCGATGCTGATTCATATCCGTCGCGGTGAAGCCCGGATTGGCGGAATTTACCTTGATTCCGGTGCTTTTCAGCTCGTTGGCGAACTGAATCGTTATCATATTGAGTGCGGCTTTTGAGGAACAGTAAGCGAGCAACATGTTTCGGCTGGCCAGCGGGCTGTTGGGGTCGGCGTTCATCGAAAGAGAGCCCAAGCCGCTCGACACGTTGACGATCCGGCCGCGCTTCGATCTCTTGAGCAGCGGTAGCAGGGCCTTGGTCACGCGGAAGACGCCAAAAACGTTGGTATCGTAGGTTTTCTCGAGCACCTCGACAGTCAATTCCGAGCCCGGAAACCAATCAAGCGCGACCCCTGCATTGTTCACCAAGATATCGAGCCGCTCGTGGCGGCGTTCTATCTCGGCTGAGGCGCGGTCCACGCTTTCCTGGGAAGTCACGTCGATGGCAATGAATTCGACGGGAAGGCCCTCGGCTCGGAGCTCCGCCACGGCCTTCTCTCCGCGCTCGCGGTCGCGCGCACCCATCAGCACCAGTATGCTCTTGGCTGCGAGCTGGCGGGAGATTTCCCTTCCAATTCCTTTGTTTGCGCCTGTGACGAGTGCAATCGTTTCAGCCATAGGATGGCCATCATAAACAAGTCTCAGCGCTCATGCATCAGGAATGCTATAAAATTTTCGATTTTGTGAAGGGCACCAGGCAGTTCCTAGGAGACTCGCAAGAAGTTCTTCAGGTGCGGGAGCAAATGGCGAGCCATGACCCGAGGTATGACGCAACGTCAAGACGGTCCGAACGCCGGTAAGCGTAAGGCAACGGAAACATTCCTTCTACTTGCTCTTGAGACCACTCCCCGGCGAGATTCAACCCCTAAAGCAGTTCTCAATCGGTGCGAAGTTCACACTCGAGAACATCCGATTGTGAAAGGAAAAGGGATGGGCCGAATCCGACCGAATCCGCGAGTCACTAAAAGCGATACGGTCTATCAGACCACAAAAGGCTGCCAAGCCCAGAGAAGCCGATTTGCCGATGGCTTTGGCGATAACATTGACCTTCCGGAACGTGCCACCCTTTGGAAACAAGCCGTCTGTCCCAGATGCAAGAGCAGCTGGATCTCTATGGATGGAACATTACGCCATTGGTTCCGGCGGGAAACACAGAGGGGTGAGGTTTGCGGTAATTTCGGACGAGCCGTGAGTCCCGAGCCGAGAAAAGGTGCCCGAAGTCAAATTTCATCCAACACCGGACCTGCGAACACTATCGTTTGTCGCTCCCACCGTACGAAGTTGCTAAGATGCCTTTTGTGCCCCGGCGAAAGGCAGAACCTCCAACCTGCGAAGTACGCAAAGCGGTGCGCGATTCATTTGCTGTTCTCAGGGCCATCGAATTCAGAACTCGGGCTGCTTCGCTAATTCTGTTCCTCACTCTCGCCGCATCGCTCGCATGCGCTCACTCGTCCTTTGCCCAAGACGATTCTGGAACGATCCAGGGTGCCAGTCCCGACTTCTGGCGCAATTGGGAGAATCGCTCGGCAGAGACACAGCTCGAACAGCCCAGCTGGCTGACGCCGGTGATTACCTCCACGGCTCGGTTGAAACAGGAAATCCGCTACGACATTTACTGGCAAAGAAATCCCAATGGCAGCACGCAGGAAAACTATGGAAACAGCAAGGGGCTGGCCCTGATTCCATTGTCGCGAATGGAGATTGGCGTCAATGCCCCTCCCTATTTCGTTCACGATGAGGCCAGCGCGAAAGATGGTGCCGGCGATTTTTCCGTAATTATTAAATTTCGCATGCTGGCCGCGAATCACGAGAAGGGCGATTACGTGTTGACCGCATTTTTGAATATCAGCTACCCGACTGGCTCCTACAAGAATGGTTTTCCCCATCCCGTGCTAACGCCCACGATTGCGGGTGGCAAGGGGTGGCGGGACTTCGTTTACCAGGGAACGTTTGGCGCAGATCTGCCCATTGAGGACACCGTCCTGCTCGGCCGTCGTCTCAGCTGGAATAATGCGTTCCAGTACCGCCGAATGAAAATGGTCTGGCCTGAACTGGAGATCAATTCCACTTTTTATAACGGGGGCTCCCATGCGGGCCAAAAGCAGGTACTCGTCACTCCCGGAATTGTGGCCGGACGTTTTGCAATTTATCGGAACCTGTATCTCACCATCGGAGGTGGCATCGGCTTCGCCGTCACCCACTTTCACAGTAACACGCACGAGCAGATTCTCACCGTCCGTCTGCCCTTTTAGTGGTGTCATGCTCTAGCGGCCAAGGGGTCGTGTCGAGAATTGAAGAAAATCTACCTCGATCATCGCGTCAAGCCCGGCTTCTGACAGCAGGGTGATCACCCACGACAGGAACGCGCAAGAAGGCCTGGCAGTACTCTGCAAGCCTCTTGAAGAGCAACCTTTCCTGGAGAGCCCTATTTGGTGTTCGCGCTTGTTATTTGGCGCAAATGCTCGGCGAAGAGAAGATTTGGGTTCACCGTTCGGTCAGAGAGAAATTTCGCAAACTGTACGTGGCTCCGAAGGGATAGGCCTTTAACCATGTTCTCGGATTGCGCCCGCTCGCTGTCCCGGATGCGGATGGCAGAGGCGGCAATGCCTTCCAGATGTTCGGTTGGCAAGAAAAGTACTCCGTCATCGTCGCCGATCACAAAGTCATTCGGTCCCACGACCCATTCGCCGATTCTCGCCCATTTGAGGGCATCTGAATCCTGGGGAGTAATTCGCTGCGGGCGACTGGGTAAGGATCCTAGACTGAAAACGGGAAGTCCGATTTCGCGCAGTTCGGCGGTATCGCGATGCAATCCCCAAACCACTATGCCGCTGAGCCCAGCCATTTTAACTTCCAGCGTGATGAGGTCTCCGATGCAGGCTTCGTCCAGGCGTCCCGCGTTGTCGATAACCAGAATTTCGCCCGCCGAGGCGTGCTCCAAGGCCTCCAGGAATACATCAACGCTACCGGAATGGCGCGAAGGGCGCACCGCACCGCGAACTCGAGTTCCGGACATAAGGGGATGCATGGCACTGGGTGCGCAGCGGACTGCGATATCAAGACGCAGGCAGGCGTCTGCGACCCACGGGGTCGACAAATCGTCGAAAAGTGCAGCCATTTGCGGCGGCCCGTGCATTTTTATCCTGCCTCGCTCTCCAGGTTGACTTCGAACTGAACAGAGATTGCTCGATTCCTACTCGATCGACCAATACAACGAGTTGAACAAGAGCGGCAGGGTCGCATGAGTCTGTGCGCGGTGCTGTGGGCGGATTCCGAACAGCACCAGTTTGCCAGGGTTTGCTTCGATGGAGACGACAGCGGCGCGGCCCTTCATATAGTCCTCTCCGCGCAACCAGCCGGAAGCATTGACTTGGTCATTGGGAAAGCGCGCAACCACGCTCACCTTTTGCGAGCTGAAACCTTCCCGTAGTTGAAAGAAAGGCGAGTTGATATAGAAGGCGTAGCTGTCCGGGGCCATACCGAAACCGATCGGGTTTCTCGTGTCCACTTGAAGGTTGAGAATTGTGCCGGGGGCGAAATGCTGCTCCCGGTTTACAGTCCTCTTGAGGTCGGTTACCGGGAGCGGAAGTTTATCGATGAGCAGGTCCGATGCCGCTCCCAGAGCGATCAAGGTGCCACCCTGGTTTAGAAAATCGACCAGAGCCTTCCAACCTTTTTCCCCGATGCCGCCGCGGTATTCCGCGACCATGAATTCCGTGCTTTGACCAGCTTTGATGGCTCGTTCGGTTTGACCATCGAGGATGCTTCTCTCCTCCTGATCCGGCAGGATAATGGCGTCAAAGTTTTTTCGAAGCTGGCCTCCCTGGATGTCGGCGTTGTGCAGAGTTTTGTAAGGAAATTCGTATTGCTCAAGTATCCAGCGAGTCCAGCCCTCATCGATGTTTGCCGTCCAGGATTGGTAAAGGCCGACGCGAGGCATCCGCAGCGAGGGTCCGGAAGCTTCTGGCCGCTCTGCACCGGGGGCCGGCTTGATGGTTACCGTAAATCCGCTGACGGCATTTTTCCAGGCCTCGGGCTTGGCGAGGGTGGAAACACGCAGTGGTTCGTTGCCGTGGGGCTGCCCGAAATTGACTTTGGCGCCTGCTTTCAACAGGCGGTTCACGATCACGGCGCTTTCAGCGCCGGTGTAGGAAAAGCTCCAGCCCGGAGCCGTACCGGAAGCCTCGACTATCAGGGATTGTGGCGAGTTCAGGCTTTCTAAGGCCAGGTCTCCGGGCAAGGGAGTTCTTGCGAACACGGTCTTCACACCGAATTGCATACCGAGCGACCACGCGGATACATCATAGGGAGCTTCCGCTGGGGCATTCGGAGCGCGGTGCACTTCGGGGTAGGTCTGCTTCTCAAGAATATCCTTCGCGTAGCGGGCGAACACTTGATCGAGGGGTATCACGTAGGTGCCTGCGGCGTAGGTTTCGCCGTCCTGGCTGAATTCTTTCTGTGCCCGCTCGACGTTGACTCCCGCCATTTGCAATTTTTCGACCAGTTGAATCACTTCGTTCTGATCTTGCTGGCCTTCGGTTGGTATCAGGACGGCGAAGCTTTTGTTTGCGTCACCAAATCCAAGCTCGCCCTTTTTGCCTCGAGCGATCGTGTTCAAATTGACGTCGTAGATATTTCGGAGCAGAGTTTCGCGTTGGTCGGCGACTGTCTCAAGCAAGGCGAATGTTGCGGTTAGCTCGTAATCGACGATATCCCGCAAGCGCCACGTTCCACCCATCCAGGGGCGGGGATACTCGGTTCGCGAGTTGAAGTCGGTGGGAGCGGGAAGCGTCGCGGTCGGGCCTTTATCAACTACGAACTCGGTTTGATCGGGGGATTGGGGGCTGCGGCCGGCTTCATTCGAAGAGGCACGGGCTGGCTCCGGCTTCTGTTGAACCGTGGGTGTGGCTATGCGGGCACTGGCTACCTCGGTGAGTAAACCAACTTCGTTGTGCCACCAGCCGGCCCAAGCCATAGCGCCCTGCCAGAAATTGGTGTAATTGGCGTCAAAAATAATTCCTTCCTTGCCTTCGGACTCAAGGGCGGCGGCTTGTGCCTGACCGTAGATGGAGTTCAGTCGATAGATCAGAGGATCCACGTTCGGATTGATCGGATCTCTGGCGGGCATGGTGAAGATTCGTGGGCCCGTCTGGCCCTGCTGATGCTCATCGAGCCAGACGGAGGGAAACCAGTCGTGCCAAAGCGCTTGGGCGGTGAGTTGACTTTCCTTTTGAGAAAACAGGAACATGTCGCGATTGTTGTCGTGACCGACGTAAGGGTGATAGATCCAGGGCATCGGGCCGCCTTCCTGTGGCGTGCCAACATACTTGTTGTACCAATCGGTGACCATAATCTGACCGTCAGGATTGGTCGACGGCATCATCAAAACGATGTCGTTGTCGAGGATCTTCTTGAACCTCGAGGAATTGTCAGTCGCCAGCCGGTACACCGCTTCGAGAGACATTTGCGAGGCGCCAATTTCGGTGGAATGAATGTTATTGGTGATGAACACGACCGCTTTGCCTTCGCTGAGCAACTGATCCCGCTCGTTATCGCTGGGTGCTCCACCCTGGAAATAAAGTTCGCGCTCTAGAGTCTTGTAGTGATCCAGGTTCTTTTGCGTCTCCGGGGAGCTGATCTCGACCAACAGCAAGGGGTTCTGATTGCTAGTAAGGCCCAAGGTATAGACTCGAACACGATCGGACAGGCCTGCGACTTTCTGCATGTACTCTACGATTTGGTCGTATCTCACAAGTTTCTTGTCAGCGCCGACCTGGAAGCCAAAATATTGCTGTGGCGATGGGATTTGCTGACCCCGTATCTCGCTTGCCCCGAAGCCAAGCAATGCGCCAAGAACAACAAGGTGGAACAAAACACGACGCCCGTACGAGTCGTTCACAATGGCTCCTCGAGTCGGCATCTATCGACTTAGATCGACTCGCTTCTCAAGACGGGTGCTGCAACTTCGGCCCGGGCAGTTCTTGGCTGGAAGCGCGCGTTTCATTTATTGCGGTTCAGCAGCGGCACGGGCCCGGCCGTAGGAAAAATAGATCACCAGGCCGATTGCCATCCACAGCATCAATCGAATCCATGTGGCTAGAGGGAGACTGGCCATCAGGTACAAGCAAGAAGCCATGCCGAGGATTGGAACCGCCGGAACCCAGGGCACCCGAAAGGGACGCTGCACCGAGGGACGCGAGCGCCGCATCGCCCAGACGCCTGCGCATACCAAGGCAAAGGCTAACAGGGTGCCGATACTCACCATCTCGGCAAGGACCCTAATCGGTAAGAGGCCGCCGCAAATCGCGACAATCGCCCCGGTCACCAATGTAGTGACATAGGGAGTCCGAAAACGGGGATGTACTTTGGCAAACCATGCCGGAAGCAGGCCGTCGGAGGCCATCGACCAAAAGATGCGAGGCTGGCCCATCATCATCACCAGAATGACGGAACTGAGACCTGCGATTGCTCCCACCTTTACGATCGGCGTGAGCCAGAACAATCGGGTGGCGTCGATGCCAACGGCGATCGGATCGGGAACATTGAGCAAGGAATAGGGGACCACGCCGGTCAATACGAGCGCCACCAGCACATAGAGGATCGTGCAGATCGCCAAGCTGCCAATGATACCGATCGGCATATTGCGCTGCGGATCGCGAGTTTCCTGGGCGACGGTCGAGACGGCGTCAAAGCCGATATAGGCAACAAACACGACCGCGGCGCCGCGGAAAATGCCGCTCCATCCGAACTGGCCAAATTGTCCGGCGTTCGGGGGGATCAAGGGATGCCAATTGCCGCGCTGTATATGGGAGCTGCCGGCCAGGATGAAGGTGACGATCACGCCCAGCTTGATGACGACGACGGCGGTGTTCACGTTGACCGATTCCTGGATTCCGCATACGAGCAGTATCGTTAACAGTACGACGATGAATACGGCCGGGACATTCAGGATCGCGCCCGTTGCAACCCATGCGTGAGCTGTCGCCGGACCGGTTGTATAGGGGGCCGAAACAAACCGCTGGGGTATGCGAATTCCCAGGTCTGCCAGAAAACTCACCACATATCCGGACCATCCGACCGAAACAGTTGCCGAGGCAAGCGAATACTCCAGGATCAGATCCCAGCCGATGATCCAGCCTACCAGTTCGCCGAGCGTGGCATGGGCATAGCTATAGGCGCTGCCGGCGCTGGGTATCATGGCGGCCATTTCCGAGTAGCACAAAGCGGCGCATGCCGACGCCAGGCCGGCCAGCACGAATGAGATCACGATGCCTGGGCCGGCATAGGTTGCCGCAGCCTGCCCGGTGAGAACAAAAATTCCCACGCCCACAATTGCTCCGACACCGAGCAGAACCAACTCGATCGGGCCCAAGGTTCGTTTGAGCCGCGTGCTCGCATCGACGGTCGCACTCAAGGCGTCTGGAATTGGTTTGACATCCACCCATGGAACAGCCAATAGCAAGGCCCCCCTTTCCTATGCCGATCGCTCCCTAAGAGGGAGCCCCAAGACAAGGTTCGTTGCAATCATCCGATTCACAGTTCTCCTGGACGAAGCAGATGCCACTGCGTTGCGCGTTCGTAGGCATTCGCGATTCGCAGGATAGTGCTTTCTTCAAATGGCCGGCCAATCATCTGAAGACCGATGGGTAATCTGGCGCGGGTTAGACCGCAGGGAACCGTGATGGCGGGCAAACCAGCAAGATTTGCGGGACGGTTGAGCCGCACCAGAGAGGAGCGAACAGTCTCCCGATGAGAATTAACCTGCACCGTTTCATCCCGGAGATGTGGCGCGGGGATAGGGACGGTGGGCACCAGTATGGCATCCACATTTTCCAAAGCCTGTTCAAAATCTTTTCGCGCCAGCTCCCGAACCCTTAATGCAGAGAGATAATCCGTGGCTAATACGTGCGCGCCGGCCTCCAGTCTTTCGCGGACATCGGGAGCATAGTCGACCGCCCGGGATGGGAAATAACCCAGCGACTGGTGATAGCTGGTGGCCTCCGCATGGAGCAGGAAGTCGCTGCGTTGCATGGCTTCGGTGATGTGAGGTAGAGAGACTTCTTCCAAACTGGCGCCGACTTTTTTGAAGATCTCGAGAGCAACTTTGATGGCGGACCCAACCTCGGGATGCAGGTCCTTAAAGAAATACTCCCGGGGAACAGCCAGGCGCAGCTGTTTGCGCTTCTGCTTGGCTTCTGAAAAGTAATCGGGCACCGGTTTGCGAGATGAGAATTCGTCAAGGCGGTCGTATCCGGCGATGACGCGCAATACCATCGCGACGTCCAAGACCGTGCGGGCCATGGGGCCGACATGATCGAGCGTTGCTGACAAGGGCACGACTCCGTGACAGCTGACCCGGCCATATGTCGGCTTTAGTCCAACGATCCCGCAGAGCGCCGAGGGGATGCGGACCGAGCCTCCCGTGTCAGTTCCGATGGAAGCCGCACACATGAAGGAAGCAACGGCCGCGGCCGAGCCGCCACTTGATCCGCCGGGAATTCTCTGCGTGTCCCACGGATTCAGCGTGCGCCCAAAATGCGGATTGTTGGTTTCCGCGCCATAGGCGAACTCGCTCAGGTTCGTCTTGCCCATCATGACGGCGCCGGCACGGCGAAGGCGCTTTACAACCGTGGCGTCCTCGTTGGGAATGAAGTTTGCCAGGATCTTTGATCCGACCCTTGTCAGAACCCCGGCAGTAAGAAAGTTGTCCTTCAAAGAAATGGGAATCCCGTGGAGCGGCCCCCGATAGGAACCGCGAACAATTTCCTTTTCCGCCCGGCGAGCCTGCTCTCGAGCCATTTCCGGCTGTACGTGCACGTAGGCATTCAATCGAGGATTGGATTCTTGAATGCGCTCCAGCACGTCTTCTACTACCTCAAGGGGCGATACTTTCCGGTGTTCGAGCAGCGGTGCCAGCTCAGAAACGGACAAAGATGACAGCCGTAGGTTTGCCATTTATAAAAGAGCACCCTTCCTAATTTCACGGCTGCTACCGCGCTAGCCATGAGAAAGAATCACCCAGAGCCTTTTACTGGCTGGAGCCGACGGAGGCATCGCTCGGTGGCTTCCGAGTCTTGTCCAGGAAGACTCTGCCCCCCTTCATTACCCACCGGACGTTATGAACCGCCACGCTGATGTCCGCGAGGGGATCGCCTTGGACGGCGATGATGTCGGCATAGTGGCCTGAACTGACTTCCCCTAAATCTTTTTCCATGCCGAGGGCAGCAGCACCATTCACGGTTGCGGCGGAGATGGCCTGAGCGGGCGTCATTCCGCACTTGACCAGGTAGGTCATCTCCTCCATGTTGTGGCCGAACAGCTCGTAAACGGCATCGGAACCTGCGGCGATGCGAACGCCCAATTTGATGGCCCGCTTTGCGGTGGCTTCGATTTCATCCTGATAGGCCTGGATTTTGACGTTGTCAGATTCAGGCCAGCCAAATTCCTTGTAGTTTTCGATGTACCAGACATTGTGATAAACCGTGGGCACATAGATGATCTTTTTGCGAATCATTTCGGCAAACGTTGCGTCATCGACGTTGATGGCGTGCTCAATGGTGTCGGCACCAGCCTTGACCGCATCGCGAGCGCCTTCCGGGCCATAGCTGTGGATGGCGATGCGCTTTCCCATGGTGTGGGTGGTTTCGACGGCTGCTTGCATCTCTTCGAGAGTGAACGTCTGATGGGTCTCGACATTGTTAAATCCGCCGGTAGAACCGAACATTTTGATGAAGTCCGTGCCAGCGCCAAGCTCCTGGCGAACCAAAAGCATCACTCCGTCGACGCCGGTAGCCTGTCCTTGACCGGGTACCACCCAGGGAAACACTTCCCCGTAACGGGGAACAGGTCCGCCCGCGGTCATGGCAGGGCCGGCCACAAACATTCTGGGACCGACCATGGCGCCGCGATTAATCAGATTGCGCATCGCAATGTCGCTGTAGTTTTTAGCCGCCATGTCTCGCACGGTGGTCACGCCGCTCTCGATCGTTTTGCGCGCGTTCTCCTGCGCCAAGAAGGTCAGCTCCTGCGGCAGCATCCTGGCAACCTCCGCATTGGGAGTGCTTTTGGGGTTGCCGTCCCACCAATAGGTCAGGTGCGTATGGATGTCGATGAGCCCCGGCATTCCCGTGTAGGCGGACATATCAATTACTTGGGCGTTGCTCGGGATGGAGGCGCCGTTTTCTCCGACGCTTTCGATGCGGTCGCCGCGCACGATGACGACAGCGTTGGTCGTAACCTTCCCGGTGCCGTCAATGAGTTTCCCGAAGCGGATGGCCTTCACCGGTGAAGGCTCACTTTGGGCAAGCGCTACCGAGAAGAGACCGGAAAGAAGTAAAGCCCACATCAAATGTGGAAATCGTCTCATGCATGCTCCTTTTATGAGTGGTACGACGAACCACTCTCAGGGAAACAGGAGTGAAGCAGGACTGACTGGGGGCCACTCCTGTTCCGAGAGGTTAGAAAATGAATTTCGCACCGAGCTGAATCTGCCGCGGCGGACGGCTACCGTAAGCATTCGCTGTGAGCAACTGCCCGAACGCGGAGGAGTCGAAGCTGTTATTGGGCAGGTCGAAATTCGGATGGTTGAAGATATTAAATACCTCCAACCGGAGTTGCAGGAGCCGATTTTCGGTTTTGAATGGAACTTCCTTTAGCAGAGTAAAATCCAAATCGTCGAATCGGGGACCAATCAGCGCGTCGCGGCCTTCGTCACCGAAAGCGTTCGGAGCCGCCATGAAAGCGCACGGATTGAACCACATCTGCGGAACGCCCACGACACTTGGCGCGACGCAACCGGGGTTGGCTGCGACCGGCCCGGGAATCATCGGGTTGCTGACGATGTTCGGCCTGTCGCCACCCGCAGTGGGATATGTGTGGCTTTGCGCGATACCCCTCACGACCGTAAACGGCTGGCCCGTTTCCTCGGTATCGATCGCGCTGATCTGCCAACGGCCCAGCAGCGAACTGAGGAAACCGTGATCCCCCAGGAAGCGCTGACCGGTCCCAAAGGGGAGGGCATATACCGTGCTCAGAGCGAAACGGTGGTTGGTATTGAAAGCGCATAGACCTTTTTCCGCTAACAGGTTTCCCACATACTGGGCCGTATTTCCTCCGCCCAGCCCTCCAAACAAGGTGGACCCATCGTCGATGCAGCGGGACCAAGTGTAGGCAGCGAGGAAGGAAAGACCTTTCGAAGTATGCTTTTCTCCCTTGGCCTGCAGAGACTCATAGGTGCTGAAGCGATTGTTGGCGATGTCCACCAGAGAATAACCGAACTGGGGATAGGGAATCGGTCCGCCCACGTTGGGTTGATTGATATTGGTATTCCCTGGCAAACCGACGCCTCGCGTACCAACGTAGTTGAGGTCGATCATCAAGTCCTTTTGCAGTTGATACTGCGCGTCGAGGTTCCAATCCTCCATGTAGGCGTCATGGAAATGACGGTCCATGAATGTGCCCGTGGATCCGATGGCGCCCGCGGGTTGATTGACGATGGACTGGATCGTTTGAGTGCCGGTCGTATTCGTAATCGTGAGGGTATTGCGGAATGGTGGATTCAGGCGGGGTTCCAAATTGGCGTTTAGCGGAACGATGTCATAAAACATTCCGAACGCAGCGCGAACAACGAAGCGGTCGCTGCTAAAAGGCCGCCAAGCCAGGCCTATCCTGGGTGCAAAGTCATGATAGGTGGCGCTATAAAGGCCTCGTGGAACGCCGTTTGTGCCGGCCGTCAACCATTGGCAGTTCGGCCTGGGCGTGCAGGTTACGGAGTTTGCGCTAAGGTCTGGCGTGCTGAAATGGTTCTGGGTTTCATACGGTGGGATATTCAGCTCCCAGCGCAAGCCGGCGTTCAGGGTGAGTTTCGACGTGAGATGGATGTCATCCTGAACGTAGGCATCGTAGGAAGGGGCGCGGATATCCATGGTTACGCCCTGCAGAACGGTGGTTACGTTGTCCGGGGTTCCACAAAGCAGTTCCACCAGGACGTTGCCGGTCTGGGGGTCGCAAGAATTGGTAACTTGGCCCTGAAAATTCCAGATGCCCCGGGCATCGGTATCAAACAGCAGCGAATACCAGTAGTAACGATATTCAAAGCCGAAATGGAATTGATGCTTTCCGCCATTGAAGTCGGGATTCCAGGCCAGATTGTCGGCCAGATCCAGAGTATAGGTGGGGTGATCCTGGGGAGTGTTTGTGGGCTGTCCGATGGAACTGAAGTTTGTGAGGGATACGTTCGGATAGCCAAGATCCTCTGAGGAGGTCAGCACATCGGGAAAGCCTAGCGCTTTGTTTTCGTCATTGCGGTTGGTCTGAATGAAGAAGCCGCGTTCACCGTTGAATCCTGCCCGCAGTTCATTGATGGTGCGCGCGTTAAAGATATGCGTCCAGTTGATTCCGCCGTTCTGTCCGTCGGTGAGAACGGTGGTGCCAAAGCCAGGGAGGTTCGTATAAGAGGCCAGGGGATCAAAAGCGTTGCCTGCGGTCCCCCAGGATATGACGTAGTGGCCTGCGATCGTGTTGTTGGCGCCGAGTTGCTGGTCGACCTTCACGACGCCAAACGGCGTCGTCAGCTTCGATATGGGAGCGGAAACGAATGTGTTGGAGGTGGCCAGACTGGATCCCACGTTGGCCGCAGGGTAGAGCTTCAAAATGTTCAAACCGGCGGCGTTTGGAGTGGGAACGGCGGCCAGAGCGCTGGCGATTTGTAGCTGAGAGGGAACCGTGGCCTCGCGTGTGGAGGCCTCCCTTTGATCCAGATATTCAAAATCCATGAAGAAGAAGGTTTTGTTGTGAACGATGGGGCCGCCGAGCGAACCGCCGAACTGACTGCGGTCAAGGTTCGGAATCGGACCGCACGTGCCGGGAAGCAAAGCGGCCGTGCAGCCGGGGCGATCGAAATAATTCTTGGCATCCATGTGGCGATTGCGGAGGAATTCAAAGGCCGTTCCATGGAATTGATTGCTGCCGCTTTTCAACGCAACGTTGACTTGGGCGCCTCCGCTCCGGCCGTACTCGGCGGTATAGTTGCCGGATTGCACTTTGAATTCCTGCACGGCGTCGAGCGAGGGTATGGCAGCGTATTGATTGATCACCAGGTCGTTGTCATCAATTCCGTCGATCAGGAAATTATTCGCAGTTTCACGGGCTCCGTTCACACTCAGCGCGAGTCCTTGGGTGGAGTCGATCGATCCTTCGGCGGGAAACTGCGCGCCCGGGACCAGATAGGTAAAGCTAACCCAGTTGCGTTGATTGAGAGGCAAGGTGCTTACGTTTTGCTGGTCGATGACATTGCCAAGCGAAGAGGTGTCGGTCTGGATCAGTGGAGCCTCGCCCGTTACTTCAATCGCTTGTGCTGATTCGCCCAGATTCAGAGTTACGTCAATTCGAGCCGTCTGGTTCACCGATAACGAGAGCACGCTGGTGACGGCTTTGGCGAAGCCCGAGGCCTCGACGGTAACCTGGTAATTGCCTGGAGGAAGAAGAGGCATGCTGTAAACACCATCCGCTCCGGTTTTCGCCATGCGAGTTTCGTTTGTTCCTTGATTCTTGATGCTCACCGCAGCGTTAGCGACGGTGGCACCGGAGGGGATCCAGCACCGTTCCTACAATGGTGCCGGCCGTTCCTTGACCAAGAAGGGATGGGGGGTAACGACACACAGAATGAAAACGGATAGCATTCCATCCGAAAGCCAGCGAGATGGCTCTGCTTCCTTTTCCAAGAATCATTTTCGTCTCCATTTCGACCGAACGTGAGTTGAACAAACGTCGCGAGCGAAAATACAGTTAAAGAGAAAGCCTGTCTTGGATGGACCGAGCATTTGAACGTGTCTAGCTGCGGAGAACAAAGCCAGGAGAAGAAGAAAACGCGCGGTTCCATCAAGGGTGCGGGAGCTAGCGCGACAGATAAGCGCAGCCTTTGCTGCCGACTAGCGTGGACGATCGCGTCCGATGAGCGAATCGGGTCTAGCAAAGGACGCGGCTGGCCTTGATTGCTTAGATAAGAAAAATAAATTGCGCGGGGATACAGGTAAGAGAACGGCAGGATACGGTCGCAAGGAGCGAAGGCCCACTACTTTGCGCCATCATCACAAACATCGATTGAGTCTATAGATTCTTTAAAGGCCCGAGCTTGTATGCGACTGCTATACACTTTCTGTGCGACGTCGCTGAGGGCCATGTAATGAAGCGGTACCGGAAATGTTTTGCAGGTCGTGAAGTGAGCCGTCGCGAATTTCGGGGGTTTTCGGTTTGTGAGACCTCCTATCGGCCCGAGCCAGGACATTCCGCAACATCTGCACGAGCTAACCTATATATCCATTGTGCTGCGCGGCTCGTATACGGAGCGCTGCGAATCGATGTCTTCGGATGTTCTTCCGGGACAGGTGATATTTCATTTCGCTGGGGAATCGCATTCAAACCGTTTCCATAAGTCTGGAGGCCAGGTTCTGAACCTGGAACTTTCCAGCGCCTTCCTTGATCGGCTGACGGAGTTTCGCGGCATTCCGGCCCATCGTCGGAGCATCGTGAGAAGTTCTTATGCCCTCCAGCTTGGGCTAAGACTTCACAAGGAATTTATTGATGCAGATGTGACTTCCGGTTTGGCGATGGAGGGATTAACAATGGAGTTGATGGCGGAGATCTTAAGGGACCGTATGTTGCCGCAAAAACCAAAAAGTTCCACCTGGCTCAATGACGTCGTGGAAATCCTGAATGAGAAATACACTCAACGTATCAGTTTGGACGATCTCGCTGCATCCGTATCGGTCCATCCCGTACATTTGGCCCGGGCCTTTCGCAAGAGATATCTTTGTAGTGTCGGCGATCACATCCGTAAGCTGCGCATCGAAGCCGCCTGCCGCAGCTGCTGAATTCCGATGCGCCGATCTCAGAAGTGGCGTTGCGAACCGGTTTTTCGGACCAAAGCCATTTGTGCCGAGCGCTTAAACGCTATACCGGAATGTCCCCCAGCATTTCCGTCAGGTCAGATCGCAGAGTTAATCCTGTACAAAATGTTTCTCCGCATTCTAGACGCTCGCTTTCGGATATTCGGATGATCGCCCCGCCGTCAAACAAATATGGACCACGCAGGCGGGATTGCGCGACTCGACTTTAGACTTTCAAGTGGCGCGCCATGAACGGTTGCTGCGTTTGCACCCATTTGATGACGCTGGTCCTCGGAGGACGTTCGCATGATCAAAGGGTTCGAAAGTTTGTATGGCTATTCTTCTTTTCCTTTTCGTCCGGTGGCGCCTTCGCGCAAAAATCGACGCGAGATCGCTGCAACAAATGAAATGGCGCCTCATCGGGCCATTTCGCGGCGGACGCGTCGAAGCGGTCGCGGGAATTGCGGCTGATCCGAAGACTTATTATTTCGGCGCCGTCGCCGGCGGAGTTTGGAAGACCACGGATGCGGGGAACACCTGGAAGCCGGTATTCGATCACGAATCGACGCAGTCGATCGGGGCGATCGGCATCGCTCCCTCCGATCCAAACATCATATATGTCGGGCAGTGGGGAGCCTTGCCTTCGAAATGATATAACCTTTGGCAACGGAGTGTATAAATCTACCGATGCTAGGACTGACTTGGAAACACATCGGCCTTGAAGACACGCAGCACATCTCCAAAGTTGTGGTGGATCCGCGAAATCCCAATATCGTTTTTGTCGCTGCGGTTGGTCACGCCTCGGGGCCGAACGCCGATCGCGGCGTATTTTCAAGTCCGAAGATGGGGGCACGACTTGGAAGAAGGTTTTGTTCAAAGATGATAAGTCTGGAGCAATCGACCTGGTAATGGATCCTTCGAACTCGCACATTCTTTTCGCTGCCCTTTATCAGATCTATCGTGCGCCATGGATTCTTGAAGCGGGCGGACCTGGCAGTGGAATATATAAGTCAACCGACGCAGGAAATACCTGGTCTCATATCGAGGGTCATGGTCTGCCAGGGGGGCCGTTCGGTCGGATCGGCCTGGCTGTTGCAGCTGACTCGAAGCGTGTCTACGCCCTGGTGGAGGCCAAAAACGAGGGCGGGATGTACCGGTCCGACGATGCAGGCACAAATTGGAGTTTGATCAACGGACAACACGATCTGAGCCAAAGGCCATGGTATTTCTCGCACATATTTGCGGATCCCCAGAATCCCGATGTGGTCTATTCACTGGCCTACAGAATGCTTCGATCCATTGACGGAGGACGTACATTCGCCCCCATCCCAGGAAGCCATGCTGATCATCATGCGTTATGGATTGATCCGAACAACGGCGAGCGAATGATCGAGGGCAACGATGGTGGAGCTACGATCACCGTCGACTACGGTGGTTCGTGGACCGCACAGGACAACCAGCCAACTGGCCAGTTCTATCACGTGATTGCGGACAACCGGTTCATGTATTACATCTACGGCGCTCAGCAGGACAACACGAGTGTGGCCATTGCTTCCAGAACGAGTCACGGAGCGATCGACCGGACCGACTGGTATCCGGTCGGAGGAGGAGAAAGCGGCTACATCGCTCCAGATCCCAACGATCCGGACATAGTTTATGCCGGAGGTTATGCCGGAGCGCTCACACGGTTTGACCGGCGCACCAGCGAAACGCAGATGATTTCCCCATGGCCGCAATTTATGGATGGCCTTTCCGCTTCGCAAGTGAAGCATCGATTCAACTGGACGTCTCCCATCTATTTTCTCGCCCCACGACCCGACGACTGCTCTACAACGGCGCCGAAGTCGTGTTCAAAACCTCCGACCAGGGAAAGAGCTGGGCGGCCATCAGCCCCGATCTGACTCGCAATGACGACGGCAAACAGGGTCCCTCGGGCGGCCCAGTGTCCCACGACGACGCTGGAACCGAGTATTACGACGTGGTGTTCTCAATCGCGGAATCACCTCTACAGAAGGGCCTCATATGGGCGGGTACCGACGACGGCTTGATCAAAATAACCAAAGATGGCGGCCAGAATTGGGCCAATGTAACTCCCGCCGGAGTTCCTGAATGGGGCCGGGTCAATTTGATCGAAGCTTCGCCGCATGCTCCGGGGGTTGCGTACGCCGCAATCGACCGTCATTTGATGGATGATTTCCGGCCCTATATTTTCCGCACGGACAATTTTGGAAAGACCTGGACTGCGATCACAGACGGAATCCCGCAGACGGCTTATGTGCACGCCGTACGCGAAGATCCTGAACGGAAGGGTCTGCTTTTTGCAGGAACTGAAACTGGAATTTACGTTTCTTTCGACGATGGCGCGAATTGGCAGTCGCTTCAATTGAACTTGCCAACCGTTCCGGTGCACGACTTGATCATTAAAAACGATGACCTCGTCGTAGCCACGCATGGCCGCTCCTTCTGGATTTTGGATGACATAAATTCTATTCGGCATATGGACGCGCACACGGCTGGCGAGGAAGCCTTCTTGTGTCCCCCGCCGGTGGCCTACCGGCTCCGTGCGGCAGGAGGAGGCGGCGGGGGCGCCGGCACAGACGCGGGTGCTCTCGCTGGAAGCAACCCTCCCGCAGGTGCAATCATTGATTACTATCTAAAATCGGTGCCCACCGACAAAATCAGCTTGGAAATTTTGGACGCGACGGGAACTGTAATACGAAAATTTACGGGCTCTCCGAAGCCCGATGTCAACGCACCGGGACGGAGGCGGACTGAAGGTGAGACTCCGGCACTCCCCGTCGCGGCAGGCCTGAACCGATTTGTGTGGGACCTGCGCCTTGATCCGCCCCTGGGTGTACCGGGGGCAATCTATCAAGAAGGTTCGCGGCTTGAGGGCGTTTTCGTCGTAGCAGGAACTTATACCTTGAAATTAACCGTTAATGGAAAGGACCTGAACGCGCCACTGCAAGTGAAGATTGATCCGGGCGTTACCGTCACGCAGGAAGATTTGCAGAAGCAGTTCGATCTAGCCAAGAAGATCAGTGACCGCGTATCACAGGCACATCACACAGTGAACAGTATCCGCGCGATGCACACGGAACTGCAAGCGTTGCAGACGCGCATTTCTGGCGCCCCCGGCACCGAGGACGTGCGCTCCGAGGCGAAGACCCTTGATCAGAAGATGTCGGCGGTGGAGGATGCGCTATTTCAAATAAATAAGACAGCCGAAAAGGATTCGTTTAATTATGGCGGCAGATTGAACGACATGCTCATCGCCCTAGAAGCTGCGGTCGAGCGAGCCGATGCGGCACCCACAAAACAGACCTATGAGGTATTCGATTATCTTGACCACGAGTTGCAGCTGCAGATGTCTCGGTGGAATTCGATCGTGAGTACCGACTTGCCGGCCCTAAACAAATTAATTCGCGACAGAGATATCCCGTTTATTAACGACCGGGTTGCGGCTGCGGCTGGAAATTGATTACCTCTAAAAGGGCACCAGGCAGGCTCGAGCCGGTTGGCGGGCCTTGACCAGTCCCCGGGCGTTCGCTCGCGTCAGACAAGCGAATACCTGTCCGATTCCGCACGACGCTATCCTGGAAAGCTAAAGCAAGAGGTCAGCTATATTGGCTTGAGAAGCAACCACGCATGTTCCATCAGCATGTTTCGCGGGAGACGTAGGTAGTCTTTTGCGGCAATAAGCGGCTGAACGCCTTCAGCGGTTATGAGAGAAAGTCAAAAGTGCTGTCGCGCGCGCCCTACTCCCAGTCCAATTCAACACTTTGCCCAAAACGGTGAACTCCGATCGAATATGTGCAAGTTTTTACATGCTCTCTAAGCCATTGCTGTTGTTAAACCCCCACAAAAGCAGCGCTTGCAGAGTTTTACCTGTGGCATGACACGTGCCAAACATGGAAGGGTTGGTCTACCCAAATCGGAGGATGTGACATGCTCAGCAAAATGCCCCTGTGGCTATCCCGTCGCTGGCACTCTACACCATGCCGACACGAGCCGGCGACCGCCAGGACAGCGGCGACACCAACCGGCAGAGTGACCTCAAAAGACCAGAAGTCTGATCACGAGAGCGAGGCAGCAACCTCGGCGATACAGGAGGCGAGTGTAGCGTTGTTGAATCGAGGTTTGGCTGGTATGGCGGGGCGTCCTCGGCGACTGAAGCGGCGTCACGCTTCGTTCTAGCGCTGCAGCAGGAGCACACCGGGAGTTGGGGTGCAAAAAGTCGTCCACAATCGGCTTTGTTGTGGGGCTTTTGTGCAAAAGATTCCTTTTCTATCAGAAGAAGGTCTCCTATTCGCTTTATTTGTAAGGTGATTTAGTGGCAATGAGAATGCCGTTTTCGTGCCGAGGGTAATCTATGACTTCGACGTGGTTCGGTATCATTCATGTCCTACCGAGTGGTATTCCGCAGTGGATCGAAGGCGTGGAGTGTCTCGCCGAAGCCAAGGCCCATGTGATGCAGTTGGCATCGAGAGAACCCGGTGAGTTTTTCATCTACTCCGAAAAGAGCGACGCGATTGTAGAACGGTTCATGTGCTCCGAGGACGAGGAAGAATCGGAGGAGCCGAAGTCGGAGTGGTTTCTGCCGTCACAACGTTTTCACTATCTGAGTTAGATCGCTGGCCCATACACTTCCGGAGACGGCTAGCCCCAAGTGCGCTGGACTGCCGGGCAAGGCTTGCCATCATGACCCTTCGCCCGGTGCTGCTTAATTTCTAGCTGAAGGCTCTCTCGCCGCAGCTGGACTTCCGCCCGGGCCTCTTCGCTGCGCAACAAGTCAGGGCTGAGATTGTTTAATTTCCCATTCAAAACGATGAGCTGAGCCACGAGATCGTCTTTCACTTTGCAGCGGGGCGCCGTCGTCATGATTAGACCTCAGCGTGTTTAGATGCTTGATGTTCGAAAGGGATCGAGGAAAGTTGGTCACTATTTCCAGATATGTATTGACCGCCATCTGAGAAGAATTGAGAGCGAAGGGGGCTCGGCAGGACGTCTCGGCAGGGCGAGACTTGGGTTTGAGGATGCTTTCACCTGACAGGTCGCCGATAACCTTCGACGCGGTTAAGGTAATTCAAGCCGTGGAAGGTTTCCGTGCGAAACGGTTGCTGCCGACCATGGCGACGAGTAACCGAATCCTGCGGCGGAGGTTCCGCGTCGGGCGAAGCAGGCAATAGCTGCGCGGATCCTCAGGGCACGCATATTTTCTCCTGCAGATTGGCAGCTGCCCACTGCTTGAAGTCCCCGAAACTGAACGTGTAAATACGTTTTACCGCGCATCTTGCCGGGCAACCCAGCAGCAGAGCGTCGTAAATTTTCGCCCCGATCATCCGCCGCTGGCGATCGTGTTTGTTCAATCCGCTTGAGAAGCACGCCCCCCGGCTGTTCGATAGTCTCCAGCTCCGTGTCCGGCCCGAAGTCCAGCCGCTCCCGGAGCGGTTTGGGACGACAATCCGCCCCGCTTTATCGATCCTGGGATTCATGCCATTTATACTGCCGAAGGTTCTCAAAATGCCGTGGAGCCCGCCTTGGCGACCGCTGATCGCCGAGAGCTATCGCGGGAGGCAGTGCAGAGAATGAGCTATACGAGGGATGCTATTAGAGTAATTGCTTGATGGGGGAACCGGAACAGTAAGACTGAGGATTAGAGCGCACTTTCCGTTTTTGCCGGCCAACTCATTCCCCACGAATAGAACGCAATGATAACCAAGACATCGAGGGGCATGCCGAAAACGATGTAAAGCGTTGGCATAAACAAAACAGTCTTCTGCAAAATGATCGCCTGAAGAAGAATCTGCAGCGGAAGGAAAATGGAGAGATGGATCATCGTCACTGCTGTCAGGAATGACTTTCTGATCAAGCCAAAATCGAAAATGTAATAGGTGAGACCAAAAATTATTGGCACGAAAGAGATCAATGCCATTCCGTAGGTCATCAACCCTTCCAGGTAACTATCCGGGGTATGGGGAAAACGGCCGGGAGCAAGCGCAAAGTATAGGAGCGCGCTTGCCTGAACAAATAGAGCTGCGCGCACAAGATACGCCAACGGAAGCACGTTTTTGGGTAGCAGGTAAGTGGCCGCGAACAGCATCAAGACAGCTGCCGTGGTAATCCACCATATCCGAGTGCCTGGCCCCACATCGTCCACTCGTGGAAAGGAAATAGCAAAGCGCAGAAAAGGCGTGAGGTGATGCTCCCTCAAACCAATTCCCGCATTCAGCGCCAGCAATTTTGTCCCGGCTTCGAAAATGTATTGCCAGAAGTGGCACATCGTCGGCAAGCAAACGAGCCAGGCAAAGGAAAATAGCAGGACCAATACAACCGAAAGCACGATGTCCAGCGGCGCCAGGACAAACCTCGCCAGAGCTCGGTGCATGCTGATGACGCCCCCGCGATGACCGTGCGTGCGTGTCCAGTCATCAAACCGGGAAGCGGTCACCTTTGCCGCAGCGATTGCGAGACGCTCAGAATTCTCTGAAGAATCCAAAACTGCCACCACCTCGATGATAGAAAGGGCTGTGGTACCAATCGGAGACGAAATTGAACCCCCAGTTTTTCCCAATCCATTGCCGCCAGGTGAGAGTTGCCGTCTGGCTTGGGAAACGATTCAAGGACCTTTCGGGCCCAATCAGCTGATAGGCTTCCTGCCCGAAGCCGATGTTTAGGGTAACGTAGTGCTGCTTGTTCCGTCCTTGCGTGACGGCCACAAAGCCGGAGGCGGAAAATTCACTCCCAGGGTTGCTCACATTGAAATGCACGCCGTCCTCGATGATCCACGGCCGGTCGAAATAATAGACGGTACCAACGAACACCCTATGATCGCGATGAGCATCCTTGGCGATATCATAACCGGCGCCAATCGTGGTCACGAATCGCTTCTGTGTCCCCCACTTCTTGTTGAGGAAGCCATCCGCGCGAAAACGCGGCCAAAAGAAGCCGCCTACGCTAGAACCGACCGTGAGCGATCCATACAAGTCGGGATTGAAATTGTAGGTATCACCCCCAGCCATGTATACGCCGTGGTCACCGAATTCATTCTGTCCGTTGACTTCAGCATTCCATGTGTTGTTGTTGGTCGTCGCGACACCGCGAAGATACCCCCCACTCCAGTGGCCGAAGTTGTTTGAAAGAGCCTCGTAGCTACTTCCCGATTCAATAAAGTTTGTAAGGATCTTGTCCTGCACGGGTTCGGGAGGTACGGTAGCTCCCGTGTCTTGCAGCGACGACTGGGGCGGATCAGCAGTGGCCGGGGTCCCCTGGCCGACTGTCGCTATCGCGAATACCAGGCTCGCGAAAATGACGAGGCTCATTCTTTGGCAAAGGCGACGAGTAACATTCATTGGTCGAGTAGCCCGGATTCCACTTTCAAGTATTTGCCCTCACCCGCGACAATGAGCCAGCTGTTGTTGCTTTGCTGAATGTTGGCCACGCCTTGGACGACCTTCGGGCGGCTGAATTTGGTCACCGGCAACGACCATGTTTGATGAAACAGTGTTTGAGGATGAACCGCTTCCAGCGAGGCGCAGTGGTTCTGCTCACTTAACTTCCACCTCACCTGTTTGCGCACGTTCAGGAAAGTGCCGATTTCCGTCATGGTGTACCAGCGAAAAACCCCTTCCGCTTTCAATCGCGCCGTTTTGGTGAGCCATTCGCGGACGACCTTTTCGTAGGGCATAATCCCCGGTGGATGAAAATAAATCAGGCGGACCTGCCTCTGATTCACGGTAAAGTCGGCCGCGGCATCAAGCCATTGCTTTGCTATCGCGTTCGAGTAGCCCTCCGTGGTCATTTCCTCGAACGAAGCGGCTCGATCCAGATGTAGAATGGGAAAAGCCCAGATTGTCTGCCCTGCCCGCTGTCCTTTGCGGTAGCCCAGCGTCGGGCCTAAACCTGTGTCGCCGGTAAAGTAGTAGCCGACAAAGTGACGTTCCTCTAGCCACTGAGTCACCCACTGAGGCTGATTCCCAATCGGAGCGGAGTATTCCAGGACCGGTTTACCCGCCACTTGCTCCAGCGCATCCTTGTTCAGCTGGAGCAACTTCTTCATGTCCTTGGGGTTGTCGGTGTCAACATGTTCGCCGAAATAATTGTGGATCCATCCGCCGTGGCTGCCGATTTCATTGCCCAACTGCACATACTCGTGAACGAAACCTTGGCTGATCGGATTGTGGAGGACATCGAATCCTCGATGGTCTCCGAAGTTGTAGGTATCGGGACCCGCGGTGATGTCGATCGAATAAGGCCCCTGCTTGAGGATGCCCCAAGTTTCCATTTGCTCGAGCGGCTTGGCGGCCGCGTTAGAGTCGATGTGCCAGTTCAGAATCAGGCCCCCGACTCCGTCTGGCACGGCCATGAGATAGGGCAGCCACAATACCTGCGTCGCGAAATACTTCACAAATGCGTGCAATGGAAGGCCATCGGTATAGCCATCGAGATATCCAAGAGGAAGGTTTACGAAAAGCACGGAACCCTTTTGGTAGGAGTGATAGCCCGCGACGATTCCCGCGCGCGAGCGCAGCAATACCTGCCCGAGGTAGCTTCCCGACGTAACGAAGCTCGGATATTCTAAATTGCCGTACTCGTAGCGGCGAAGCTCAACCTCGAAGTTACCGGCGCCCGGTGCGGCATCTTTCGCAGCTGGATCGGAAAGGGGGAAGTACTTCCCCGGCGGCACTCCGAGGCGTTCCATTGCGGGAATTGTGCCACCTACGTCAGCCGTCTGAATCATTCGATCGCGTAGTGCGTTGTAAAGGGCGTAATTTATGCCCGCAAGGCTCGACAGTCTTGATTGATCTCCGGTGTAGTATCCCTCCTCAGATTCCGTTCCAGCGTCATAGACAAGCATCAACTTTCCCCCGGCGGCTACGTACTCACCGATGGCGCTCAGGAGCAGGTCGCTGGCCCGCACATGGATTGAATCTGGCAAGATAATGCCAGCGCATCGCGGCCGTCCGAAAACCGGGCGCAGAAAACTTGAATCATGCATAGGAACTATATGGAGTCCTTCTTCGCTCGCCGTGTCCAACCAAACGGTAACGCGCGGGTCGGAATAGTCCATACCATTCGGAACCAGAAGCAGCACGCGATCCGTGTCGGGGCTGAAGGCATCGCGATCGCGTAGGCGCAGGAAACCAACCCCCAGCGTGATGCTCACGATGGCAGCCACAAGGACGATGATTGTCGTCAGCTTCTTCTTCATTGCCGGGACACCACGCGTCCGCGTTCTCTAGCCCATAACGTGCCGAAAAACAGGCTCCCTTCTTCCACGTCAATCATCGGAGCACTGATGCTCGTGGTTTTTTGCTCGGTGCCACACTGGGACTCGGATTGAATTAACATTTCGCGCTCTGCAATCACCAGGCCCCGTATTTGGCACTGGGGCCCAATATGCATCGCGGCCGCACAGATCAGACTGCCCGCCACGATTACACCCGCCTCAACGAAGAGATCTCCGTTACTCTTCACGCTACCTAGGATCGTCGCTCCGGCTCCGATGCGAAGCTTGCCCCGCGTCACAATGTTCTGAGCGAGTACCTCACCTGGCTGAATCTCCCAGTCGCCTTCAATCAAAATGCGCTGGCGTGGTTGCTCGAAACTCTGTTCGCCGGCGACAGAGTCGGATAGCGCTCTGTGACTGTGTTCGACAGAGGCGCTCCCACATCCAATTGCAATCCGCGGCGCATTTAGTCGCTGAAAAACGCAGCCCGATTGCAATCGCATGTCTCTATCGGAAGAAACTCGGCCGTACAGGTCACAGTCGTGGTCCGCTTGGAAACTGCCGGTGGCGTGGGCCCAGCGCATTACTCTGCTGGCACGCTGAAGGTGAACGTTTTTGGCGCCAAGGATGGCGCGGTAAGTAGTCTCTTCCCCACCGAGAAAATTACCGCCCGCATAAATCTCTTTCAGGAAAGTCAGGCCGGAGGGGAGAACCAAATCAACGCCCGCAGCAACGACCATTGAACAGGTCGCTCCTTTTGTGGTGCCCGCACTTTCAAGCGCTGCGTCATCATTGCGTCCGAGCAGGAAGTATTCGTCCCCTTCCCGCAACCGGCCCTTGGCGGTAGTACCCTGGACAGCACACTCTTGTAGCGGTTGCTGCAAAGCGTCGATGCACTTGCGAAAACCGCCCGCAAAGTGGCGAATGTCGCCAGCGTACTGTTGGATCACACGCAACGGCGTGGCGTCGTGCTTTCCCCGGAGTTCGACCACGGCGGGCAGCAAAGGGAGCAGAAGGAGCAGCGACGCGAGAGAAAACAGAATTGCAGCTGCAATCAAAGAACTCACGAGGGTGCCCGGAAACGCTCGGTCTTGTCCCAATGGAACTGTGCTCCGGTTAGCGGAGCTGTCATTTGGGAGATCAAAGCTTGAGAGACGGCGACGATGCTTACCATGAAACCCAGGACCAGCAGTGGAAGCAGCCGAATTCGCTCGCGGGTCGAGTCCAGACGCGCCGCTGCTGCAATTTCAAAAAAGGCCGCAAAATTCCCGACTGCGGCGTAAGCAGTGATGGTCAGCACTGCAATCACTCCGTGAAGAGGGTTTGTTCTCTGGTAAAAGACGGCCAGTGCGAGCAGCCAGCCAACTACCGTGACAGGCGCCATCACGTACACGTTCAAAAGCAAGAAACCATCCAGCCGCTCTCGCCAGGTTGCCAGATGCTTTCCAAACAGTAGGTGAAACCCGTAGGTTGCCAGCGCCTGGTTATGGCCCTTTGCCCAACGCATAATTTGCTTAATGCGGACGGACCAAGTTTCGGGTACTTCCTCGTAACATTCCGAACGGTTTTGGTAAACCGTCTTCCAACCGGCGAGCAACAAACGATAAGTGAGGTCGGTGTCTTCTGTGAGGGTATTGTCGTTCCATCCGCCGATTTCCCGCAGCGCACTGCGCCTGACTCCCGCTACGGTGCCGCCGTGTTGAGGCACTAAACGAAGGTTCATGCGTGCCTGCTGGTCGACTTGATAACCTCCGGCTCGTTCCAGATCGAGGAGTCGCGTCAGCAGGTTTGTGCCCACGTTAAGAGGCACCACGCGACCCATCACCCCACCTACTTCGGGATCAAAGAACGGTACAACCAATTGTTTGATTAAACCGCTGCCAGGAATGTAGTCCGCGTCAAAGATGAGGATTACTTCGGTCTCGACCAGCTCCATGGCATCCTTGAGAGCCGCGGCTTTCCCGCCCTTCCCACCTGTGCGGTGGAACGGGCGGATGCGGCCCGGATTGGCTTCAACGAAACTGTCAATGATTTCACGTGTACGGTCGGTCGAGCGATCGTTAACCGGTACGACCAGAAGTTTGTCTTCGGGGTAATGAACCTCCATCAACGCGGTCAAAATATGCGCAATGACCTTTTCCTCGTTGTGAGCTGCGACAAGAACGGTGACCTTGGGCCAATCGGCAGTATCGGTGTCAATATAGGGATGGCGTTGGAACCCGAAGAGTCGGTTCAAGGTAAAGAAATAGTGACGCGCCGTGTAGAGGCAGATGACGGAGACAATGGCAAACAGGAGATAGATCATCGTAATACCACGTCATAGCAAAAAGCCGAACTCCTCAATCACAACTGCTCTTTCTGGCGCGCCCCAAAATTCCGCTTTTAAGATTTCCCGAGAAGTGCAGGAGCCATTTTCTCGGCATGGTCCAAATGATCTGTTTTCCGACGCCGTGGATGTGGCCTTGGAGGCAGCTTAAATTCCTTGCTCGGCTCAAGCAGCGGAGTTTTCCCTTCGTGCCAGCGTAATATCGCCTCCGAAATTCTCTCCGAGGCCTTACCGTCACCGTAGGGGTTTTCGCCCTCTGACATATCCTGGTACGCATCTCGATCGTTCAGCAGGCGCTCGGTCTCCTCCACGATTCGCTTGCGAGACATCCCGATGATCTTGGCCATGCCAAATTGGGACGCTTCCGGTCGCTCTGTAACCTTGCGCATGACGAGCACCGGCTTAGAAAAACTGGGTGCCTCTTCCTGAACTCCTCCCGAATCGGTGAGAACTAGAAAGCAACGACGGAGCAAACTCACAAACGTGATGTAGTCGAGCGGCGCAGTGAGGTGAATCCGGTCCGTATCCCCTAGCAGCCCCCTCACAGTGTTCTGCACGTTTGGGTTCAGATGAACGGGATAAACCACATGAATATCTGGATGCCGGCTTACCAAGTCCTTCAGAGCCAGGCACATGTTCTCCTGGTCCTTTCCGAAAGACTCCCGGCGATGGGAAGTAACCAACACCAGCCGGCACTCCTCGGTTGGGATGCCCGCGAGGGGAGTGTTCTCCCACGAATGAGGTAACTGACTGAGCGCGCGCAGAGCATCGACAACCGTGTTGCCCGTCACAACAATCTTCGCTGCTGGAATCCCTTCGGCCAGTAGGGAATCACACGACAGACGGGTCGGTGCGAAGTGAATCTCGGTCAAGACGGAGACTAGACGCCGATTGGCTTCTTCGGGGAACGGATTATAAAGATCGTGGCTTCGAAGCCCTGCCTCAATGTGACCGACGGCGATCTTGCAGTAGTACGCAGCGAGGGCCGAGGCAAAAGCGGTGGTGGTATCGCCCTGTACCAGCACCATGTTGGGCTCGAAACGGTGGCAGGCGTTTTCAACCGTATCTATGACCCTGCCCGTCAGGGAACTCAGGGTCTGGTCGGGGCGCATTACATCCAAGTCAAAATCTGGCTTGATCTTAAATTGTTGCAGGACCTGGTCAAGCATCGTCCGGTGCTGGCCGGTGTGCACAATCGCGGTTTCGAACTGATCCCCTCGCCGACGGAGCTCATGAATCACCAGTGCTAACTTGATTGCCTCTGGACGCGTCCCCAGAACGGCAATGATCCGGCAACGTTTGTTCAACGGAATACACCCCCCCTACGGATCGCTGCGTGTCAAGACAATCTTCAGGGTGTCACAGAAACCCGGGACACAGCAGATCTACTCGAAGGGTGAAGTGCCAGATAGTTAACAGAGAAGCGAAAGCTTCGATTAGTGAGATTTCACCAATCGACCGTTAGTCCGGTTCCGGGCCGGATGCGGTAAGATCTGTGGGCTGAAGCATTTCCAGCCTGTTTGCCGATCAAATCGGCCGACATCAGTCAATCCAGGATTCGTCGAGTAACACGGCAGTGTATGGCGCGAGCCACAGGTGGCAGATGCCACAGGAAATTCTCAAACCGACATGCTCAACTATTTCCGTGGCGTGCGGATCGTGAAAGCCAGCATCTTCGCGTAGTTTTTAAAATCCGGATCGTTCATGAACGTTGTCCACTTACGCCTCATCACCACGGCACAAAGAAGGATGTCCACAATCGGAAACTACAATTCCCTTTCCCCGGCACTGATTACCAGCCTTGGCCGCCTCTTCGTGATCGGACGTGTCAACGGGTACGTCCGGAAAGGAGCGAGGGCGGACACGCAGGCTCTCACATTGCTCGTTTTTTTTATGCCTGAAAGCAACTCTTGTCGAATTAAACCAATGATTCGCGCTGGTCTCCCCCGGATCAATTCAGACAACTCAGCAACAATCGGCTTCTCGGTCGCGCGCCCAGCTGTTCACTCTTGCGCCGAAGTGCAAGGGATCAAACGGAGGTATCAACCAAGACATTCATCCTCTAACGCGGCGGTCACAGTTTCTCTTTTTGTGCGGTGCCCTCCCACTTTCTGAGCCTCTTGCAGGAAACGATCAACAGATACTGAACGCGATCCGCAAGCTCGTGCCTCTTCCCCCCAGGGCCTAGCCCTCCCAAATAGGCCTCGTTGACTGGAGCGTACAACAGCCTGCAGAAACACAGGTGCGCGCGAGGGTTCAATCGCCGCACGAGTGCAACCAGATGAGCGCCGAGGCGCGAGGCGGTGTGCGGCGGAACATAGAACGCGATCAGTGGGTGTTGTAAATGCGTAGCGCGAACCGAAGTGAACGATGTGACATGCAGCGAGAAGGCCTTTCCGCATTCGCTTTTGTCGGAAATGTAGCAGGATTCGTGTAGCAGAAAATTAAAATGCAGTGTCCTCGATGACTCGCGCTCGCGGAGGAGAGGCCTAGGAAGAATCCGGAAGGATGATGTGTCCTCCGAGATAGGTAGCGAGCGGCGCCCGCTGCAGCACGGACGTTACACCCACGATTTCGTTGCCACTCGAAACCGGAGGCTTGGAAACGGGAAACCCGAAAGGAACCAAACGTAACGGAATGCAACGAAGGGTTTCAAAAGGATTCCCTCTCTCTTATTCACCGAAAACAAACGACTTGTTCAGATAAATCCGCGCGAGTAAGACTCAAGGGTCAGATATCGCATTGAATCGATGTCGCAGCACCCGCGACCTGAAGCGGTTCTCTCGGCAGAAGAAGTGCCGTCAATTGACGGTCCGAAACCTTGCACGAATCCAGGCTCCGGAAGTTGGTCCGCTGCACACTTTCTCCCCACGCGCGGATTCAAGGCCGACTCCTATTGGCTCGAATGAACCGTTATGCCTTGAGAAGAGACTCGGATCCGGTGTGAAATGGGCAGAAACAGCGACACGCTTGGTTCGATACGCGAACTGATCGCGGTTTCTACCATCCGACCCGAGTGCCGCCCTTTCTCGAAACTCCACTTCGTACCTCGGGCAAAGAAGCTTCAACCAAAGAAGAGCGGCACAATTTCAGTTCCTACTTCCTCGCCGATTCATTCCGAGGTGAGTTTTTCTTAACACTGCCACCAGGTGACGCCCCGACGCAGGAACCCCGACCTTCCCGCCCAACACGATTTCTCTTGCGGTAAGCTTGCGGCCATAGACGTCGGCCGTAGCGTCGTTATCGGGTCGCAGCGACGAACCTTCCAATGAAATGCCGGCAAACAGACCGCGTGAACGCGAGTAGCTCAGTACTTCCGCCCGCAGGTAGGCATCGGTGTCTGCTGAGGCATCGCGCCCCACGGGACCTGCCGCGATCGTACGCGTCGGCGCCCAGTTTCACTTTGCTTTCCAGAATCGAACTTGCTCCTCTGTCATTCATTACCAGCAAAATAAGGTCGGTCGCTTGTCCGCCGATTTGAAATCCCACGCTGCCGCCTTCCAGCGCGTACATGGCCGGGGAGCCCCATGGTCCCCTGAAGTTCTTTCCGGTTCGGCAAACCATGGCTCCGCGGCCGTAGCTTGCACCCACCACGAACGCCGCCTTGAGAACCGACGGGAAAACGATCACGCATTCGGCCTTTTCCATTACTTCTTGTGGTATGTTTTCCGGCGTGTTCATGATTTCCTGCATCACGACGCCAGAATTCTCCAGGCGCTTTTGTTCCTTGTTTGCTGCATAAACGGTAGCCGTTGCTACCAGTCCCAAAGACAGAATAAGAAGTGATTTGCGTATCATCGCTGACCTCCATAATCAGAATTCGGCTGTGTCAGTCTGCTCTTTCCGCAGCCTTGGTAGAGCGCCTCAGGACATCGCTCTTTACCAAGGCTCATGTTAGAGGCATTGAAGACGGAGATCTGTCCCGTTCCGCACATATTCGCAGGCACTTGACACCGAACGTACCCAGAATCTCCAGAGCAATTGCGGAAAATACAATAAACGAATTCCAGCCACGGCCTTTCTGAACGATCCAGTGCCGAGACATTATTCACTCCTTTATTGGTCGTCGGGGCACACGAAAGCGATCGAATAGTCACTTCAACAGCTTTGCCATGAGTGTTGGGAATTCGCAATTCGTTCCTATAGGTAGTTCGCCGCAAGCAAGAGCTATAGAGGCAGCGAGGATTTCAGTACCGAGTGCTCGATCAGTCTTTGAACCGTACCGGCGAGCGTGGTTGTGCTGGATGTCATGAATTTCTCCCGGCCGGAAGAGCTTCACCCGCCGGCACTTCAAAGGCGGGGCGGAACGACAACTATTGGAATGTCACAGGCCGGGCAGCGAAATCGTCCGGAAGCGGACAGATAGCGACACCAACTGCCGGTAGGATAGAGTCTGACGGAAGAGCCCGAAAGGCACGGGAGCGCCCATGAAGAACGGAAAGTTGGCGAAACAGGAAATTGCAGCGGGTCTGGGTCAGCTTGATGGCTGGACTGTGGTGAAGGGAAAACTGCACCGAATATTCGAATTCAAGGATTTTACGCAAGCGTTCGGGTTTATGAAACGGGTCGCACTTGCGGCTGACAGAATGGACCATCACCCGGATTGGTCTAACGCGTATAACAAAGTCACGATCGATTTATCGACACATAGTGCCGGCGGCCTGACGAAGAACGATTTTGAACTTGCTAGGAAAATACAGAAGATCCTCGGCTAGCAATTGGGCGCAAGTTCCCAAGGGGCGGCCAAAATATTCTTCTCACAACGTGTCCGCAGACGAAAACCCACTAAATACAGCCACGGTTCCTACTTTTGTCAGGGAAATCCGGTTGAGCGTCGAAGGTGCCTAGATTTCAGCTGTTGGAACCGAATTCGGTCATGAATATTCGGCGCTGGACTTTCGCAAAGTCAGTCTCATCGCCATTTGAACAGAAGATACCCCGTTGTAGGTCTCGTCCACTTTCTCATGCTAATGCGATTGAAATCGTTTCCGCCCGTGCAAACGGGCTCTCGGCGTTGACCCCTCGCCCGTCAGCGGCGATCTTGGTTTGGTTATCTGGCTGATCCGATCACGAAAGTTGGTCTAACAGAGATCATCGTGTTCTCAGAATACGAGGTTAGACCTGGGGGAAATGAATCTTCAGTTTATAGCAGATGTAGAGAACTAGGATCGCGCCCAGTGTGGAAAAAATGAGGCCGGCGGGATGATATCGTTCGTTTTTCGGGCGCAAAAACATGTGGGTAACGGCGCCCCCGATGATCGATCCGATGATGCCGACCACGATCGTCCAGAACATCGTTATGTGCACGTGCATCACCGACTTCGCGATAACCCCCGAGATTAGTCCAATCAGAATATACCAGATCAAATGAAACATACTCGCCCCTCCATGGTTCGTTTTTCGCCGCGATCCTAGTCAACGTCAACGTGACCATAACTGTCTGTACAACAAAAGACACTTTCCGAGATATATCCGAGGCACGAACGACGCCTGGCCGTTGCAAGAGTTTGTACAAATTACGAAGACATCGATAGGCTGAAGCAAGTTAACGACAAATTCGGCCAGAGAGCTTTTGGCGAGCGCCCTTCAGAGAGTCATTCGGGATTCCGACTGCATGAGAATTGACCTAGGCGGAGATGCGATGCTGCCCACATTTTCTGTCGGCTGGAGCGTGCATTGCCCTGGTGGATTCCCGCCAGAAGCTCATCGAACGCGCTTATGCCGCGCTTTACGCGTATAAAGCCTCGCGCGAACCTGTAGCTGGGGTGACATGGATGGCGTTGCCGATATTGTGATTACCTTTGCTCTACTGATAGCAAAAAAGAACGGCGGGACAGAAATCGCCGTTCCTCTGGGGATTAGAACAGCACACTGAGCGACATCTGCACCTGGCGAGGACTGCCGATCGTTTTGTTGGTGACGCCAAGACCGCTCAGTATAGGACACGAGTAGAAGCCCTGATTGGTTGCGATGTTGCAACTGGTCGGCTGTACCGGCGTACCCTCTGTCGGGAAACCGTTGTAAAACAAGTTCTGGCTGACGTTGTCAATGGGTATGTCGAAGCTGGCGGTGTTGGTGAGATTGAAGACGTCAAGAGTGTACTTGAGCGAAAAACGCTCCGTTAGCTTAGTGGTTTTCAGCAAGGAGATATCCGCGCGCCGCTGCCAGGGTTGCCGAAAGATATTGCGCTGTCCGTTGGTGAAATTGGTCTCATAGGGGTCGTTCGCTGGAATGGCGCCTCCTAAGGCACCAGGAGCGAGCAGCGGCACGGTAAAGCAGGCTGCATTGAGAGCCGGCAATCCAGGCGTAGTACCGTTGTTACCAGTAAGGGCGCTCTGAGGAGTACAACCGGGTGCCAGGGGAACGATGGGATTGGTGATGCCGTTGTTAACGCCATAGAAGATGCTTCCCACGGCGCCCGTGTAGTCGATGATGCTGTAAGGCTGGCCGCTTTGAAGGACGGTGATGCCACGGAGAGCCCAGCCATCGGCGAATTTGCCCGCAAGGGATGATTCCGAAAAGAAATTGTGCAGCTCGAACAGGTAGTTGAAGTTGATCACATGAGTGCGGTCGAAATCCGAGTTCCCATAGCCAGAGCGCAGATCGAGAGGATTATTTCCGTTGTAGAACAGGCCCATCGCGCTCTGCTCGTCGAGAGCGTGCGAGTAGGTATAAGAAGCGCCCACCTGGAGGCCGTGGCTCAGGCGCTTTTCAACGTGGGTTTGCAAGGCGTTGTAAGCAGAGATGCCAGCCGCGGTGTAAGACAATGATTCGGAGGAATAGCCTATGTAGGGGACGCGAAGATCGACGTTGCCGCCTTCGAAGTTGCTCAGGTAAGGCTGGCCGTTGGGTAGGTTGATTGGGGTAAAGGTATTGTCAACGACCGTGTACCCGTAGGTATAGGTTTGCCCATGGATTGGGTTGGTGGGGGAGGCGATGCCCGCCTGATTGAAAGGAAGAGGAACGATTTCATGACGGCCGAGATTTCCGACGTAGCCGATTTCAAAAGCAAGGTCGCTGCGCGGCTGCCACTGAATATCCAGTGTCTGGTTCATGGTGTAAGGCAGTTTGTTTGCACGACTATAGATGCCGAAGGTAAACAGCGGCGATCCCGCTTCGATTGCAGCCCTATTCGGGAGTAACGAGGCGATATCGGCCGGGTTACCCGACGGGGGAGCCTGAAGTTGAGCCCCCCAGGGATTGGCAAACGAACCGCCAGTGGGAGAGGTGGGATCACAGGTCGGAATGAAACCCTGGTAGAAACTGCCGATGCTTGAGCAAACTTGAGAATTTACCCACGGCGGCGATTGGTTGACGCCGAACGGCCCGCCGGCAATTAGGCCGGCTGCGGTACCCGGGGAGAGATAGGCGAAAAGCTCGCCGCGATCATAGTAGATGCCCCAGCCGGCGCGGACCACCACTTTATCGGCGAACTTTTTGGGGCTCCATGCGACGCCGATACGCGGCGCAACTCCCCACTGACGGCCGGTCAAAGTAGTGTCACTCACTCCGTGAGTAGGAAATTGCGGGTTATTGCCCGCAACGACAAAACCGGTAGAGGTGATGTCTCCCGAGGCTTCGTCATAGGAATATTTGGATGGGTCGAAGTTGTAAAGGCGGCCGTATTTTTCCGTGAGGCCACCGTTCCAGTCGAAACGCAACCCGGCAGTCACGCTCAGATTGGATTTGAGTTGGAATTTATCCTGAATGTACTCGCCGGTTTGATTGGCGCGATAGTACCGATTGGCGTCGCCTTGCATAAAGGCGGTGGTATAAAATCCGTCCGCCGAGTAGGAAGTGACCAACCCCCGAAGAAACTCAGAAAAGTCGGCAAAGCCGATCATACCTTTACCGGTCCTCTCATCGCGAGCGTTCAGCTGCGTATACGCAAAAGCGCCGCCGAAGGTAATGGTGTGGCGACTCTTTGTCCAAGTGGCGCTGGCCGAAGGCATGAAGCGATTCTGGAAGATGCCAGTGAAGGCACCTTGCGCTACCGAGCCCATGCCGATGTTCATCCCGGCACTGGCGACGTTGTTCACGTTATTGGGCGAGGAATTACCGAGGATATCGATGATGCTGATGCCCGGGAAGGTGGTCGAACCAAAGGTATTGATTCCCAGTTGCTGCGGCGTGAAGGGCTGGTCGATCGTGCTGTAAAGTTTCTCGCGGATGAACCCGAAGATCTCGGCGACGCTGAGGTTAGGAGTCAGAGTCTGAGTGTTGGTGATGGTGGCTACCTGGCTGCCAGCATCAAGATGCTGCGTAAAACCGGCGACGCTCGAGTAAGCAAAGGGCGCCGAGGTGGGGTCATGCTGGTAATAGTATTTGAGCGCTAGCGTATCTTTGGGATTGACGATGTAGTCGACATTGCTGACGGCCTGATCGGCGATGAAGTAGGCCGCCGAGGGCACGATGGCGTTCTCGGGGAAATTGATGGTCGGCTTATTGCCGTCGTCATTAGGAATCATGAAATGCCCGTTGGGCAATTTGTATTGCATCAGGCTAAGAGCGATGGGACTGATGTCCGCAGCCGTAAGAGAAGTGCCGAAGTTCTCGTTGGCGATCGCGGCGAGACCGGCGGCCGTGCGATTTGTGCTGTTGAGGCCGAAAGGGACAACCATGCGGGCAGTGCCGATCTCCTGGTCGGAGTCATGCAGGTGCTGGTAGCCGACATATCCGAAAAGCTTGTTCTTCTTCAGGGGGCCGCCCAGAGTTCCGCCGGCGATGTAACGGTGCAACTCGGGAACTTTTTCGCTGTCGGGGATGTTAGCGTCATCCTTGAAGAAGTAGGGAGCGGCATTGAGCCAATCGGTACCCCGATGCACGTAGGCGCTACCGTGAATGTCGTTGGTGCCCGAGGCAGTGCTCATATCAATGTGCGCGCCGCTTGTGGAACCTTGCTGCGCGTCGTACATGGAAGTGTTCACGCGAACTTCGGTGAGGGTCTCGGGCGCGGGAGTGGGCAGCGCCTGACCAATGGCTAGATACGGCGAACCACTGCTCTGAATCACTTCGGCAGTTGTGCTGCTGGCACCTCCAAAACCGGTATTGTTTACGATCCGTCCGGAGGGGACCGAACTGGTGCTCTTGCCATTGAACAAATTGCTGGCGTCGACGCCGTTCAGAAGAAAGCTGTTGCTGGTATCGCGCTGGCCGTTGGCCCAGATGGGCGCGTTACCAAGTCCGGAATTGGCGCCCGTGCCAGGAGATAGTTCGGCGTTCACACCGGGAGAGAGAATGGCGACGCCGGTGAAACTCCCGGTGGGGAGCGGAATGGCGTCGAGCTGCTGCTTTTCAAGCACGTATCCGTTTGTCACGTCGACGGCGTTGACTAGAGGAGTCTCTTCAACGGTCACGGTCTGGCCGACTTCGCCAATTTTCAGGGTGCCATTAACGGTGGCGGTGCGGTTAGCAGTCACCTGGATCGAAGGGATGCTGAGCGTCTGAAAGCCAGCGTGGGTAACAGTAACGGTGTAGTTACCGATGGGCAGGTTCACAAAAGCGTAGGCGCCCGTGTCGCTGGTGTCCACTGAGCGCGTCAGCTTCGTCTGGTCTCCGACTATCGTGACGGTGGCCGCCGGAACAACGGCGCCAGAATCGTCCGTGACGGTGCCAGTAATGCCGCCAAGTGTTTGCTGTGCGCGCGCGTGAGGTGCCAGGGCCAAAAATATCCAGAGGAATGTAACTAAACAGAGAAATGCAGATCTTTTTGGCATGCGTTGGTCCCTCCTGAAGAAGTTCTCCATCCCAGGCTTAACCCGAGGCTCCCTAACACTCATGCACGACGCCCCATCGAACGGTAACGTGGAATAAGTAATCGAGTGACGGTAGAGGAGATCTACAGGAAAGAGAAACGCATTCTTTCGATGTTGAGGATCGAATATTTCGATTTGTGGTTTTCCAGCAGTACGAGAGAGTATGTAAGCTTGGGCCGGAACAACGAATATCCAAACCGGGTATTAAATTAGATCTCTCAAGCAGGAGACAGCGGGTGCCATTTCGCATATGGTCAGCACCGTCAAGTCGGCCGCCGACGGAACTCTGATCGGCGTGTTGAACAAGGACGCGCTCTCCAAGACTGCTAGCCCGGACAGCGACCAGTTCGGCCATATCGAAGCGCGCGGCATCGACCATATTCCAGACGACGAGCGGCATGGAACCGCGCGCGAGCTCTTTCTCGTCTGGGCGGCCCCCAATATCATCTATCTGGACATCATCCTGGGTGGCGCGATGATCAAGCTTGGCCTGGGTATCTGGCAAGCGATCGCCGTCATCGTGGTGGGTAACGCTTTTTGGCTTCTGGTCGGCTTGGTTTCAGTGAGCGGATCGAGATCCGGAACGCCCGGCGCCGTGGTCATGCGGGCCATGTTCGGGGTCCGTGCAAATCGGATCAATATCGCAATCTGTGTCTGGGGTGTGCTGGTAGCCTATGAAGCGGTCAACCTCTCGGTCGGCGCGCTGGCGGGATTCGCCCTCATCAAGACTCTCGGGATCAGCCTGAGCGCGTCCTGGAAATTGGCCATCGTATTGGCCATCAGCGTCGCCACAATTACGATCAGCGTCTACGGCCATGCGACCATCGTTAGGCTGAGCGGTTATTTCACTGCTGGGCTGACGCTGTGTTTTGGCATGCTGGCCTGGTTCGTGCTGAGGCACGTAAATCTACACTACAGTCCACCGCAGGCGTCAAACGCGGCGAGCATCTGGGCCGCCGCCACGGTGGGGTTGGTCATTATCGCATCGAGCCCGCTGTCCTGGCCGACTGGTGCCGATTACGCCCGCTATCTTCCTGCCGGCACGCCGGCCACAGGTATCGTGATGTGGACGGCCGTTGGGTGTTTCGTGCCTGGCGTTCTGCTCTCGGTGCTGGGCGCGCTCGCGGGAACGGCCGTCGACATGACCGATCCGCAAACCTCCTTCGCGGCCATCCTACCGCCGTGGTTCTACCCGGTGTTTCTACTGGTTATCGTTGTCAGCTCCATCACCAACAACGTCATCACCGCGTACAGTTCCGGGCTGGCATTGCAAGCCGTTGGGATCAGAGCTCGGCGTGCAGTCAGTGTTTCCATAGATGGCATAGTGGCAGTATCTCTCACCATCTATGCTCTGTTTGTCTCCAATTTCTTCGACACGCTGAACAATTTCCTTTCGCTGTCCGTCGCCGTGCTGGGGCCGTGCATCGCCATATACGTCACAGACAGCGTGCTTCGCGGCAACCAGTATGATGGGCTTCAACTGAGCGACGAGTCGCGGCAAAGCCCATTCTGGTATCACCACGGGATCCGCTGGTCAGGAGTCGTGGCGGAGGGACTCGGAACCGCAGCTGCGCTGCTGTGCATCAACAGCCCGGTACTGGTTGGGCCAGTCGCCCACGCCCTGAAGGGCGCCGACCTTTCGGCCCTGACGGGCCCCGCGACCGCGGCTTGTGTCTACCTAGGGATGACTCGTGGCGCGCGTCGGGCCCGGCGACGGGCTAGATCGGAAACGCCGTCCCTCTACCGGGTGGGCTCTTGACTAAATACGTTTGTGCGAAGTAGGACTGACGCTGCATGGCAACTTTAATACGTAACGCTCGCGTTCTGACCTTCGACGAGGCGCGCCATGAATACCCACGGGCCGACGTGCTGTCGAACGGACGGAAAATCCTTGCTGTCGGACCTGATCTCCGGACATCCGATTTCATAAGCGCCACCTCGGAAAACGTCGAAGTGATTGAAGGGGCCGGAAAGTTGGTGATGCCCGGCTTGATCAACGCCCATCTGCATTCGCCCGCTAACCTCCTCAAAGGTGCTTTGGAGGATCTCCCGCTTGAGATTTTCATGCTCTATGAAGTGCCGCCCATGGGCGATACCCCGCTCGATGCCAGACTCTATTACTTACGTGCAATGTTGGGGGCCATGGAGATGCTGAAATTGGGGGTCACCTCCGTCCATGACGACGCCTTTTTCAATCCAACACCGCTGATCGACTCCTTAGATGCCATCATGGCGGCCTATCGCGACGTCGGCATTCGGGCGCGGGTGGCAATCGACCAGCCCAATCTTGTTGAATACGAAAAGTTTCCGTTCCTTGCCGATATCCTGCCCGAGGAGATCAAGCGGGCCATGCGCGCCGCACCGTTGCAGGACGGCGAGGAATTGATCGCTCTCTATCGAGACTTCATCGCGCGCTGGCACGGGATGGAAGACGGACGACTGCTCTGCTCTGTGTCCTGTTCAGCGCCTCAACGGGTGACCGAACGCTATCTGCAGGATCTCACCGAACTGTCCGCCCAACACGATCTGCCCTTCAATATCCACATTCTCGAAACGCGGCTTCAACGTGTGCTGGGGCAGGAGAAATATGGCAAGTCGCTGCTCCGCTATGTGCACGATCTTGGCTGCCTCGACTCGCGCAAACTCGTCATCCATGCCGTCTGGGTGGACAGCGCCGACATCACCCTGATGGCCAATGCCCAGTGCAGTGTCGGACACAATCCGATCTGCAATCTTAAGATCGGGTCCGGCGTCATGCCCTTTCGAGCCTTGCGTGACGCCGGGATCAACATCGCCATCGGCACCGACGAGGCGCCAGTTGATGACAGCACAAATATATGGCAGGCGGCCAAGACGCTGGGACTGGTCCAGAAGATCACCACATCTGATTGGACGCGTTGGCCGAAAGCGGCGGAGATTTTAGATTGCGTGATATTGGGCGGGGCGCGCTCAATGCGCCTAAACCGCCAGATCGGGCAGATCGCCCCCGGTTTCGAGGCCGATCTTATCATGCTCGATCTCGACACAATTGCCTTCACCCCGCTGAATGACCTAAAGCGGCAGTTGGTCTTTTGCGAAAACGGCTCGTCAGTGGTGATGACCATGGTGGCCGGCCGAATCGTAGTGCGAGATGGCAAGCTGTTGACGGTCGATGAAGCGTCGCTCAAGGCTGAGATCCGCGAGGCGATGCGCGACTATCAGACAACGTTTGCGCGCATCGATGCTCATGCGCAAAGACTGCTACCTTATTACCGCGAAATGTACGAACGCGCGGTGGCGCAGGATGTTGGTATGACACGGTGGCTGAACGATGCGTGCTAAGCCTGGTGTCCTGCAAGTCATTCTTCACGGTCGCCGCAATCCCCACATCATCGCAGCCAGCTGGCGTAGAAGAGAATGAGTTACGTTGCTGTCATTCGATGTCCCTTCTCGTCGTGACGGTCTGTCGATCTTTTTCAGGCATCTGCCAGATCCTGGCAGGCGAGAAAACTGGTGCCGCGACGCTCGGTGTCCGAGCCGCACGGTTGAAGAGGTTGCGATCCGAACCCTTCGGAACCATTGGCCGTTCGAACCGGGATGGGCTTTACGAAGATGTCCGGTGCGGGTAGCAGCACTCGACAGGAACGTCCCAGCCTGCGCCGAAGGCGTGAATAGACAAGATGAAAAAGATAGCGCTGGAGCCCGTGCAGAAACTGCAGCTAGCACGGCGCTTTTTGCCGGTGCAAACGCTGGTCGAATTTATTCGCTACTTGTGCGCAAGGCTAAAGGATCGCCTGCCGAGCACGTAAGGCGGTACTCTCAGGCTGAGAGACGCCTTTCCTCACATCGAGGTGTCGGCTGAGGTGATGCTTGCAGCTGGAGATCTCGCGACTGGTCAGCAGTTGAATTTCTGCGACGCAGTGATTTTATCTGCCGCAACAGAGCTGGCTGCGGGCTTCTTCTGTTCGGAAGATCTGCAGGAAAACTTCACTTGCAAGGGACTCGGGGACTAACTACGCTAACTGCCGAAAAGATTACGGGGAAGCATTTTTATGTCTGACCGACGTCTCTTCGTATCTCGCCTCGTCAATCGGATTTCCTTCTTCCAAGGGTTACGGCCTCTTCATTGGTCAGAAGTATCGAGAAATCTCATGGCCGGACTTACTCTTGCGGCGATGAACATTCCGCAGTCGCTTGGGTATACCAAAATTGCTGGCACGCCAGTCATCACTGGCCTCTATACCCTCCTGCTTCCCCTGATCGCGTTCTCGGTCTTTGGTTCTTCGCGCTATCTTGTCGTGGCTGCTGATTCTGCTACTGCGGCTATACTTGCGGGGAGCCTTACCCGCTTGGCCCCGATCGCCAGCGCCCGATATGTTGCTCTCGCGGCATTGGTGGCCTTGCTGACCGGCATCTTCCTTCTGCTTGCCAGACTGCTCAAACTTGGGTTTCTCGCAGATTTCCTGTCTCAAACCGTTCTTCTTGGCTTTCTCACTGGCGTCGGATTTCAAGTCGGCATCGCCGTGCTTGGTGAAATGCTCGGCATCGACATCCACAGCCGTCGCACTCTCAGTCAACTCCTCGAAGTGCTTCGCTCACTACCACACCTTCATCTCCCCACCACGGAGATTTCTGTCGCTGTAGTAGCCTGTACCCTCCTGTTCCGCCGCTTTGCCCCTAAATTGCCCGGCCCTCTCTTCGCGGTTGTTGGAGCAGTCGTGGCAAGCGCCATCTTTAACTGGCAGCAGTCGGGCGTCGCCATTCTCGGCCCGGTGCCCGGTGGCTTACCCTATTTGGGCTTGCCGGATCTGAGCTGGAGAGACATGGAGGCGCTACTTCCTGTTGCCGGCTCCTGCTTCGTGATGGTCGTTACGCAGAGCGCTGCGATATCGCGCGCATACGCCACCCGCCATCATCAGCAGCTCGATGAGAACGCGGACCTTGTCGGCCTTGCTGCTGCCAATATTTCCGCAGCTTTCAGCGGTACCTTCGTTGTGAATGGCAGCCCAACGCAGACCGCCATGGTCGAGAATTCCGGCGGTACAAACCAGCTGGCGCAACTAACCACCGTTGGCGTCGTTGGTGTGGTCCTGCTGTTGCTTACCGGTCCCCTGCGGTTTCTTCCCCAGTGTGTTCTTGGAGCAGTCGTTTTCACTATCGCCGTGCGGCTTATCGATCTGCGGGGACTAAGAGCCATCCGCCTCGAGAGCCCTGGTGAATTCGCTCTTGCGATCACCACAGCAATCGTTGTTATTTCGGTTGGCGTGGAGCAAGGCATTCTCCTGGCCATGACGTTGTCGTTGTTCCGCATCGTCCATCACAGTTATCGTCCGCACACAGCGGTGCTTGAACAGACTCGAGAAGGAATCTGGCGTTTGCATCCTGTCGTTCCAGGCGCCATTACCGAGCCCGGCCTAGTCATTTATCGGTTTGGTGCGCCACTGTTTTATGCCAACGCCAATCGTTTTTCCGAGGAAGTCCAAATGTTGGCAACGTCGGCGCCATCACTTTTGCATTGGTTGATTGTTGATGCTGGCGCTATCACGAATGTGGATTTCACTGCTGCGCGCATGGTGCGCGACGTCCAGAGAAGCCTCTCCGCCCAGGGCACGGGTTTAGTTTTTGCTCACGTCCAGTCGGACCTCAAGCCCGATCTGGACCGTCATCACCTGACCGAAGCAATCGGCCCCAGCCGCATTTTCGACAGCTTACGCGAAGCCCTCACCGCATTTCGGGGTAGCACGCCCGGCATACCGTTGAAACGGCACTGATTTCGGCAGTGACAACTTTATGGGATAGCCTTGGGGATGAGTTCTACAAATTTTCTGGCGGGCACCGAAGAAGCGCCCCCTCAAGTTACCAAGTTGCCTGGAATTTGGATGACTTAAGCCGTTTCGACCGACTGGAGGCTCAACAGGTAACAGATCTTTCCAGTCTGCGAAGTATTCCGTCCGGTTCTGCTACCGCGAGGGCAGCAATCGCCTCCGCCCGGCATTTCGTATCGGCTACTGCATAGATGCGAAGTTCATCTGCGTTGCCTGATGGGCGCAGATGCGCCAGATCGCCATTATCGAAGCTTATCCGCACGCCGTCGATGTAGTTCAGGCGGGTAATTCCTTCAAATCCCTGGTCCTTATCGAAGAACCCAGCTAGCCGCTCGCGGATATTCGACAACTCCATCTTGCGCGTGTGACCAGGTATTTCAACATTGCCTTCATCCCGCAAGAGGAGCTGGTCGCCCTGAAATATAGCCTCTTTCACAACGCCGTCGGCCGGTGAATAGCTCCCTATGATCTTGAGCGAAATCTCTCTTGGAAATTGCTTGAGAAGCGCCGCCGAGCTGAATCGCTTGGGGAGTCCTCGAAATAGTTCGCCGAGAGAGACCTGCTTTTCCTGGGCCCCGAAGAGCGTACAGAGTATCGGGAGGACTGCGTCTCGTGTGGGCAACGCATCAAGAGTCTTCCCTTTCTGTATGATCGTCGATGCGGTCAGAAAGCCCCCGTTCGCCTCCCATCCGCAGACGGTTTTCTTCCCATTCTCGACAGCCACATTCATTCCGGCGATCACATAAGGAGATCCGATACGGGTCTTCGGCTCAAGTGCCTTGGCAAGGCTGCCGCGGTCGATTCCATCATTGCAACTGATGGGAACCACTACTGCATCGGCACCGAGGTATTCCGCTGCTACCATCCCCACTGAATCGCCGCCGAAAAAGTGTACTTCGCCGCGGGTGTCTACGGCGAGAATCAGCGGCCGATCGCTGTCACCATCGGTTGAAACAATCGCATTCAGAAATCCGTGTCTTCCTGTGGCTTCATCCGCCAGGGCTTGGATCGTCGCCAGTTGTTCAGGGCCAATGTTCTCGGTGTCGATCGGAACGAAGGATTCGCTGCGCCCCATCGGTATAACCTCGGCACCCAGCCGGCCTAGGATTTCCACCACTAGATCCCGCCCCACAGCAGAATGCTGATAAAACAGTATTCGCATACCATTCAGCGAAGCGTCTTCGAAGAATCTCAGGTACCGATCAATGTATGCGAGGCTCGCAGAACCGTCTTCTGGCGACAACCTGCGATGCCCGGTTTTCATCTGCCCATTGTTGTCAAAAAGCGATACCTCAAAAGGTTCGCCGTAGATTTCCTCTCTGATTCGCTGCACTGCACGTTGAATCGGTTCCTCATGGATCTTCAGAAGCTCACCCTTTGAGGTATTCACCTTATATCCGTTGCGATCAAACGGGATATGACTGCCGGTGACCATAATGCTTCCCTTATTCTTTGACCAAGCATAGAAACTGAGCGCGGGGGTGGGAATGGACCCGAGATTTACTGGTTTCATTCCCGAGTGGAGGATGGCGCACTCAACCGCCTGAGCGATTTCTCCCCTGCCCCGTTGATCCTCCACAAAAGCGGTCGAGCTCGGACGCAGATCATAGGCGAAAAAAAACTCCTCGCCCCTGCTGATCCCCCCATGGTCTGGCGGCAAATCCTGAAGGTATCCGAGCTCGGCGCGGACATTGATATAAACCTCGAGCTGGGTCAGATCGACAACGAGTCCTCTTCGACCGCTGGTTCCGAATTTCAGAGGCTGCGGTTCATAGTTTAGCTGGCTTAGCAGATCATTGAGCATGGCATGTACCCTGATTTTTCATTAGAAAGTTAAGTCCCCCAAACCCGTAAGACACTTCCCTTCCCAGCCTAAGCTAACTCTTTCGCGTGAGCCAGCTGGGGCTGTCAATCCCGTTGGGCGACGAGGTTTGAATTACCGCTCGTCGGGATCTAGTCAGCGCTGGGATGCGATGCCGTGTTGGTCTCGATGGCAAGCGCATCGCTCGTGCCGTCAACTGTCGCGATGTGAGACTCTCAGCCGGAGTGCTGCAGGCGATTCCGAATCGAGCCTTAGTCGTGGGCGTCGCTGCCGAACAGAAATCGAAGATACTCCCCTCCCATCTCCAAATTCGTACATCGTCTCAAACGCTCCTGGTCACCCGACGATAATCGATCGGTCTCTCCGGTTCCCGAAGGCGGCAAGTCGTAATACATTGCTCGGCCGGAGTCAGGTCGGTACACCTTGCGTGCACATTTCGCGGTCTCTGATATCGCCGCCCGTCTTGGAGTCGGCATTTCCTTAGTATCATCCTAAATCCGTGGTGTCGATGGGACTCCTCTTGCTCGAGCAAACCTCATCCTGTGCCATCGGTTTGCACTTCAAGTGCTGTGCACCCGAGGTGCCCAAGCGAAAGGCTTCGCGCCCGAATACGGCTTCCGCGATTTCTCCGAAACGTTAGATCTTAAATCCTCAGGCTCAAAAGTATTCCGTATTCGCGGCTGTTTAGAGCAACACAACGAAACGCAGAAGTCGACGGGCGCCATTTACGCTTGGCACGTCACACTTAATGATTTGGGAGTCCCGGTACGTATAAAACCAGTGTATTCCAATTAATTTATCGGGGTATGGCCGAAGTTTGCATTACAACCTAAATCGTTTTGCGAGATAATGGGTGCACCTTCCCCGCGATGCACTGGGCCTTATGTGCCAGGGCAGCCGTTGCTTACCATTGTTTTGAGCCTGCCAAGAGGAGACGGCTCCCATGCAGACTTTGCCGGGTGACTTTTGCCCAGTTCCTGAACAGATCTCACGAATAGGGGATAACTACCCTCATTCTATCGCTCTGAGTTACGGCCATCAGCGGCTGAGCTATGAAGAGCTTGCGCGCCAAGCCGATCAGTTCGCTGGATATTTGGTCCAGCTCGGCCTGGTGTCGGGCGGCACAGTTGCGATCTGCATGGAACGGTCGTTTGACTGGATCGTCACTGCTCTCGGCACTATGCGTACCGGTGCCGCGTACGTGCCTTTGGATTGCACTTGGCCAGACTCGCGTTTGCGCTTTGCCGTGGAAGACTCGGGCGCAAGTGTTCTGGTGGCCCGGGCGGCGCTTTTTGGATCGACTCCAAATGAGAACGTGCGGCGTAGATCCTTGCCGGGATTCTGCGGCCATCGCTGCCACGCCGGGCGCGGCACGCATACCCATCGAGCCTGCGAGCCTGGCCTATGTAATCTACACCTCCGGGACAACCGGAGTTCCCAAAGGGGCGGAGATCACGCATGCCAATCTGTGTCACCTCATTCGCTGGCACCATCATGCCTTTAGCGTCACGCCGCAAGATCGCGCGAGCCATCTCGCAAGTCTTGGATTTGACGCGGCTGTCTGGGAAATTTGGCCACACCTATCCGCTGGTGCAACCGTGTGCCTCGCAGACAATGATGCACTGCGCTCATCGCCGGAATTAATTCAGCAGTGGATGATTCGCGAACGCGTAACGATCGGCTTCGTTCCGACCGTCCACGCCGCGCCCCTGATGGCGATGCAATGGCCGACTACGACTCCGCTCCGCTTTCTGCTGACCGGCGGAGACGCCCTTCACCACGCTCCAGCTACCGAGCTACCATTCGATGTCGTCAACAACTACGGGCCCACCGAATGCACTGTGGTTGCCACGTCCTCGGTGCTCAAACCCGGCTCCGATGGGACGCCACCCATTGGTCGTCCCATAGCCGGCACGAGCGTCTATCTGCTGAATGAACACGGCGAGCAGGTTCCCGATGGCACTACTGGTGAGATTTACATCGCCGGCAGCGGCGTCGGGCGTGGGTATCGCAATCTGCCCGAGACTACCGAGCGCAGCTTCCTGCCGGATCCTTTTGCAGGAGTCCCGGGCGCACGCATGTATCGCACGGGAGATCGCGGAGTCCGGCGAGCGGACCAGGAGATCGAATTTCGCGGGCGCCTCGACCGGCAAACGAAGATCCGCGGACAACGAGTCGAACTGGATGAGATCAGTAGCGTTCTCGGCAACCACCCAAACATTGATTTTGCCACGGCAATCACCCGCATATCGCAGCGGGGCGAAAACCAGCTTTTGGCCTACGTTCTCCCTAGAAAGGATGCGCCCGTTCCCACTGCGCGCGAACTCCGGAGGTATCTGCTGCGCAGCTTGCCGGACTACATGGTCCCAGCCATCTTTGTGCGCTTGGACGCGCTTCCGTTATCGCCCAATGGCAAAGTTGATCTCACGATGCTTACGCAGCCAAAGGACGCGCACCTGCTGGAAGGAAACCTTGCCAAGGCTCCCGGTTCGCCGATTGAGGAAAAACTGCTGACCATCGTTCGAGAGCTGCTCGAAAACGATGCAGTGGCAGCAGAAGACAGTTTTTTCTTGGCTGGCGGACACTCCCTGTTGGGTATGCAGCTCGTGATACGCGTCCTTGAAACATTCGGTGTGGATCTAACATTGCGGCAGCTCTTTGAAGCGCCCACCGTTGAACGCCTGGCTTTATTGGTCTCGACGATGCTCGAGGAAAAGCGCCTCGCTCTGATTTGGACCGAACTTCTCGCGCGGAAGGACGTCGGACCCGACGACAACTTCTTCGAGCTGGGCGGCCATCCGGCGTTGCTTGCTGTTCTGCAACAGCGCATTGCCACAGAGTTCGGACAGTGGTTGCCCATCGCCGAATTGTCTCAGAGCCCCACGGTTCGCCGTCAGGCGGAACTCACGCAGAGAAGGGCGAAGGCTAACCCCGTGCTTCCGCCCGGTGTTCTTGCAGTACAGCCTTATGGAACTCGCAACAGCATCTTCTGGGTGCATTATCTGAGCATAGACTTGGCTAAGGCGATCGGAGACGATCAACCATTCATCTTTGTCGCTCTGACTACAGAGGACTTCTCAACGCTGGGTGCGACGCCCTCGCTGCAGAACATCGCCGCGTGCCTGCTGCGCAAGATTCTGGCGGCGCAATCAAAGGGCCCCTATACGATCGGAGGTCTCTGTCTTGGCGGCCTCCTCGCCTATGAAATCGCGACCCAGCTGCGGGCTGCAGGACACGAGGTGTCGCTTGTTGTGCTGCTCGACCCGCCGAACCCATCCTACCTCGAGTCATGTGACTCGCTGAGACGGAAGGTGAACTATCTAGGTTACGTCTTGCACCGAGCGGCGCGTCTAGGCTTACGGACAAGCTTCGTCTATCTTCGTGAACATCTGCTTAAACATTTCCCGCGTTCGATCAGAAAGAAATCCGCCCTAAAAGAGGTGACATAGCTCAAGAGATGTGCGAGGCAGCAATGTTTGCCTATGAGCCCCAGAAGTACGAAGGACGAGTGCTTCTGCTACTGGCGACTGAGCGCCCTCCTCATAAGAATTTCCTTCCCGGGTGGCAAGCAGTTGTTCCCGGCCAGTTGCATATCCACTATGTGGATTCGCATCATCGCGATTTGCTAAAAGCAGAAAAGGTGCAGAAAATTGCGGACGCCATTGTCTTGCACCTCTCGTCTGCCGTCAACGCCGGGTCTTTAGCTTGCTGCGCGACACGCCCGGAGATAGATCATCGGCTCCAGTGCAAGAGCGGAACCGACCCGGCTCGAGTAGAAGTTTCCAGTTAGGGTGGATGCACTGGAAGATGACCGAAGCAACATGGAAGCCACTGATGCAAATGAATTACGAAGAAAGCCACACGCATTTCACGGGGTAGACCGCCAATGCAGGTTTTCAGCGCGAATGCGCTTGCAGAGACTAAAGACGAGAACCTAAGCCTTCTCCGGCTGCTCAATCCGAGTGTGTTAGCTGACCCGTATGCGCTTTATCGTGGCTTGCGCGACTATGATCCCGTGCACTGGGATCCGTATATGCACGCTTGGGTGGTCACCAGCTACCAGGAAGTGATAACCGTGCTAGCAAACTATTCCGCGGACCGCGCCCCCGCCGCGGACTATCTGGATCGGCTGGGACTGTCGTTCATGAAGCCATTTGCCGAAACCATGCGGCAGCAGATGTTATTTATGGATGCTCCTATGCACGCCCGTCTGCGCAGCATCTGCTCGGCCGCATTCACGCCGCGCAGGGTAGAGGAGCTCCGCACGGTGATCGAGTCGATAGCCAACGAACTGATTGACAACGTCATCGGCTCGGGACGCATGGATATGGTCGCTGACTTCGCTCAGCCTTTCCCGGCGATTGTTACGGCTAAGATGCTAGGTGTGCCCATCGAAGATCACCATCAGCTCGGGGCCTGGGTTCTCGACCTGGCTGAAGTGCTTGGCAATTTTCAGCACCAGCCCGATCGCGTGGCGCAGATCGTGCGGAGCCTCGAAGCTCTAAAGAGCTATGTTGCCGCGAGAATGGAGGAACAGCATAGGCGCCCGACTAACGGGCTGATTTACGCGTTGATGACCGCGGAGGTTGACGGCCACCGGCTTTCAGCAGAAGAGATAATTGCGAATACCATTGTCACGTTGATTGGAGGTCATGAGACAACCACCAACCTCATTGCCAGCGGATTTCTGACGCTGCTTCGCGACCCTGAATGTTTCCAACAGCTGCGCAGTCATCCCGAGATCATCGCCCTGGCAATTGAGGAACTGCTTCGCTTTGAGTCGCCCGTCCAACACACGGCCCGAATTGCGCCTGCTGACATGCAGCTTGGTGGAAAGACCATCCAAAAGGGTTCGAGGGTTGTGGCGGTTCTAGCTGCTGCGAATCGCGACCCGAATCGATTTCCCGATCCAGACCGTCTGGATTTAGTTCGACCCGACAACCGGCATCTGGCGTTTGGCTGGGCGGCTCATTTCTGTTTTGGGGCGCCTCTGGCGCGCATGGAGGGCCAAATCGCGTTTAATACGCTTCTGCGGCGGCTTTTGAGGCCTGCCTTGCTTAATAATGCCTTGGAGTGGCGGGGTAACGCCGGCCTGCGCGGCTTAACCACGCTCAATATCAGCTTCGACCCTGTCTCCCCACAACGAGCCTAGCCTCGGCCCGGATGGATCATTCGCTGTTGGGCCAACTCCTTTTCACAGCACACGGAAATTTTCCGGGTTAAAAGGTCGGGCCAATAGTAACTGCTTTTCCTTGAGTCTTTTGCTGCCATGCTTGATATTCATCCTCTTCCATTGTCAGCGAAATGGGGTTTGCTGGAATAGGAGAATTTCTAGAATAGTCGTTTGAATTCAACGGCAAATACATATCATTGCGGTGGCCATTGGAAACGCATGCGGCGCGCCAGCACATCCAACCTATACTGTTGCTGTACATACTGTTGCTATACATACTGCCGTTGGAAACGTTTGTGCCATAGACATCCTCGTCGACCAGACCAACGTTTTCTAGCGTGATCTCGGCGCCGTTCGGCAATAGACCACTTGAAATGATTCTGTTATTGAAGGCCTCGTTGTTGTGTCCAGTCGCGAATTGGACTCCATAGTTTGCGGTGGAGATGACTTGATTGTCGTGGAAGCTCGCGTAAGCGGTGGCAGTCGTAGGCGTGTCGTTGCCTGCTCCATCTGTAATAATGCCGCCTCCGCTGTAGTGGTCAATCGTGGGATCGTAGGGGTAAGCTCCCTGAATGTAGCTATCGTGAACCGTCAGCATACCGGTGGGCGTGCCGCTTGACTGATAGATGTTAATCACGTCGTCCACGTTACTCTTGTAGGGCTCATCGACAACTTCGTTCCAGCCAATATCGATACCAGGGACAGCTTGCACCGATTTTATCAGAATGAAATGTGAATACTTTCGGTAGGAATTAGATCCCTGAGAGAGCGTGCTGGCGATGCTCATCTGACCGCCAAGTCCGTTACTGACAAGGCCAGTCATATTCCGAGCTCGGTTATATCGAATGATGATGCTCTGGCTTCCGTCGCGGTTACCTTGGTAGCCGGTTACGCTGACCCCGTAACGCGTATTCTCCATGTAACAGTTTTCAACCACCAGTCGCGAAGGCGAAGATGCATCCAGGAAAAGACCATTCGCCAGACCGGCGACGTTAGGGACAAGCGCAAGCCCCGCCGTGTTGCGAACCGTCAAATCACCGCCTGCGGTGCCCGCACTGATCAAGGTGGCTGGACCGCGGATGTGCGAATTTTCGATGATCACAGGATCTTTGGTCTTCACAGTAACCGCATAAACATAGGGACTTGTAGTCTCCCAGTTCCCCGAATAGGTCCCGCCTGATGTGATCACGATTGGGCCACTCCATTGAATATCGCCAATCGACACCGATACACCAGTCGAAGCGTTCTGACCGCTATAGCTTCCCGACACCGTTACATTGCCAGAGGCCAACCCTTCAGCCAGCCCTGAGGAAGACACGCTGAGCCTGCGAGGGTCGGAGGAAGTCCAACTAAAGCTTGAGGTAACATCCTGCGGAAATCCATCGGCGGAGGTCGCTATCGCGCTTAATTGCACTTTGCTTCCGATCGCTATCGAAGGCTGGAGAGGAGAAATTGTAAGCGAACCTGGAGCCTGCCCCGTTGTAGCGGGCGCAACGGGTTTAGCGTTGGCCGGGAATGAGTTGTCGCTCTCTCCAACTGAATTGACAGCAGAGACGACATAGAAATAGGTCGTACCGTTAGCAAGGCCTGTATCGACGGAACTGGCGGTGGTTGGCGCATTCACTAGGACGAAAGGCCCGCTGTTGGTCAAGGCTCTCTTGATGTGATAACTGCTAGCGCCCGCGCTCGGAGCCCAGGTTAGGCTGACCTGCGTGTTCCCTGCCTTGGGCGTGAGTCCGGTCGGTACAGCTGGAACTTGACCGGATGACTGTGTCGAACCCGATGACTGTGTCGAACCAGAAGATTGCGTCGAACCAGCGGGCGTGGCGCTGACCGAGTATGTGTTTCCGCTCTTGCCTGCCGAATTGGCGGCGGCAACGGCGTAGAAATAGGTCCTACCGTTGGCGAGACCTGTATCGATGAAACTGGTGGTGGTTGGCTCGTTGATTAGGACAAAAGGTCCGCTGTTGGTCAAGGCTCTCTTGACGTGATAACTGGTGGCACCCGTGCTCGGAGCCCAGGTTAGACTGACCTGTGTGTTTCCTGCCCTGGCCGCGAGTCCTGTCGGCACAGCCGGAATTTCACCCGATGACTGCGTCGAACCCGATGACTGTGTCGAACCAGAAGACTGCGTCGAACTAGTGGGCGTGGCGCTGACCGAGTATGTGTTTCCGCTCTTGCCTGCCGAATTGGCGGCGGCAACGGCGTAGAAATAGGTCCTACCGTTGGCGAGACCTGTATCGATGAAACTGGTGGTGGTTGGCTCGTTGATTAGGACAAAAGGTCCGCTGGTGGTCAAGGCTCTCTTGACGTGATAACTGGTGGCACCCGTGCTCGGAGCCCAGGTTAGGCTGACTTGTGCGTTTCCTGCCCTGGCCGCGAGTCCTGTCGGCACAGCCGGGACCACTGCCAACTGGGCAGGCCTAGCGCTCGCTGGAGACAAGCTTCCGCTCATTCCGAACAAAATGACCACAGCTACGATAGACGGCAGCAACATCAAGCATTTCTTAACCTGGAACCAAACTCTCATGGCCTAACCTCCCCATCTGTCTCGAGTGCACTTTACAAGTTCCGCGAGAACCCAGACAACTGGCCGCGCAGACAGTATTGGGTCAGCAAAGGGCCAGTGAATGGCTTAAAAGCCAGAAAATCGGGGGTAACAATCGAGTTTATTGCTGGAGGGAAAATGCGGAAATGCTTGGCAGAGAGCAGCACCTGACTTGAATTCAGGAAGCGATGTGGGGATGGGGACATCGGGCGGACATCAGTGAAACGTCGTCGGTGGGGACCAAGACCATGCCCGATTTTGGTTCTTGTCCCGAAAACGCAATAAGGAGCTTAAGGCTTCTGCTTCAGTGGGTTGCACGGCACTTAGGGTAGAGCCGAATCTCGAACCTCTGGTGGGAGCGTGGCGGCCCGGCTTGGGAAGGAGAAAAACAGGACGGCTGTGGATGAATGCACCAGACGATCGGCACTGGAGCCAATTTACGGGTACACTGCAGGCAGATGGTTAGGCAGGGTTCGACTTTTTCCGAGCTTTTGCGATCCTGCCGGGCCACCAGCAGGGACCGGGACGTTGGATGAGCGCGGGGCCGTGCGATCCGCCTCGAGGGACTCGGATCACCAGACAGAGCCGTGGCGGCGCTGTTGACTTTCCCGGACACGCAGGCATTTTGTCAACCGCGATGACACTGGTGAAGTCATACAGACGATAGAGTTGGCGCGTTCGAATCATTTTTCACGACGAACACAATACCGGAGCGTATTTCATCGGTCAGAGTTTTCTATCGGCCGCCTTGATTCACGCGGACACTCATTTCATCTCTCCACCAAAATTGCCCCGCTTTTTCCCGTGCACGAACTCCACCGACCATTCCTGCGCAGCAAGTGTTTGCCGCTCTGACGTCTCTACGTCCGTCCCACGGTTCCTTCTGATCAGTCCGTGCAAGCGCCTGTCAATAAGCATCAGTTCGGTCCCTCCAGCTGCGGCGGCTTCGCCTTGCGCATTGCGCTCAGTCCCCTCTTTATGCCATAGCGAATACCTGCGAGGTCGCCGAGATCCCCGCGACGAAATTTGCGCCAAGCAACCGTAAACACTCCGCCCCGTAGCAGCCAAGCACGCTTGCGCAGTTTCTCGACGCTCTTTTTCTCCGCCAGCCAGGGAAAGTTTCTAACTTCACGTGCGGGAGTCGGCGGTAGGTGGAAAACCAGGATATAAGCGTAACGTGGATTCGTTGAGCGATTCATGTGCGTGCAATGAAGCACACGTCCATGGTGCAGGGTGCATCCGCCGGCCGGCAGGGGACAGGAAATCGCACTGGTCGTGCTCAGATCTTCACAGGAGCATTCCAGAGCATGTACGCGAGCGTCATTGCCCGGTGAGCGATGATCGTAGATGCCCTTCTTGTGAGAACCTGGTATAAAGGCCATGCAGCCGCTATCCTGTGAAACGTCCTGCAGGGAGATCCAGATCGTCACTTCCTGGTAATCAAAACCTGGGTCCCGATAGGCTTCATCCTGGTGCCAGGGCGTGCCCATGCCAACCTCGGCGGGCTTGGAAATTACAAAGTCTCCATTCAGCTTGGCGGCATCTCCAAGAATCTGCTTCGCTAAACTGGCGGCCCTCTGAACGCATTCCAGATGGCGCAAGGTAGCTGAATAGTTCATGGGATTGGTGATTTGAACAGACTTCTGCACAGATGGCCCGCTATTGCTGGCCAGAGTATCGAACAGGGCTCCTTCTTTTTCTCCGGCCCTTTTTCTGAAAAGGTCTTCCAGAATTGACCTGATCGTTAGCACCTCCTCCCGAGAGGCGATTTGGTCCAAGCATGCAAAACCATTCGCTTCGTAAAATTGCAGCTGCTCTGCGGTGAGTAGAGCTTGGCCACGTTGTGTTGCTGCCACCTTCATCGATTGGAGAGTGCAAACAGACATGTCTATTTAACTCCCTCTGGCTGAATTTCGCTTTGAACGACGCCATGGAAACCGGCCGAGTCGGCAGACGCACCTTCGGCCAAGATCGGGTTCTCTCGGAAATGGTTAAAAGATCCGCTAGGGGTCTGACTTTAGGACTCCCTTTTGAAGGCTCTCGCTTTCGGTCTCAAGCGAATGGTGGGTCAATGACCCTTTCCGGGTCGTGCGAGACCAAGGACTCTTCCGGGTCCTTTTTCAAGCAGATAGACAAGTCTCCTCTAACTTTCTGGCGTCAAGGACACTGTTATAGATCTGCTCCAGTATGCGAATGTTTCTCTTGGCGCTGTAGAATTTCTCGAACTGAATGCGAGCTTCTCTGCGCATTTCAGAGCGTCGATCCGAATCATCGAGTTGGCTAACGCAGCGGATGAGATCAACAGGGTTACCCGGTTCAAACAGGAAACCGAAGTCCGGATCCTTGATCATTTCGGGGTAAACCCCTATCCGAGATGCGATCACCGGGGTTCCCAAAGCCAGGGCCTCAATGACCACACGGGGCATCGCTTCATACCATTTCGACGGACAGATCAGAGCCCTGGCATTCCCTATGATATTCAAGACCGCAGGGGAGTCTGCCTGCCCGCAAAATTCCACATTGTGAATCGAAGTAGCGGATGCCTTCACCATTGCGGCTTCAGGGCCGGTGCCGACGATCTTAAGGACGGGAAGGTGGGGCGCAGACCGCCACGCATCCAGAAGCATGGAAACGCCTTTCTCCTCGCTCAGTCTACCTGCGAAGACAAAGAAGTTTCCATTTCCGGGCCGAACGCCCGGATCGACATCCAAAAAATTGGGCTTCACGGAGATTCTCTCAGGGGCCAAACCACCCTGTTCCATTTTGCGTCTGGCGAACTCGGAAAGGGCAATGAACCGGTCCACACAATTCCTCCACGTTCCAAAGACCCAGTGAGTGGCAGTCGCGCCAGTAGCCACAGCGGTACCGCCGTAGCTACCTCGGTAACAGCCGTGTCGGATGCCGGGAAAGCGGAATCTAGTATTCAAGCAATCTTCGCAGACCGCCCCCTGGCGGAACAGCGTAGCTTTGGCACACAGTAGACGGTAGTTATGAAGGGTGTGCACGACCGGAACTCGCTCGAGTTTGCAGGTTCTAAATACGGCCGGGGAAAGAGTCGGGAACCAGTTATGAACATGCACCAGGTCAGGTCGAAACTTGTGCAGCAAGGCACGTAATTTCGAGACCACCGAGAAGTTATGAAAGACCGAAGCGGAGGTTCTCAGCTTCGCGCCCAGACCAACGATCTTATCGTTGTCAGCTTCCATTAGTTCTACGGTGAACCCGTTGTCCCTAAGCAGATTCTGCTCTGACAACACCACAGCATCCTCGCCGCCTCGCTGTTGGTATCGGTTGTGAACGAGTAGAATGCGTGCTGACACTGGACTAGGCCCTATACCTTTTGGCAGCCAAGGCCGCCTTGATGCCAGATGCCATATTGCTAGCCATTCGCTCGATTGTGTACAGCTTGGCAGCTGCCGCGCAATTTCGCTTCATGAGCGCCATTTTTTCCGGCTGCTGGATGGCAGCGACCACCGACGTAGTACATAGTCCTCGAGATTATCGGCCGACATCACCCCATTTTCGCCATTGACCAGATACTCGATCTCCGGGCTGTGATAGGGATAGCTGGTGGTAAAAATAGGTGTAAGCAATGCAAATGCATCCACAATGGCCAAGCCAACCAGTCCTGGCATCAGAAAGATGTCTGCCAGAGCGAAATACTTTGCGCGATCGGCGTCATAGCAAGGGCCGACGTAATGCAACCAAGGATGGCTTTGTGCGAAGGTCTGGACCAGCTGGGTATCGGGGCCCGAACCGATTATGATGAGTTGGAAATTCGGTACTTGTGCTCTGATGCGTGCGGCAGCAGACAGCAGGAACCCGATTCGTTTCTCACGGTAGAGCCGGCCGCAGTAGATTCCCACCGGTCCCGGATCCAGCTGCAGACGCTGTCGCAAATGACTAACTTCTTCTGCCGTGATACCTTTCCTTGCCGCAATCAGTCCTTCGGTGTCAATCGCGTTTTGTACAATCGTGATGCGTTCTGCTGGATAACCCATCTTCTCAACGATCCGAGCCACCCCCTTGGTGTAAGCAAACCACCAATCGACCTTCTTCAGATAACTTTTCTTGATACGATTGCCAATGCTACCCCGGTGCGCTTGGTGGTTTAACCCGTGCCCCCAGAAAGCCGTCGCAAGACCAGCGCTCTGGCGGCGCCAGAGCAGATGATGGTTGCTCAGATATCTATTTTCCTGAATGAGAATGGCCAGGTTTGAGGTATAGGCTTCTCTGGGAAGGTCCATCCAGATCAATTTTTTACCCAGTATTTCAAACTCGCGACTCCGTGAGGGTGGCGACCAGCCTACTTCGACCTGCTGACTAAGACCGGTTTCAGCACCCTTGCCGTAGATCAACACGAGGCGTATTCCGGCTTCTTCGAGCATTCCGCGGAGTTTCAAGAACAGTTGCAGGCGATAGTGAGAAAAGATGGGAAAAACAATCGCCACACTCTTGTCCACCGCTGACGAGGATGCTAGCGTTTCAGAGGGCCACTGACCCGTTGGCAGTGGGGGTTCGATCAGGTCCGATTTGTGAACTACATTCATCAGAATATCAGTCAAACTCCCTTGGTATTTGAAACCAACAGGAAGTCTCCATGCGGCTCCTACCGCGATGCACCCGGGCGCAGCACCGGGAGTCTGTGAAATCCACCCGTCAGCTAGGTTGCTCGAAGTGGCCACAGACTGGTGGAGCAGTGGCCGACGCGGACAAAGCATGGGAATGAGACTGCAAAGAGAGTGTTGTCGAGAAGCTCAAACCGACAGGCAACGGCAGGAACCGTTGAAGAGCCGCCGGAACGATGCCGTGCAGTTCAGGAATGCAGGAAAAGACGGGTCCAAGAAACAGTCTGGAAGCCAGATACATGCAAAGTGACAAAACCAGGGCGTCGGCGAGCGCTATCGAAACCAACTGGTAAACCGGCAGCAACCGCGAAGTCGCAATTCTTGTTAGTGTGGCTGTCAGGGCGGCAATCAGTCCAAGCACGATAGCCGGAGAGACTACTTGCGCCAAACTACGCCATCGCAATTGAAGTTCCTTACAAATGGCTCGCGTCAGCAGATAGAATCGAACGATGTATACCGCCAGAACACTCCAGCCAAGCAGCGGCAATGAATAGTGAACAGCAGTCCAGTAAGCCCATACGGCGAAGATCAATCCGAGCGCCTGGACTTTCATTTCCACTTCGGTCTTGCCCATGGCGGCCAGAGCAGGACCCGTTAGAGCCATCATGGCATGCACTGGCATCGATAACGCAAGAGGAGTAAATACGGCGACTGCCCCCAACCATTTATTGCCGTAAAGACCAACGATGACAGCATAGGGGACAACGGCCAGTGCGCAAAACAGAGGCACAAGAACCAGCGCCACCGCACCGACCGCGCCCTGATAGACTCGTGCCAATTTCTGCCTGTCCGACTGCACCCGGGACAATGCAGGCAGGAGTACCTGCTGGAATGTAGAGATCAACGCGTCGCCGGGCAGCTGTGCCAGCAGAAACGCGCGGCCGTACAGTCCGAGAGCCACCGGTCCGTCGAGTCGTCCAACAAAGGTATTGTCGAGATTGCTGATTCCCCAGCTCGAAAGATTCGCGCCGAGTACGCGCGCGCCAAAGGTAAGTAAGCTAGAACGTTTTGAGTCCCACAACGGGAGAAAACTGTGCCTCACGTTCATATGAAGTGCAATCGTTTGAATGGTGATCTGACTAAGCTGGGCCGAGATCAGGCTCCACACCCCGGCGCCGCGTAGGGCCAAAGGAATGCCAACTCCCAGGTAGGCGATCAAGTAGGAACTGATAAAACAGATCTGCAGAGTGCGAAACCTAAGACTTCTTTTCAGCAGCGCCACCGAGGTCAATCCAAGCCCTTGAATAACGAAAATCATCGATAAGGCGCGCAAGATAGGTAACAGACCAGGATCATGGAAAAAGCGTGTCCAGAGTGGGGCTGTAAAGAATAGGATGCAGGTAAGCAGCAAGCCCATAGCGGCTTGAATCGTGAACCCGTAACGGATATCCCCTTCATCGAGATCTTGTTTCTGGATCAGAGCGGAGGTGACTCCGATATCACCCACTAGGCCCGCGAGACTGTTGATGATCAGCGCGACGCTGAGTTGCCCAAAAGGTTTCGGGCCCAGAAGACGGGTGAGGAAAATATTGATACCCAAGCTCAACAGCAGTTTTGATACGCTTCCCACATAGTTCCAGCGAAGGGCGGAAGCCGCTGAAGATGCAAAGGTGGAAGGTGCCTTCATCGATCGAGTATCCTAGGTCCTCATTTCTGGAGATAAAAAACAGTCGGCTGGAGAGAGCACGCTGTTGGCATGGTCATGAAACTCTGGCGCGACCCACCACCAGTCTTTCTCGACTGTTGGTGACATGGCTTCGTAGGTCGCAGTCCTGCTAACTGCTACAACCTTTAGCCCCCCAAAGACCTTGCGTCAGATGATGGGTCATGACAAATACCGATGAAAACCAAGCCTTCATCTAGCTCCGATGCGCGCTCAACTGCCACCTTCTCTGGAATCTCTTCCACCCCGTGAGCAGGGTTGAGCAGTAAGGGGAGATCCAGTAGATGAACCACAGCGGGCCGCCGTAGGCCTTCGTGAAACATCTCCACTCATTCGGTGGCAGGCCTTTTGGCTCCCTTACCTTGCGCCATCTCTCGCGCAAGGGGACCTCAGCATCAAGCCAGGTTCCGCTGACTGGATTGTTGGTGCACGACCCGATCCATCCAGGTGCAATCCAAACTGCGAAACCATGTTTCCTGGCCCTGAGGATGTAGTCGAGATCCCCCATCTTGTGTGTATATATAGGATCAATGTTTCCTACCGCTTGGACGACGCTCTTCGGCACCAAGACGCAATTCCCATTTGCAATATCGCATCGTTGGGGAAAATCAGAGGGCGGAACGGCACTGTATTTTAGCGGCCGCAGCCTGCCGCCAAGCACTTTCCCGCCGTAAGACAATTTGCCTGATGCGGGGTCGCAGATCGAACCGATGACTATCGCATCCCGGGTTTCTGCCCGAACCGATTGGTATGTTTCAAGCAAACGGACAATCGCGTGCTGGAACAATAGGGTATCGTCATTGACCCAGAGGTAGAAATCAAAATCAGACTTCATCGCCGCGGCGAAAGCAAGCCGCATGCCGCCACCCCAAAAAAGAGAACCGCTGCCCTTGAGCAGATGAACATCCGGAAAACGCTCTATGACGGCTTGCGTGGTCCCATCGCTGCTACGGTCGTCGGTCAGGAAAATGTCGAGGCTCGCACCGGGAGGTAAAACCAAGTCGCGCAAACCCTCGAGCGCGGAAATCGTCTTCGTACGTCGGTTAAAGCAGGTAAGGATAGCCGCAATGCGCATCTTCGGTCCGCTCAAGCCTGCCCGATCAATCAAAGCTGAATTTAGCCAAGTGCGGCTCTGGCCGAAACTCGAGCTGTTCCTGTGCTGGTGATCTTTCAGCTGCATACACCATAATCGAGGCCGTCATTCCCACAAACGCTGCTTGATCATAGGTCAGATTGTAAGTGAAACTCCAGAGAAGCACGGTCCAGAGGAACAATACCCAGAAGACCGGGTGTGGAAACAATTCGGTCAGAGTCCGCCTGCGGCTGTACAGAGCCAGCAGTGGCCGAGTCAAGATAAGAAGAAAAATCATCAGCCCGGCGCCACCCACTCGTAAAAACTCGGCTACATAGTCGTCGTGTGCGGCCGCACCAACAACGGTTCCACCAAAGTATCTTTCGTAACCGCTCCCAAAAGGCTGCCCTACAAGATAGGTAACCAAAGTTTGTTGTTTGTTCTCCAGCAGATCGATCCACCCCTGAACGCGCCACGTAAGTGTATTCGTGTTGGTGGCGCTTTCGTAGAATTGCTCGTTGCCTTGATTTCCGTAGATCGTAAAGGCCAGGATGACCACTAAGACCGCCGCTATCACAATATAAGGCAAGGCCCTGCGCAACAGCGCACGCTCCATCGTGAAAATCGCAGCCACGACTCCGATCATGACAACCCAGACGGTACGGTGCTGCAATGCTATTGACATGCCGGCATAAAGCGGGGCGAGCCACTTCGTGTATCGAGGAGCATTCCCGTAGAAGGACCAGCAAAGGCAGATCACAAAAGCCAAGCAAAGCGAATAGGCACCCATGGCGGGCAATACCCGCTGTTCAGCATCTAGAGTCTGCGGCAGCAGGCCTGCCAAACGAGCGAGCGCTGTGAGTATGAGCAGCCCCGCAAAACCCAAGTACAGTTGGAAGTACTGCTCCAACCGCCTTTTGCTCGGCGGGAAAGTCGAAAAATAGACAAGACACGCTGAGATAAAGAAGAATTCTCTGGCCTCGTTTCCGGCCGTTTGGATTCCGAACGCTGCAACCCCACGCACGACGCTGAATGATACCAGCGTGACATATCCGAGGAGAAGCAGAGAGGTAGTTCCCAGAAGTTCTTTCCTCGAAAGAAATCGAAGAACTCCAGCAAGTATTAGGGCGCCACCCACGCCATCGGACAGTCCCAAGTGGATACTGCCCACGTTCCCATTCTCAAGGCTAAAGATCTGGGCCAGGAGCTGAACCAGCAGCACGAGCCCAAATCCAAGAAAGGAATAATCCACCAGCAAGCCAACGATAAGAACGGTTGATAGTCCCGCCAAAACCAGTAGGGCTAGAGAGGCCATGTCGAACTCCGTGCCCCGGGCTTGTGTTGGGCGTCACCCATTTGGGTTCACCTCTGCAGTACCTCAGGCGTGTAACAATTGTGAGTAGATATGCTCATACATGGGCAGGACAACATCGGGGTGAAACCTGGCCCAGGCCGAAGCGCGCGCTCTGCTTCCCAGACGCTCCCGATTCTGTGAACTTCTAGCAAGCTCAATCATCGCTTGGGCCAATGCATCGACCCTACCAACATCCACCAGCACGCCGCAATTCCCTTCTTCAAGCAAAAAGCGCTGCCCTGGCGTGTGGCGTCCGGCGATGATGGGTTTGCCCATGGCCATCGCTTCCATCACGGTCACGGAAAGTGCCTCGTGGCGGGAAGGATGAACTAGCATATCCACGTGCTCCTGTACGGTCCTTAACATTTCTGCGTGCGCGAGAGGGCCGATAAACGTTACATCCGAGTCCAGGCCCTTTGCTCTGGCCCAGCTGTAAGCAGGGCCCCCAGGAGCATAGCCGGAGCCGATCATGAGGAGACGGCTGTTCGGCAAAGCTTTGCGTGCAACTGAGAACGCAACGAGCAAGCTAGAGGCATTCTTGGTGCCGGTCCAACCCTGCAAGACGCTACCAAAGGTTAGGCCTTGCCGGTGCGACGGAACCATTGTTTTCCCCATCTCCAGCACGCGCAAAGGAAGAAAGTTTGGCACGACCTTGATGGTTTGGGTGCCGAAAAGATATTTGCGAAAGTGCCGCGCCGCATCCGAAGACACCGCGGTGAAGGTGGCCTTGCAGCGCGCGACCTGCAGAGCCATACAAAGCCGCGCCGCGCGGTAACAATCGGGCAGAAATCTTAGAACCACCCAAGGCAGGTCGTGTATCGTAACGACCGTATTTGCGCCAGCGCGCAGCGCGCCGAGCGCAAACTCGTATGTCCAGTGGGCATGGACGAATTTTGGAGACTCTCGCCTGACCGCCCGGGTGAGATATTCGATTTCAGCCTGAAAGAAGTCTCGTCCCCGGCTCGATTTGCGATAGGGGCCGACAAAAATGCGCAACTGAGATCCGCGCAGAATAAGCTCTTTTTCTACTTCTGAATCGAGCGTAAAAACCGAGACTTCGTGCCCTCGGTTGAGCAATTCTGCCACTAAGGGAGTGGTCGCAGTACTTCCTAGACCGCGTGGCATGCACCCACTCGTGCCTTCAAGGTAAGGCGCGAGCGCCGTGATATCCACTGGAGCGCTTATCGCGATTTGCAAAGCGTCTCCTGGTTTACAAACGATGAATCGAGCACGCTTCCATCCAGTTGATAGAGATCGCGAATGAGCAATTGAACCCCCCGGCTCGGCGAGAAAAGCTCTCGCACCAGCGCACCGTCTTCCCGCGCGTGCTCCTTCAGGTCGGCGGAATCCGTGTTACGTAGTCTCAGGATGCCGCCTGCTAGGCCCTCGGGGGTGGGCGGCACAGGTTCACTCCATTTCAATTCCTTGCCCACGTCTCTCAATCCAGCCACGTCCGCCAAAACCAAAGGGAGCTCTGTCGAAGCGGCTTCGAGGGCCGCGATTCCAAGGCCCTCCCAAAGAGAAGGCATGACGAATATGTCGGCGGCCCACAGATAAGGTCGTGGATCGTCGGCTTGTCCTACAAAAGACACTCGGGGAGCTATCCCAAGTTCTTCTGCGAGCTTTCGCTCGCTGTTGCTGGCCTCCTCGCGACCTACATGCAGGTAGCGAACGTTGACCTGGGAGGCGATCATGCCGAGTGCGCGAAGCAAGGCCTCATGATTCTTAGCAAGATTGCAATTCCCCACGCTCACGACGACGAAGTCGTCGTCAGAAAAGCCCGCATCGCGCCTCTGGGCGGCTCGCTCTTCCGGACTGGGCGGCCTGAAATGTTCGGAATCAAACCAATTTCGAATGACCACACCATCATTCCGAAAGTCCCGCATTTCCGCTCTATGGACCGAGGGGCTCACAAAGCCGAAGCGCACACCAAGAACGCGTGTGTAGAATCTCTCCAACGTTTTTCTTAGTCTCAGGCACCCACCGTAGGGGTAGACATTGTGGACGGAGCGAACTACGGTTCTGATTCTCGCGATCTTACACAGAGTCGCAATTAAATAATAAGCTTGTTCGGTATGGATATGGACAACATCGTAGCGATTCGCGTGGCAAAGCTTTAGGAACTGTGAACAAAAGTCCTTCGCGGGAATGAAGCGCTGCGCAGATCGCAGGGGCAGATGATGAACGGTATATCCGACGTCCCTAAGTTTGTCCGCCAATGGCCCCGTCTCGACAGCCGTGGCGAGTAAGTCCAACTTAAAGCCACGCTGCCTCCATTGGGCCGCGGCCTGCAGCAAGTTAACCTCTGCGCCGGATCGCTGAAGCTCGTGGAGCACGTGCAGTACTTTCAGTTCAGCCTTCCTCACACATTTCTCTCTTCTGACCACGGACGGCCACGATCAATGAAGAACGATGTTATTTTGTTCTTTAATTGCCGCTCCCACAGTATTCAGGCTGATGGTTTGCTGGGTTTGCGAGAATTTGTTTTCTCGCAGCACGACATCTTTCAGGCTCGCGTCGTTCTGTGAATCATAAATGCCGTGGGCAAACCGAGTGATCGTATTCCCTTCGATTACAATGCCAGAGCCCGGATGGGAGGGCGAATTTGCGATTCGAATTCCGGTACAAGGCGACGCCGCTGTGCCGCTGCTCCCATCCAATTGATTCTCCTGCATGAGAACATTGGTCACGGTACCAAAACGACCGCCTCGAATACCGACAAGAATCGCCTCACAAGACCCTGAGGAACCGTTCACAGAAATTGTGTTTCGGGACACTCTGACGCCAGAACCGCTGCCCACGATGATCGCCTTCGCATCGGGAGCAGCAATCGAGATGGTATTCTGATCGACGACATCGTTGATCCCCGTAAAAGGTTTGTCCGGTTCGTCGTTCCCCCCGATGGTGATCGTCCCATTCTCGATCTGGTTTTGACTGACGGTGACATTTGCTGCTGAGAGCTCGATACCGCAGCGCTGACCGCCGCATCCGTTTCGCCAAATGTTTCTGGTCACCATGCCGTTTAAAATTGTCGCTGAAAATCCACTGCCACCCCCACTCGCATGGAGATCGTCATGGATGTTGTCGGAGTAGGTCACGTCGGTAAAACGTTGTCCAAGGTCACTTCCGCCAAACAATTCGGTGGCAAACTTGGTGGCCCGATAGACATTGCTGAAACTATTCCCGACAATTCTGAGGTTGTGCTGGTCAAAGGCAACCGTCTTCGGAAGGTTGGGATACATGAAGATCGCGTCGCAATCGGCAGGGCATTCGATGCCCCAGCCGAGAAACGTATTTTCGGCGATCTCCACGTTTCTGCTGAAACCAGTACTTTCAATACACTGGCGAACACAGTCTTTAAAAGTGTTGCGAGTGATTTTGATCTCGGAGGGAGGCTGTGAGTAGTTCCCGAACTTGACAGTCTCGCCTTTCCAGCCGGAGAAAGCCACGTTGGAGATTTCAACTCCCGAACTTGCCGGGGAGCCCGAACCACCGATCAAGATACCAAACGCGCATTGACTCCCGTTCGGGCAGGTCTGTGATGCAGAATAGTTTCCGTCAAGCACCAGGCTCCTTACTGAAACCGAGCTGGCGCTCCAAAGCTTGTCGTCTTGATCGGATAGCCTGATGCCGGCGATCCCGCGAGGGGGGTAACTCCGCTGCGGCGCCAGCTGCAGAACGGTTGAAGAGCCTAGCCCAGAGATTTGATTCTGGCCCTTGGCTACAATGCCTTCAAATACATAGCTGCCCGCCTCGGCAAGCTCGAGGTTGTGTCCAACCGATAGCGTGACCGGAGCCGGCCAGGAAAGGCCACAGGCCTGCGTGACCCTGATTGTCCCTGGCTGGCTGCCCAAGCGGGAATCCGCTGCCTTGATTTTGGCACTACAGTCTGAGCCAGCAACGTCGGCTGCGCTGATGACGGGTGGGGCTTGAGCCGGACTGGCAGCGCCTAGCGCCACCCAGACAATCGTCAAGGATATCGCTGTCAAGGCCCGTCGGGCCAGATTGCTAAGCTCAGCCTTCCCGATCAATTTTGATCGCTTCCTTCTAAACGGGCATCGGCTCCGGAGCGAGAGGCCTCTTTGCTAACATCCCCTAGTGCACGACATAAATCGCAGCACCCGCCGACGTGGCCAGAACACCAGTCCCGGCCATCATCGCCGACTTGAACTTACTGACCGGCACATAGACGATGTCGTCATGCTCAAGAGTTGCGGATTTTACCTTGCCCGACGCAATTTGTTTATAAGGGACGGGAATCTCGGCCAGGCTCCCATCCGCATTCTTCCGGACGATACGGATCGAACCTACCGCCGCCGCAGGAATTGTTCCTTGCGCCAAAGCAAGAGCTTGCATGACATCGAGTGTGCCGCCATTGATCATGAGGTAGCCCCCTGGCCGGGACACACCGCCAAGGACGTAGACGATGCCGGCTTTGTGAACAAAGACGGTCGCGCCAGGCGAAATCATGAGATTGCGAAGCCCCTCCGCGCTGCTACCTTGGACATAGCTCACATGTTCACTCTGTTCCTGCCCGTCCACCACTCGCTTGATCTCGATGTCTGCTCCCGCCGTCTCGGTTTCTCCTCCCGCCATCGCTAGAACATCGGCCAAGCTCCTTGGCGCTAATACGGGAAGGCGTCCTGGAGACTGAACCTCTCCGAGAACGTTCACGCTCCCAGAGGCGTACTGCACAATGTTCAATGAGACCTGAGGGTTCTCAAACAGCTCCTTACTTTCTAGGACTCCCGCAATTGTCTTTTCCGCGCCGGCCACCGTTTCCCCGCCAATATTCACCGACCCCGCCAGAGGTACGGTTACGGCCCCTGAGTCGTCGATCCGCAAATTGGTTGACATCTCAGGAGCGTTATATACCTGCAACGTTAAGAGAAACCCTGGTCCCAAGGGCACCTTCGAAAAGTCTTCCGGCACGGCGGCCAGGGCCGCGGGCTCGTTTGCTGCGTTTGCGGCCTTTTTGATCCCGCCCCCTTGATCGACGCTAGCATTCACCCATGCTGACTGCTGGGCATCGACAGCCGTTCCCGCGAACGTCAAAGCCAGCAGAAGCAAGAATCGGAAGCTGCCTGCACCCTTTATTCGGTTACCTCGCATAATGTGTGCTCCTTGCCTGATTGCTATCAATAATCCGGTACTCCGTCGATTTCCTGTTCACACCGTTTAAGACGCTTCCCAACATCGGGGCATGAACTCTGTGGAGCAGTCGCAATGCACCGCGCAAAGCGGGGCGAGTGGTAGATCCGGCCCGTAGGACCAAAACTACCCCATCCGCTTGCATCGCCACCAATAAAGCGTCGGTGACCAAAAGCAAGGGCGGACTATCGATGAACACGAAATCAAATTTCTCGCGGACCTTGCTTAAAGCGTCGCGGAGAGTGTTGGACGCCAATAATTCTGCAGGGTATGCCGGTAGATCTCCCGCGGGCAGAAGCGAGAGGTTCGCGACACCTCGAAAAGGCTGGATGATGCTCATGACATCAACCGCGCCGCTAAGCACCTGGCTCAGACCAAGGCTGTCTCCGTTATTTCTAAGACTCCGCATGCCCGGACGACGCAGATCTGCGTCCACGATCAGTATGCGACGACCCAATTGCGCGAGCGCTGCCGCTGTATTCACGCAAGTAGTTGTCTTGCCGTCTCCGGTCTCGGGACTGGTAAACAGCACGGTCTTAGGGTGACTTCCCTCCTGGAACACGAGCAGCGACGTCCTGAAGGCGCGATAAGCTTCGGCAGCGGGCGAACTGGGAGCACTTGCAAACCAACCCATCCCTCCTTGGTAATCGCCGTTTCCGTTGCTATGAAGCGATAAGGTTCTGGAAACATTGGCGATGCCGCTGCCGGCAAAAGTCGGCACCAGACCCAGGACCGGGGCGCCCGTCAACCTTTCGATCTCGTCTACACTTTCCATGGAATCGTCAAAGTACTCAGCTACCAGACTCGCAGCACAACCACAGAATAGGCCTAGCGTCAGTCCTAGCGCCAAGTTCAAAGGGAGCTTCGGAGAGGATGGCCTATCCGGAGTGCGCGCTGGATTTACCACCGTTGTATTGGAGGCTCTTACTCCCGAAGCCACTTTGGCCTCCTGCAGTTTTCCATACAAGTCCTCATAGAGGGTGCGGTTCGACCTCGCTTGCTGTTCCAAAACTTCAAGCTGTGCGGTCCGGCTATTGAGCTTACTGACCTCTTGTTCTTGTTGGCGAACGCTCATCTGCACGCCCTCTTGAGCGCTCTTTGAGAGGGCATAATCGTTCTTGGCCAGCAGTCGAATTCTGCCCATTTCTTCAGCAATTTGAGAATTAACGACGTTCAGTTGATTCTCTATCTGAAGCAGCACGGGGTTCTTCGCTCCGTAGGTAGTGTGCGCTGAGGCGTATTGAAGCTTGAGCGCTGCCTGTTGCTCGCGCAACTGCTGAAGCATGGCGACGTCCTTGCTTCCAGGTGCCACGGCCGCGGCATTGGCTGAAACGAGGCTTGCTAGCGGTGTGGACCCGAGACCCAGGACGACGTCGGGATCCTCAGTCTGTGTCAGGCGGTACACGGCTTCTTTGGCGATACGGTCGATCTGGGCGGTGGTGAGCTCTCGGTTTAGGTCCACGAGGCGATTCAGTTCAACGTTACTGTTGCTCTCTCCTCCTACGGTTCCACCGGCTGCAGACAGGGCAGTTGAGCCGACCAGCCCGTTTTCTTGCTCGAAATCGGTAACCTTCTTCTGGCTCTCCTCAACATCGCCTCTTAGATCGTCAAGTTGTTGCCCCAGCCAGGTATAAACCTTCGCGGAACTTTCAAATCGCGTTTGCATATAGTTAGCCAAGTACGCATCGACGACTGCATTTGCTACCGCCGAGGCTTGGGCTGGGCTGGGATCGGTATAGGAAACCTCAATCAAGCGGGTTCCTTTGATCAAACGGACGGTCAGATGCTGATTGAATATCTGTAAGGCTCGCGCCCGCACGGCAGGCGCCTGATCCAAGGGCAGTGCGGCCTCCTGGGCCAGAGGAGAATCCTGACTGAATGCTGTGGGATCGTAGGCGTATGGCGGTTTCCTACGCAGGTTCAGTCGGTTGATCACCGTCAATAACGTGGAGTCGTTTGAAAGAACCATCTGTTCTGTTAGCAGGTCGGTGCCGAGATCGGTTCCACTCGCAACGTCTCCGGTGCCGGCCGCTTGGTCGCGAAGGCTGATGCTCCCGGGCGCATCCTTGTCGACTTCAATCGTCGCGGTCGCCGTATAAACTCGGCGCATGGCAATCGATGCCACTACGGCCGCGACCAACCCGAGGCCGACAAACAGCAACAGCAGCCGAGAGCGTTTGCTTAAAATGTGAACAATGTTACGAGATTGAAGTGCCTCTGCCGAGTCCGACTTCAGAACAATGGAATGAACAGGCTGTATGGCCTGGTCCTCGCGTCGTTTGAGAGAAGTCGCAAAGTTCTCAGCCATATTTCACCCTCCTACCTTCCTCTTCATGGTCGGAATATTATATGAAATGAAAGAAAACGCTGGTCATACGATTTCACTCTCAATCAGCAGCAATCTCCGGCGATCCTAGCTCATAGCGCTTAATCCCAGTGAGTTGCAATGCTGCCCGAAACACAAATTCCGGATTGTTGAACAGATACCGTCGCCACAGCCGGGAAGGTTCCTGGCAAAGACGGTGAAGCCACTGCAGGCCCGCTGTTTTGATCCATTGCGGGGCGTCCTTCAACCGACCTGTGTGGAAGTCGAATGCCGCGCCCACGCCCACCATCACCTTGCAGTTTAGCGAGCCCAAATTTTCAGCCATGAACCGTTCTTGCTTCGGTGTACTGATTCCAACCCACACGATGTGGGGCGCAAGTGTGAGCAGCTGTTCTTGCAGCTCGGTCTTCTCGACTGTGGATAGCGGACGAAACGGAGGAGTGTATGTGCCCACAATAGAAATACCGGGGCACTGCTTCTCGAGATTCTGTTTTAACTCCTCGGCAACTCCGGGTTTTCCGCCATAGAGAAAATGCCTGCGGCCGGTCGCTACCGAACGTCGGCACACTTCCATCATGAGATCTGGCCCGAAAACACGGGCCATTTTCTCATAGCCCTGCCAGCGGCCGATCCAAACCGTGGGAACGCCGTCGGGAACCACTAGCATTGCCCGATCGAGAATATCTTTGAATTCCCGATTACTCTGCGCTTCTATGACCGTACTGACGGCCGCAACACAAACGTATCCTTTGCGATCCGAGGCCATCGCCTTGTCAATTATCTCGACAGCCAGCGGAAGATTGACGGCATGGACTCCGACGCCTAAGACGTTAGCACGTTCGACTCTGGACCGTTGCTTTTGGGGCAGGGCTCGAGCCGTTTGTTCAAATCCAAGCAAAGCACTCACTTCGGAGACTCTGGAAGTTTCCACGGTGGTCATCCTCCTTGAGGATCAGCTAGGCGCTAGTTTGTTTCTGGCACGCGAGTTTGAGTGAGAGATGGAACGAGTTCCCTGGACACGCATTCCGCTGTGCAGCGGGGCGAATCGGGTTCGCAAGAATTCTAGAGCGACGCTCGGAACGACTTGTTTTGCGCTAGAGCCGGGAATTGGCATTCCACAGCGCGGGCCGGCTGATCCAGGGCTTTCACAAACTCTTGGTAGACGAGCTCCAAGCCTTGGCGCAGACTCGTCTTCGGCTTCCACCCGAGCGATGACAGCCTGGACGTATCCAGTAGCTTGCGTGGAGTACCGTCTGGCTTACTAGGATCAAACCTCAATAGACCCGTGAAGCCTACGATTCCGGCGATTAATTCGGCGAGCTCGCAAATCGTTTGGTCCTGTCCACTTCCAAGATTGATGAGTGGAGCGTTGGTTTCGCTTGTCACGAGCGTACTAAATGCTTCCTCGTTCAGGTTCATAAGAAAAAGGCACGCCTCGGCTAGATCGTCACTGTAGAGGAATTCCCTGCGGGGCGTTCCAGTTCCCCAGAGCACTACTTCTGCTTGGCCGCTCGTCTTGGCTTCGTGCAGTTTACGTATGAGCGCGGGGATGACATGCGAGGTCTCTAAGTCATAGTTATCGCCAGGACCATAGAGATTGGTGGGCATGGCCGCCAAATAGCGCGTGCCGTACTGGCGGTTATACGCCCAGCACATCTCGATTCCTGCAATCTTGGCCACGGCATAAGGGCGATTCGTCGATTCAAGAGCACCCGACAGCAGCGAATCTTCTCGCAGGGGCTGAGCCGCAAATTTCGGATAGATGCAGCTTGAGCCCAGAAAGAGCAATCGATCGGAGTCTGTTTTGTAAGCGCCGTCGATTATGTTTTCCTCGATCCGAAGATTCTGAAATATGAATTCCGCAGGATAGGTGTTGTTCGCAAGGATTCCACCGACTCTTGCAGCAGCGAGAAACACGTACCTGGGCCGCTCGCTTGTAAAGAATTTCTCGACTGCCGCCTGGCTGGTGAGATCCAATTCTGCATGGGTGCGCAGCACGAGGTTGCTGTAACCTCCCCGACGGAGAGCCCGGACGATCGCTGAACCCACCAAACCGCGGTGCCCTGCGACATATATTTTCGCTTCACGGATCATCGATTGTTTGGTCTCCTCATTTAGTCACCGAGTGCGGTTCCAGCGGTGGCCGCTAGGCATTTGGACACTGCCCCCGCCCACTGGTGCCATTCCGCGAACCTCTTCTCCAAAATGTGGCTCCCTGCACCCTTCGACCTCCCGCCGATGGCTTCAACATCCGCGTCCACCATGATGCGAACCAATTCTTTGAACTTAATTCTAGGCTCCCATCCCAGTTGCTGCCGCGCCTTGCTTGCATCGGCAAGCAGGAATTCCACTTCGGCGGGACGCAGATATCGGGAATCGAGCTCGACATACTCCTTCCAATCCATGTCGAGGTACCCGAACACTTCCTCCAAAAACTCACGAACGGTGTGAGATTCTCCGGTGCCCAACACGTAATCGGAAGGGGCATCTTGCTGCAAAATACGCCACATTCCTTCCACAAACTCAGGGGCATATCCCCAGTCGCGACGGGCGTCCAGATTTCCTAGATAGAGTTTGGCTTGCGTTCCGGCATGAATTCGAGCCGCAGCGCGGGTGATTTTGCGGGTGACGAAGATTTCTCCCCGCCGCGGGCTTTCATGATTGAACAGGATCCCGTTCGCGGCAAACATCCGGTACGCTTCGCGGTAGTTCACGGCCATCCAATGGCTGTATACCTTCGCCGCACCATAAGGGCTGCGAGGATGAAACTTTGTATTTTCGTTCTGCGGAGGCGGCGCCGCCCCAAACATCTCCGAAGATCCTGCCTGGTAGAAGCGGCAGGTGATGCCGCTGCTGCGTACGGCCTCAAGCAACCGCGTGGTGCCCAAACCGGTGATGTTGCCGGTGAACTCGGGCACATCAAAACTTACGCGGACATGGCTCTGCGCGCCCAAATGATAGATTTCATTCGGCTGCATGTTGTAGATGAGATTGGTGAGCTGTTCCCCGGTCGAAAGGTCGCCGTAATGAAGATACAGACGCCGGTCGCTGCCATGTGGATCTTGATAAATATGGTCAATCCGGGCGGTATTGAAGGTGCTGGCGCGGCGTATAATGCCATGGACTTCATAGCCTTTGCCAAGCAGCAGTTCTGTCAGATAAGAACCGTCCTGCCCGGTGATGCCGGTAATTAATGCTCGCTTAGACAAGTCTCCCTCCCCAATTCATAGAAACGGATCCAGAGCGCGGCCTGCATCGCCGACAGCCCGCTCCCGGATGCCATCTTGTTCTGACAGCTACTGGGCATCACAACCGACTTCCCTTCTCCAACTGCTGAGGGTGTTAAGAGCTACGCGGACTGCTCAGCGCGGCGAGAAACTCCGAGCAAACGGCTGCCTGCCCCTAAGCAGCCCCTGAACCCCTTAGAACGGCCGGGATCGTTCGGGCCAGAATCTTTAGATCGAGCCACAGGGACCACTCGTCCAGATATTGAAGATCTAGTTTCATCCACTCTTCAAAGGCGATCGAGCAGCGTCCGTTAACCTGCCAGAGACAGGTAATGCCCGGGCGAACGCTGAAACGCCGTCGCTGCCAGTCTTCGTTAAATCCTTGATAATCGCGCACCGGGAGAGGGCGCGGGCCAACCAGGCTCATGTCGCCCCGGAGGACATTGATCAGTTGCGGCAGTTCATCGATGCTGGCACGCCGCAGTAGCTTGCCAAGTGGTGTGATCCTGGGATCGTTTCTGATTTTGAATACTGGGCCCGACACTTCATTCAGATTTTCCAGTTCGACCATCAACTTCTCAGCACCGGGAATCATGGTGCGGAATTTCCAAATAAAAAATTTACGCTTGTTATAGCCGACCCGTTCCTGCAGGAAAAAAACAGGGCCCTCCGAGGTGAGCTTGATCAGTACAGCCACGATCAAAAATAGCGGAGCCACGAGAAAAAGCAACGAGAGGGAACCGATGATATCCACCGCTCGCTTAATCATCATGGGCACTCCATCGCTTATGCCCGCATAACTGGTAATGTAATGGTCTCCGTTGAACTCACCGGTCCGGGAACGAGCTGTTTTGAGGCCAAAAATATCAGAATTGAACCGCAGGATAATGCCGTGCAACTCACATAGCGCCGCGACCTGTGAGGCGTGCTCATAGAACGAGCGCAGCGGTAAGTAATTTGCAACCTCATCAACCACGTTATTCCGGAGAAACTCCGGCAACCCACCAAAGTCACTGGCAAGGGTACGGCCGGTGCTCTTAAATTCGCCGATCCCCTGCCAATCCTCGTCGACGAAGCCCACGATTCGATATCCCAATTCGGGCCTTGCTTCGACGCTACGTGCAAAGGCCAAGGCCCGATCGTTCGAGCCAAGAATAAGCAGGTGGCGCAGATTGTGGCCCGCTAGCCGAACCCAGGCAAGGAAGTAGCGCAAAAGCAGCCGGCCGGTGATCACAAAAGCGGTGCTGAGGACCCAGAAGACCCCAACCATGCGGGGCGACAACATCGGGAGCGAAGAAAGTCCTGCCACCACAGCTAAGCAGAGCGAACAGAACGTTGTGGCCTTGAACGCATCGTAACTTTCCCGGGGCCGTGTCGAAAGCCTTTTCGATCCGTACATGCCGCAGACAGAAAATACGACATGCCAGGCCAAGGCGAGCGCCAAAAACATTACCAGATCCCAGAGCTTGACTCGGGCGGAAAACAATTCCGCAAGAGCTGAGCCGTGTCGGACGTAGACCACCAGCCAAGCCAGCCCGAACGACACGATAACCAGTCCGAGGTCGAACAGTTTCAATCCGTTCAATAGCAACCGACGTCTGGTTTCATTCACCGGAAGGATACCTCCGCCTAATTTTCGTGCCAGATGGATTAGCTTGCCTGGGTACCGAGGTTGAGGTCCAAACTGCGGTTGAGCTTTCCTGCCAGCGGCAGCAGATAGATGTTTTCAGCCGTGAATCGTGAATATTGAGATTGCGAGCAAACGTCTCAGCTCGCCAGACACATTAAGCAACCGCTTCTACGTTGTAGCCGGTCATTCTTATGGCGATCGATCGTTGGATCAGTTCCACAGAAACGATCAAACTCTGGTCGCCATTGATGGCCGTGAGAACACCCTCGACGCCATCAAGACTCCCTCCACGAATACGAACGCGCTGACCAATCCGCAGAAACGAATAAGGCTCGAAGGGGACCCGGTTTTCGAGAACCGTTTTTACGGCCTCAATTTCACCATCGGGAATAGCAGTGGCCATGCCGCGGACGCCGACAAAACTGTTGACGCCGTTTGTGCGCAGGACGGAAACGCGAACGTCCATTGTGTAGGCTATGCGCACGAAGACGTAACTCGGGAATAAGGGCAGCTGAACCAACCGTTGCCGGTCACTCCATTGATGCTTGGCCGAAGAGAGAGGGAGGAAAGCCCTTATGCCTTTCTCCTGAAGCTCAGAAGCAACCTTTTTTTCATATCGCGGCCGAGTCTGGACCGCAAACCAGCACGGGCCGGTCGAACTCGACTCGGTGTTTGTCAGTAGCAATTCGTTTATGGGTCGAAGAAGTGCCAAGGTAAAGCTCCGCCAGATTGAGTCACATCTAGTTACTACACCCTATTTACTTAGTTCCAGCAGATCAGCAGAGAACACACATATGACTAACGTTTACAAGTTGCATCCGCGCTGGGGGAGCGGATGGGTCCGCTTATTGAAAAACACACTTAAAAATATTCAAACGATGCGACAAGCCGATGAACACACTGTCACACTTCTCGCGGAACTCAGCCACTTTTGAGTTCACACCACAAACTGCTTTTGTAATCCGTCGCGTTGTCGGTCGATTGTCGAAAGCTTGATTGGGAAGGAACTCTAGAGAAAGCAGAAGAGAGGACGGCAGGAACTCATCTTTACCGACAACCTCAACTCTTCGCAAGACCACCTTTTCAAAAACGGTTGCTACTGTTTTCATATTCGAAGGAAGCCACTGCATCGTCGCCCCGCTATTTGTGATCACGAAAAGGAGCTCACCCGATTGCATCTTACTCGAGCACGGACCATTGTAAACATCAAAGTTCGCATCGACCCCATAAAAAAACTGCCTTTCTAGTATTCTTAGTATTCCTATTACTAACCTCAGGCCGACATGTACGAGAGTGATTGAATGGTATAGGAGTAGGAAGAGAGTAGGAGAAATGTCTCGGGCAACACACAGGCCACTGTGTATCTTGCAGCCGAGTCTGAACCGCACACCAACAAGTGCCGGCCGAATTCGACTTTGTGTTCGTCAACAGCAATTCGTTTTATCCTTTGTTGAAGGAGCGCCAGAGCAAAGCTCCGCCAAGTCGAGTCACATGCCAGTGTTAATTCCCGCAGATCAGCCGAGAAAAAATGTCTGACCGATGTCTACAACCTACAACCGCGCTGGGGGAGCGGAAAGGTGTGCCTATTATTAAGAAGCACATCTCATAAGTATTCAATCGGCGAGAAAAGCCGATGAACACATTGTTAAAATTCGAGCGCCATTCGGCCACGCTCAACTTCACAAGGCAAGCCGCATGTGTGACCTGGCCTGTTGATGCTCGATTGTCGAAAAGGTTATTTGACTGCAACTCGAGAGAGAGTGGAAAAGACAGCGACACAAAGTCATGGTCATGGTCCCTCACAGCCGACGAACTTATCCCTTGCTTCATATCTGTTGGAAACTGCTGGATCGCAGAACTCATATATCTCTCTAGTGCATCCTACTAGAACAAGCGTAAGTTGGTGAACATCAAAGTTCGCATCGAACCAATAAAAAAGAAATTAAATACCTACTGTATTCTTGGTATTGACATCGTACGACAGCGAGCGAACTTTCGGCCTAGTACTTCGTGGCGAGTCACTGGTGGATGTGATGGCTGCGGTTGGCTAGCTTGGATTTGTCGATTTCTCATTCCAGCCAAGATGCTAGAACTGACGAGCCGCTGTATGCCGGTTAAGAAAAGAAGGAACTGAGTCTCGGGTACGGTGCCCAAAGAGTTGCCCGGTCGATGCGTGCCGGCAAGTAGGCCCCCAATATAAAAATATATTGGTGATCTTTCGAGCATCGATACATTGGCAGGAATCGGAAGTCTCGGGCACAGGGCTACTACTATGCAGGTCATTTAAGCCTTCCGTGCGCCTGCCCTTCCTCCCATGTCGGCCTGAGAAGTACTTTGTTTGTGCGTACAACTGGCAATTCGAGCGTTCATCGTCTGTGCTGTGCACACCAAGAGGCAAGCTGGGAAAGATTCGCGCACGGAGAGATACGCCTGCTGAAGCTCGCACCGGAACATATGTATCCGGAGGCGCGCACGTGAACACATTCATCGCTGTCCACATTAGCTGAACACGACTCGGTGACTAACCGTGCGCAAGCACAACACCGAGGGCCATCCCTGCGGTGTCAACAGTTGCGGGTAGGACCTGAAGAGCATGGCGGACTGCTGATTGCTTTTGCAGAACCAAATCTTGATCCAACAGATGCTCGGCCTTTGTTCTTTCACAAATCGAAATCCTATTTTGGAGAAGCGTGGAACACATGGTTATATTTCGCAGTGCAACTCAGCGATCGCTCTTGTGACTCGCTCGATCGAGTTTCTAGCATATGGAAAGTCCGGAGAGCGCGGAGATGGACACTCGTCCTTCCCCACAGTCTGATTAAATCCTCCTAAAGGTACTCACTGGGATCGTCAATGTTTGCGAATGGCTGCTGATGCGCGGCGAGTCTTGTACCCGCATTCTCCTGTTAGGCTACCGTCACGAATGTCAGTTCTAGCCCGCGGTTTGCGATTCGGGTATTCAATGACTTTGCCTCTAGCCTCGTAGGTATCAGTTCCCCGCTACAGATTGAGGGCTTCAGAAGTCAGTACTGGTAATACTGCGAGAGCCAGCCACATAGGTCCTTCTTATTGGTTCCATGCGAACTTTGATGTTCACGAATCGCGATCGCTCAAGTAGGATGCGCTATGCACCCTGTGAAATGAGTTGTGCGACCCGGCGCTTGTTCGCTTGTTCCGGGAGTGTCTCTTTGCAGATGTGGATGGAACCATGCGGCCGCCCGATTCGGAAAGGAAAGTTCCCGGCGGACGTAAATGTTTGCACAATTCCGTCCCTGCTTTTCCACTAATCGGCAATATTTCGGCGCGTGCCTGTAGTGGCCCCTGGGGGCGCGGGCCTGAATTCAGAAAGCTTAACACGATGGCCTTCGTGGACCTGCACGTGCCTCTGAGTGAACCGTCCCCAAAAGCCGCGTTTCCTGCGGGGGTGGCACTTCGTCCGTTAATAAGGGGTCTTCTCTCGATGGACCTGCGCCCTTGGGTAGTCGCAGGGTTTTTGCTCACTACAAGTTTGTTCGTTCGCGCCCCCTCAGCGTCCGCACAAGTCAACGTGACCACCGATTACTACGATCAGGCACGTACCGGCGCCAACCTCAACGAGACGCAACTCAACACTTCAGACGTCAACGTCAATCAGTTCGGCAAGCTTTGGTCCTACACCGTCAGCGGCTCGGTGTATGCACAGCCTCTCTACGTCCAAGGTGTGACCATTGGGGGAGTCAGTCACAATGTTCTCTACGTTGTGACCATGAACGACGTGGTCTATGCCTTCGACGCTGACTCGAACTCTAACGTTCCACTGTGGTCTCTCAATGTGCCTAGTCAGGTTGCAGGTTCCTCGCCTGTCCCGATTACCGATATTGTCGCGGCAGGTGGCAACATTGTCGGCAACGTGGGCATTGAAAGCACCCCCTACATCGACCTTACAACCAACACCATGTATTTTGTCGCACGCACCAAGCAGCCAAGTAGCTCCTGCGGATCGGTCAATGGCACCTACTGCCAGCGGCTGCATGCAGTCGACATCACGAGCGGTGCGGAAAAGTTTGGCGGCCCGGTCGTCCTTCAAGGTTCGGTACCTGGCACCGGCACTGGCAGCGTGAGTGGCACCCTCACTTTCGACCCCCTGATTGAAAATCAGCGTCCGAGCTTGGCACTGGCCGGCGGCCAAATCTTCATCGCCTGGGGTTCGCATCACGATGAGCACAATTTTCATGGCTGGGTGATGGCCTACAGTGCCTCCACCTTGCTGCAGACCGGAATCTGGTCCTCGGTGCCAGATGGTGCGGAGGGAGGGGTCTGGATGTCCGGCCGCGCACCTGCGGTCGACGCGTTCGGAAACGTATACTACATGACAGGCAACGGGGATTGGAATGGCAGCACCAATTTCAGCGAAACGATGGTTAAGTTGGGCTCCGGGAGTGGTATACCGCTCGAGGACTGGTTCACACCAGACTACTTGACCAATAGTACCGGTGACACGGATTTCGGTGCCTCTGGACCCCTGCTTATTCCTGGCACCGACCTGGTGGTCGGCGGCGGCAAGGCTAGCATCTTCTACCTGATGCATGTGGGAAATCTCGGCCACGAACAAGCCGGTAATGGCCAGATCGTTCAATCGCTTCCTCTCGCTGGTGGCTACATTAAAAGAGGTCCGGTCTATTGGAACCGCAGCGGCGGTGTTGGTCCGTGGATGTATGAGTGGAGCGACGGCGCAGATTTCGCCAAGGCTTTTCATTTTAACGGAACTACCTTCGATACCAACTTCATTTCCGAAGGAACGATGCGCTCTCCTAGTGGCGCTTCCGGCGGCGTCCTTACCCTTTCTGCCAACGGCAGCGCCTCCGGCACCGGCATTCTCTGGTCGTCGATGCCTCTTACCGATGATGGCAACAATGGAGTGCACCAGGGAGTCCTGCGTGCCCTCAATGCGGACGATCTCACGCAGGAATTGTGGGACTCGAACCTGAATGCAACTCGCGACAACATGGGCAACTGGCCTAAGTTCAGTCCGCCGATAGTCGCGAACGGGCGCGTGTACATGGGATCGTTGCCCCCTGATGGCGTGAGCAGCACGGCCGTGAATGTCTACGGTCTTTTGCCCACTCCTGTCCCGGACTTTACGATTGCCGTTTCTCCTCCGGGGAGCAATGCAACAATGCCCGGCGGGAGCGCTGCTTACACTGTCCGCACAACATCTCTGTTCGGTTTTGCGGACAACGTCAGTCTCAGCGTCAGCGGTCTTCCAAGCGGCGGCACCGCAACGTGGTCCTCAACAACTATTCCTACACCGGGCAGCGCAACCCTCACCGTAGCGACGACTACCAGCACGCCGGTTGGCACCTACACACTGACCATTACGGGTACCGACGGCAGCCTGGCGCATTCGGTGACCACGAACCTTCTGGTTTCGACCGCTGCGCAGGGTACGGGCGGCATCAGCATCGACCTTGTGGGAAACTCTGCAGCTTCCATGGCGGCGTCGGAAGTCGCCGGGGTTGTTCCCAAATCCAACTGGAATGAGGCCACTGGTGCAAGCGGCGGGATGGCTCTGGTGGATGAAACCGGCGCAGCCACCGGCGCCACGGTGACCTGGAACTCCAGTTCCGTTCACAGTCTGCCGATCTCAGACGCGGCAGGCAATTTCCGCATGATGAATGGTTATCTGGACACCTCCAATCAAAACGGCATAGTTACCGTCAGTGGCTTACCCTCGAACTCCTCCGGCTATGACATCTACGTATACGCTGATGGCTCCAATGGCACCGCCACGCGCTCCGGCATATATCGGATTACCGGCACCGGAATCACCACCACCAGCATCAACTTGACCGACGCCGCCAATACCAATTTCAGCGGCACCTTCGTCCAGGCCAACAATTCAAATGGCAATTACGTGCTGTTCAGCAGCATCAACGCGACGGGCTTCACGCTGACGGCCATCCCTGGCTTCGCCTCCGATGGAGTGATGCGTGCTCCCCTCAATGGAATGCAGATCATCCCGCATTCGTCCACCTCCGATTTCTCGATTGCCGCCTCCCCCTCGTCTCAAACCGTGACTGTCGGCAACTCCACCACCTACTCTGTGACCGTGGGGGCCCTGAACGGATTTACAGGAACGGTAACCCTCAGTGCGAGTGGATTGCCCACGGGAGCAACCGCCAATTTCTCGCCAGGGACCATCAGCGGTAGCGGGACTTCCACACTCACGGTCACGACCGCCAGTACCACGCCCACCGGAACCTCGACCATCACCATCACCGGCACCAGCGGCAGCCTCACGCATTCAACGACCACGAGCTTGGTGGTCACGGCCACCGCGGATTTCTCGATTGCCGCTTCGCCCTCCTCTCAGACCGTGACTGTCGGAAATTCCACCACCTACTCTGTGACCGTGGGGGCCCTGAACGGATTTACAGGAACGGTAACTCTCAGTGCCACTGGATTGCCCACGGGCGCGACCGCCAATTTCTCACCAGGGACCATCAGCGGTAGCGGGACTTCCACACTCACGGTCACGACCGCCAGTACCACGCCCACCGGAACCTCGACCATCACCATCACCGGCACCAGCGGCAGCCTCACTCATTCAACCACCACGAGCTTGGTGGTCACGGCCACCGCGGATTTCTCGATTGCCGCTTCACCCTCGTCTCAAACCGTGGCCATCGGAAACTCCACTACCTACTCTGTGACCGTAGGAGCCCTGAACGGATTTACAGGAACGGTAACTCTCAGTGCGAGTGGATTGCCCACGGGGGCGACCGCCAATTTCTCACCAGGGACCATCAGCGGTAGCGGGACTTCCACACTCACGGTCACCACCGCCAGCACCACGCCCACCGGAACCTCGACCCTCACCATCACCGGCACCAGCGGCAGCCTCACTCATTCAACCACCACGAGCTTGGTGGTCACGGCCACCGCGGATTTCTCGATTGCCGCTTCGCCCTCCTCTCAAACCGTGACCATCGGGAATTCCACTACCTACTCTGTGACCGTGGGGGCCCTGAACGGATTTACAGGAACGGTAACCCTCAGCGCCACTGGATTGCCCACGGGCGCAACCGCCAATTTCTCACCAGGGACCATCAGCGGTAGCGGGACTTCCACACTCACGGTCACGACCGCCAGTACCACGCCCACCGGAACCTCGACCCTCACCATCACCGGCACCAGCGGCAGCCTCACTCATTCAACCACCACGAGCTTGGTGGTCACGGCCGCACCAGATTTCTCGATTGCTGCCTCTCCCGCGTCTCAAACTGTGGCTGTTGGGAGCTCCACTACCTACTCTGTGACCGTGGGAGCCCTGAACGGATTTGCTGGAACGGTGACTCTCAGCGCCACTGGATTGCCCACGGGGGTGACCGCCAATTTCTCGCCAGGGACCATCAGCGGTAGCGGGACTTCCACACTCACGGTCACCACCGCCAGCACCACGCCCACCGGAACCTCGACCATCACCATCACTGGCAGCAGCGGCAGCCTCACCCATTCAACCACCACGACTTTGGTGGTCTCTACCCTAGGCGCTGTCAGCATCCACCTTGCCTCGCCCACTACCGATCCCATGGCCGCCTCGGAAGTCGCCGGCGTGGTTCCCAAATCCCACTGGAACAACGTCAGCGGTGCGAATGGCAGCGGATTGGCCCTGATGGATGAAACTGGCACAGCCAACGGCGCCACGCTGACGTGGAGTGCCAGCTCCGCTGCCAGTACATCGATCGCCGACACGCCAGGCAATTTCCGCATGATGAAGCGCTATCTCGACACCGTCAGTCAAGACGCCATCGTCACCGTCAGTAACTTGCCCGCTGACTCCGCCGGCTATGACATCTATGTCTACGCCGATGGCTCCAATGGCACGGCCACGCGCACGGGGACGTATCAAATTAGCGGCGCCGGAATTACTACCACCAGCATCAACCTGACCGACGCCGCCAATACCAATTTCGGTGGCACCTTTGTCCAGGCTAACAATTCGAACGGCAATTATGTGATGTTCACCATCAATGCAACGGGCTTCACGCTGACCGCCATTCCCAGCACGGCGTCTGACGGCACGAAGCGCGCCCCCGTGAACGGAATCCAAATCATCCCACATGCGTCGACCTCCGATTTCTCGATTGCCGCCTCCCCCGCGTCTCAAACTGTGGCTGTCGGAAATTCCACTACCTACTCTGTGACCGTGGGGGCCCTGAACGGATTTACAGGAACGGTAACCCTCAGTGCGAGTGGATTGCCCACGGGGGCAACCGCCAATTTCTCGCCAGGGACCATCAGCGGTAGCGGGACTTCCACACTCACGGTCACGACCGCCAGTACCACGCCCACCGGAACCTCGACCATCACCATCACCGGCACTAGCGGCAGCCTCACCCATTCAACGACCACGAGCTTGGTGGTCACGGCCACCGCGGATTTCTCGATTGCCGCTTCGCCCTCCTCTCAGACCGTGACTGTCGGAAATTCCACCACCTACTCTGTGACCGTGGGGGCCCTGAACGGATTTACAGGAACGGTAACTCTCAGTGCGAGTGGATTGCCCACGGGGGCAACCGCCAATTTCTCGCCAGGGACCATCAGCGGTAGCGGGACTTCCACACTCACGGTCACCACCGCCAGTACCACGCCCACCGGAACCTCGACCATCAGCATCACCGGCACCAGCGGCAGCCTCACCCATTCAACCACCACGAGCTTGGTGGTCACGGCCACCGCGGATTTCTCGATTGCCGCTTCGCCCTCCTCTCAGACCGTGACTGTCGGAAATTCCACTACCTACTCTGTGACCGTGGGGGCTCTGAACGGATTTACAGGAACGGTAACTCTCAGCGCCACTGGATTGCCCACGGGGCAACCGCCAATTTCTCGCCAGGGACCATCAGCGGTAGCGGGACTTCCACACTCACGGTCACCACCGCCAGTACCACGCCCACCGGAACCTCGACCCTCACCATCACCGGCACCAGCGGCAGCCTCACTCATTCAACCACCACGAGCTTGGTGGTCACGGCCACCGCGGATTTCTCGATTGCCGCTTCGCCCTCCTCTCAGACCGTGACTGTCGGAAATTCCACTACCTACTCTGTGACCGTGGGGGCTCTGAACGGATTTACAGGAACGGTAACTCTCAGCGCCACTGGATTGCCTACGGGGGCAACCGCCAATTTCTCACCAGGGACCATCAGCGGTAGCGGGACTTCCACACTCACGGTCACGACCGCCAGTACCACGCCCACCGGAACCTCGACCATCACCATCACCGGCACCAGCGGCAGCCTCACCCATTCAACCACCACGAGCTTGGTGGTCACGGCCGCCGCGGATTTCTCGATTGCCGCTTCTCCCTCCTCTCAAACCGTGACCATCGGGAATTCCACGACCTACTCTGTGACCGTGGGAGCTCTGAACGGATTTACAGGAACGGTAACCCTCAGCGCCACTGGATTGCCCACGGGGGCAACCGCCAATTTCTCGCCAGGGACCATCAGCGGTAGCGGGACTTCCACACTCACGGTCACGACCGCCAGTACCACGCCCACCGGAACCTCCACCCTCACCATCACCGGCACCAGCGGCAGCCTCACCCATTCAACCACCACGAGCTTGGTGGTCACGGCCGCCGCGGATTTCTCGATTGCCGCTTCGCCCTCCTCTCAAACCGTGACCATCGGGAATTCCACTACCTACTCTGTGACCGTGGGGGCCCTGAACGGATTTACAGGAACGGTAACCCTCAGCGCCACTGGATTGCCCACGGGCGCGACCGCCAATTTCTCACCAGGGACCATCAGCGGTAGCGGGACTTCCACACTCACGGTCACGACCGCCAGCACCACGCCCACCGGAACCTCGACCCTCACCATCACCGGCACCAGCGGCAGCCTCACTCATTCAACCACCACGAGCTTGGTGGTCACGGCCGCACCAGATTTCTCGATTGCCGCCTCTCCCGCGTCTCAAACTGTGGCTGTTGGGAGCTCCACTACCTACTCTGTGACCGTGGGAGCCCTGAACGGATTTGCTGGAACGGTGACTCTCAGCGCCACTGGATTGCCCACGGGCGCGACCGCCAATTTCTCGCCAGGGACCATCAGCGGTAGCGGGACTTCCACACTCACGGTCACCACCGCCAGCACCACGCCCACCGGAACCTCGACCATCACCATCACCGGCAGCAGCGGCAGCCTCACTCATTCAACCACCACGACTTTGGTGGTCTCTACCCTAGGCGCTGTCAGCATCCACCTTGCCTCGCCCACTACCGATCCCATGGCCGCCTCGGAAGTCGCCGGCGTGGTTCCCAAATCCCACTGGAACAACGTCAGCGGTGCGAATGGCAGCGGATTGGCCCTGATGGATGAAACTGGCACAGCCAACGGCGCCACGCTGACGTGGAGTGCCAGCTCCGCTGCCAGTACATCGATCGCCGACACGCCAGGCAATTTCCGCATGATGAAGCGCTATCTCGACACCGTCAGTCAAGACGCCATCGTCACCGTCAGTAACTTGCCCGCTGACTCCGCCGGCTATGACATCTATGTCTACGCCGATGGCTCCAATGGCACGGCCACGCGCACGGGGACGTATCAAATTAGCGGCGCCGGAATTACTACCACCAGCATCAACCTGACCGACGCCGCCAATACCAATTTCGGTGGCACCTTTGTCCAGGCTAACAATTCGAACGGCAATTATGTGATGTTCACCATCAATGCAACGGGCTTCACGCTGACCGCCATTCCCAGCACGGCGTCTGACGGCACGAAGCGCGCCCCCGTGAACGGAATCCAAATCATCCCGCATTGACCGATACCAAGCTGCAATATCGTTTTGCTATGGGGCCATTTGTTGTTTGGAAAGTTGCTGAAGCCGCCGTATGGGCAGGAATAGAGAATTGTGCAGAAAACCAACGCTACGATCGTCGCTGCTCGTCACGTGATCACGCCATGCCGACAGCCCCAAATCCGGGCTGGGCAGCCAGACTCCGTGATTCGGTGCAGAATTCGGCACCTCCTCTGCCATAAAAGTGTCCACAGCTCGTGCTTGCCCATAGGTCAGGCCCACGCGTGCGGTCCTGAGGTTAGACGATTTCCCGGGATCTCGATGGATCTGCGCACTTGGGTAGTCGCAGTATTTTTGCTCGCCACCAGCTTGTTCGCTCACATTCCCTTAGCGTCGGCGCAAGCCAATTGGACGACAGACTACCACGATCAGGCACGTACCGGCGCCACCCTCAGCGAGACGCAACTCAACACTTCGAACGTCAACGTCAATCAGTTCGGCAAGCTTTGGTCCTACACCGTCAGCGGCTCGGTGTATGCACAGCCTCTCTACGTCCAAGGTGTGACGATTGCAGGAGCCAGTCACAATGTTCTCTACGTTGTGACCATGAACGACGTGGTCTATGCCTTCGACGCTGACTCGAACTCTAACGTTCCACTGTGGTCTCTCAATGTGCCTAGTCAGGTTGCAGGCTCCTCGCCTGTCCCGATTACCGATATTGTGGGGGCAGGCGGCAACATTGTCGGCAACGTGGGCATTGAAAGCACCCCCTACATCGACCTTACAACCAACACCATGTATTTTGTCGCACGCACCAAGCAGCCAAGTAGCTCCTGCGGATCGGTCAATGGCACCTACTGCCAGCGGCTGCATGCAGTCGATATCACGAGCGGTGCGGAAAAGTTTGGCGGCCCGGTCGTCATTCAAGGTTCGGTACCTGGCACCGGCACTGGCAGCGTGGGTGGCACCCTAACTTTCGACCCTCGGATTCAAAATCAGCGTCCGAGCTTGGCACTGGCCGGCGGCCAAATTTTTATCGCTTGGGGTTCCCACGAAGATGAATACAACTTTCATGGCTGGGTGATGTCCTACAGCGCATCTACCTTGCAGCAGACTGGAATCTGGTCTTCTGCGCCCGATGGGGCAGAAGGAGGGGTCTGGATGTCCGGCCGCGCACCGGCGGTCGATGCCAACGGCAACGTGTACTACATAACAGGCAACGGAGACTGGAATGGCACCACCAACTTCAGTGATACGCTCGCCAAGGTCACGTCTACCAGTGGCATAGCCCTAGCCGACTGGTTCTCGCCGGATGTTTTGGCCCATGCTACCGGTGACACGGATTTCGGCGCCTCTGGCCCCTTATTAATTCCGGGAACCGACTTAGTCGTTGGCGGTGGCAAAAACAGCATTTTTTATGTGACGCACGTGGGAAATCTCGGTCACGAGCAAACGGGGAACGGCCAAATCGTTCAATCGTTGCCTCTTAAGGGAGGACAAATCCACGGAGGCCCAGTGTACTGGAACCGCAGCGGCGGTGTTGGTCCGTGGATGTATGAGTGGAGCGACGGCGCAGATTTTCTCAAAGCTTTTCACTTTAACGGAACGACTTTCGATACCAACCCCATTTCCGAAGGGACCATCCCCTCGGCAACCGGCAATTCCGGCGGCGTCCTCACGCTTTCTGCCAACGGCAGCACTCCCGGCTCCGGCATTGTTTGGTCGTCAATGACCCTTGTCGAGAATGGCGACCATGGCGTTCATCAAGGTATTTTGCGTGCGATCAACGCCGACGACCTCACCAAAGAACTGTGGAACTCGCGCCTGAATAGCGCCCGCGATGATATGGGCAACTGGCCGAAATACAGCGCCCCCATCGTCGTGAATGGTCGAGTATATATGGGATCGTTTCCGTCCGATGGTGTGGGCAACACGGCGCTCAATGTTTACGGTCTCTTGTCCCCGGCATCCCCAAATTTCACAATCGCGGTCTCTCCCTCGAGTCGCACGATAGATCCTCCCGGGAGCGTGAACTATACGGTCACCACAACGTCTGTATCGGGCTTTTCTGGCTCAGTCAATCTCAGCGTGACAGGACTCCCGGGCGGAGCCACCGCGCAGTGGTCCTCGACGAGTATTCCCACGCCTGGCAGTGCAACGCTCACCATCACCACGCCCGCGACTACGTCTGTTGGTTCGTACACGCTGACCGTGACGGGTACCAGCGGCAGTCTCACGCATTCGGTGACCACGAACCTTGTGGTTTCGACCACCGCGCAGGGTACGGGCGGCATCAGCATCGACCTTGTGGGAAACTCTGCAGCTTCCATGGCAGCGTCGGAAGTCGCCGGGGTTGTTCCCAAATCCAACTGGAATGAGGCCACCGGTGCAAGCGGCGGGATGGCTCTGGTGGATGAAACCGGCGCAGCCAGCGGCGCCACGGTGACCTGGAACTCCAGTTCCGTTCACAGTCTGCCGATCTCAGACGCGGCAGGCAATTTCCGCATGATGAATGGTTATCTCGACACTGTCAGTCAAGACGCCATCGTCACCGTCAGTAACTTGCCCACGACCTCCTCCGGCTATGACATCTATGTCTACGCTGATGGCTCCAATGTCACGGCCACACGCACGGGCACATATCAAATTAGCGGCACCGGAATCACCACCACCAGCATCAACTTGACCGACGCCGCCAATACCAACTTCAGCGGCACCTTCGTCCAGGCCAACAATTCAAATGGCAATTACGTGCTGTTCAGCAGCATCAACGCGACGGGCTTCACGCTGACGGCCATCCCTGGCTTTGCCTCCGACGGAGTGATGCGTGCTCCCCTCAATGGAATGCAGATCATCCCGCATTCGTCCACCTCCGATTTCTCGATTGCCGCCTCCCCCTCGTCTCAAACCGTGACTGTCGGAAATTCCACCACCTACTCTGTGACCGTGGGGGCCCTGAACGGATTTACAGGAACGGTGACCCTCAGCGCCAGTGGATTGCCCACGGGCGCAACCGCCAATTTCTCGCCAGGGACCATCAGCGGTAGCGGGACTTCCACACTCACGGTCACGACCGCCAGTACCACGCCCACCGGAACCTCGACCATCACCATCACGGGCACTAGCGGCAGCCTCACCCATTCAACGACCACGAGTTTGGTGGTCACGGCCACCGCGGATTTCTCGATTGCCGCTTTGCCCTCCTCTCAGACCGTGACTGTCGGAAATTCCACTACCTACTCTGTGACCGTAGGGGCCCTGAACGGATTTACAGGAACGGTAACTCTCAGTGCGAGTGGATTGCCCACGGGCGCGACCGCCAATTTCTCGCCAGGGACCATCAGCGGTAGCGGGACTTCCACACTCACGGTCACGACCGCCAGTACCACGCCCACCGGAACCTCGACCATCACCATCACCGGCACCAGCGGCAGCCTCACGCATTCAACGACCACGAGCTTGGTGGTCACGGCCACCGTGGATTTCTCGATTGCCGCTTCGCCCTCGTCTCAAACTGTGGCTGTTGGGAGCTCCACTACCTACTCTGTGACCGTGGGAGCCCTGAACGGATTTGCTGGAACGGTGACTCTCAGCGCCACTGGATTGCCCACGGGCGCGACCGCCAATTTCTCGCCAGGGACCATCAGCGGTAGCGGGACTTCCACACTCACGGTCACCACCGCCAGCACCACGCCCACCGGAACCTCCACCCTCACCATCACCGGCACCAGCGGCAGCCTCACTCATTCAACCACCACGACTTTGGTGGTCTCTACCCTAGGCGCTGTCAGCATCCACCTTGCCTCGCCCACTACCGATCCCATGGCCACCTCGGAAGTCGCCGGCGTGGTTCCCAAATCCCACTGGAACAACGTCAGCGGTGCGAATGGCAGCGGATTGGCCCTGATGGATGAAACTGGCACAGCCAACGGCGCCACGCTGACGTGGAGTGCCAGCTCCGCTGCCAGTACATCGATCGCCGACACGCCAGGCAATTTCCGCATGATGAAGCGCTATCTCGACACCATCAGTCAAGACGCCATCGTCACCGTCAGTAACTTGCCCGCTGACTCCGCCGGTTATGACATCTATGTCTACGCCGATGGCTCCAATGGCACGGCCACGCGCACGGGGACGTATCAAATTAGCGGCGCCGGAATTACTACCACCAGCATCAACCTGACCGACGCCGCCAATACCAATTTCGGTGGCACCTTTGTCCAGGCTAACAATTCGAACGGCAATTATGTGATGTTCACCATCAATGCAACGGGCTTCACGCTGACCGCCATTCCCAGCACGGCGTCTGACGGCACGAAGCGCGCCCCCGTGAACGGAATCCAAATCATCCCGCATTGACCGACCTCCGATCTCTCGATCGCCGCCTCTCCCCTGCTTCAAACGGTGAGCGTCGGCAACTCCACGACCTAGTCTGGGACCGTGAGGGCGGTGGTACGGGCAATGGTCACAAGTGCGATCAAAAATTGGCTGGAAGGATGGCTTGACAGTCAAATGCGCGGCGACTCATCCAGGGTCCGATCACTCCTTAGCTCTTCGGAAGTCGACGGAGAAGAAAACTCATTTGACTAGGTCATGAGTTTTGCGAACCGTAAGATATGATGCACAAGGTTTCTTAGACTGCTAAAAATATCGGCGATCTCAAAAGTCCAGAGGAACAGAATGGCATGGAATAAGGCTGGGTTCCTTTTCAGCCAGAATAATGCTGGGCGCGCGACGACGGCCGTGGTGGACTTGCAGAGATAGGCGACGCCAATTCCGAGTGCCGCTCCAGCGATAATATCGGTCGGATAGTGTATCCCGGCGTAGATTGCGGGGAGGCTCATCCCAAAGAACGTATAGCAGAGCGCCAAGGTTCCCAGGCGGTTTGAAACGATCCAAAGAATTGTAGCGATGCAGAAAAACAGTGCAGCGTGGTCGCTCGGAAATGAGCTCCAGTCAATGAGTATTTTGGGATCTACTCCGAAAGGAAGGCGAAAGTGTAGGGCAGCGTTGTGAAGAGGCCGCGCGCGAAACGGAAGACTCAGAGCGAGCACTCGTGCGACAAACACCGCAACAACACAACCGACAATACCAACAACGAGGATTTGCCGCTTCTCAGAGTCCGCACTGGCGTAGCGAATCCAGGCATACCAGAAAAAGGCCATGGGGATGGCACCTACCCACAGTACATCTGCAGTCATAACCGAAATGGTGCGATCCAGCGTTGCACTACGGCAAGCGAATGCGTTGAAGAAATGAATAATCGTCACATCAAATGCATTCATGAGAAAGCCATGCCCTGATTCGAGTAACGAATTAGAAACATTATAGCAATAGTGCAGCAACATGATTATGCCTGTTTCTTATCCACGGTTCGGTCGTCGATTGCGGCACGGCGTATATAAAGTGAAGACCGTTGTGCACAACTGAGGACTTCCACATCTCAGCCAAAGATCTGTTCAGCGGCCCGCCAGAACTCTAAGTGGTCCTGTGCTCCGGCCACGTCTTCGCCTAATCGGCTCCTCCGAGTGTCTCGTTTTGCAACATTCATTCCGCGGGTATTGTTCTCTGGCGTCAAGCTTCTGGCTGGATCGAAGGATGTTGAGGCTTTATTCGAGCAATGCGATGGAAAAACATGCCGACCAAGAATTGATTCCGAGAACAGCCCTGTCCTTGCCGCTCTAGTTGACGCTGATCAATCAGTCCTTCGGCTCATCTTGAACAGGGTCGGCACAGGTAGGGAATCCTGAATGCGCTAGAAACAGGTCGCGGTGACCATCTGGAGCGACGTAACGTTGAGGCGGCTTTCCTTGGGGTCCCTGATCAGTACGCCCTTGACTGCCACCTTCTGTCCACGATGGCTCGAGGGATCAAAGACACCTACACCCAGGAGCTGGTAAGGATGGCTGCCCAACGGTCTGTCAGCAGCCGCCTTTAAAGCCGCCAATGATGTCGCCTGAGTCTTGGACAAAACAGGATCACTGCCATTGGTCAGCATCCACGTCTTGGCGGGGCTTTGTCCCAAGCAACCGACTACCTCGGCGATTTCCAGGGCGTTCTGCTCCCCCTCCTGGCCGGCTTTAGTGTCGTTCTGCCGGTTTTCAGGCTGCGCCGTCGTCTTCGGTTTGGTCAGATCCTGGCTGTCGATGGTGTACTGGATGAACGGCGTGAACATTTCATCCCAGCTCTGATTCATTCCGCGAAACTGCACTTCGTCTTCTGGACCAGGGTGGTGCATCGGATCCTGGGCGTCGTGCCCCTGGTGGTGCATTAGGTGTTCGTTCTTCGGCGAATTGTCGTAGTGCGCCGTGACGATCAGCTTGCTGCCTGCCGGAAGCTTGAGCGGCCTGTCGAGTTCATAGGCCAGCTGCCAGTGGAAATCGTATTTCGGCACGCTCAACAGAGTTTCCTCGCGGCCGTCTGGATAGACGACGGCGTACTTGAAGTCCTTACCACGCAGGTGCGCATGGGGTTGAAGCTGGTAAACCGTCACCGGTTCCGTGTAGGCCGTTATGCCGATCACTTCATAGTTCCCGGCGTTCGGCGGAATCGCGGGAATCGCCACACCGGTGCCCTCGGCCTTCTCCCCCGGAGCATCGGTCAGCAACTGCTTGCCGTCGGCGATGATCGTACCACCTGAGGCAGGCACCCGGAACAGCTGACGTTTCGGTGGTCCCGGCTGGAACCAAAGGGCAAGCATGGTCTGATCCGTTTCCGGTTTTCCAGTCGTCTGGTAGTGAATGTTGAAGTTGAGGTACAAATTCTTGCCGCCCCTCAGCAGCTTGGCGCTGCCATCCCCGTACCTCTCGAAAGTCGTGCCAGGTGTGTACACTCCTAACATGTCGAACACCGCAGGATCCCCTGGGGCGGCGACGGCGGGTCTGGTCCCGAAACCGCTCGGAAGGCCAAGCTGCCGACTGACCTGTGCCAACCGATCAAGATCAGCCGGTGTCACACCCTCGTCTAACATCAGCTCGGTAATCGCCATATGGTGCACGACGGCGCGATTGCCAGGACGTAGCTGCAGGGCGACGACCCACTTGTCTTCAGAGAATGGCACCTTGGCCAGGTACTTAAGGTAGGGGATTTCACCCTCGGCCGGCACCTGAAACACCGGCAACGGGACAACAGCGTCAGGTGCAAGTCCCGCCGGGTGCAACCAGCCTTGTGGAAAACTTGGCAGTGGCGGCAGGTCGCTATCGTCGCCTTTGGGAGTGCCCGCATTGACCCAGCTGACCAGCGTATCGATCTCCTTCTGGCTGAGCCGGGGGTCGTTACGGAACTTCACGCTGCCGTTGGGATCGGCGGGCCACGGTGGCATCTCGCGCCGCAGCACTTCTTCCTTGATCGACTCGGCCCAAGGTCGTGCCGTATCGTAGGACAGCAGCGATACAGCCGCCCCTATCTCACCTGGGCGATGACAATTCGCGCAGTGCTTGAATAGAATCGGCGCGACTTCCTTGTTGAAAGTGGGTGCAGGGATAGGTGCCGCAGAGGTGACCGTCAACAAGCCCATAGCAAGCACGGCCGTCGCGCCAACAGTCCCCATCAACTGACTGACTTGTGTCGATATCCTCAAAACGACGACCCGACAATCCCACCAACGGCAAGATTTGGGGACTCTGTTCGCAATGAGTCTACACGGAATCACTCCAGATCCATACGACTAACCGAACCGCGCCCGACGCGCAGGAAGGCGGCCAGCAGCGATATAACCAAGCAGCCGAGCAATCGTGGAGAGGCGGGACGGGAAATCGGAACCCTCGGATCACCAAACATATTGAGCCCCGCAAACCAGAGGCTAGGTCCGTCGCAGCCCCTGAGGTCTCCGATGGCGCAAAGTCCTGGGGGTGCTCGAATCCGTCAGTGTATTTCGCAGTAAAGAATTGTCTCTCTTGCTAAGGGCCCGGGCAGAACCTGGACTAATTGTGTTCTGGGGTCACTTTCTTGTATCCGTGAAGGCTCTCGTAGATTTGAAAAGGGGCCCAATAGAACGGCCTCCGATAAATGGTGTTGGAATTCAGCAAGCTAAGTTGGGCATCTCTCAAAGCGACTTCTGGCGGGGCGCCTTTGCTGATTTCTCCATACAGCTGATCCATCAGTATCGGAGTCGAGTTATCATTTACCTCCCACAGCGCCGCTATGACACTGTGGGCCCCAGCGCGCAAAAATGCCCAGGTCAGCCCGACCAGTCCCTCCGCGAAGTAGGTCCGCACGCCCTCGCCGTTACAGGCCGAAATGGTCACCAGGTCAGCACTAAGAGGTTCCCTGACGATGTCGCGCGCATAGAGCTTATAGGCGTCACCTTGTCGCGTAAGAATGACCGCGGAATCGAGCGGGCTTGTGAAACTTGCGGTTCCATGAGCTACGAAATGAATCAAGGAAAACCGGTTCGGACGGCTCGCGAGGTAGGTTTGGGCGGTGGCCTGATCACCGGAGAAGACCGTTTGTTGCACAGAGTCAAAATGTCTTTCAATTCCCCTCATTTCGGTTGCGGCTTGTGGAAGATCAGGAAAGTCTTTATCCGGAGACAAAGGATTACCAATCAGAAGGAGCGCTTGGGGCTGCTTCTTCCGCTCCGGGCTCACCGCCAAAGATGGCGCCAGGGAATTCGCAACCACCACAACGACGTCATCGATCCAGTAATGAATCCGGGGCGACGAAACTAGCAGCGTCTCGAAATTCAGCCCGTAGAGACTACCGTCGGGAACCACAACAACACGCGCGCCCTTGCGAATGAGATTCGCCGCAGGAGCGACCAACCACTGATAGAGCTCGGCGCCCGAGGCATTCTCTGTTTCCAGGGGCTCCCTTGGACCAAACAAGGCCTCTCGATAGGACTTGACGGCAGCATCGATCTTGGTGGCAGCAGGCAATGTGAAAAACCGAGTCTTCTCGGAGGTAATCGCCCAGAGATAGGAACGCTTCTGTCCGAGCCAATAAAACAGATAGGTTGCATTCATTTGCCCGGCGATCTGTCGGAGATGAAAATCTTTTAGCGAAAATGCAGCGACAGGAGTCGTTGCCAACCCTTCCCCAAGTGTTTGAGCGCGCCCTTGTGCAGCAATCTGCAGGGCGTCGGCATACCTGTTCTCGGAAACCAGGAAATCAACGTAATCGTTGTAAAACGAAGTTGCACTCGAGAGAAACGACAGCCGGAATTCTTCGGTCTTCACGGCAGCCCGGGCGCTCTGAATCGTCTCTAAAGAGTGACGAAACTCACGTTCGGCTTCTTTTGCCCTGCCTTCGATCACGTAGGTTTCGCCAAGCCGTGCCTCTGCCTCCCACCGTAGAGCCGTACTCGCTTGGGAATCCTGTAGCGTCTCGCGAAACAGCTGTTCAGCCCGCAGATAATTGTGCCTGCTCTCCTCGATGCGTCCGGCGATGAGCGAGGAGTCCAGCGCCAAGGAATGGTCGGGGTGCTGTTGGAGCATTTCGGTGACTTGATGGTGGTAGTACTCGGCAGTATCGAGGTGCCCTCCCTCGAAATTGGCATCGGCCAGGTTTTCAAGACACTCAGCCATCGCTGGCTCATAGTCGAGGGATTTTGCGTGGGCCAGGGCCTGTTGATAGGCGCCTTGGGCGAGTTCGAAATCGCGTTCTTCATATCGCACATTCCCTATATTAATTTCCCATTCGATCTGAGCGCGTGCAGCTCCCGCTCTCTCGGAAGATTCTTTGGCGCGCTCAAACAGTGTTAGAGCGTTCTCGTAATCCCCCATCTTGAAGTAGCTCCAGCCCATGTTGCCCAAAATCGAAGCCGCGGACGCTTGTGCCCCCAGGGATTGAGACAGCCGTAGAGCCTCCCGGTTCCAGCCGATCGACTCATCGTAATGCTCTTGCTTTGTCGCGGTGAGCCCCAGATTTCCCAAGGCAGCCGTCTCGAGGAAGCGATCCTTCTGTTCGCGCGCAATCCGAAGTCCTGAGCGATAAGCCGACTCCGCAGCCGTGGTATCCTCGCGCAAAAGAGCCAGCGTGCCCTTTCGCAGCTCTACTTCTCCCAACAGCTGCGGTTGATATTCCTTGGCAACCGACTCCGACTCGGCGAGCAGGGTGTCGGCTTCGCTGATACGCCCCAGAAAACCAGTCGCTGCAGCTCGCCAGATGCCGCGCCGGACCGCTAGCGCACTCCTATTAAGGCTCTTGGGAAGACTTGGCCCGAGAACTTCCAGCGACCGTTCGTTCAAGCCTTGTCGCACAAGCACTTCACCTTGCACAACGGCGAATCGCCAATGCCACTCCGTCTCGATACCGGGAAAGTTGCGTAGTCCCGCAGCAGAAGCCGCAGCGGCGCCATTCAGATCGCCGCGCTCGAGCTTCTGCCGGGAGTCCTCATAGGCCCTTTCGGCAGAGAATGTTTGCGACTTGCCACATCCCGCCAGCAAGAATCCAGAGATGAATAGCCACCCTAGAGCGGAACGCCATTGCCAACGACTTCGGTGACAACCCCGGTACCGCAAACCGCGCAGTTCAAGTCGAACCGGATCATCGTAAGCGTCCTCCTGGAATATTGGGCGCGAACCTCGGCCAAAAATATTTTCCCAAAGCAGGGCACGATAATCGTGTAGCCCTGGCGCTTCAGGCCCGGACAAAACGTTTTGAGGTCCTTGAGCAAGGAACAAACGATCACTCCGTGACGTTCAGGTAGTTTCTGGGCCTGCCCCGTTTGCAACGGATCCTCGGCCATTTTGCGGAATTCGGCGTTGCTTTCAAACTCTTTTCTGAAGGCCTCAAAGGTATCAAGCTTCAGGAAGAGCTCATCAGCCAGTTCGACATCCACCGGACAACCCGCTATTCTCAGATTTTCGAAATGGCTTCCCAACAGGCGAATGCGTGGCTCTTCCTGGGCCGGTGGATGCTCCGATGAAAGGCGCGCCACCACACGGTCGGCGGTCACCACATCCAGAATGTTCAGTCGTTCCACGGTCGACGAGACCAGAGTCGTAAAACTGCCGCTTTCCTGGTTGTGGCTCCCCGAAACCTGGGTGTAGGCCGCACCAAACGACACAATTTCCTTGAAGCGGAAATTCTCCGCACGCGCCGATCCATATCCGCCGGTGCTCGGGAGGGACATTCCTGCTTGGACTTCGATGATTTGATCGAAGGGCCTTTCAATCTGACCGCCGAGAGCATGCCCGTGCGCATGGTATGAGTATGTCTGTTTGCTGGTGTCCATTTTGAACTCGCCTTTCTTATTTTGGTCGATTGGACTCACTTAAAGTTGAGAGCGAACGAGTACCTCGCAACTTCCACTCCTTCGCCCTGGCCTGCTTGACTTCCATCAAACCCGCGCACGACCAGAAAGTGCTTCCCCGGCCGCAGACGAGCAGGCGGAATTAGTAGCTGCACTGTGGCCGCCGCTTCCTGCGGTGACACATGGAGCGAGATTTCTGGGGTACCAGATTCAGTTTCGATCTCGCAGACATAAGACCGGAACTTGCCTGGCGGAATATCCAGGTACAGGCCAAAGGGCCTGTTCGGCGACACGGTGGCGGCGAAGGCCGCGCCACCGCGAGAATTTTCTTGAAGCAGCGAAAGCGAAGTAAGGGTTTGCGGGGCACCCAGTTGCGATATACCGGTCTTCATCCTTGGTATGAGCATCGCGTTCTGGTAGAAAACGATCACTAAAAGTATCGCCATTGCCGGAACTGCGAAAGCTGGGCGGAAGACCGTCGCGAGCCAGCCCCGCCCGGTTGGAGGTGACAACGTCCCGGGCAGCTGAGAGGGTTTCTCCCGGCCCAACACCTGTTTTGCGCCGCCAATGAACGCTACGCCAACTTTCACCTCTTCTGCACATTCCTGACAGGAAAAGAAGTGCTCCTCGTATTGCTCGCGCAACTCTCCCGTCAATTCTCCCAGCAGGTACTGCTCGGCCGCCTTCCTCCGGATTGCCTCTGAATGCTCCATCATCGCCATTCCTATAGGTAGTGACTTGACCGCACCGATCGTTTCAGGCCGGGGTTAACCGAGCGGCCTCTCCGCAGCTAGGGCGCTCTTTAGATAGATTGATTTAAAGTTGTTCTTGGCGCGGTGCAACAGGACCCGCAGGTAATCGCGGTCTACACCGAATTCCCGGCAGACCTCGTCCTTGTCCCTCTCCTCCCAGAAAATAGCCCGCAGCAACTGGCAATCTTTTTCGGGAAGCTTGGACAGGATCGCTCGCACCTGTTCGCTCGTCCGCTTACTCGACAGCATACCGTCCAAATCAATACTGTGATCGGGAGCTTCGGGTACATCCAGTTCCGGAACATCGTCCCTGCGGGAGGAACGAAAAAACTCCAGCAGAACGTTGTTACAAACCGAGTTAACAAAAGCGCCCAGCCTCTCCGGGTGACGAACGCCTCCGTCCCTCTGTAGGGCATGAAAGACGCGAACAAACGTCTCCTGACGTATGTCGTCAACGCTTTGAAACGAGTGCAGCCGCGAACGCAGTTTGATCAGCAGCAGTTTGCTGAAATAGGCGACAAAATGCTGTTCGGTAGCAACATCGCGCCCACGGAGCCGCTCCAGGTAGGCTTCATCAAAGCAGAAGAATTCCACGGGTCCCTCAAGGAAGGCGCAAGTATATCTTCACCTTTCAGCGAAGCGCAATCCAACCGAATGGATCCTTTTGCTTCGCTTTCGCTGTCTTCACGCGACTGCCAAGCCATCTAAGGCACTTTATCGTTTAAAAAAAAGCGAAAAAGTAAGAGGTGGAGTGAAACGAATGAGCTCTGTCGTGCACTACTTGGTTGTATGTCTTATGAGGCATCAAGAGCGCGCGTATCTGGATCCATTCTGGAGCCGAAACACCGTGGGCCCTCCCGGCCAGTGAGCGCAGAGGAGAACTCTAACAAATGAATCGCCATCTCGACACCAATCTGGAAATTATTGATAGACCTGTTCACAGCCCCGACCGATGGAAGGCCGAAGCGGTCCTGGAATCTCCCTCGCACCTGTTTCTCACCCTAAATGCTCGTGCCGTGGAATTCATCGCCAAACCGAACAAGATTCAGGAGCTTCGAGATTGTCTCCGCGAGGCGGTGGCCTCTTTTCTTGATCAACAAACAGGTTTTTCTGGCGCGCTTCTGCTTACCGCACACAAGGAGCCCCGCCTGATTCTGGTGCTCAGTCTGTGGCAAACGGAAAAGCAAGCCTCCGAGAACCGATGGGAGGATGCCTCCAGCGTCCGCCGGTCGGTCGCCTGTTTCGTTGATGTTTGTTCACGGGTGCACACCTACGAAGCCGCTCTGCCGAAGCTTGCCCACAAGGTAGGCGGCAACAGCGAGATACAAGTCTGTTGACACGAGCGTGACACGCGGGGGGGGACTACCGGCTGCTCGGATCGCGATCTTTCTTCGGAAGAGTCGCCTTTTATTTCAATAGGGAGAACGGCATGGGACTAGATTCGCTGCAAGAATGCGGAGAGCCTTTCAAAACAGCATCGACCGTCAGCAAGGACAATGATCCTTGCCAGGCGGAGAACTGTGCGCAACAGGCGGTCTGCTCGTTGGAACTTCGATCCCTGTGCTTAGAGCACTTCATCTCTTGTTCTTACCGAAGGCTCGAGCAATGGAGCGCCTTGGCGTGCAGCGATCCTCCCGGCACCACCTGTGAGTCGAACGATCGCTTCCTGCAAGAGTGTTTCCTTCGATCGGAACACTTGCTGGACACTGTGAAGAATGCAGACAACCTCAGCAGAGCACGATTATTCGATATTTTTCTCTGGGCGTCAGAGGTTTCCGCGAAGCGGAGTGTCTCTAGAACAGCCGGCACTCCAGAACCAACCGTTTCGGGGTCGCAATTTGATAGGCAATGCCATTCGGCCGCGGTCGCTGGTCCACCTGTTCGGGAAACCATACGCCTCCGTTGAGCCACAACGACATGAGGGAGCCCGTCATTTTCAATCCGAGTGCCATGAAAGAAGTGTTCTCCCAACCGGAAACGAACGTTACAAGGCACGCTGCCACCTTGTTTGTCCATGTGCTCCTTTTCGAGTGCTCCGGGTGCGGTGGTCCTATTCTGACAGCAATCCTAAGCGATGCGAAGAACCTGGAGTGCATCGATGCCCTTTCCATAGCATTGAGGTGTCCTTGCAATTGGTTGGGAAATCAGCTCGGCGTTAGCGCCAAAGCGCATTGGATAGAACCGTGGAAGGCATCCGATGGCTGCACGCACACTACTGCGTGAGGCGCGAGGCGATTTGTCGAGGCCGCAGGGGAGGAAATCCATGAGAACAGAAACGCCGACCATAGACGTGTTTGAAATAGCGCGGCAGAAGTTCTTCTCAAGTGGCGACGACGCAGCTCCGCGGTTGAATAAGCGCCAGGACTGCTCGAAGGCACAATCCTGCTGCGAGGGACACGCACAGAGCTTGAGCGCGCTTGGTAAAACCGGTGGCGTTCGGTATCCGCGGAATGAGTATTGACGAAACGATAGGCGTCCACCGCGACTGCAACGTCTCACTGGCGTCAGACGCTTGTCGAGAGTTGCCCGCTTTTGCGAATCTCATGCGGGATTCGATTCGGCAAGCGAAGCTCAAACCCCGATTTCAAGCGGCATCGTGCGAAAACCGTGCCGCGAAGTTTCTCATGGGAAGGTCTTTGCACTGCTTGAACCTGAGCTTGAACCTGCCGCGGCGCTGGCGCTGCTTGCTTTGATCGTTTCCGTCTTCGCCGCTGTGCGTTCCGCTTTCATTTCTTCCAGAGCTGGCTCAGCCAAAGGAGCGTTTATCGCGCTCTCCATCTGAGTCATCAGCGTGCGCAGGGTCTCGTCACCAGTTTCCAAGACGGATCGGAGTTCCCTACTCGCCGTAGCAGCTTTCTCGTATTCACTGCGAGCCCGGTTCAGGAGATCTACGTGTTGCAAGAACGCTTTGGAGCATTCGCTGAACTTCTCGATGGCGTCAACATAGGTGGCAAAAATATCGTTCAGTTTTTCTGACATCCTTTCACCCCTTCAGCTTCCTCGCTTCCTTTTACTCCTGCCGGGCACAGGAGGAGCGGATTATGAACCCCAGGGCTCTGAGGGGTCAAATCCATCTTTCGCGGAATCGGGTGCTCCTTTGATTTTTCACACAAAATTAACTTCCCACGAGGCTGACCGAAAGATATAATGCCGACCCCATCCCTTTGATACGCGTGCTTTGGCGTCACAGATAATTCCTGCCCGGGCGAGGTTCTAAAATGCCCGAAAGAAACCTGAAACCGGACGGAAACCCGTCGCTATCGGCCGCCTTAACGACAGTGGCCGAACAAGTGTATGCGCTGACCGAAGCCGATGGAGTCGCTATTGCTCTTCGCGACTCCCAAGGTGTCCGGTGCCTCGCGAGCGTCGGCGACGCTCCGGCCGTCGGTTCACGCCTCGAACCTGATTCTGACTTTACCAAAGAGTGCCTGGAAAGCGGCAGCTTAATGCTTTGTCTGGACACCGAGGGAGATTCGCGAATACGGCCTTCGATTGCTAGAGTCTTGCATTTGCGTTCGGTCGTAGCGGTGCCTATTGAAGCGCAAGGATTTATCCTTGGTGTACTCGAGGTCTTCTCTTCCCGACCCTCCGCCTTTGACACCAAACATATCGTCGCGTTACGCCAGATTGCCGATTTGCTCGCTCCGGTTGCGGCGGCAGCGTACGACGAGGCTTCCGGTCCCAACCCGGGGGTAAGTCGATGCGCAGCAGGCCGCTCTAGCTCGAGCGATGCCGAAGAACAATCTCGGGAGGGTCTGATAGATGCACCGCGGCCGGCCATGGATCGAACTTCCCCATCTACCAGAGCTTGGCTCAAGATTGTTCGCGCGGGGACACTCCTAACTCGTTGGTCTAAAAGACTTACTCGAAATACGACCGCGGCTCGGGTATGGCTTTCTGGTGCCGCGACGCTTTTTTTTCTCGGGCTTCTTTTCTTGATCGGAGAATCCGGTCCCAGGGCAGTGAGAACATCCTCTCGCGCCGCTGTCCTGCCTGCTTCGCGTGAGGCGATACATAGGAAGATAGTGACGCCGCCCGTCGAAGCCAAGACTCGGGATGGGATTGAATTGCCGAACCCTAACCGTGGCAATCATTCTCTGCTTCCGGCTGCGTCTATATCGGTTGAATCAGCGCCTGGCTCCAAAAGCGCAAAGCGCGAGCTTCGCAACGCTAGCTCCCACAAGCCGGACCGAGTGTTAGAGGGTGGTTACAGCGCGATGCTAAGAGCTAGCCCAACATCTCGTGCGAATCCCTCCGCGACGCAACCCGTGGCAACGCCTGCAGCAGCGGCAGGTCACAACGCAGACGTTCTCGATCCAACTTCTTCAGCCCCTGTTGTCGAAGGGACTAAGTTGACACCGTTTGAACCCTCAAGCGAACCGGCATTGGCTGCTCTTTCCGCCCTAACACCCGCAGCTACCCTCCTCGCGTCAGCGCGTAATTCGCAGCCTGATTTTGTCCTGGACCATACCCTCAAAGGTCACTCTGGATGGGTGACTGGCGTGGCATTCAGTTCCGATGGACGGAGGCTCGCCTCGGGAAGCTGGGACCAGACGGTCAAGTTCTGGGATGTGCCCACCGGGCAAGAACTCAGCACCATTGGCGCCAAGATGAAGGAAGTGCAGGCAGTGGCTCTCAGTCACGACGGGCGTTGGCTGGCGGCCGAGAACTCCAGCGATACGGTCACGCTTTGGGACGCCGCGACGAGTCGTGAAATTCGCACCCTTTCAGCCAACAAGCCACTGGGAGTGCTAGGCAGCAACTGGGTCTATTCGATCGCCTTCAGCCCCGATGGCCGTAGGCTCGCTTCGGGTGTGGACGACAGGACTGTTCGACTCTGGGATCTCGCAACAGGGCGCGCGGTTCGCGATCTGACCTCGCTTCGAAGGTCAGTGATGTACGCTGCATTTAGCCCGGATGGGCATTGGTTGGCTTCCGGGGACGATGACAGGAGCATTGGCATTTGGGACGTTTCCTCCGGAGAAGAACTGCGCAAGCTGAACGGTCACAAGAAAACCATCTACGCGGTTGTTTTCAGCCCCAATGGCCGTTGGCTCGCCTCGGCAAGCGCTGACAAGACTATAAAACTCTGGGACGTCGATGCGGGACGCGAGATTCATACTCTGACCGGACACCGCAATTTGGTGACGAGCCTGGCTTTTAGTCCGGACGGGCGCTGGCTCGCTTCGGGAAGCTGGGACAAGACCATTAAGATCTGGAATGTCGAAACCGGGCATGAAGTACAGACGCTCAACGGCCACGACCGGTCCATCTATACGGTCGCTTTCGGGCCCTACGGACAGTGGCTAGCGTCGGGGAGCGAGGACGGCACCATAAAGCTCTGGCGATGGGTCGGAATTGATGATCCAAGCAGAGCGCGGTGAGAGAAAAAACAGAGAAAGCAAAGTCTCAAGGGCACTTTCGATTTGGAAATCTCGTACCAGAGAGAGAAACCCTCGGTAATTCTCGCAAGGAGATGCCGAATGCAAAAGATAGGTCTCTACCGATCCGCGCGGTCAGAAAACATCCGTGCATTCCTGCTGCTGGCCGTTTTCCTGACATGCGCAGGCGCGAATACGACCCTGGCTCAGAGTTTAAACTGGGAAGGACAGACTGGCGTGTTCGTTACGCCGTTGGCCTACACCGTTCCGTCTAGCGAAACCACCTTCAGCGAGCCCGTTGTTGCCTATCACTATCTCGACGCGGGACCAGTCTTGGGGGGATTCCATCAGCTGTCGGTCGCCCTCGGAGCATTCAGCCGGGTCGAGTTTGGGTATACGCGAAATGTTCATCAGGATGGCACCACCGCCGGTATGAGCAACCTCTGGAGCAGCGGTTTCAATGTCTTTCACGGAAAATTCAATTTCCTGAGGGAAAGTCGAACTTGGCGACCTGCCCTGTCAGTAGGCTTTGTGGCGCGCAGTCAGGTTCAAAACGTGGGAGGTGTAATCCAGGAGAAGAACACGGCCAACGCGGATTTCTACCTGGTAGCCACCAAAACGGTGACTTACGTCCGCAAGCTTCCCTTAGTCTTCAACCTTGGTTGGAAAGCGACAAACGCCTCCTTGCTCGGCCTGGCAGGAAATGCCCCAGCGTATGAGGGGCGGCTGTTCGGGGCGGCCGCGTTCGCGCTCAGAGGGCCGCGTGGCAGTACGGTCATGCTGGGCTCCGAACTACTGCAGGAGCCACGCAGGATTCAAGGCCTGCCAGACGCCGTAGTCCCTACCACAATTACCTATGCGGTCCGCATTGTACCCGGGGGCACTCTGCCTCTTCGCGGTTGGGAGACGGAGTCACCGCGACTCACGATCGACCTCGGCTTAATGCAGGCCGCCGGAAATGTCGCCCCTGGGATTAACCTTCAGGCACGGCATCAGTTCGCTCTGGGCATTTCATACGGATTTTAGCGCGACCCTCGTGCGGTTATGCGAAATCAGAGAGAACGACCCGCCGAGGCCTTGCCATTTCGGTGACACGTGGGGCGAGACTGCGTAGCCTGCTACCTGCCTCCATTGATCTCGATGTGATCGTTGCCACTCTGGTAGGTTTGGTCGTGGGCATTTGAGTACGCTACTCTAACAATGGATGAAGGGGTTGGGAATTGCATCGTCCGGCTCCTATTTAGGCCCAGGCGGGGGGAAACGCCATGAAGAAAACGCTCCTAGTAATAGCGTTCTGTTTTTGTGGGTTTCCGTTGTCGATGAATCAACGGGCAGACGCTGCCACACAACCGTCTCATTGGTATTATTGTAATGGTGCTGAAATCCAAAATGATAAAAATACGTATTACTCGACTACCTTCAGCAGCTCGACTGATTCTGGGACACTGTTCCGCGATTTTAGCAATTATGTCTCCCAGCACTACGACGTTCCCGTAAACGGCCTGACCGGTGTGTGTTACGGCGCACGACCCTACAAGTCCGACACCTTCCAGGGTGTTGAAGACCAGCGTTCACAAGATATGACCCAATCAAGTAAACACGGGAAGAATGTGATTCCCACTGGATGGGCCGGCCAGTAATGGAATCAAGATGCTAAGACCCTAGCAAGATACCATCCGGTGTCGCCCAAAAACTCCCCCGAGTCCCAAATCATTTGCACACCGGTGAAGGGTTAGCTGTGATAGGTACGCGCCCCGCTGTAGCCTTCAGGCTTCTGTTGCGGGCCGGATACGACGGCATAGGCCACCCCAAGCGTAAAGAACTTTCCAGACTTTTCGACATGCACGATTCTTGCCGGCACAAAAATATTTCCTGCACCTGCGGAATAAGGCACCGCGACTTCAATCCTGGCGCCTTTTTGGTAGGGCCTCGACGTTTGACAGCTGATCCCACCGCGAGATATGTCTTTGCAGGTGACAATTTCGTCCGGACATTCCGGCTGTCGAATGCAAGCGGGGACATTGCTTTTAACACGGCCATGCTTGCGCCGGTTCACGGCATCCGCTGGCTTAGCCGCGGACTTCTGATCTGTTTGTTTTGCCGGCTCCTGCTCCCGAATTAGCTTATTCAGTACTCTTTTCCAGGAGGTTGTCGCGCCGCAGGTACCACAAAATTGCTGGATTGCTTGGTTTGCCTCGAACACCTCAATCTCAATTTCCTCTAGATGAATTACTTTCTCGGTTGAGCACAGCCGGCACGCCAATAGAATTCTGACCAATCCGTCTTCAGAGCCAGTCAGAGTCGGAAATTCAATACCCCACGGATTTGATGCTGGATCAACGAATGCCACGCCATAGACGAGATCCTTCCGGGAGCTCGAGAGCAAACCTATAACCCTTGCCTCAGCTTCCTCGTTTGTGGTCAGGCAGCGGATCGTCAGTTCTTGATGTGTAGCCAATGCGTAATTAAGAATAATCGCAGCCCCGTGGCGGCTCACAGCCAACGTTTCAGCCTTCTGACAAAATTCCCGACCTCTGGTGAGGTCGGTTCCCCTTACTTCGATTGGAATAGAGATCTCGATACGGTCGGAGCGACGGGGGGTGTTAGAGGCCGTTGTTTGCTTGAGGATAAGACTCGATTTCATAACTCCTTGGTAACATAGCTCTCGATGCGCCACAATCGGATAGAGTGACAGATGGCTTGATTCGGTAACTAAGATTTTCCTGCCGCCATCAGTTCAGGTCGGTCCCAGCCGGTCTTGGCGGGCATCAACTAATCATGTAGCTATCGTGCTGTTGCGGACGGGGCGCGTGGTCCCTTTTCGGAAGCCTTGATTCTATGCTTCCCAAGGACCGTCACTTGCAAGATTTACTGGAGGCTGATCAGAATCGCCCCAGAACCTTTCGTAGAGCGCTACATCCTGCGCGCCTCCCATGACAATCGGAACGCGATCGTGCAGCGCAACGGGCTGGACTTCCAGCGCATTCGGGGCGTCGATGGTAGCGACTCCTCCGGCCTGGTTCATGATGAAGGGCATGGGGGCTACCTCGTAGAGGAGGCGCAGTTTCGCTTTCGGCTTCTGCCGATTGCTGCCATCGGCGGGATAAAGGAATATCCCTCCATGGAGCAGGGGTCCGATGAAAGTCGGCCACTAAGGAACGAATAGGTGCCGCCCAGTTGTGGCATCCTCTTGCTTCAAATACTCGATGTATCTCCGTGTTGGTTAGGAACGTCATTCTTTGACAATTTTCATCAGCGGGAAAATCTCGCTTTTTTTCCTCGTGTGCCCCCCGCAAGCCTTGATGTGGAAAAAAGCTTGAATACGGCTTTTGTCGTATTGACAGGCCCTTTGTGTCTCGGTACGGTACTCGCCAATCCACTATTGAGGTTTACTGCGAATGACTACGAGAATCCTCATTGCCGATAACAACGAGATTGCTAGCGCCCGTCTTACTGAACTCATCCAAAGTCATGAGCATTGGGATGTCTGCGGCCGTGCGGAGAACGGTCAGAAGGCGCTGTCAAAAGCAATGAAACTCAAGCCAGACATCATCATTCTTGATTCCGCGATGCCCGTGATGGATGGCCTCGCCGCGGCCCGAGAAATTGGAAAAGTTCTTCCGTCGACTCCAATCGTGTTGATGAACGCTTTCCCGACACTGCCTTCGATGGAGTTAGAAGCGAAGAAAGCCGGAATTCGGAAGGTTGTGGCAAAACCTGGCACTGACGCGCTGTTCGGCGTCATTGAGAAACTTCTGCAGAGAGGACCTCAAGCGGCTACGGAGGGGAAAATAGTAGCTGCCACTTCCGGGCCGGTCAATGTTGCCAATGCGGTCAACGCTTCGTCTCAGCCAAGTGAATCGCAAACGGCCGCCCTCGGCAAGGCCCATTCCGCACTCAAATCGAACTGAACTGTTTATTCCACGATAGAAGGGGAGCAACCAACACTGCAAGATGGCGCGTGTAGTCGCCAGGCGGATGAGGGCGTTTCGCAATTTGCACGCGAAGCAGGTCTTCCCCCTTGTTGCGGTTTTGCTGCTACCCGAGAATTTGCGGATGCCGGTTGCATTGGAAAATGCAAATGAACCTCCGCGATCTACCTTGCCTCGCGAGTAACCCCCGCATCATTACAAAAGTGGACTATCCCCAAGACCGATTGCACTTCGGAAGCCAGCAGTGTTTAATACCTCCAAGGAGGTTCCATGGATATTATTGGGGCATTGAAACGGGAAGAGTCGACGCTGCGACGGCAGTTAGCGGCAGTTCGAGGCGCAATCGTTGCGCTAAACAGTAGCGAGAAGACAGTTGCATCAGCGCGTCACAGCGGTGCCCATAGAAGGAGCGGTAAGAGAACCCTCTCCGCTGCTGGTCGGGCGAGGATCGTTCGGGCTGCCAAGGCGCGATGGGCGAAGATCAGAGCGATGAAGGCCAAGAAGGCGAAGTAATTCCGACCCTCGAATTTCGATCATCCAAGACTATTGCCAGGTTTCCCCTGATGCCACAATCAGGTAATGACGGCCTTCTGGGCGCGTCACAAACAACTGCCTGGCACACTGATTGCTGCGTGTTCGAAGCCGGCAACGGAAAAAATCGCCGCGGTGGAGAAGGCTTTACTAAGTGAGCTCGCGACGATCGTCGCGAACGAATTCAAAGGCGAGCGGATAACGCCGCCGGAAGGCCCCATGGGGGAAACTCATGTCAGGCTGGCCGTTGCGTCGGATTGCGAACAGCTGTCGCGCCTTCGTCGAGCGCTTTGGTCAGAGTCTTCCGAAGAAGAGCACCGAAACGAACTCGTATCGATTCTTGCGGGAAAACGGAACGGAACAATGCCGCTGGTCGTTTTCGTTGCTGAGGCCGCTAACGGAGTGTTAGCCGGGTTCCTCGAAGTGGGCTTAGGTTCCCATGCCGACGGCTGCGATCCTAGGCTGCCCGTGGGATTCGTGGAAGGTTGGTCCGTAGTGGAAAACCAGCGCAGAAAGGGCGTGGGTTCCCAGCTGCTACGGGCGGCCGAGGATTGGGCGCGAAACCGGGGATGCGTCGAGATGGCGTCGGATACTTGGATTGACCACGCCTTGTCCCAGCGCGTTCACGAGGCGCTTCAGTTTGAGGTTGTCGATCGTTGTGTACACTACCGGAAGGTTTTGTAAAACCAGGCTTAACACCCTTTCCTGCCAGTTGCATCCTTCCAGCATATTTCGCGTCCCGGGTGTTTTCACCGCCTCCGGCCCTTCTGCCATCCCAGGGTCATTGCGCAAGTCCAAGGAAACAAGGTATTTAGTTCGCCTTATCTTCGCCTGCCAGCCGCCCGTATCAGCACCGGGCGCCCTTCCCTCCCTGCGCCTTTCCTGCTTCCGCACAACTGATTCCGCAGCAGAATCCCGTTACTCGAAGAGTTTCGCCTACACGATACGGCTTGCCGACCTGCGCTCAACGATCATCTCGATGTCTTGTGTAAAAACCTGGCCAGTGTCATCGGTGAGGCTCGGGCTCGCGTGAACCTTCGCACCATTCCGGATCGACTTAGGGATCTTGGGCAGCCCCAGCGCTCGCGCTGTAAAACTTTCTGGCGGAGTGCCGAGTACAGTTCCGCGTCGAGGCGTAACCGGGGTCATCCTCACCGAAACTGAAATCGGAGGATACCCCTCTACCTTTATCGGATTCTTGCCCTTCTACGGGGCTGTCAATCCGCGAGCACCGTCAGGTGTGATCAAGCAGCGCAATGAATTCACGCCGGACGCGCAAAATCATAAAATTGCATCGGCTGTCGCTGGTTTGTGCAACCAGTCTGCACCTTCATCCACCCGCTGCGTCCGCTCCGGGGGTATCAATTGTTACCAACAGGCCCAGGGCGAAACCAATCGTGACCACGGTACAATCTCCAAACCTGAAGTGCGGCTCGCGCCATTGCGAGAAGTACTCCAACGGCAGTTTAGGCCGGAACGCAATTGTTCTCGCGTTACGGGAAGCAGGGTTCGCGACACGTTTCGCCGACATCCCCTGTTACATCGGTCGCCAATCCTCGTAAGAATCGACGATGGCATCGAGCGAAGAGCTCTCCAGCACAACAAGTCGAAGGACCTCACGTAACGTGGACGTCATAATCACATCCGGCTACGCAAGTCGTGCTCCCCTGGTAGATGCATTTCCAAATCGGAAAGACTCAGGATGATTTCTGGCTCTTCGCGGACCACTTGGCGATGTCCATGTCCGTGGCGCAAGTTCAAGATGAATGTGATTTCCCATCGGTACGGCTAGTCGGTGGGCGGAACAGGCGCGTTGGTTCCGAGTAGTGAACGCTGTAGCCGGAGCCGGTTCGTTCAGTGCGGCAACTTGTCTCCACGCCCGAGCAATCTCAGTAGCAGCTCCCCTCTGTTGGCCGCGTGCCAAGAATCCGTCCACAAAAGACAGCATTTTGACACCTGGTTGCCCGGTGTGGGCACTCAATTTGGAATGTCCATTTGGTATCCCCCACTTTCGTGGCGACTTCCGGCAGAGAGAAAGTGGTGCCAATCTTTGGCATGGCGCTTGCCCTCAACCAGCAGGGGATCCGAATGGCCACTGCTGCGCCAGTTCTGCGGTCCGCAGCAAATAGATTCTAGGATTTCAGCAGAGCAGACATGATTTTCCTGAAAGCCCAAAAGGTCTTCCGACTCAACGCGGTTCCGTCCGTCGCGCAACGATTTCTTGTCCGGTTGGCGATTGTAGTCGCCAGTTGCCTATTTTCGTTACGCGCCTCGGCCCAGACTGTACAAACGCCAGACGTGCAGTTGGGAAGAGTTATGGGCACCGTGACTGATGTGAACGACGACGCCGTCACCGGCGCGACGGTCCTTTTCACTGGCCCTGACCCGAATGATCACCGCACGGCCGTAACAGCCGAAAACGGATTCTTCGAGTTTGATGAAGTCACCCCCGGAGTCCCGTATCAGGTGAGCGTCAGCGCAGACGGCTTTGCACAGTGGGCATCACCTACCATCACTCTCGACCCGGGCCAATTCAAGCTCCTTGGGGGTATCCAGCTTCGGATTGCAACGGAGCACACCACCGTGGAGGTTAGATATAAACCGGTGGAGGTAGCGACCGAGCAGCTCAAGCTAGAGGAAAAGCAGCGCGTCTTGGGCATCATCCCAAATTTCTATGTCTCCTACGATGCCGATGCTGAACCTCTCACCACGAAGCTAAAGTTCGCGCTCGCCTTAAAAGTGTCAGTGGATCCGGTTACAGTTGCAGGAGTCGCCCTGATTTCTGGCGCGAAGCAGGCTGCGAACACTCCGCATTATGGGCAGGGCGCCGAAGGGTTCGGGAAGCGGTTCGGCGCAACCGCCGCGGATGGTTTTACCGATATCATGATTGGTGGAGCAATACTGCCATCAGTGTTGCACCAGGACCCTCGCTACTTCTACCAAGGAACCGGTACCACTAAATCTCGGATCCGACACGCCATGTTAAGCCCCTTTATCTCCAAGGGGGACAATGCAAAGTGGCAGCCGAACTACTCCAGCATAGGCGGGGATTTGGCCTCCTCCTCTATAGCGAATCTTTATTACCCCAGATCGAATCGCGGTGCGGGGCTGGTATTCGGGAATTTTGCGATCGGTACGGCTGAGCGCGTCGGCGCGAGTCTGGCTCAGGAGTTCCTTCTGGGCAGATTGACCCAAAGAGCTGGTCACATAAAGTAATTTGCCCACTGCGCTGATTGTGAAAACCCCTGGGTGAAAGATTGTGAAAAGGCGCACGCTGGGCGCGTTTTTAAAACGATCCAGGGATCCTCTGTTAGCTGCGACAGAAAACGCCGATGTTTCACTGCGAAGAGGATAAGGATTTGGGCCAAAACCGTTATCCGACTTTTCTTGCAACGTATCATTCCCTGCTTCAGCAGCGGCTGAATTGCCGCACGATTACTCCCCTTCCGCGTAAACGCGCTTTACAGCAGCTGGAATGCTCACGTAATTTCCCCAATCCGGATATTTCGTGTGAAATTCAGCCGTGAGCAGCCGTCCTGCATCTTCCACCGATGTGCCTTGGCGTTTGAGATCGAGCACACGTTGCTGCAGCTCTTTGAGGATTGCGCGCTCCTTCGCGATCAGAGAACCATCTCCAAGCGCTCCATGGTCGGGCACGATCAGGCGTGCGTTCAGCGGCGCAAGTTGATCGAGAATAGCGATCCAATTTTTCATGCTGGCATTCTCATCGGGCAGCATGGGGAACAGTTTGCTTTGCACCAGGTCTCCCGGCAGCAGGACGCCATCTTCTTCGATGAATACTAGCTCGTCTCCCCTGGTGTGAGCTGCCCCCAACCAAAACAGGCGTGCGGTCACGCCACCGAGGTCAAGCTGCATTTCGCGTTCAAAGAGGATGTCCGGAGTCCGGAACTTCACTTCCTGTAACAGTTCCTTATTCTGTGCTGACATGCCGCGGAAGCGTTCCATGTGCCCAGCCACGCTCTTGTCCATATCCTCCTGCTGCACGACGGGTCGAATCAGCACGGTATTGGCGGGGAACGCCTGCTCTCCAGTAGTGTGTTCAGAGTGGTAGTGCGTGGTCGTAAGGTAGAGTTTTGGTCCCTTGGCAAGGTTTTGTGCGACTCGCAGCACGGTGGCCCCGTTGCGCTCACCAAGTCCTGTATCGATCACCAGGGTCGCTCGGCTGCCGACCACAATTCCAATGTTGGGAAATCCCACGAGCGCGTACACGTGCTCAGAAACTCGTGTCAAGGTACCTTCTGACACTAGGGGTTGGTCATACTGTGCCATCGCAGTCGCTGATGTCCAAAGGACAACCGTAAGAATAGACGTCAGAGCGAGGCCTCCAAGACACGGCCTTTTCCGAACCATGTGTTTCCTCCAAGCATCGAGAATAAAGAGGCCATTCAACACGGTGCATCGTCGAGATCGTAGGACAGGCTTGCATACAAATTGTACGCACCGACTGATGCGTGGTTCTGATCCCCGCGCATCCTGGGTTCGGTGCTCAGCAGAGACGGTTTTCGCACATCACTGTCTGTCATAGCTCGTGCACACCCATCGGAACGTGTTGCGGGCGATGGCAGGCGCATACCTCCGCACTTCATCCCATCTTTGAGTTGGTACGGAATCCGCCTTCCGTCTGAGCTTGATTCCTTTTCTCCCGCGAGGTTTTAATTTGCAGCTCGCCTTGCTAGCGACTCCTTCCTTGCGAACCCAAGCTCGAACCACTATTTTCCGAGAATCAGCAGTCTCTGGGTGTCCGCTATGACTGTCGGATAGGGGTCTGGATTTTGCGGCGTTGGCGGGGTTGGTTTGAGATCGCCCGTCATCAAATAGATCTTCTGCGTCTTTGGATCAATCTCCATCGTTCGGGCACCGTGATCAGTTGTCACCATGTCGACGACTCTTAATTTATTGGGAGAGTCCTCATGTGCCACAGTAAGGACTGCATCATCGTCAGCGGACGCGAATGCATCCTGGGTCGATGGGTCAAAACGATTTGCGTCTACCCCGGCTCCTACCGCGACTGACGATACCACCTTTCCGGTGTCCGCATCTGTCATGGTCATGACCTTATTGTCGCAGCCGGAAAAAACACGCCGATGCTCAACATCGATAGCCAGTCCCGAAGGTCTCTTGCACGGCGCCAAGGGCCAGGTTGCAAGAACCTCAAGAGTACTCGAATCGATCTTGGAGAGTTCGCTCTTGTCGGCGATGTTGACGTAGACGTGACCAGCTCCATCAGCACCAGCAAACTCCGGTGATCCGGCAAGTTTGATCCTACCCACGACCTTGCCCGTTTCCGCGTCGATCACAGTTGAGCTGTTTGCGTGCTGTTTGCCGTTGAACGTAAAAACTCGCTTCGAACTCGGATCGTAAATGATGGCATCGGTTCCTGGATCCGTTTTTACTTCGTCCAGTTTCGCGAGAGTCTTGAGATTGAAAATCACCACCGTCGAATTACCCCCCACCGAGATGAAACCGCGGTTAAATTCACGCGCGATCGCCACGCCGTGGGTCGACTGAGTACTGATCTGTCCGACCACCTTGTCAGAGTCTACGTCAAAGACCGTAACTCCAAATTGACGCGAGATATACAATCGCCGCGCTTCCGGATCAATGGTGAGATAATCCCATCCACCCATGCCCCCGAGTTTCACTGTCTTGATCAGGTGGTAGCCGGACGCCCCCTTCTGCGCCCTCGTGACCCAGGCCAGTGCGACCAGCCCCAAACAACACATCACGAGAACCCAGGCAAACTGCGTTTTGGTAAATTTCATCTTTAATCCTCCCTATGGTGTTTTTCGAATTGAAAGATTCCGGGCCAAAATTGGCAACCCAAGGAAAGCATACGTACCAGCCGCGGAGAATATTACACAGGTATTACGAAGGCTGGTGGAAACGGCTCATTGTTTGGGTTACCGACCTCGCCGTTTTATGCACTTTTATGCGCCATGGTTGCCTCTGCGACCCTGATCCTGGGGCGCAGCGGCGGGTCTTGAGTGTCCTGACCGAAACCTGAGCGGCAGGTAATGCGAACGCAGCTGAACCTGACAAGATGATCAGCTCGTTCCGAAAGAGCCCTATTTGCGCAGCCAACATTACCGGTAGGTGGACTGTCCTGATCTTGGCAGCAGGACTGTGCTCCGCCTTGCCTTCAAAGGTCGAATACTAAGAGCATCTGCGTGTGTCCTATCGAACGTGGATCGACTTGGAGTTGGGGCACTTGAAACTCGGCGCTTATTTGCGGGGGAGAGAAATTCCACCTGCGGGTATTCGAACTGCTTTGTCATAGGCGTTTTCTTCGTCGACGATGCAGTAAAATTCATTAATGTCCCAAGGCTCCAATTTCCAGCGTGTAGGGGGATTCACCCAAGGCTTCGTGTAAGCTTTGGGATCGTCCATGGTGATCGCCAGTTCCAAAGTGTCATGATTCACTCGACGGTAGCGCTCGATAACGTGCATCTTTTCGCTGCGCGGGTTACCGTAGGAATCTACCCACGGTTTATCGTTAAGACCCATGGTGTCGACAACGAACGTATCTCCATCCCATCTCCCAACTGAATATCCGTCCCACGTGGGATCGGGGTTTTTAGGGAGTGGTCTTCGGTCCGTCCAAATGACCCGCCAGTCGTGACCCTGCTCGAACAACATCAGCACCTTACGGGGAGTCTGAACGATTTCGAAAGGGTTCGGAAGAACGAGAAGTTTCGGAATTCCCTGCGGATCACAGTGCAAAATCGGGTTATTCTCCTTACCGGCGATGGCCCTGGGGCCCAACAGCGGAATCGTGGCATCAAACTTGGCCTGCCCCCAAGGTGTCAATGGCGGACGCAATTTTTGATTGATGGCGGCCTCCATGCCGCCCGGATATTGCATCCAGACACCCGACAGGTCGTGGGAGAGGCCGCCGGCCGCAGGCGGCGTGCTCGTCGTGCGAGACTGCTTTTGCTCCTGAGCGAAGATACTTGCTGAAAAGGCTAGTCCAAACAACACAAGCAGCGCCCATTTATGGAGTCGTTGCGGCATCAGCAACTCCCACCTTGGTTGGATTTGGGAGAGCGAATTCCCAGGACGTCCGAGCACCAGCGAATTGCCTAGCTCTGAGCTTCCAACTCGTTCGATCGAATTGTCGCTAAAATGCCTTCTTGTTCCCATCTAACTCTTGACCGTTGGCGAAGACAACTTTCTCGAGATAGATGACCGGCGCGCCAACCTTATTCGGATTGGCGATAATCGTAACCTTATCTCCTGGTTTCAGAGAAGCTTTACTCCAGCCAAGTCGTTCCAGCATAGCTGGATTAGTAGTTTCGGCGATCCAATGCACCACATTTCCCTTACCGTCATTCGCATCGAAATACAGCTGTGCGTGCGGATTGACAAATTCAAACTGAGTAATGGTCGCTTTCAGGGTAATCGTTTTCGTCGCATCATAAGCCGAACTGCCATGGTGCGCAAACAACGGACCGCAAAACGTTAGAGCGGCGACAACGCTAATAGAAAGCGCTTTGACTTTCATGCGACTACCTCCTGAGAACACAACGACCCGATCCACTGATCCCGATGGCTGGAGGACCGACACGGTACGGCGAGATTATAATCCTCGGTATGGTAACGTTCAGCGGCCGTCTATGGAGAAAGCGAGTAGCACATTATTCGAGCCTCCGCCCAGGATTCCGCGATAGCCGGAGATCACGTAGAGCATGCCGTTGGCTAGCGATCCGGAGCTGACGTCGATCGGGCCTCCGGTCTGGCCGGCGACGCCGTTGATCGTGCTGTAGGTTCCGTAGGCGGTATCGAAGTCCCATAGGATACGGCCATCGGTGGCGGCGTAGGCCCGGTCATGACCGTCCGTGGTCCCTGCGAAGATCACGCCGGGGATTGCGAACGGCGCGGCGGACTGGGCATTGAAACAGGGCGCGCCGGTCCAACTGCAATCGATTTTGGGAGAGGGCGTATACCAAATATCCTTGCCCGTCGCGGGGTCCAGAGCGAAGAGCCCAGGGCGGCCGTTCTCGGACACGAAGAGATCGGAGTTTGCCACGTAGAGCTTCTGTCCGTCGGTCGCCATTCCCCATTGAATGCCTCCGAGAAAACCTCCTACGCCCACTTGCGTGCTCCACAAGACGGCACCGGAGACAGGATCGATGCCAAAGACCATGCCGGATTTCTGTCCAGCCACCAGGATGTCCTGGCCATTCGACAGCGGCAGCAGAATCGGCGATGCTCCGAAATCGTAATCATGGCCGTGGATCTCGGGGCAGTTCACGAGATGGCGTCCTGAGGTGCAACCGGAGAGATCGTTATCCCTTTCGGTCACCTGCCGCCGCCAGATGACGCGCCCGCTCGCGAGGTCCACCGCGATTATCGCGTCCGAGCCTTCTTCCTTTACGTCGGTGTAGGAATTGCCGGTGGCGAAGTAGAGGCGTCCGCGTTTGGCGTCAATGGTTGGGGCGGACCAGACCGCTGCACCGGCGGGTCCGTACATCTGGGTGCCGGCGCTGTTCTTGCCTGAGGGAGCAGGCGCCCGATCGATGGCAAATGCCTTCCAGATGGCCTTGCCAGTGGCGACCTCCAATGCGACGACGCTGCCTCGGAATGTGCAGCAGGAGTAGCCAGGCTGCGATGCGACTCCTTCTTCGTAGGACGATACCGGAACGTAGAGGCGATCTTTGAAGAGGACCGGCGAGCCTGTGAGCATGGCGCGCGGATGAGAGTCGACTTGCGATTTCCAGAGGAGAGCACCGGCCGCGGCGTCCACCGCGTAAACATTGCCGCTGGTATCACCGAAATAGGCCGCATATCCGCCTGGCGCAACTCCGGGCAGCGGACCTACCGAGACGGTCGTGCGCGAGGGCGTCGATCGGGCGAACCGCCAATAGAGACATCCCGTACGGGCGTCGAGAGAGTAGACTGCCCCGCCCCTGCTGGTGAGAAACAGTCTGCCGCCAACGATCCCATAGTTGCCGCCCGGGTAGTTGAAGGCCCACTTCACTTTGAGGCGAGGAATTTCCGCGGCGGTAAGGCCGGGATCCGGCTGGTAGCGCCAGTTGCGGGGGGCGATGCTCCAGCCGTTCCAGCTACCTGCTGTCATGGTGAACGCGCCCGGATTCGGACAAGGCGGAGGATCCGCTGCCACGGTGGCAACGGCCGAGGACTGCCGCCCGGTGAGGTAGGTTGCTACTGCCCTGATGTCTGTGTCGCCCAGCTCAGCGGCCATCGGCTGCATGGTGCCGGACGTGAGCGAATGGACAATGTCGAGCGGCGCGAAGGAAGCGAGTTGCCGGCGGCCGGGCGCTCGACCGACAGCCGGGTCGTGGCACTGGGCGCAGGCCGTCTGGAAGATGGCCTCACCGCGCGAGCGCAAGCCAGCGGATTCATCCGTGGATTTCGCGGGGGCGCGGTTATGCCGCACGATCAACACAGCCGCAGCGATGGTGATGGCCAGTCCCACGATGCCGACGCGGCGCGTGTTGGCGGTGATGGAAAGGCCACCGCCGGTTTGAATCAGGTTGGTTTCAAAGAGCTGCCCAAGCAGGAAAAGCTCAACCGCGCCGAAGGCGAGCAACACCGCCGCGGTGCCGAAGAGCTCGAATCGCGAGACGCCGCTCTCGAGCCGGACCAGCATGATCACCGGAGTGTAGATCGGAATCCAGGAGAAGATCCGGGGCATCAGCCCGTTCGGATCGCGGAAGATCACTGTCGAGACTAACGCCGTCGGGACGGCGATGATCAGGGCCAGCGGCATCAGGTAGGCCTGCGCCTCCTGCAGGCTTTCGCGCGTCAGACCCACGGTGAGGAAGATCATTCCGATGGTCAGAAAGCCGACCAGAAAATAGAAGACCATCGCGGCTGCGATTCCCGGCGTTTGCGAAAGGGACGCGAGCGCCGGCAGGAGGAAGCCGAGGGGTGAAGAGGGGTAGAGGTTGAGGATCAAGACCGCCCCGGCTACCCAATCCCCACGATGGAGAGCCCGATGGAGGAGATTCCCGCGAGCTTTCCGATCATCAATTCTCGCGGGCTCACGCATGCCAGGACTGCCTCCAGAAGCTTGTTAGAGCGCTCTTCGACCAGCCCCTGGAGCATCATCGAGCCGGTGATCATCATCGAGGCGAGCAGCAGGTACCCCAGGACCATTGGCAGTATGGAATGGACATAAGCCTGGCCGCCGGGTGTCGGCGTCTCGGGTGGAGCGATCGAGACGGGGGCGCTGAGGCTGTCGATCTGAGTGGCAGAAAGAGGATCCACGCCTGCGTTGTGCAGGGCTTTCAGGCGCAGGCCCTCGGTCACTTCGAGCTTGACGTCCTGAACCAGAGACGAACCCTCCGGGCCGTTGGTCCAGGCGCGGACCTGGCCACCGGAATCGACGTTCTCTGGAATATAGACCGCGACGGCCAATCCTGCGCTGTCGGCGGTGGTCTTGCTGGATTCCTGAAAGTGAGGACCGATCGAGGCGCCGAAATCTATCTGGGTCGCTGGTATCTACGCCGTTTGGGACGGGAATTTCGACGAGCGGGCGAGGGGGCAGCTTAAATGGGGGCGCCGATGCCATCAACCGGGGCTTCAAAGCTTGCAATACCGTCGGCGCTCCACCTGCGGAGATGAAGGCCGCAACGGCCGCATCGCTGGTAGAGGCTCCCAGTTGCGTCGGGGCCTGAAGAGGTAGAGTCGCGCCCCCGCTCACACGCCATTCCCCGGCGTATACCAGGAGCTGGACCAGTACCTGGCGCTGATAATCGAGTTCCAGACGACGATGAATCTGCGCTACATAGCGGCCCGACTTATCGATCAGGACGTAGCCGCCCGTCTTCGACCTGCCAAGGGAACCCGCGAAGGGTGCGAGGAGCAGCAGGACCGGCACGATCAGCGAGACGACCCAAAATCCGGGCAGCGTGACCGTACGGCGGTACTCGCGGGCGGTGACGAGCAGGATGCGCCTCATTCCCGGTCCATTCTTTTTATTGGTGACGCCGTCGATTGTGGTCCAGCAAGGTGCAGGAAGACGTCATGCAAGGTCGCGCCGTGGGCTTCAAAGTCGCGCAGTGCGAATCCTGTTGCGGTACAGGCTTGGAGCAAATCTCCGGGCTCGCTCCCGGGGTTTAGGATGATCTGCCAATCCGTCCAGCCGTCGTCGCCAGTAGGGAGCCGCTCGGCGCGCGCTACGCCGGGCAAACCTGCCGGATCCGCCTTGGCGCGCAGCCGGACGCGGCCAGGCAGCATCGCCCTGGCCTGTTCCTGATCGCCATCGAAAGCTTTCCGGCCGCGCGCCAGCATGATCAGACGCGTGCAGAGCCGTTCGGCGTGTTCCAGCACGTGGGTCGAGAACAGGACGTTCGCGCCTCGATGCGCGGCGGCCAGGATCTCTTCCTGCAGCACCGCCTGGTTCACAGGATCGAGGCCGGAGAACGCCTCGTCAAGCAGGAGCAGCCTCGGCGAATTGACCAGCGCCGTGGCCAACTGGACTTTCTGGGCCATGCCTTTGGACAGGCGGTCCACGCGATAGGCTGTGAAAGGACCGAGACCAAAACGGTCGATCAGCGGACGTGCGGCGTGGCGGGCGTCGGAGCGGGACATTCCCTTCAGCCGGCCGAAATAGGTGACGGTGTCGAGCACGGACATGCCGCGATACAGGCCGCGCTCTTCGGGGAGGAATCCGACTTCGGACGCCTTTTCTCGTCCAGGTGGTCCACCCAGTACTTCGATGCTCCCCGAGGTCGGAGGAAGGATATCGAGGATCATGCGCAGGGTGGTCGTTTTGCCGGCGCCGTTAGCTCCGAGGAAGCCCACGACCTGGCCTTCGTCGATAGAGAAGCTCAGGTTGTCGACGGCAACAAATGCGCCGAAGCATTTCGTCACGCCCTCGAGGCAGAGAACCTTCATATGTCCCTGTTCGGATTATACATTCGCGGAAATTCGGAACAGTCGGATCGAGGAACACTGCCACTGACTATGCCGCACTCGCATCAGGAGGCCCGACGATTCTCCACAGCACTCCGGATGGATCCACGATGCCAGCAACCAGTCCCCAGCTTTCCGGGCGAGGCGCGCTGTCGCCTTGACTCCCTAGCGGGAAGCTAAATTCCTCGAAACGATGCGCTCCCACCATGGACGAAGGTCCGAAACGCGCACGTGGAACACGAGGCTGTTGGCCCACTCTGCGACATAGTAGTCCTGGAGGATGAAAGAAAGCGGTCTGGCATGTTCTGGACTTTTCGCGGAGCGCAATGCGTGGGGCTCCTCGTGACTCCGTGTGACTTTAGGAATGTACCTGTATTGCCCAGACCAGAATTATCAGTCCGTACGCATTAATGAGGAGCGTACGTATCCAATGCGTAGCCAGGATCTTTCTCAAATAGGGACTCGCCGGGCCGCGTTCGTCCTTGCCGAGCTTTGCCTGCCACCTGCCCCAAAAGACAGCGGTCAGCACATGGGAGGCGAGCTGACAGGCCAGATTTCCCCAAATTGCCCAATTCGGTGATCCTGGCGGATGGTACCGGATCAGCGCAACGGTTCCGGCAAGCGCCAGTCCCAGAGGCGTGAAAATCCAATAGGGCAATTTACGCCAGTGCACGGACTGGACAGCGCCAAAATCCTTCGCCGGAACCAATTTCCACGACCTGAAGATGTCGATTTCGTGCGCCCAGATTGCACCAACAAGGTAAAACGCCAGCGCCAAATTGAGCAACAGGAGGATGTTGGCATCCACGGGTTCCCTCCCTAAGGAGACACATTCGACGGTGCGGGCGACGAAGTATGCGCTCTCTCGAGCTCGGTGACCGTTTCTTCCAGTGCGCGCATAAGTCGCCTAGCAACGTGCGGTGACAAAACGGCCAGGGATGCCTTGAACCGCGCGTAGCGCGCCGCAGAAATCCTTTCGAGCAACGCAATCCCTTTGGCGCTCAGCAGGAGCGCCTTCTCGCGACGGTCCACAGCGCCCTCCGAACGACGAACCAGCTTCCGATCGACGAGCTTGTTAATCATTTGGCTGGTAGCCGGTCGGGATAGGCCCACCTGGACGGCCACAGCGGAGACCGTACGGGCGACTCGGACAAATTCAAGCACCGCCAACTGAGGCGTCGTGAGCTTCGCCGCGTGCAGCAGGGGTAGCGTTCGACCCGCGTCGTGGCGATGCATCTCAGTTAAGAATCGACCAACCAAAAGAGCGAGGGATGGTTTCCCTGAATTAAATACTTTCATATATGAAACTATTCTAACTCTAACACTAACGCGGACGCCACGGCAAATCCTAGAGCCCATCGTATATCGAGCCTATCAATCCGGACTCCGCGATCGCCAAACCGCTTCCCCGAAATCCTGTGGTCATGGACAGAAGGTTCGTCCACATCGTATGTTGACTCTATGGCACCGCCCCCTGTTCTCATCGTCGGCGCCGGTCCCAGCGGACTGAATTCGGCGTTGGCTCTCGTCCGCCGCAATGTGTCATGCCGTATCATTTCTGAAGCCGAGGGCCCAGGCAAGGAATCGCGCGCCATGGTGGTGCAAGCACGCACACTTGAGTTCTATGGCCAGTACGACTTCGCTGGCGAAGTCGTCGAACAAGGTGTGGTTGCCGAAACGGCCCATGTGCGCGAAGGGGACGATTCTGGCAACCGCGAGGTTCTCTCCATCAGTTTCAAAGAAATGGGGGCGGGCCTGAGTCCCTATCCATTCGCGCTCGCTTATCCGCAAGACGATCACGAACGGTTCTTGATCGCGAAGCTCAAGGCCCAGGGCTGCGAAGTCGAGTGGGGCGCAAAGCTCACGGGCTTTGACCAAGATGAAAACTGCCTTCTGGCTACCATCGAGCACAAGCGAGGCCACGTGGAGGAGGCCGAAAGCGCCTACATCTGTGGGTGTGATGGAGCGCGGAGCGTGGTGCGCGAAACTCTCGGGCTCGGTTTTCCGGGGGGCACCTACGAGCAACTCTTCTATGTCGCGGATGTGAAGGTCGCAAGCGGTTTTTCGCGGGATCTGTACATCAACCTCGGCGAACACATCCTCACGCTGATGTTCCCGGTACGGTCAACTGGAATGCAGCGCTTGATTGGCCTCGTGCCGTCTGAATGGTCCGATCGCGAAAAACTCAACTTTGAAGACCTCCGTGGCCAGGTCGAGCAGCTTCTGGATGTCCACGTGACGGAGGTGAATTGGTTCTCGACCTATCGCGTCCACCATCGCGTCGCAGACAGATTCCGCGTGGGGCGAGCGTTCCTGGTTGGCGACGCAGCACACGTCCATAGTCCCGTGGGCGGGCAGGGCATGAACACCGGAATTGGCGATGCCGTCAACCTTGGCTGGAAGATGGCGCAGGTGCTCGAGAACCGCGCCGACAGCTCGATTCTCGACACCTACGAGCCCGAGCGGATCGGCTTTGCGCGTTCACTTGTAGCGACCACAGATCGAGCCTTCACGGGCTTAGTCGCCGAAGGCGCGGTGGGCGAATTTACGAGAAAGATTATCGCGCCTCTGGTGTTCGGTGTTGTCACGCGCTTTAGCCTGGGCCGCCATGCCATCTTCCGCACGATTTCCCAAACCCGCATCCACTATCCCGACAGCCCGCTTAGCCAAGGCGTCGCAGGCGACGTCCACGGCGGCGACCGTCTTCCCTGGACGGGAGCTCACGGACAGGATAATTTCGATCCCTTGCGTTCTCTGGATTGGCAAGCACATGTGTACGGCGAGGCACACAAAGATCTCGAAACTGTCTGCCGCGAGCTCAATCTCCCTCTTCACCCCTTCGCCTGGAACGACAGCACCAGGGATGCTGGACTCAAGCGGGATGCCCTATATCTTGTCCGGCCCGACGGCTACATCGCCCTTGCTTCGTCCGAACAAAGCGTCAACAAACTCAAGTCCTATGTTCAAGAGTTTCGCCTGCGTTTTCAAAATTCAGCATAACCGCGTAGCGCTTCGGCCTTTTTCGATCGTGGGGATGCGACGTCGATGCTGAACCCGTGTGTTGAAAGCCATTGCATTTGAGGTTTTCGCGATCCGCCGATGTCGTAACCTTTTACTGGTTCGTCCGGTACATAATCGGTTGAGGGCCGTCCACCACCCTGAAATCCGCGGGAACAGTGAATAACGACGCGTCCGGCTCTGTCCTTGCGATATTCGTTAGCTGAAATGTCTGGACTCCCATTCGGGGATCGCTCCGCTTGCTATAGACCACCGTTTTAAGCTCGGGCGACGTCCAAACCTCGGTCACGATGCTGATCGGTGCGTCGTTTCCGATCTGCCCTGCCGCAATCACGCGCGTCGTGCGCGTTCCGGTGACGGTCACGCCCTGCATGGTCTGTGATCCAAGATCCTCGGTGGTGGCGTTCGCGAATTCGTTGTCACCTATGATCCTTTTTTGAAACATCACCACTCCCGGTTCCGCTGCAGCAGGCGACAGTGAATCAGGCATCTGTATCGGGGGCGGCATCGGCCCCGTGGATACCGATGTTCCGCTTCCCATCTGGATGAAAAATTTCTCCTTCGCCGCAGCACCCGCGATTGAAGCGTCCGCGGCGCCCGGAGGAGGCAAGGCCGGCATCTTCTGCGCGGTCTTATCGGTCAAGTCCAGGGTGTAGGACACCTGCGCGACGGGGTCCCGGATGAACACCAAGTGCGGCGCATTGGCCGCGGAAAGATTGCCGATCGAGGGCAGGGGAGCATCCTGGCGCGTGCGGCCCTGCGAATCGCGCGCCACGTTTCCGCTGGTGGTCTGCGAGATGTGCGTGCCGTCCGAGAGCGTCTGCACCATTTCATTAGCCATAGTTGCGGAATAGGGGGCGCCCGTTACAGGCGCGAGCGGCGCCGCCCCGATGGCTCTCGCCGTGACGATTCCGCCGCTTTGATAAGCCACGTTGCCGGCTTGGCCCCGCGCGCCAGAAGCAGTTGCTGCTAACAAGATGAAAAACCACATTATTTGTTTCATGGTTGATTTGTTCTCCTTTCAAATCCCGCGAGTCGAGGCCGCAGTCCCAATCGTTCTGGCGATCCGTCCGACGCGATTGTTAAATCTGCCGTGAAGCGCATGCCCGGCGGCACGGCACCCGGAGGAAACATCGCATCCGCCGGAATGTCGATCTGTATCGGCGGCTCCGCCGGGAACTCACCGGCATTTTCCATGGGTGAGGCTGGCGAAGCCGCCCTGCTCGTTTCGTTCCCGGCATTTTCAGTTGGCGCGCCCGGCCCAGCATATCGAGAGCGCAGTTTTTTCGTGGCGCTCGCCGTATGCTGTGCAGCTCTAACGTCAACGATGGCTTGCGTGGGTACCGCAACATGCGGTGCATCCTCTGCCTGCCCCGCCGCGTGAGACGAACCTGCGACAATCGTAGCGCCAGCCGGAGCGTGTGCCACGCGCTGGCGCGACAACATCAGCAACACGGCAATCGCGGCGGCTGCCGCGATTGCGCCGGCAAGGCGCCCAGCGGCCGCCCAGCGCGGCGCGTTCGGGTGCCGTGCTTCCGCGGCCAACGTCGCCTGACAATAAGCATCGAACGTACTGCTCACTTGCTGGTACGCGGCGAGCCGTTCCCGGCAATCGTCGCACGCGCCCAAGTGCCCTTCCACATCCGCCGCTTCGCCTTCGGGCAGCTCGCCGTCCATCCAGGCGACCAGTTTTCCGGAATAATCACACATTGCATTTCTCCGCTAATTTCTTGATGGCGCGCTCGACCGTGTCAGCCACGGTCGCCGTTGGAATCCTCAAGACTTCGCCGATTTCGCGGTACCGCAATCCCCCGCTCCGCAGCAGCAGGCACTCGCGTTCTTGCTCGGTGAGCAGCCGGATCGCGCTTCCCAGCCGCCGAAACTTTTCCTTATCAAGGACCGCCCGCTCCGGCGTCCTCTCATCGAGCATCGTGTCGATTACACCTTCGAGCGGGGCGGCGAAGCGCCGGTCGTAGCTTGTCTGCTGGTTCCGCGCCCGGTTGTGCGCCACGCGATAGAGCCAGCTCCGAATATTCTCCTGTGATCCGCCCGCCGCCAGATGCCGCTGCAAGCTGACGAAAGCATCCTGCACCACATCCTGGGCTTCGTCGGCCGATAGCCCGATGCACACCAGGTAACGAAGGAGCGGCTTTCGAAGCTCACGATAGAGAATGGCCGTTTCGCGTGTGCGCGTCGTAAAACGCGGGAGCGGCAGCCTCAACGGTAAGGATTCGCCGCTCATCGTTTCCTCAGCGTCGCGCCTCTATTCATATAACAAGTGAGGGTATCGTTTTTCCGGGTTCGGCGATCAAAAACCCTCCCGAACCAACGGGCGACACCCTTTAGGGCGACGATATTTTGCGGCACCTGCCCCGAATTCGAGGTCATCGGCTATGGATACTGCTCAGCCATGCCCAACCAACGCGTTACTGAATCCGTGAAGAAAGGCCCCCGTCACCCGGGCTTTATCCGGAGATTGAGCCATACCACACCGGCCGGCTGCAGGCCTCACCCGTCCAGGAGATGTACTTCGAGGGAAGTGGCCATCCCTCGGGAAAGCCAGTCGTATTTCTTCACGACGGTCCCGGCGGCGGCTCCGAGCCCAAGCAGGGCCGCTTCTTCCACCCGCGAAGTACCGCAGCGTCAACTTCGACCAGCGGTTGCGGCAAGAGCACTCCCTGCGCATCTTTGGAAGACAAGACCACCTGGGGACTCGTCGCCGACATCGAGAAAATCCGCGAGCACCTCGGTATCGACCGTTGGCAGCTCTTCGGCGGGTGTGCGCTCCGCACTTGCGCTCGCGTATTCGGAAACGTATCCCGGTCGCGTGAGCGAACTTGCCCACTTCGAAGCCCCACGTCTTCCAACACGGCCGGGCAAATTCCGACTACCAGCATTTCCCTCGAATGTTGAGCGCTTCTGTGGATGGCGAGGCGTGGCGATTCGACCTAAGATAGGCTCTCATGCAACGCGGCCCCCGTTCTCATGCTCACCACACCCGGAGGTGTGACCGATGCGCAAACGCAAAACTACGGCAAAGAAATCAGTACGCTCGACGGCGAACCGCACGAAACGACGGATAGGAACGAGGCGCTCCAAGCATGCACGTGGCGGTTCATCCCCCAAGATACATCAGGGCGTCGGCCTAGGAGCTGGCAGTCAATCGTCGAACCCAACCCTGACCGAAGCCGCCGTAAAAATCGGGGCAGTACTTGGAAAGGCAGACCGCACCGCGCATCAGTTGGCTGCGGCGGGCTCAAGAGAGATCGCGGCTGTGTCGAAGCTGCTAAAGTCCCAAAAGAGCAGGCTGAAAAGGGCTGGGAAACGGCTGGGACGATCCCTCAGTTGAGTAATTCGCATGCAAGGCGAAACGAAAGAGCATTAAGTAGAATCGTCTGCGTTCATCGTGTGGATATCGTCAAAGGTTTAGGTGGCCGAACGAGACATTGCGGTTTTTCACCCGGGGGCCAGGGGTAGCTTTGATCTGATAAAGACGTCATCGTTCAAATCGACGGTCGACTACCGTGGTGGCACCGATGGCATGCACCTCGAGCTTGTGCAGCGACCCGCATCTTTGGCAGGCCAGAGGTCACAAATCGGAAGATCCTTTCTGCCCTTCTCGGATTCTTCTCCTTCTCCTGCACGTTCATCCACCGCTGCGTCCGCTCCGGGTATCAAGCGTTACCAACAGACCCAGGGTGAAGCCACTTGTCGCACTTGAACGAGATCGCGACGATCATCACGGTCACCCTATCATTCGTTCTTCAAGGTGTGAAGAAACTGTATTAAGTCATCGACCTCACCCGCCTTGAGACTCTGTTGGAACGGTGGCATGATGCCCCGGCCTTCTGAGATTGTCTTTCGGACCTGCTCGTCTGTCGCCGGAGCGCCGCTCGGCAGTGTTGGCCGAAAGAATATCCCCCTTAGCTTGGGTGGGTCCTTGACGAGATGGAGATCACTTGCCTCGTGACACGGGGCACACCAGAAATTATAGAGGCGCTCACCTCTGCGCTGGGCCTCTAATGGCCCGTTGCTGCTTCCACTCCCACCCGAGCAGCAAGACAAGCAAATCATCGAGAGAAAAACTGCCCCTGTGAACACGGTTCTTCTTCCGTGATTGATCGCCTTGATGTTTTCAAGGTGTGCGTCATTGCCTTTGACAACCATGCCGGCCTGAAACTGGTTCCCGGCCGTAATGTTCCGCAGATCTCCGGCCTTACCCACATAGTACGGCATCGTCACCGCGGACATGTGGGTAGCCATGCTGGACGACCGATTGGCAGTTCCGGGCATTCAGAGATTGTTGAGCAAACGCTTCGAACAGAAGCATCAATACCATCAACAAAAATGGACGAGCGAAGAGCCACCGTCTGCCTCTTCATTTCGTCCCCCCGCCTTATTCTTTGATGGCTGCTGCTCGTCGCAAAGCCGAGATTACATCGGCAGTCTTCCATTCGTTTCCCGGCCAGTTAAAGGAAACAGTTCCATCCGTGGCCAACAAGATTGTGTTCATGGTGTGAGATATCTGGTTCTCCTGCTGGAAATATTCAAGTCCGAACGCTGTCGCAAGCTTTCTCAGATCATCCGGGCTGGTTGAGACAAAGTCCCAGTGTTCAAATCCAGCGGGATCGTTTGCGAGGTAACTTAGACCATACTTCCGCATGATCGGCGGAGTGTCGTATTGGGGATCGAGACTGATGCTTATGAGGTGCGTCTTCGCGTAGTCCTCCGGTGTTTTTGCCAACTCCTTATGGATTGCCGCGAACTCGCTGCTAATGAGAGGACAAAAGGTTGGGAAGGGGCATCGCGTATAGATAAAAGTTATCAGAACGGCCTTACCCCTGAATTCCGTGAGATGCAGGGCCTTCCCATCCTGATTTGTCAGAGGTATATCCGGGACTTGTTCGCCTGGAAGAAGCGCATGCGAAGCTAGCGATGATACTGATCCGCGCCCCGTCTTGTCCTTTACGGTCAGATGCTCGAGCCAATAGTCATTATTTCTACCGACAACGATATCTGCGGTAATGAGGTCTCCAGGCTGGACCTCTTGGAATCCTTGGGTATCTCTAACGGGATAAGGCATGATCATCGCCGCCATAAATCCGGGAATGTCGCCATGGTTAACGGTGACTTGCCGCGTCGAGTCGCTTTTCCCCAGCACGCGTCCTTGTAGGGAATAGCGTTTCGAAGAATCTCGGCAGGCAGTCAGAAGCCACGGCAACGCGACCAGCAGAGCAATTGAAGCTCTTGAGGCAGCGGGTATGAGAAATTTGTTGATCATACGGCTTCTCACTCAGTAGTGAAAGCGATAGCGGAATTCGACATAGATTTCGCGTGGGTCATTGTAGTGGAAACCGCCGAAAGTAACACTGTTGTCGATTAATAGATGGCGGTTCGCTACGTTGAGAGCCGTGACGGATACGGAGTATTTTTCGCGGATGGATTTGCCGACGGAAACGTCGAACGTGGTGTGCTGCGGCAGGTGATCGCCCGGAAACGGATCTCCTGGCGAGCCGTTCGAGAAGCCCGAGCCGTAGTACATGTTCGTCGCGGCGAAGACTTGCCACGGGAGGTTGGCATCGAAGCCGACATTCAGCGTATTTCGCTGGTCGTGATCGAGGAAAAAGTAGCCGACATCGGGCGGAGAAAAATCGGTAAGGCCGCCGGTGATGGCACCGCGGCCTTCGGCCACTTGGTTCGAGTAGGCGAGATGCACTTGACCACGATTCCAGAGACGGGGCGAGCGCAGGGTAACTTCCGTGCCGCGGATGCGAGCGCCGTCAATCGTTAGCGGGAAGAAAATATCGGAATTTCCCACGTTGTTGTGGTCAAAGAAGTTTTTCGCCCGGGTCTGGAAGGCGCCGGCATCCAAAGCCCATCCCCGGAACGGGATCGTTACACCGACCTGGCTTTCTTCGTCGCGCTCGCCGTGCAGCGGAATAAAGCCCAAATTCTGGCTGGTGACGAAATCGAGCAGAGGGCCGGACGCCGTGAGCAGTGGCGGAGCCTGATAATACTTTCCATAGAATGCGCGGAACACCCAATTGAGATGCGGTATTTGCAGAGCTACGCCGAATCGCGGGTCGGTGGCGCCTTCCGACAGCTCGCCCGAGAAATGGGTGTAGCGAAGGCCGGCCATCATAGTGAGCCATGAGGTTACTTTGAATTTGTCGTCCACGAACACGGACTCCAGCCCGCCAGTGGCGAGTTCCCGGTCGCGGAAATTTGTGCTGCTGCCATCGTTGAAAGCCAGGCCGAAGAGCTGGTTATCGTGCTGCCCGAATCCGTAGAAACCACCCTGCACGTCGTTCTTGATGAAGTGGACGTTGAGAGTGGCCTGCGCGCCGCCGTAGTTCGAGCCGCGTTCGTCGGTGGTGCCGATCGGGAAGTCGTTGGACGAGCCTTTGTAATTGGCGCTGTTGTAGTGATAGAAGGGCGAAACCGTCAGGACGAGATTCGAATTTATCGTGTGCACCCAGGAGAAATCCAGTACGGCGTCGGATTCCTGCTGTGCGTCGCGAAGGCCGCTGCTGGAATCATGGGGATCGGGATTGTAGGGGATCTGGTAATAATCCCGGCGAAGGGATGTGACCAGGCGAAATTGATTATTGGGGTTGACGTTGAGGATGAAGGAAGCAAATCCGCCGAAGCCATTTTCGGCGTCGTGGAAGACTTGCCCGATTGGGGTCTGTAGACCGTAATTGCTGCGATTGGCGTTGAGGCTGGCGAAATAGGCGAAGCGTTCGGTGTGGCCTCCGAAATTGATCTGGTCGTTGGTCTGGTACCAGTTTCCGAAGCTGGTCACGAGTTCGGCGTCATTGTTACGCTCGAAGCCGGTTCGCGGCACGACGTCGAAGACACCGTAGGTACGATCGCCGTATGCGGCGTCGTAACCGCCGCGCTGCGCTTCGAGATAATCGATGTCTTTGGGATCGATTTGTGGGCCTACGTTGCTGGCGATGTTGGTGTTGGGAATGGGCACCCCGTCGATGAGCCAGCTGACCTGGTGGCCCCCGCGGACGTGCAGCTGGTCGTGCGTGACATACGAGCCGGGGACGTAATCGGTGATCATTTGCAGGCTGTTGGTACGATCTGCGCCGGGGGTGCGCGCGATGTCCTGGCGGTCCACAAGCGTGGTCGGGGTCGAAGAATCTATGTTTGTCACTTCAGGCTGTGCGGATACCGTGGCAGTTTCGTTTACGGACGCAATATCGAGAGGAAAGTGAAGAACGGGCGAGGATTCGGCGATGACCGTGATGTTTTGCTTCGCACTGGCGAAGCCCGGGCGGTTTACGGTGACGATGTAATCTCCAACGGCCACAGGATTAAAGGTGAATTCACCGTTTTGATCCGTTTGTGTCGCCAGCGAGAACGCGGACGTTGCCGCTTGTAATTTTATATCCGCGCCAGCGATTGGCCGGTGCTGCGGATCGTGAACAATTCCGCGGATACTTCCAAAAATGGTCGCCTGCGCAAAGGGTACGGCCGCGAGGAACCCAATCACGAACAAAAATACGATGCACTTCCGCATGGGAGGTCTCCGATTCCGATTCCGGATGAACGGCAATTCGTAGCCGCGTATGCCGCGGCACAGCTTCCGTGTCAACTGCGATTGGAAGAGCCGTGCTCGCCATAGCGAGCACGGCTCTTCGTTCAAACCGAATCAAGGCATAACGGCATGCCAATTGCCCTTGGCAGCACCATCCCCGGCGGTGTCGCCAGGTTTGGTATCCTTGATGAATGTGTAGAGTGGTTTGTCTTTGTAGGCCCATTGTTTAGAACCGTCATCTCGGGTTACCACCGTCCAATCCCCCATCGGCTTCGCGTCTGCTGTAGCGGTCAATGGTGGCCAGTTTTGTGCACATTGCCCGCTGCACATGGACATGCCCTTCATGTCTTTGTCGGACGCATAGAGAGTCATACCCTTGGCATCGGCCAAAACAACCATTCCAGAGTCTGTTTTCCGTGCCTGAACTCCCCCAGGCATCTTGTCGGCCGCGTGAAGATATCCAGCAAGAAGCAGAACTAAACCAGACACAAGCAATTTCACATTTCGCATTTTCCTGATCCTCCGTGCACTCTCTGGCGAATTCTAACTTCCGTTTCCTAGTTGACAAGGCGTCACTTCTTGGCGGCTCAGCGTGCCACGCCTGGCCATGTCGCCCTCGATGGCGTTGCGATGGCAATCCCCCAATCCCCGACCTTATGTGGAGCGTGGAGGAATTCTTAGGTGATTAGTTGGCGAAGTGTGGTTTAACGGCGGGGAGGTTGATCTGGAGGCAAAATGAGTCGCGAAGGCTCTTTCGTGTATTCAGACACAACCGAGATGCGTTCATTCTCGGGTACCAGCAAAACCTCAGTAAGTGGAAGAACCGCCTCGGGCGTAGATTGCAGAATGCCGTTATCAGAATGCGGATCACAAGTGCTCATCTTGCACTCTTCGGTAGTCCCTTTAGTCGAACCACAAAGAGATTTTCCGTGCGGACTTTGCCGCGACGAGCCGCTTTTATGCATCGGGCACATAGTGCCGGAACAACAGCACGCAATTGAGTGAGGGATTGCTTCGGCGAACGTCAACATGGCACTCGAGAGCATAGTAGCCAACAAAACGAGTGCTTGAAGGCGGCGCATCAGCTACGTTCTACTACCAAACGGCCTTCAATGCAACCCATTGACAATCCTGGATGAGCTGCCGGGTCTGGGAAAATGGATTCGTTCTTCGTACGGACGAAGGCCCACAGGGCCGAATCGTGGATGGCTTCTCTGGGGGAGCTGCGCGCAGCAGGGAGTTCAGTCTTGCGGAAGGGATGTGAGGCGGTGCTTGCGTAAACTATGCGTTGGCTATGAGGGCATTCGGGATGCCCGCACGCACTCAAGGGGGGAGCCGTCGTGGAGTGAACCCCTCGAGTGAGGCAGACGGTGCACGAACTGTGCACCTCTCCGACTACGACCTGCGGGTGCGCGAGTCAAATTTATTCTCCGGCGCGGACGATCGGTTCGAGATATTTGCTAGACGGACCAAGACCAGACCAAGAGAGCCATTCTTCCGCCGTGAACGACTCTAACCGGTTCGCGTGGCTAGTTGGACCGAAAGCCTCGTGAAGAGAAACTCGCAGCCCGTAACCGTCTCAATTGTGCCCCAAAGCCCGGAATGCGCATCATAACAACAATGTTTCTCTAAGACCGCTTAAAAGAGGTATGAGCGCGTCGAAACCTCGCCCCAACCTAGACCTAAGCGTCCTTCCGAAATCGGCCTGCCTACCTAAAGCTAGTTTGGCCGTGTCTCAAGGGAATGAAATTGCTGCTGTTTCAGAGCAATACCGAGACCAGAGAGGATTTCGAGAAGGCGCTCGTCGCGTCGAAGAAGTCGCAGGCGCGGCTCCGAAAGATCATCGACACGATCCCCACAATCGCTTGGTGCGGTTTTCTGGATGGTTCGAATGAGTTCCTGAACCGACGATGGCGCGACTATACAGGTCTCTACCCCGAAGAGGCGCATGGTGAGAAATGGAAGCTCGCGATTCATCCAGAAGACCTCCCGAGATTGAAGGCGGAATGGGGAACCGTTCGCGACCATGAGGCGAGCGAGTGCGAAGTGCGATTACGCCGGTCCGACGGCGTCTTTCGTTGGTTCCTGCTCCGAGTTGAAACGCTCCGCGACGAAGCCCATGAAATTGTGGGATGGTACGGGACGGCGACCGACATCGAAGATCGGAAACGGATCGAATCGCTGGGCGCTGCCGAAAAGCGGACGCTTGAGATGATCGCCGATGGCGGACGCCTAAAGGACATCCTGAACGATCGGTGCTGTTCCATCCACGTGGAGGCTTCGCCGGCGGTCTTGTTGATGGATCCAGATGGAGAACGCCTTCGGCATAGCGCCGGCACCCTCGTCGCTGGCGATTGGCTCGGAGTAATCAGCCCACGGACCATCTCTCCGCACGCTGGTTGCCGCGGCGCCGCCGCGCTTTTGAAAGAGCGAGTCGTCGTGGCTGATGTTGCAACCGACATAAACTGGCTTGATGAGTACCGAGACCTTGGCATCCAGAACGGGATTCGCGCGGCGTGGTCTGAGCCGATTTTGACGAAGGGTGGCGAGGTGCTTGGTTCTTTTGCCCTATACTCCTCCAAGCCCGAACAGTCTTCGCTTCATTGCGGGCAACCCGGTGATCGTGAGCCAGATGGTTGGGCACGTGCCGCAAGCGACGCAAGCAAGCGCCGTGGGAGATAAAGATGGATTCTCTTCGCAGACGCACTTTGGTAATGGCCGGCGTAGTCTTTTTGGTCGTTATGGTTCTGGTCCTCAACCGCGTTACGCGCTCCAAAGCCGTGTCAGGCGCCGCAATCACGGCACCACCCGAGGTGACCGTGGCCCAGGTCGAGCAGAGAGACGTCGGCCTCTACAGCGAATGGATCGGGACACTGGATGGGTTCGTGAACGCAGACGTCCGAGCACAGGTCACAGGCTACCTACAGCGGCAGGATTATAAAGAGGGAGATTTTGTGAAAGCGGGCCAACTGCTGTTTGAAATCGATCCGCGGCCCTTTCAGGCCGTGCTCGACCAGACCGAAGGACAACTGGCCCAAGCCGAGGCGCAACTCGCTAATGCCGAAGCGGTCCAACGCAGAACTCAACTCGATGTAGACCGATACACGCCCCTGGCGAGGGAGCAGGCGGCCAGCCAGCAGGATCTCGACAACGCGGTTCAAAATAATTTGGCAGCGAAAGCTACCGTGGCGACGGCCCAGGCTCAAATCAAGACGGCAGAGGCTGCGGTCGAAACCGCACAACTGAATCTCGGCTTTACGCGGCTTAGCGCTCCCATCGATGGTATCGCCGGACAAGCCCAGCTTCAGGTCGGCGCGCTGGTAACCACGAACAGCATGCCGGTCACAACCGTTTCAACGGTTGACCCCATCAAGGTCTATTTCACCGTGAGCGAGACCGAATACCTCGCTTTCAACCGAAGGTTTCCAACGCATTCCGAGCGGGAAGCCCAATTCAAGAGAGAGCCGCTCGACCTCATTCTGGCCGACGGCATGACCTACGAGCACCCGGGATACATCTACTTCGCCGATCGCGCAGTGAATCTAAGTACCGGATCGATCCGCATCGCGGGGCTCTTTCCCAACCCGGGGAATATTCTGCGACCCGGCGGTTACGGAAAAGTTCGGGCGGCAAATCGAATCGCAAAGGGCGCTCTTCTGGTTCCGCAGCGCGCGGTGGCGGAACTTCAGGGCAGCTATCAAGTTGCGCTGGTGGACAGTGAGAACAAAGTGAGTATTCAGCCCGTGGAAGTCGGCGACCACAGCGGCGTCCAGTGGATTATCCAAAAGGGGCTGAAACCGGGTGACCGCGTTGTGGCCGACGGCCTTCAGAAAGTGCGCGCAGGCATGCAGGTGAATCCAAAACCCTTCGTCGCCGAGTCCGAACAGACCAAGGGGAGGTAAGCCGCATGTCAAAGTTCTTCATCAACCGGCCCATCGTCGCGATCGTCGTTTCGATAGTTATGGTGATTGTCGGGGCCATCACGATTTCTAGCTTGCCGGTCGCCCAGTTCCCGAACATCGTGCCACCCGAGATTCAGGTGTTGTCCACCTACGTAGGTGCGGACGCGCAAACGCTCGAGCAAGCGGTTGCCGCTCCCATCGAGCAGCAGATGAGCGGGGTGGATAACGCCAACTACATGTACTCCTTGAACGCCACAGGCAACTCGACAACGACATTGATCGTGGATTTTGATATAAAAACCGACCCCAACAATGATTTGATTCTCACGCAATCTCGCGAGACCCAGGCGGCTTCGCAGCTCCCGACAGATGTCACCAACTATGGAATTACCGTCCGAAAATCGGTAACCGCCCCTCTCGTATTGCTTGACCTCTATTCGCCGCACGGCACATACGACGCCAAATTCCTTGCCAACTACGCCTACATCAACCTGAACGATCCTCTCAGCCGCTTGCCCGGCATCGGAAATGTCCAGGTACTCGGTGCCGGCCAATATGCGATGAGGCTGTGGGTGAAGCCGGACCAGTTAGCCAAACTTGGCATCACTGTCCCGGACATCGTGAGCGCCCTGCAGGCGCAGAACACCGTGAATCCGGCGGGGAAGGTAGGAGGAGAGCCGGCACCGAAAGGCCAGGAGTTCACCTATTCGGTTCTCGCCCAGGGCCGTCTGGTATCCCCGGAAGAATTCGAGAATGTCGTGGTGCGTGAGACTCCCGATACCGGAATCGTGCGTCTACGCGACGTTGCGCGCATTGAGCTCGGATCGCAGGACTACAGCGTCATGAGCCGTCTGAACGGGCAGCCCAGCGCCGCCGTGGCGACCTACCAGTTGCCCGGTTCGAATGCCGTCGAGGCCGCGAAAGCCGTAAGAGACCTGATGTCCAAGATGAAGCAGCGGTTTCCTCCAGATATGGACTACGCCGTCGCGGTTGACCAGACTCAGTCTGTTACCGAAGGCATCAAGGAAATCCTTAAAACGCTGGTGATTGCTCTCGTTCTCGTTATTCTGGTGGTTTACATCTTCTTGCAGGGCGTACGCGCCACACTGATTCCGCTGCTGGCTGTGCCCGTTTCGCTTGTCGGAACATTCGTGCTATTCCCCGCGTTTGGTTTCTCAATCAATACACTGTCTCTGTTTGGGCTGGTGCTGGCGATAGGACTGGTGGTCGACGACGCCATCGTGGTGGTTGAAGGCGTGGAGCGTCACATCGAGGAAGGCATGACCTCCAAGGCCGCGGCATTGAAGGCCATGGAAGAACTTTCCGGCCCGGTCGTCGGAATCGCGCTGGTTCTCTCCGCCGTATTCGTCCCCACCGCTTTCATTCCAGGCATTACGGGGCGTCTCTACCAGCAATTCGCGGTAACCATCGCGATTTCGGTACTTCTGTCGGCGTTCAACGCGCTCACGCTCAGCCCAGCGCTCGCAGCTTTGCTTCTTCGACCCAAGAAGCAGAGCGACGGATTGGTCAGGAAGTTTTTTGATTGGTTCAACCGAGTGTTTGGACGCGCGACCGATGGCTACGTGCGGTTGTGCGGAGGGTTGATCAGGAAAAGCGCCGTAGTGGTCGCGTTGCTCGCCGCCTTCTCGGTTGCGGCCGGTCTGTTTGGCGCGCGCGTGCCGTCGAGCTTTCTGCCCGACGAGGACCAGGGCTACTTCTACGTCAACATGCAACTCCCCAACGCCGCCTCGCTGCAACGCACGAATGAAGCGTCGAGAAGCGTTGAAAAAATTCTTATGAATACTCCCGGCGTCCAGTATTCGACCGCCATCATCGGATTCAGTTTGATCAGCTATGTGCGCACCAGTTACAACGCTTTCTTTTTCGTCACCTTGAAACCCTGGAACGAACGCACCAGCAGGGCGGAGCAATTTCAAGAGATCAAAGCGCGTTTGAATCGGGAACTCAGCCGGCTGCCGGAAGGAACGGTGTTCAGCTTCTCGCCGCCGGCAATCCCGGGCGTGGGCACTTCCGGAGGATTCACCTTCGTCCTGGAAGACCGGGCCGGCAACGATGTCGAATTCCTGGCAAAGAATTTGAACACATTCATGACTGCGGCCCGCCAGCGCCCCGAAATTGCGAGCTTGAGCACCACTTTCCTCCCGAGCGTCCCGCAGAAGTTCGTCGACGTGGACCGTGACAAAGTCCTGAAGCTTGGTGTGCCGCTCAACGACGTCTACCGGACGATTCAAACGTTCATGGGCGGTCTGTTCGTCAACTACTTCAACCGTTTCGGGCGCCAGTGGCAGGTCTACGTTGAGGCGGAAGGAGATTATCGCGCCGATGCGGGCAACGTCGGGCAGTTTTACGTTCGCAACAACAAGGGCGACAGCGTCCCGCTCTCAGCTTTGACATCGATTAAATCGCGAATCGGTCCCGAATTTACCATGCGCTACAACGAATACCGCTCAGCGCAAATCAATGGCAACGCCGCGCCGGGCTACAGCTCGGGCCAAGCGACCGCTGCCCTCGAAGATGTTTTCAAGCAAACCATGCCCGGCGAAATGGGCTTTGACTATCTGGGTATCTCGTATCAGGAACAGAAAGCGCGGCAAGGTGTCCCGGCTTGGGTGGTCTTCGGGTTCTCACTGCTGTTTGTCTTCCTGATCCTGGCGGCGCTCTACGAAAGCTGGTCATTACCTTTCAGCGTGTTGTTGAGCACGCCGGTCGCTGTCTTCGGCGCGTTTGCAGTCCTCTGGCTCCGGCGGACAGTTGCAGGTTGGTTTTTTCCGCCTTATGCGGTGCAGATCGAAAGCGATGTCTACTCGCAAATCGGTCTGGTCATGCTCATCGGTTTGACGGCCAAGAACGCAATTCTCATCGTTGAGTTTGCCAAAGACGAATACGAGAAAGGGAAACCCCTCGCGGACGCTGCGCTCGAGGGAGCTCGGCTTCGTCTTCGCCCAATTCTAATGACTTCATTTGCGTTCATCCTGGGCTGCGTGCCCTTGTGGATCGCCACCGGCGCCGGGTCCGTGGCTCGGCAGATCATGGGCACTGCGGTGATCGGCGGCATGCTTGCCGCGAGCATCCTCGGTATCTTTCTAATACCGGCAGTCTTTTACCTCGTCGAGAAATGGTCAGGCGCAGGCAAGGAGCGCGCGCTTACAGCGGCGCCGGAAGCTCCCGCACCGGCGCCGGGAGACTGAAATGGACTATCGGCGAAAACGACCGGGACGAACACCGGAGCTATTCATGAAGAGACTGAGTCCATTATCTTTCCTCCTTCTGGGATCGAGTCTCATAGGCGGATGCATGGTGGGCCCCAATTACCATAAGCCCGCCGTCCAGACTCCGGCCACATTCCGCGACCTGCGGGAAACTCCCCAGGCCCAAACAGCTTCCTTCGCGGACCTTCCCTGGTGGCAAGTCTTTCAGGACCCGGAATTGCAAGAGCTCATCCGCACGGCACTCAGGCAGAACTACGACCTCCAACTGGCGACCGAGCGCATCAACGCCGAGCGCGCTCGGCTGGCGATCACCCGGTCCAATCTTTTTCCGCAAGTGCAAGGGAACGGCAATTTCGCCGGCGGAAAAGAGCCGAACTTTCAGACGAAATACAACTTTCTGACTCTGACTGCGGACGCCGCGTTCCAATTGGACCTATTCGGGCGACTGCGGCGCGCGACAGAGGCAGCGCGCGCGCAGCTCCTGGCCACCGAGGATGCGCAGCACACCGTGACACTCACGCTGGTAAGCGACCTCGCGAGTGACTACTTCACGCTCTTGCAGCTCGATCTCGAGCTGCAAATCACGCAGAACACGGTCAAGACGCAGGAAGGTTCGGTCAAGCTCACTTCGTTCAGGCTCGACCACGGCGTCGCCACAAAACTCGATGTGCTTCAGGCGCAGCAAGTGCTCGACACTGCAAATGCGCAGATCCCGGATCTCGAGAGGCAAATCGGCCAGGAGGAAGATGCCATAAGCATTCTCATGGGCGATTACCCCGAAGCTGTGCCGCGCGGACACTCGCTCGCCGAGCAGGCCCTTCCTCCCGACGTGCCCGCAGGGCTGCCATCCGCGCTGCTCGAACGCCGGCCCGACATTCGCGAAGCCGAGCAAATGCTCGTGGCCGCGAATGCCGAAATTGGCGTTGCCAGAGCTGAATTTTTCCCGCAAATATCGCTGACCGGTTCGGGCGGCGGCGGTTTTGGCCGCAGCAGCGCTTTCTCGAGCTTGATGAGTTCACAGGTTGGAATCTGGTCTTACGGCGCCCAGGTGAGCCAACCGATTTTCACTGGCGGAGCGCTACGCGGAAACCTGCACTTGGCGGAATCGCAGCACGAGCAGGCTTTGACCGCCTACAAGCAGGCGATCCAGCATGCGTTCGGAGATGTGTCCGACGCGCTGATCGGCTATCAGAAATTTCACGAAGTGCGAATTCGGCAGGAACAGACCGTCGCTGACTTGACAGAATCCGTGCGTCTGTCGACTATGCGCTACGCCGGAGGCACTACCACGTATCTCGAAGTGCTGGACGGCCAACGGTCGCTCTTTGATGAGGAACTCATCCTGGCGCAGGCCCGAGGCAACGAATATCAGAGCCTCGTACAACTCTACAAGGCACTCGGGGGCGGATGGCAGCAATAGGAGTTGCACGGGAGAACGCAATGGCATAGCTCTGTGGATCCTTTGCCGAGATTGCGACGGGACGCAGGAATGACTTTTGCGTGTTGCGGTCGACATCTGGCTAGAGCTGGCGAGCTCCTAGCGTTTCCGGTCTGACTGGCGGAGAGTTTTCGCCGAAAGGCCAACGTTTATGCGGGTTCCCGAACGCTACCACCCTGCTACAAATGTTACCCGGACTCGCGTATTTACCGGATTGAGCCCTTCAGACCCTTAATAAACAGTGGCCCAGGCACTCCAATAGGATCACGGTAATTCTCGATTTTCTTCCTGGGAGGCTTCGTGCGCTGCGCAAGTGGCGAGACATCGATGATTCGGTGACCGCATCAAAGACAGGCAGGGGGAGAGAAGCCCAGGTCATCGACTCGATGGGTGTGGAAAACGCCAAAATACTTGCCACCAAATCGAACGCTCTACCATCTCACCTGATATGGACGGTCCTAACAGAGCGGGAGGCGACGCCATATGAAGCCGCCGCTTCCCCTCCCCCTGTGTTGAGGGAGCATGTCTTTTACAGGTGTCGGTCCCGTGTGTTTTCTGAGCGGCACACTGTGTTTCCTTCCTTTATTTGATCAAATGGTTCACTGGGAGGCCGTGCGCTATGTCTGCCGCGCTTGGTAGTTTGATTATCGTCGGTTGCATGCTGTCGACTGCTGTGGCGCAATCGAGTTCGTCGCCTCCGCCGTCCAGCCAAAATGAGTCGGCAAACCCTCAGCCTACGGCTCCCTCAAAGGGTTTCGTTCTGGAGGATGGAACCCCCGTGAAACTCAGCCTGGGACGCAGCTTGTCCTCCGCCGACGCCCACGTTGGCGATCGAGTGGATTTCGAGGTGGCCGAAGAAGTAAGCATCAACAGAATTGTTGTCATCCCGAAGGGCAGCGCCGCGTCAGGAACCGTAACCACCGCTCATGCGAAAAGACGGATGGGTCGTGGTGGCAAACTCGATGTAAACATCGACAGCGTCCAGGTCGCGGATGGAGAAAAGGTAGCACCACGCGCTGTGAAGGAGAGCCAGGGAGGGAGTCACACGGGGATCATGGCCGGAGGCATGGTCGCCACGAGCTTGATCGTCTGGCCGGCGGCCCCGGCCTTTCTTCTCATGCATGGGAAGGATGTCACCATCCCCCCAGGGACCGAGGTGACGGCGTACATCAGCGGCGACGTAAAGCTGGATCTGGCAAAGTTTCAGCCCACCGACGCCCCTGCTGTATCGGCAGACTATGCGGCTGGGGCGCAATTGGAGGTGTCCTCGAATCCCGATGGTGCCGACATCGAGATCGATGGGAATTTCGTGGGCAGCACACCTTCCACGGTGGGAGTTGCGACTGGACCGCACCAGCTGTCGGTAAAGAAAGCCGGATTTAAACCTTGGGGACACAAAATCACGGTGTCGAGCGGACACATCAAGATAGACGCCACGCTGGAATCGCAGTCAAATTAGCACCGCCGTTATGATTTCTCCGGAGGTAACAAGGCATGCATCAAGCAATCGTTGGAGTGTTTGATACCTACGCAGATGCCTCGGCCGTGATACGCGATCTAGAAGTTTCCGGAATCGTCGGCGAGCAAGTAGAACTGATTAGCGACGCTGATCTCGATGCTCGCACGGCCCGTTGGGTTCGTGGTTCAATTCGGGAGGGCTTAGAAGAGCGCGTTGAAGAGGAACTCAAACATCTGCTCCACGCACCAGAGCAACGAGATGTGCGGGACCTTTCTGGCGAGCAACCCGACTTCATTGGCAGGCAAGAGTTCTACGCCACTCACGTCCATGGTGGACCGGCCGTCGTCATTGTACGAGGTAACGATTCGACTGCTGAAGTGGCAAAACTGATCCTGCAACGACATGGGGCGAAAGCGCCGTCAGGGAAAGGCGGTCCTGCGGTATTACACGAAGACGACTTCCCCGAAGCAGAGTCACAGTGAAGCGGCGTCCCGCCCCCCGATTTCAGCGTTGAACATCACCGGTCGGTCTTCCTTCTTCACCCGCGTTAGCGAGGACAACGAGTATCAACCCTAGTGGCCCAGCGTTGCCATCGAGCCCCGTACGAGGACGACATCTTGGACGGCACAACCTCGGATGGACTGGTAGTTCGGTAGTTGTGACTCGCATTCAGCCATAGCTGTCAGTTTAGGGAGTCAAAAACGCCGTCCAATCCGATGCAGCGATTCTCGCTGCTCAGAACCGATGCTACGCTCCGATGTGCCTACCCAGCAGCGATCTCTTCCAGGCGTTCGAGCGTGTCTGGATATTTGCGAACCAGGAGTACCAGCGCCGCTGCTTGACGATTCGGTCGCGCACGGCCCTGTTCCCATTTCTCCAAGGTTCTTTCATTGATCCGCAGCTTCCGTGCGAATACCGCTCGTGAGCAACGCAGTTTCTTCCGAGTGTTCTTAATCATTTTTGAGTCCACCTTGGGAAGCGGTGCCGACTCAACCTTGTAGGTTCGTAACGTGAGTGTCCCTTCGCGATGGCTCTTCATCGCCGTCATGCCTTCCAGCAATTCATCAAGAACTTTCCTTTTAGCCATCACCGTACCCTCCGTAATCTCGCTTTTAATGCGAGCCGCTTCGTCTCACGATTTCGCAGTTCGGCTTCAACCGCACTTCTTAGCGCCTTCTTTTCCTTCGGCGTGACGTCCGCAGCCTCGTCCTTGCCGTAAATCGTCATCAGTCATATTTGTTGATCGGCCAAAAAGTAGTAGTAGATGATCCGCAGACCGCCTCTACGGCCTTTGCCGCGCCTTGAATCTGCCCCATCGGAGCTTTCGGAATCCTCCGGTCCCAGGCATCAAATCACCGAACTCCGGATTGCTTGCGAGTTCGTTCTGCAATTGCCGGAACTGATCCCCACGGAGGTAATTTGATACGTGCCGAGTAAATGCCGGGGCTTCAATGAATTCCATTTATGGTACGCCATTAGCGTACATACACGGGTATACGCTAATAGCGTATAGCTGTCAAACCGAGTGGAAGAAACAAATAACACGGAATCCCGGGAGCCCACTGAAACAGATTCCTGCCCGGGTTATCAGCGCTGGGACGCCACGCCGTGCCGGTATCGATGGCAAGGGCTACACAAGGTGATCAGGTTTTCCCCCGCATCATCACCAAGGGAGCTCCGGAAACGGACGTGGTGAACCTCGAGCGCTGGCAACGCCAACGATCGCGGTTCAGGACCCTGTGGCGGAGTGCTGCATATCATTCGGAATCGAGTCTTAGTCGCGGGTGTCTTTGCCGAACGGAAATCGGAGAAGCTCCTCTCTGTGCAACCAGCCTGCACATTTCAGGTTCTGCGCACCCTGGGCGCCGCGGTCGATCTGCAGCGGACGGCTATCCGGAGTGGCCGGAGGCGACGTAGCATCCGGAGATTGCGCCTTCGCCAGTCCCATAGCGCCAACGCCCAGAATCAGTGACGCAAATACGATTCCCAGCAACATGCTGTGGCGCTTAGCCGGCGACTTTGACTCGAATTGAGTTCCTGACGACATCACAAGAACCGTTCCCACAATTTTGGAAGGAGATCGAAATGTAGCGAGCGACATATCATCTATTGCGGCCCTGGTCCGCGAACAATCTGGACGAATTCATCGGGACGAATCCACTTCTGGAAGGCTGCGCGGACCTGGTCGGCGCTCATCGAAAAGTACAGTTGCGCTCCTCGTACTGGTTCGTCGAGTGGCAGACCCAGTTGGGCCCGGGCCAGCAAGCCACCAGCTACGCTATTTTCACTCGATTCTGCGAGCGGGATCTGACGCAGAAGCAGAGCCTTGGCCTGCTGAAGCTCTGCGGGTGTTACATCTTCCTGCCGCATCGCAATCAAGTCGCGCCTGATCAGATCTCGAGCTTTCGATACGTTCTGCGGGTCGCATGCATACGTGACGGTATAAATGGTTCGTGTTTTTTGAGCGTTCAACCGGACATCCACATTGTACACATAGCCGGTCACTTGCCTCAGATCGTGATATAGACGCGTTGCGTAAAACCCGCCTCCGAGCACGTGGTTCCCAAGTTGAAGTGGATAGTAATCGGGATCGAATCGCGTGATACCCACCATTTCTGAAAGATTCACGGAATCCTGGAGCTGGCTTGGATCCGGCACGCTAGCGGCGGAAGCCTTGTTGTCAGGCACGCGAGGCAGGTCGACGTCAGGTTTGGGCCCGCTAGCTTTCCATCCACCGAACCATTTCTCGACAACTCGTCTGGCATCTGCCGGGTTGATGTCGCCGATAACGACGATTGTGGTGAGGTCGGGGCGCAGCGTCTTGGCGTAGTACTGCCGCATGTCATCGAGAGTTAGGGACGAGACTGTTTGCGGTGTCGCTTCCCGGAGGGCAGGGTCATTTGCCGGCAGCAAGGCTCTGCTCAGAGCGCGACCGGTTTGATATCCGGGACTCTTCATCCTTCCAGCGATGAGTTGGGCTGTTTGTGGCTTGAGAACGTCGAATGCTTCCTTCGGGAGTGCGGGATTCAGTTCGTTATCGGCGAGCAATTGCACTCCTCGCGAGAAGTCTGGTTTCAAGACTTCCAAAGAAAAATTGAATCCCGCGGATTCCTCTGCCGCTATATCATCGAGCGCCTTCTGAAACGCCAGCCGATCCAGATTGTTGGTGCCGTATGAAAATAGATTCTCAAGCACGCTGCTCACACCGTCTTTCCCAGGGTCCGTCTCCATTTGCGGATCTTGCCGGACGCTTCCAACTATCGAGATTGTCGGGGTGATCTTCTCTGTTCTGACGATAAGGCGCAGGCCGTTCGGCAGAGTCATGTCCGTGGAAGGTGGTTGAGCGGGGGGCTTCTCAAGCGAGAGAAGCCTTGACGCCCCCCAGGACGGCAGTTCAACTGGCTTGGTGGGAGCAGCGGTCAACTGCTCCCCTCCTCCAAACCCGTTGGAGGCCACCGGCGCGCCGGATGGCTTAGGCTTCAATTCCGCTGCGATGGATGCCTGGTCGACAAGATAACTCTTTGCCACACGGTTCACATCTTCCAAAGTGACCCGCTTGATGGCCTCAAGGTCTTCATCGGGGGAGTTGCGTCCTTCCGCCGCGAGTGCTTCTGACCACGCTTCAGCCAAGCCTGGAATCGAGTTGCGACGGAACTGCGTAGCGGCGATTTCCTTGCGCTTCGCCGCTTCCACCAGTTCAGCCGGCACCCCATTTGTAGCGTAATCGGCCATGATCCTGCGGATCTCCGCGATTACCGGAGCCGCGTCGGCCTGGGCGGGCAAAACAGCTGCGCTGTAAGCCACGCTGGCCTTCGGATAGGTCTCCGCAAGGCCGAACTCGGTCTCGAGCGCTTGGCCTTGTGGAACCAACGCATATAAGTTCCCACGCTGACTCCCAAGGACGTCTCCCAGAATCTGAACAGCTGCGAAATCCGGACTGCCGCTCCCGGGCATGCGATAGGCAACGAACGCCAGCAGGTAGGAAAGGTTGCTATCAAGCGTGAAGGATTCCGATTTTACCGGCGGCAACGCGACTTCTGGGCGTGCCGGCGATGTCCGCTGCTCGATTTTTCCGTAAAAATCCTTGACCTTGGCCATGACGGCGTTCGGGTCTACGTCGCCGGCTATAACCAGAATTGCGTTGTTTGGCGCATACCAGTGCTTGTAGAAGTCTCTGAGCATTTCCCCGGTTGTCGCCTCAAACGACTCCTTGGTCCCAAGGGCGTCATGTCCATAGACCGTACCCGAGAACATGTCTTCATTCAGGCGGGTCATGAACTTGTAGGTTGGGTTTGACAGATCGCGCGCCACTTCCTGCTCGATCGCACCTCTCTCTTGAGCCCATTCGGTCTGCGAATCCTGGATGTCGCGCATGCAGTCGGCGTCGACGCGCAAAGCAATATCCAGATCAGCTGCGGGAACGGTCTCGTAGAACTGAGTGATGTTCTGTTGGGTGTCGGCATTACCTGAACCGCCGAGCTGCGCGAAAATGGCTGAAATTTGATCCCCCGTCAGCTCCGAGCATCCGCGGAACGCCATGTGTTCCTGAGCGTGTGCCATTCCAGGGAATCCCGCCGGTGTCTCCTCTCCGCCGGCTAGATAGTTTTCCTCCACGGTAACTACTGGGGCGAGAGGGTCGCGGATAATCACCACTCGCAGCCCATTGTCCAAAGTTGCCCGCGTAACGCCGGTTTCTTCAGGCGCCTTCTTTTGCGCGAAGACAAACGATGCAACCGCCAGAATCATGACCGCGATTCCTAGTCTTGAGAAGAACATGAGTCCTCCGATGAATGTCCACAACACCCGCATTTGCGGCAGAAGCGCCGATTCAGAAAGTGAGAACCAGTAATTAGCAGCGCCCCAGAGGCTTGAACATAATGCTGACTCACAGATCCCTTAAACAGGCAGATCGTCGTAATGATGAGCGCTATCCCTGCCAGAGCCACGTTCGCGGGCAAACAGCGCTTATGTAGTCTATGCCCAGCCCGATGGGCCTTGAAAGCGATGCCTGCTGCGACCGTAACCATCGTCCAGTCAACCCACGCGGAATCGAGCCATGCCAACCCCAATGCTGGCACTAACATCAACACCAGGGGCAAAAGAGCGCAGTGCACCGCACATATAATCGAGGCTGACATTCCAGCGTGATCCAGAACGATCGTTGCATCAGCTTTACCTTGATCCATGTTTCCTAATTTTCCCGTTGCATAGAGTGATGGAATCTTAACCAACCGCACCCAGAGTGATTAGGGTGATCTCAGGCGATACACCAAGGCGAACCGGCATTCCAATTGTTCCCAGCCCTCTGTTCACGTAGAGAAATGCCGACTTCTGATGTTCTTCCTCGTTCTTCGAGCTGAAAGTCTCTGCTACGGCCCCCAGAGGAAGCTTGTACAATCCACCTGGGAAGTCCGTCATGAAGCGCGCAGGACTCCAAGAGCGGTCCGCTATTTCAACTCGAACTTGCCCGCCATGAGTGTGCCCTGCAAGACTCAATTCAATACCCAAAGCGGCGGCGCGTTTGAATGAATTCGGATTATGCGACAGCAAGATGTTGGGTATGTCGCGCCGGATAAGAGGTTCGATTCCCGCGAGCATCAAAGGTTTGTTACCGTAGGGAACGTGTTCTCTCTGATAATCCACGCCGATAATATTGAACTTTGCCCCCCACCATTCGACTTCTGCGTTTTCCTGCCGCAATAGCCGCATGCCGTAGCGCTTAAATAGGTATCGTGCCGACTCTTCGGCATTCGCATAGATTTCATGATTGCCGTTGCAACCCCAGATGCCCAGCGGACTGCGCAAGCGACTCAGTTCGGCAATGCACTTTTCCAATGGATCGCCAATATCCGTGATGAAATCTCCGGTCACCACGGCGAGATCAGCCCGCAGATCGTTGGCCATGCCTACGGCTCGTCGAACGTCCGACGCCAGCATGAAATCACCCATGTGAAAATCACTTAGTTGAACTATTCTCAGGCCCTTCAACTCAGTCGGCAATCGAACTGTGGGAATTTGGACTCTTCGTATCTTGAAATCCAGGCGTTCACTCAGAAAACCGTAGCTTCCGGCGACAAAAGGAATCCCTCCAGCAGCAATCACGGCATAACCTACAAATGCCCTTCGGCGGTAATCGAAGCTTTGACGACCGCGAGCTATGGCGGTCGAAATTCCCACCCACATCCAACTAAACGCTTTGATAACATTTATCGAAAGGACGGCCACAAAAGAAAGTGACATCCAGAGCTTGGTTACCGCAAACAGGGGAACGGTCACACGGCTGCGCGGCACCATGTGACCAAACGCCGAGTCGAGTACGGTGAGAATCACCGCGCTTGAGGCCATAAATAAGAGGGACTGCAGTAGTGTTCGCCGATTTGGATGCGCGACTCTGTCGATCAACCGCCACGCTTGCATGAACCAAAAACGCTGAATCAAATATGTGACGCATAGCAATGCGAGCATCACCAGCACTTGAAGCGGTACGGTTGTGAAGTAATCACGCATCAGTTTCTTCAACTCTCCATGTTCGTGCCGGCTGCCTGTGACACTGAAACCTGCGGAAGACTGGTACCTAATCTGCCGCATAGCCTCCCATGCCCCGTGCAGTCGAAAGCGTGCGAAGGTACCGCCGCGGATTTACCGGTTCATTGTTGACGAGAACCTCGTAATGCGGGCCGGTAGCTCTTCCGCTCTGGCACTCGTATCCAATGACGTCTCCGCGCTTAACACCTGTTCCAACCTGCGCTTTGAATTGTGACAGCCCGAACTTCATCCCCGTAATGCGAGGCAATGCCGATACCGGCGTGAAAGGATCCCTCGCCGCTGAAGGGGTCCAGGCGCTCACCGAAATATGCGGTGATCACGCCTATCCCAGCAAGAAGCGCGAGACCCTGCACTGCAAAAATAGAAATTCGGACGCGCGCCGTTCGCCAGCAAGCGCCTGACACGATCGATATCGTGTAGCATCTGGTTCCCCCATTCACCAAAAGGTTCAAGGCTGTTGATCATCCGGGCGGCGCTTTAAAGTCGGCCGATCACCGTCATCTGAACTCGTGTCCTGCCCTGTCGATGTGCTGGTGTTGCTGCCCGCGCCAGGATCGGTCGATCCGCCCTTGTTTTGATCGGTTCTCTTGCGCAAAGTCGGCTTATTCGGGTTTGCGTTCTTCACCCGTTGGTTCGTTTCAATCATTTCCAGGCGGTGTTTGACGGAATCGAATTCGGATGTTGTCACTAGGTACTCCTCCCGGGCGGGCAGTATGCTGGCAATTTCCTTCTGTATCGCCTCAATTCGATCGGGAGTGGGCGGATGATCAGCGAAGACCTTAGGAATAGTGCCGGGCTGTTTTTTTTCGTCCGCCTCCACCTTTTCGAAGAATGAGACGAACGAATTTGGGTCGTAACCAGCCTTGTACATGTACTGCAGCCCAAAATAATCGGCTTGGCGCTCTTCGTCGCGGGAGAACTTCAGGAAGGCCATCGGGATCATGAAGTTCATCCCTTGGTACAAGGCATATCCGGCCAACGAATAAGGAATGAAGATCATCGCCGGTATCGAAGCCAGCTGCATGATGTCGCTTTTTGTAGCGTTCTTAGTACCATGGCGCAGGCAAACATGCGCGGTCTCGTGCCCCATTACGCCTGCGAGCTCCGACTCTTCATCGGCGTGCAGGATCAGCCCGCTGTTGACGTATAAGAATCCCCCGGGAAGCGCGAATGCGTTTACCACTTCCGAATCAATGACTTTGATCGTGAACGGAACTTTGCAGTCGGAGTTCCGTACGATGTTCTGTCCCACACGATTTACATATTCATTAACGACGGGATCAGAGACGAACTTGGCAGCCCTATCGACTTGCTGTGCCAGTTGCTTTCCCAGGGCAATCTCTTTCTCGAGGGAATAGAAATCCAGTCCTTTCCCGACATTCCGGTTTCCGATTGCGTCCACGTCAGCTGTGGTACCCGGCTTCACGTTCGGATTTTGTTGCTGCGGAGTAGTCTGATCAGTCGGCTGTGGCGCTGACGACTGTTGTTGCTGACCCTGGGAAGCAGCCGGTGGTCCGAGCAGCGAAAATGCCACAAGCATGGCCACGCACTGCGTCGCAAATGGTCGGCTCATATCTATCCGTGCATATCTCATGAATTCGTCTCCCGAACCTAGAGCGGCCTCGGCGAGTTTCTAAACCGGCGGCGAAGACCGAGTAGGGATAGAAGACGCATCACCGTCCGCCGACCGTCTGCCAGGGAGGCCAGCCGATTGACTAGGGCGATTCGTCGATGTGTGACGAGGCTAAAGCGCTAGAGCTGGGGAGGAGAGCGGCCTTGCGCTAGGCGAGGCTGAATGAAAGCAACGAGTAAACTTTTTACGGGAACTCGAATAGGCGTTTCCACGGCCAAAAAGCAAAGCGTTGCAACCGGGGCAGCAACAGCCTGTTTTGCGCGATGCGCAGCAATGCAGAGCGGGCAGTGAGCTTCATCAGCGGAGTTCAGGTCGGGATGGCCGTGTGCAACCGCGACAGTCGAAACCGCGAGAAGAGTCACGACCGCCAAGACAACCGATATTCGCCGAGTTATAGGATCAATCATAATGCGTCTTATCTTTAAACATACTCTGGCGCTAGCTTTTTCTTGTCAAGGCAATTCCATCGTTACCGTGGTGCTGCTATTCCGGGCGAGGCGAAACCGCGGTGCGTCTCGAATCGCAGTATTCGAGCACTGTTCGCCACGACAACCACAACGGCCACGCTTTGCCAGAGGGCTCCTGTCAGCGGGTTCAGAATTCCTCGTGGGGCCAGAACAATGAGAACTAAGGAAAGCCCAAACGCGAGCCAGACGTTTTGTGTCCGATGACGCGACGCGTGGTGTCGGCCAATCCGATGAGTTGCGGAAGTCGTCCTAAATCTGTGCCTAGCAGAGCCACATCGGCTCCGCCCAGAGCTACCTCGTTAAGTTCAGCACCGATGGCAACTCCCACGTCGGCGCCCCCGAGTGCCGGGGCATCGTTCATTCCATCTCCGACCATCATGACCGTGCGTCCAGCGGCCTGCTCAGCCCGGACCACGTCAAGCTTCTGTGCAGGAAGAACTTCGGCCACGACATCGTCCATTCCAAGTGTCTGCCCTACCTCTTGAGCCGAAGCAGTCCGATCTCCAGTGAGCAGTATCAATCGGCCAATCCCCAACGATCTCATAGCCGCTAGAGCTTCACGAGCCTCGCTGCGGGGTTTATCGCGAAGCACTAGGCGCCCGAGGCATCGCCCGCCGTAGGCGACCCACACCTGCGTGATATCCCCATCCGTCTTCAATTCGGAGATTAACGATGAGATGGTACGAGATTCCACCACGGCCTCCTTAATTACGCACTCAGACCCCAGCACGATCCCAATCGTGGCTACAATTGCTGTGGCGATGCGGCTTGCCTACCGAACTGTACATCGACCGGTAAAAAAGCCCTTGCCCCTAGGTGTACACAAGGTTACGATACGGACGGGTTTAGCGTTTTCTTATGTCAAAACGACTCCCACTTCGCCTCGTGGCTCTACCGCTGATCCTGACGGTATTGATTTTGGGCGCGCAGGTAGTTGTCCACTACGATGGCGACGCGCACGATGAAGCGCATTGCACCTGTCAGGTGTGCCACATCGCGCATGCGGCCATTCCTCAACCGGCGGCGCAGACACAGGTCGATGTCCCGCTGCGCGTTGCGCGGTTCGCCCCATTCCAAGTTCGAACTTCTACGGTAGAATCCGCCAGCATTCTAAGCATTCCCCGCGCACCACCTGCTTAACCTCGCTGTCCAAAACAAATTCTTCTCCTATACTTCGCGTCCTTTGGGGCGCACTCAGATTCATTCATCCGCTGCTGCGAACGTTCGGCAGGGCCGAAATTCCTCTTGGGGGGGAACTTCATGAGATTTGCCAGAGCACTCTTGGCCGTGCAGATTTGTCTTTTGAGTTGGTTATGCCTTGGAGGCGGCGTTCAGGCACAGGTAGGAAACTCGGGAACGATAGATGGAACGGTGACGGATCCTTCGGGGGCGGTGGTTGTCAATGCGACGGTCAACATCCACAACGTGGTCAGCGGTTTGGATCGCGCGGAACCAAGACCGATACCTCGGGCAATTTCAACTTTCCCAACGTGCCTTACAACCCGTATCACATGACGGTAACAGCGCCAGGGTTTGCCTCGCAGGCACACGATGTGGATGTTCGCTCGGGTGTTCCTGTGAATGTGAAAGTCAGCCTGACGCTGGGGCAAGCCGCCGAGTCGGTAACAGTTGAAGCGGCGGGAGATTTGATCGAGACTGACTCGACGGCGCACACCGACGTGGACCGGCAGTTGTTCGACAAGCTTCCTCTCGAGAGTGCCTCCTCCTCGGTGAGTTCGCTTGTGACGCTCGCCTCACCTGGCGTCGCTGCTGATTCGAATGGTCTTTTTCACGGGTTAGGCGATCACGCCGAAAATTCGTTCTCGGTCGATGGGCAGCCCATCACAGACCAGCAAAGCAAGGTTTTTTCAAACCAGATCCCTCTTGACTCGATTGCTTCGCTCGAGGTGATCCCTGGGGCGCCACCTGCCGAATATGGAGACAAAACCAGTCTAATCATTGACGTGACAACCCGCTCAGGCCAAGGAGTTACTACCCCGCACGGTGACGTAACAGCTTCTTACGGAACGTTCGGGCAGGGTAATGTGGATTTGGACTTCTCGTATGGAGGACAGAAGTGGGGGAATTTCGTCGCGGTAAACGGCCTGAGGAGTGGCCGGTTTCTCGATCCTCCTGAACTCGCCACGTTGCATTCAAAGGGAAATGAAGAAAACGTTTTCGACCGGTTCGACTATCAAGTTTCGACTGCGGATTCGATTCATTGGAACCTGGGATTCACGCGTTCCTGGTTCCAAGTCCCCAATTCATTGGACTCCCAATTTGCGAGCGCATGGTTTATTGATACCGGCGGGTTGGATCCGAACGGCAATCCAGTCGGTCCGGCCGATCAACGCGCGCAGATCAAAACATTCAACATCGCGCCAACCTGGACGCACGTCATCGGTTCAGACACGGTGTTCACCTTGGGCGTTTTCGTGCGGCATGACCAGTTCAACTACTATCCGAGCCGCGATCCTTTCGCCGATCTGAGTGACCTTCAACTAGAGTCCATCGCTCAAGATCGCAGACTAACCAATGCCGGTGTGCGTTCGAATATCTCCCACGTGAAAGGCATTCACAATTTCAAGGCGGGTATCACTTATCAGCAGACTTTTCTCACGGAG